>JAKSPL010000038.1 GCA_024404815.1 Oscillospiraceae bacterium
AAAGAGGGGAAACCCCAACGAGGGGTTTCCCCTTGTTCCCCCATACTTTTTCGACTGACTGAGGCGGAGTGCAATACTCCGCTTTTTGTATGTTCCATATGTGCTGAGAGAACAGAACACTCATCATTCCAAAATAAAAACCTCGTGATTCACTGGGAATCACGAGGTTTTCTTTTATGAAATTACGGTTTTTTCAGATCACTCTGCGGAATGAGCTGTGCAACGACCTTGATAATTGCGGAAGCATCGCTGCCCGTAATACCCAGAATACCGTCGCAGTCTGCATTGTATTTGCCCTGCAGGGTGATCGTAGCGGTTGTGTCCTCTGCTGCAACACGCGCAGTCAGAATGACATCCGAGATGTCGATCGAGCCGCTGACATCTGCATCGCCCAGCAGACCGCCTACGTCAATACCGCCGCTCTGTCCGTTGTCAGAGCTTGTGGTGGTGTCCGAAGTGGTTGTGGTGGTCGTTGTCGTGGTGGTAGTCGTTGTAGTAGTGGTGGTTGTGGTTGTTGAACCGCCCTGACTGCCGCCTGTGCGCTCGAATTCATAATCGCTCTTGGTCGGCTTGGTACCGTCGGGTTCTTCGCCCCAGACCAGAACGTCATTGACATACATTGTGAAGTGCTCGTTCAGCGACTTGGAGGATTTCAGACTTTCGTTCGCGCTGACACCCTCATAAGACCAGTCGTTCGAAGGATCCCATGCGCCCTTTGTGGACTTGCCGTCGATCGCATCGGGGATCGAAACACGGAACTGGACTTCATCTCTGTGTTCGCTCTGACCGGTCGGCTGAATCGCTCTGCCGTCTTCGAATTCGATCTTTGCATAGTAGATGTTGCCGTCATACTGATAAGGACCGGAAACGGTTGCATAGCCCTGCTGACCTGCGGAGTACTGCTGGGATTTGCCCTCAACCTTGATGTCGCTGACGGACAGACCTGCATCCAGAAGCTCGGAAATGTCGAAATAGTAGTTGTAGGAGATGTTCTTTGCAACTCTTGCCGGCCATGCGGTGTGGTTCATTGCCCATGCCTTGATCTCGGTGTAGCTGTCACCGCTGCCGTTCAGAACTGCTGCGACTTCCCATTCAGCCCACTTCGGGGTTTCCTGTTCAGGGAAGTTTGCGAGCTTTGTTCCGCCGTAATCGTCGATCAGCGCACAGAGTGCTGCGGTGTAGCCTGCGTTGTAGTCGATTGCGACCTCGGTGTACTGGTAGTCGGAAACCTTGTAGTTGCCGTAGTTACCGGAGCTGTCAGGGCCGCCGACCAATGCGCCGTAGAGGGTATGTGCATATTCGGTCTGCCATTCTTCACCGCCTGTCATAGCGGTAGCTGCGGACTGACCGAGTTCGTTCCAGTGGTCATCGTGGATACCGGAAGCGGTTCTGTGGTGGATCGCCACAGGCTGCTTGTCGCCCATGCCGAGGACATAGCTCATTTTCTGCTTGTTGTCGCCGAACATATAGTTCATCTGACCGTCTGCCCATTTGTCATACTTTGCGGACAGAGTTGCATCGTCCTTGAACAGCGTATCACTTGCCAGCTTTGCAAGCCATGCGGTGTTGGATGCGTGACGCAGACAGCCCCAGTTGGTCAGCCAAGCCAGGCCGTCAGAGGTGTAGCTGCCTTCGAACTTCTTGCTGTCTTCGTTCATCCAGTAGGACAGATGACGCTTGACATGGTTTACCCATGTTTCATCGCCGGTGTTCAGCGCATAGAGGAATGCTGCTGCCTGAGAAGTATCGTCCCAGCAGAGACCCCAGGTGTACTTTCTGTCTGTGGACTGGTTTTCCAGCGGGAAGTCAGGGATATAATCCTTTTCGATCTTTTCCAGATAGCTCTTGTCGCCGGTTGCCATGTACAGCCAGTTTGCAGCGTACATACAGTCATCGAGCCAAGAGGAGGTATTGTACATACCTGACATACCGCCGACATCTTTATAATCTCTGATCTTATTTGCGCCATCGAACAGATCTTTTGCGTGTTTCAGGTAATTTGCAGCCTTGTCGGGCTTGGTATCCTTGAACATGATGTAGCCCTCAGCAAGAGCTGCTGCGGAAAGACCTGCAACAGATGCGTTGGAAATGACGTCATACGGACGTTTCCAGTCACCGTTGTTGAGGTGGTGCTTGCGGAGATAGACTTCTGCGCTGCACCAGATGTTATGGTCGGTCGAACCGCCCTTGAAGTCACCGATGGTACCGACCATTTTGCCGCTGCCCTGGTCGCAGGCTGCAACGTAGTCAAGACCCCATTCGATGTTGTTGCGCATTTCCTCATCGAGACCTGCTTTCTTGACGGCATCCTCATACTGGATGTAACCCCAAGCCATCAGGGATGCGGAGTAAGCATTGGTCAGCGTGAACTTGAAGTGGTCGCCTGCATCGAACCAGCCGCCCGGTACGAAGTCGGTATCCTTACCGTCCTCATCGACCATTGCGTCTGCTCTCCAAGCGACTTTGTTCCAATCAGGCAGGACACCCGACTGCTGAACCTCGTAGAAGAACATGGATTTTTGCAGTGCTTCGGCATAATTATAAGTGCCGGCTGCAACAGCGGACGAACTGCCCAAACTTGGAAGCATGGAAGCGGTCATCACAGCTGCGGTTGCCATAGCGGCAATACTTTTGCGTTTCATGGGAAAATTCCCCCTCTCAAAGATTCGCGGCTGTAAGCGTCATATCCCTTCCCCATGCTTTCAAGCCACTATTTTTATGATACACGATTTTTCCTTGTTTGTCAATAAGAATCAAGAATTATCTACAATTTGTTTACATTTTCGTGCCGCGGATAATGCAGAATGACGAGGATGCGTGGGGATGGCTTTGATTTTAACGCGATGCTTTGATTGCTGCGGCGGCAAAGTCAGCGGTTCCGACACCGCCTGTGCGGTCGATGTTTTCTTTGAATTCGCCTTCTGCGGCATATAGTTCTGCAAGTCCGCAAAGAATTTCGTCTGTACAATTATAATAGTGTGCGGTGATGTACGCTTGCAGTTTGCGGACGAGTGTCTGTGCGGCGGGGGAGTCGGGGGACTCTGTTCGGATCGCACCGAATTCTGCAAAGATCCGCATCAGTCCTTCTCCATTTTCCTGTGCCTGTGCATCGGTCTGACCTGCGGTTTTCGATTCGAATTCATGGTAAGCGTCCGTATTGCCCCAACGTGCTTTGACTTCTGCGGCGTACTGTTCCTGCTTGGATTTGTCAAATGCCTGAAAATCTGTCGGTTTCATGGGGATTCCTCCTTGTTCTTTGTATGTGCGGGCAAGGCAAAGCAGCTGTTCGATGTGTTCCTTTTGCATCGTCAGCAGTTTGATCTGCATATCCAGCGCAGCAGCGGCATCATAATTCGGCGCATCCAGCATCGCCTTGATGTCTTTCAGCGGAAACTGCAATTCCCGAAACAGCAGGATCGTTTGCAGGCGGCGGAGTGCATCATCACTGTACAGCCGATAGCCAGCATCCGTAACGGCGGTTGGTTTCAGCAGTCCGATGGCATCATAGTGGTGGAGTGTCCGCACACTGACACCTGAGATGCGGCTGACTTCCCGAACGGTTCTCATCATCCTCGCTCCTTTCCTGTATGCTTCTATTATATACCATGACGTAACGTGAGAGTCAAGTCTTTTTTGAAAAAATTTCCTCTGAAATACAAAAAGCCCCGCCACAGATGTGACGGGGTGTTTTTGGTGAGAAATGAGGGGCTCGAACCCTCGACCCTCTCCTTAAAAGGGAGATGCTCTGCCAACTGAGCTAATTTCTCATATCTCATAGAACATGAAATATTATACCACAGAAAAATGGAAATGTCAAGCCTTTTTCAAAAAATTATAAGGGAAGATGCAGATCAAGCTGCATCTTCCTCATAATTTCGAAAATCAGGACCAATCAGACACCGTACTTTGCGGTAGCAACCGGAACGCCGACACCCATGGTGGAAGCGACGGTGATAGAACGCAGGTAAGTACCCTTTGCAGCAGCCGGCTTTGCCTTAACAACAGCCTCAACGAGGGTGTTGAAGTTTTCTTCGAGCTTTTCAGCACCGAAAGAAACCTTGCCGATCGGGCAGTGAATGATGTTGGATTTGTCAAGACGGTACTCGATCTTACCAGCCTTTGCTTCGGTAACAGCCTTTGCAACGTCAGGAGAAACGGTACCGGCCTTCGGGTTCGGCATCAAGCCGCGCGGACCGAGGACCTTACCAAGACGGCCGACAACGCCCATCATGTCAGGCGAAGCGATAACGACATCGAAGTCCATGAAGCCTTCCTTGGTGATCTTGTCAACATAGTCCATACCGCCGACGTATTCAGCACCGGCAGCCTGAGCAGCTTCGTACTTGTCCTCTTTGCAGAAAACGAGAACGCGGACGGTCTTACCGGTACCGTTCGGAAGAACGACAGCACCGCGGACCTGCTGGTCAGCGTGACGGGAGTCAACGCCCAGACGGATGTGAACTTCGACGGTCTCGTCGAACTTTGCCTTTGCGAGAGAGCAAACATTGCCGAGAGCCTCGTTTGCCTCATAGAGCTTTGCAGCATCCAGTGCTTTTGCACTGTCTACATATTTTTTTCCGTGTTTCATATCAGAATACTCCTTATTATCATCTTACGTGGTACACCGACGGACACCGCAGCTGCGGCGAATTCCTGTCGGGTTTGGCGGAATGTGGTTCCTCCCACTGGCAGACGTGCCGGGGCGGCATTCCAAGAACATTTCAAAAAAGCTGAAATGTGCAGAATGAACCCTTAGTCTGCGACGACAACGCCCATCGAACGAGCAGTACCTGCGATCATGCTCATAGCAGCTTCGAGGGAAGCAGCGTTGAGGTCAGGCATTTTGGTTTCAGCGATCTTCTGAACCTGCTCTTTGGTGATGGTAGCAACCTTGGTCTTGTTCGGGACGCCGGAAGCCTTGTCGATGCCTGCTGCCTTCTTGATGAGAACGGCTGCGGGCGGAGTTTTGGTAATAAAGGTAAAGGAACGGTCTGCATATACGGTGATGACGACAGGAATGATCATACCTGCGTCGCCCTTTGTGCGCTCATTGAACTCCTTGCAGAAGCCCATGATGTTGACACCGTGCTGACCGAGTGCAGGGCCAACCGGAGGAGCAGGAGTAGCCTTTCCTGCTGCGATCTGAAGCTTAATAAAGCCTACAACTTTCTGTGCCATGGTTAAATTACCTCCAAAAAATGTGGTATGGCGGGATGTTTCGGTGCATATGGCATACCGAGCATCTCTCCCACGACGGCAAACGGATTTCGCCGTCTGAAAAAGGGGTACGAAGGTTCAGTTTGGTCAGTCGATTTGGATGACCTGACTGAGGGAAAGCTCTGTGGGGGTTTCCTGACCGAACATCGAAACGAGGACGTTGCAGGTACCCTCATCGGCATTGACGCTCTGGACAACACCGGTAAAGCCGTCCATTGCCGTGCCTGCGATACGGACGGTATCGCCTGCATGGATATTGACCTCCACGATCTGACCGAGTTCAACGCCCATAGCTTTGACTTCCTTATCGGTCAGGGGGGTGGGATCTGTGGGACTTGCGCCGACGAAGCAGGTCACGCCGCGGATACTGCGGATGTGATAAGCGACCTCATCGGAGTAAATCATTTTCACGAGTACGTAACCGGGGAAAGTTTTGCGGGTGACATCCTTTTCCTTGCCGTCCGTAATCTCATGAACCTGTTCGACGGGAATCTGGACTTCAAGGATCTGATCCTGAAGCTTTCGATACTCGACGACCTTCATGATGCTTTGCGCGACTTTATTTTCGTAGCCGGAATAGGTATGCAGGACATACCATTGAGCCTGCGCGATATTGTTTTCATTTGCCATCGCGGATTCTATCCTCTACTTTCTGCGCCAAGCGCGAATTGGGAGTCGTGGTTCTCACGCATGATTACTGTTTGCCGCTGATTGCGAACTGGAAGAGCTTCAAGAAGCCGGTATCCAGCAGGAATGTAAAGAGAGCGAACACAATCATGGTTACAAACACAACGACGCTGTTGTTGAAAACGGTTTTCTTTGTCGGCCAGACGACCTTTTTCCATTCGGATTTCAGGTCTTTGAACCACTTTGCGATACCGTTTTGCTTTTTGGACTTTTTCTCCTTCTTGCCGGAATTTTCAGCGGCAGTCTGTTCTTTGTCCTTTGCCATGGTTTGTTCCTTTCTGCAAAACAATTATGTACTTTTCACGGTACATCTGTTATGCGGCGGTATATGGAGTGGGGATGCAGCGTATGTGTGCCCAACGGAGCAAGACCGCTCGTTTGGTTCGGGAAATTGTGTTCTCTTACTTTGTTTCCTTGTGCAGGGTATGCTTGTTGCAGAATCTGCAGTGCTTCATCATTTCGATTCTGTCGGGGTCATTCTTCTTGTTCTTCTTCGAAACATAGTTTCTTCTTTTGCACTCTGTGCAAGCAAGTGTGATTTTAACACGCATGGTTTCGGCACCTCCTGTTAGTATTTTTCCGCTGTCTGAACGGGAAAAACCCGTGCAGCGAAACGAAAGTTTGCCTCCCTCTTTTTTACAAAGGCGGAGTCGGACACCGCGGCACAGCGGCATCCCCGAAAATCATTCGGGCACAAAAAATGCACCTCCGCAAAGAGGTACAACTATCATATCATAATTTCAAAAATTTGTCAAGGAGAATCGCGGATTTTTGCAGGCTTTTGCGGATGCTTCGGCGGTTTTCACGAAACGTGCGGAAAAACGCCCCTGCAAATTCGCCATATTGCGGACGATTTGTGCGGAATTGGCGGGTGTGTGGGGAAAAGCATCCTCACACTATCTGCCGAAAAAGTATGGGGGAACCCCTTGGTAGGGTTCCCCCAAGCTCCCTCCTGACCTATTGTAAGGAGAAAGGGAGTTTCGCTGTCTGCGGACAGCGTCCCCCACAAAAGCCTGTTTTATTTCTTTCGTTTCTTCCACGCTTCTCTGAGTGCCTGATAACAGCGGAATGCGGCATTTGCGGATTCTTTCGAACAGCCGCCGCCGTAGACTGCCTGTTCCAGACCGTTCAGCATGGGCGCGGTATCGCAGGAGAGTTCTTCTGCTTTTTCTTCACACAGCACTCTTGCCGTCACCGCAGGGTCAGCGTCCCATTCAGTGCGGAGTCTTGTGAACGCTTTCTGGACTGCTTCGCCGTCCTGTTTGCTTTCGAACCAGCGGCAGAATGATTTTTCCTGCAAATACGGAATGATCAGTTTCAGCAGTATCAGCAGGAACAACGCCGCGACCAGCAGGATCAGACCTGCGATCTGGAGCGTATGAATGACGTTTGCAGTGTTGATCTTGGGCTTCAAATTGAAATCGGGGGCGGTGGCATCAAACGACATCCAGCCATAGCCTGCGATAAATACATCTGCAAAGGCGTGACCGTGTGTGGTGCGGATGATATAATCGTAGCTGTTGTCTGCCTGTTCGCTCATGCTGTATCCCTCGACATAGCGTGCGGACAGACCTGCGGCACGGCAAAGTTCTATCATCGCACTTGCAAATTCGTAGCAGACACCCGTTTTCGATTCGAACAGGAATGTATCGACATTGGCATCGTCCGCTTTCACGTAGTCGAGGTCGTAGATATAGTCGCCGTGTGCAAGATAATTGCAGATCGCAGAGGCTTTTTCGTAGTCGGTTTCCAGTCCGTCCGTCAGCTGGAGCGCAAGGTCTTTCACACGCTGCGGCGTTTTGATGCGGTCATCGGAAAGTGCAGATTCGAGATCGGCGGCCGAGCTGAGAGCCGTACTGTATCGGACATCGTTATATGCGCGTTTCAGCGTATCGGCTGCGGTTTCGGAAAGCGGCAAATCGGCTCCGAGAATCGTATCAAGCATTTCTGCCCATTTTTCAGCATTGCCGCCTTGTCGAATCAGCAGCTGCATGGCAGGTTCTTTGGCGATGTCATCACTCAGGTAGCGAAGTGTAAAGCTTTCGCGGTATTGACGCGGCGGCGTTGAACGGTAGAGAATGCCTGATAAGTTTTGCTGTATATCATAGTCCGTGTCCAGCCAGAATGTATGGTTGGGGGCAAGATAGATATTCGCGTTGAAGGTCAGGGCACTCAGGGAGATCCGATGCACATACGGTGTCGGGTCAATGACGGTGCTTGTGAAATCGGAAAGCCCGAATTGTTCTGCGATTTCCGGACTTTTTTCACAGACCTCCTTCATCATCAGGTATAGGTCGTAGGGTGTGACACGGTCAGCGGCGGACGAGAATTTCTGTTCTTCCATCCGCTTTTTTGCGGTGGCTTGCAGGGCGGAGATCTCTGCGTCATTCATTCTGCGGACCGCTGCAATTTCCGAGATGTCCGCATCGGAATAGACGGGATACAATGCGGTTTCGAAGTCGGTTGTCCATGCGTCCTGACTGTTTTGGGCATCGAATGATGAGGCAGCCCACGAGTCGGTGTCGTAATGGTAATTGGTGAATGTGGCACGGCGGAGGTTTGCGTCTTTGTCGGCATAGCAGTAGTAGAGCATCTGAGAGCCGGAGCCGATCGTCACGTTGGAGCCGCCGTCGGATTCGTCCTCAAAGCCGCCGAGTGCGTCCAGCAAAGCATCAGTGAATGCCGCCATGTTGATCAGACCTTCGATATAGCTGCGGTCTTCCTGCACGGTCGGCTTCGGCAGCAGCAATACTGCGATGCACGCGCCGCAAAGGAAAACGGAACCTGCCCGCCAGCCTGCACGGTCACCGATCTCGGGGTGCGGCTTGAGCGTCAGCGTTTTCGGCGTGACGACCTCAGGTGTACAGGTCAGGTTGTCGGGGTCGTATTCGTGGACAATTTCGGGATCCTCTGTGTGCAGCTGCCTGCAAAAGATCATGACTGCAAAGTACACCGCGAAGAGGAGTATGATGCACAGAACAGGCATGGTCTCTTCTTCTTTTGCGTAGATCGCAAAGGGAAAACAGAGAATCGTAAACGACATCAGCACACGGTACTGCACCATTGTGAAGTAGTATGTGACGAAGCCGATAAAAAACGTAAACAGCAGGAAAATCGCAACGGTATAGGGGATGTACACGGCGTTCAGAACGGACTGCGGCGTCATGAACCAGATGTAGAAGTCGATGTTGTTGAAGTCGTTGTCGGGGACAAACAGACCGTTTGCAAATGTGGGCGTTTCACCGATATACATCAGGACCAATGCCAGTATCAGCGTCAGAAGTCCTGCCATGCAAAAGCAGAAACCGCCCAGCACATGATGCTCCTCTATAAAATGAAACAGCCGAAACAGCGCGATCTCCGCGAACAGGCTCAGCAGAAGCCAGACAGGTGTCAGCGCCGCCCAGTAGTGGAACATAATTGCCGTAATGACCATGACCGCGAAATAGAGCGGCAGACGTTTTGCGTCTGTCAGCCAGCGGACAAGGCGGCTTTTGGAAAGTTTTTCAACAAGATCCGTCATTGCAGAATTTTCCTCCTTTCCTGAGAACTGACCGCAGGAATTGTCATATCAGCTGCGGTTCGGGGAGAGATTATGCTCTTTGTCGGTATGCCAGAGCGAGGCGTTTTTCGGGAGAGAAATTTCTCCCTGCTGTGTTTCGGCATCCGCTTTCGGAATCACGACATACAGCGAGGAGGCAGGCAGTTTTTCAAGTCGTGCCGCCTTTTCGCTGTCCATATGCGAGGTGAAATACAGAACGATCGCAGAGCATTCCTGTGATGCGGAAGCGGGAAGCAGGTCACAGGTGAATTCTGTCAGCGGACGGAAACCGCCGCGCAGGATCGTTACGGCTTCGCTGTCGATCTGTTCAGGGGAATCCGCACAGACACGCGTCCATTCGGAATTTTCATCGGGGTAGTGGAGTACACAGGGGAAACCCTGCTGTGTACAGAGTTTGACAAGTCCGAGTGCGGATTCGATGAGCTGCTCCTCCTGCATCAGCTTTGCTGCAAGCGGCTTTTCTTCATCGAAATCGCGCAGAAAATCGAGAATGACGCAGAGCTTTGACAGCGCGACAGGTTCATCCATACGGACCATCAGTTTGTGACGCTTCGAGGACAGCTTCCAGTTGATGCGTTTGAGCGAGTCGCCGGGGATGTAGTCGCGGTGTTCGTAGCCTGCGGTTGAAGCGGCAGAAAATGTCGGTGTGGTATCGGACTCCTCGTCCGCTGTCACCGCTTCGTTGGAAACGGTGCGGAACAGTTCGTTGCTGACCTTCATCTGCGGAATTTCGGGCAGGATCAGGATGTTTGCATCAGTTTCGAGCTGCGGTTTCATTGAAAACATTGCAAGGAAATCCGAGAGCTTGATGTCAGAGAGCGCGACCGTACCCATGCCGCAGTATTTGCCTGTCAGCGGAACGGTCAGGCGTTTTTTCTTTTCTGTACCCATCGAGCAGCGGAAATAGAGCGTATCGGGAGTCGGCAGTTTGCAGATCAGCTTCCGCCATTCCTTATACTTGCTGACATAGCGCAGATACGCGAATAACCCATCACCCTGTACGGGTTCGGGCGGCAATGGATCTGCGTTCTTGTCGATGGGGAAAAAGTGTGCGTCCGCCGTTAGTTTCATGCGCAGAAACGGCAATGGCAGGACGGTTTTCTTTTCAATTGTGATCTGGAGCGTGGTCGGCTTGTGCTTTGCGGTGCTGTCGGGCAGCGACATGGAAATTGTCAGCGACCGTTTCACCCAAAGCGTGACCAGCAGCGAGAGAATGGGCATCACCAGCAGGAATGCCAGCATCATCACGCCGATGCCGCCGTCAAGATAGAGCATAAACAGCACCGCCACGCAAACGGCGCAGATATATCCGAGCGTCATTGTGCAGTTTCCATCGGGACGGGTACCTGTGTGAGGATCTCACGCAGGAGCATTGCCGCATCCTCGTACTTGGTTTTGCCCTTCGGGGAGAGGATCAGTCTGTGTGCGAGGACACTTTCGGTGATCGTTTTCACATCATCGGGCAGCACAAACTGTCTGTCGGAGAGAAATGCCTCTGCCTTCGCCGCTTTGTAGAGTGCGATCGAGCCGCGGGGACTTGCGCCGAGTGTCAGCATATCGGTACTGCGCGTAGCAGCGACGATCGACAGGATGTAATTTTTCACGGCATCGCTAACAAAGACCGATTTCACCTGCTCCTGCAAGGCGATGATCTCGTCTGTGGAGATGGCGGCTTCGGTAATGTTGCGGAGCGGATTCTGGTGTTCTGTGCGCGAGAGGATCTGTAACTCCTCCTCGGCAGACGGGTAGCCCATGCTGACACGCATGAAGAAACGGTCCATCTGTGCTTCTGGGAGGTGATATGTACCGTAGGTTTCCACAGGGTTCTGCGTTGCAAGCACCATAAACGGCTGCGGCAGGGTATGTGTCACGCCGTCGATCGAGATCTGATGTTCTTCCATGACTTCGAGCAGCGCGGACTGTACCTTCGGGGAGGCGCGGTTGATCTCGTCCGCCAGCAGGAAATTGCACATGGCGGCACCGGGACGGTATTCCAGTTCGAACGTCTGCTGGTTGACCATCGAAAAGCCTGTGATGTCGGAGGGCATGACGTCGGGTGTGAGCTGGATACGGTTGAACGAGCCGCCTGCGGATTTCGCAAGGGAAGCGGCTAGCTGTGTTTTGCCGACACCGGGGACGTCCTCGATGAGGATATGTCCGCCGCAGAGAAGACCTGCGAGGACACGGCGAATGACATCGTCTTTTCCGACGATGACTTTGCAGATGCTGTCAGAAAGTTTTTGGAGTTCGGGCTGCATAAATGCACATCCTTTCAAAGAATGATAAGATTCTAAAACAGATACTGTATTATATCATATTTCACGCAAAAATTCAATAGAAAAACTGTGAACAAATTGCGGTCAGAATCGGCATAAGCCGCAAAAATGAAAATCACAGCGAAAAACAGCGTATCTGCGTTCGCTTTTCGCGCAATATTGCGAAAAAGCAGAATAAACGAAATCATTTGAAAACGAAAGAATACGAGAGAAAACAGGAGAAAACATATCATATCCTGAAAACACGGCGCGTAGCTGATGCTGTGCGCTGTTGCGCTTCCTTGAAAAACAGGGTATAATCTAAGGACGGTGCGAATGAAAAATACTTCGCTGAAATTTCGCGGAATGCTTGACATCGCATCGGAAACACGCTATAATAGAATCGGAAAATTCTATATTCGTCCGTCAGCGGACAGAAAGAAATGTATGAACAAAACCATTATCCGAAAAAAGGAGGCGCAGCACATTGTTTTGCAAAAATTGCGGTGACGTTTTGACAGATACCGAGGTTGTCTGCCGCAGCTGCGGCTTCGCCATCGGTACAGGCGCCAACTACTGTGAACAATGCGGCGCAGAAACACCTTCCTATGCAGTTGTCTGCGAACTTTGCGGCAAGGAGATCGTTCGGGAATCCGAGGACGACACGCCGATCGCTATGCAGTATGCACAGGAACCGACTTACGGCGGCTATGCACAGGCTTATCAGCAGCAGCCGCAGGATTTCCAGTCCTATACCCCGAATTATTCGGCTGCCAATCAGAATCAGGCGAGTACCGAGGGCATCTGGATGGAGGATGCGCAGAACCGGAACGGAAGAAGATCACGCGGCAGTGCGGGATTTTTGTCTGCGAATCCGAAATCCAAGTCTACGTATGTTTTGCTCGGACTGCTTCTGGGCGCGTTCGGAGCCCACGATTTCTACATCGGGAAAACGAAAAAAGGACTCATACACGTTGGCATGTCGATTTTCGGCTTTGGGCTTGCCCTTTCCTGGATGTGGGCGGTGTTTGAGATCTTTATTCAGGCAGCCGATCCCAATGCCAAGGACGGAAACGGCAATCTTCTGGAATAAAACAAAGGACATACTGAGAAATTGATTTCTCGATCAAATACAATGACAAAAAGAATGAAAAATGGAGTGTGAATCATTATGATGTTTTGCAAAAACTGCGCGGAAGTTCTGACTGACAGCGATGCAGCTTGCCCTTCCTGCGGATTTGCAGCAGGCACAGGCGATAAGTACTGCGGACACTGCGGTACGATGGTGACGGCAGGCGCACTTGTCTGCGAGATCTGCGGCAACCCTATCCAGCAGCCGACACAGGCAGCACCCGCTGTCGGAGCAGCTGCCGGCGCGGTGTCTGACTTGTTCAATCAGACCAATACCGATCTGAATGCGCAGACACCTTCGTTCTCTCAGCCGACCTCAGGTGCGGCAATGGAACCGCTGCAGGCACCGAGCGCGAGTAATAACATGATGCAGGATCTATCTACGGCAATGCCTGATCTTTCTCAGACGAATCAGCCGCAGGCAAATCCGTATGCTCAGCCGCAGAATACGAATCCGTTCGGTCAGCAGCCGAGCAATCCCTTCGCACAGCAGCAGAATAATCCGTTTGGCCAGCCGCAGGGTACTCCCTACGGACAGACACCGCAGAATAATCCCTACGGTCAGCCGAACAACATGAACCGTTCTCAGCCGCAGCAGGGCTATATTCCGCCCGTACAGCAGCAGAATAACGGCTCTGTCGGCGGCTATCAGGGACGGATGTCCGACAAGTCGAAGGTCGTCGGCGGTATCCTCGGACTCCTTCTGGGTGCGTTCGGTATACACAATTTCTACCTCGGCTATAAGGGCAAGGCGATCGCGCAGCTTCTGATCACGCTGTTGTCCTGTTTTATTCTCAGCCCGGTTTCTTCCATCTGGGGCTTTATCGAGGGCATTATGATCCTCGCAGGCAGCATCAAGACAGACGGCAAGGGACTTCCGCTCAGAGATGACTGATCGTTCCGATCAGCGCAGGATCCCGCGGCTTTTCACCGCATTTTTGTTTTCTAAATGCTATTCAGGTTATTTTAAGCAGGGGGCTTTACAATAATTTTGCAGTCTGTAAGACTGGAAAGATAGAGAAAAATTCAGCGTAAAGGAGGGGACGCGTTTTCGCGAGTCCGCCTCGCGAACATCGCAATGAGATGGCGATTAGCACGTTCCAGCGCCGTGAAGTGAAGTTTTTGCTGAATCAGGACCAGTATGTTGGTCTGCTTCCTGTTGTTCATGAATACATGAACCCCGATAAATTCTGCATTGACGGAAAAGAGTACGGCATCTACAATCTCTATTATGACACACCGGACAACTATTTGATCCGGCAGTCATTGGAAAAGCCATACTACAAGGAGAAACTGCGCCTCCGCAGTTACTATTCTCCGGCTGCCCCCGACGACCACGTTTTTCTTGAGGTGAAGAAGAAAATCGGCGGTATCGTCACAAAACGCCGCGTTGCAATGACATTGAGCGAGGCAGAGGCGTATATCCAGACCAGAGTAAAGCCTTACTATGAGCGTTTCATCGACCAGCAGGTCATGAAAGAACTGGATGTGTTCCTGAATTTCTATGATTCCATCGCGCCGCGTCAGTACATCAGCTACCAGCGCAAGGCGTTCTTCGGCAAGGATGACGGCGAATTCCGCCTGACATTCGACCGCAAGATCACCGCAAGACGCGAAGACCTTTCCCTCGGACGGGAAAGCTACGGCGAACAGCTGATCCTCCCTGATGAACGGCTGATGGAAATTAAGGTCCCCGGTTCGATCCCGTTGTGGCTGAGCAGTGCGATGTCCGAACTCGGCATCCGCAAGATCAGCTTCTCAAAATACGGAACCGCTTATAAAAACTATGTTCGCAGACAAGTAGAAACTGCGAAACAAGACATTGAAAGGAAGGCTTACTATGCTTAATCCCTCTGCACTTGTTGCGTTCAAACTCTTTGGACGTGTATTCGATGATCAATCCGAATTCAATCTCAATATGCCGGGCGCAGGTCAGGTGATCGGCTGTGTCGTCTGTGCGCTTGTGATCGGCGTTCTCGTTTCCCTGCTTTATATGTTTACCCACCGCAAAGAGGGTTACAGCCAGAGCTACGTGCTGACAATGCCGATGCTCTCCACCCTCGTTTCTGTTGTCATTATCATGATGTGTGTACTGGCGGACGGTTCTGCCGGTATGACTGCTGCGATCTCGCTGACCGGTGCATTTTCGCTCGTCCGCTTCCGCAGCGCACCCGGAGATCCCCGCGACATCGCATACATCTTCTTCGCAATGACCATGGGCGTTATCTGCGGTATCGGTTACCTCGGCTATGCGTTCCTGTTCTTCCTTCTGGTTGCAGCGATCCTGCTTGCATTTAACCTCACAAACTTTGCTGCACCGAAAACACAGGATATGACCTTGAAAGTCACCATTCCCGAAAACCTCAACTACAATGGTCTGTTCGATCAGGTCATGGAAAAGTACACAACCGTATGGCGTCTGCGCCGTGTCAAGACCACCGATTTCGGTACGCTCTTTGACCTTGTGTATTCTGTCCGTGTCAAGACTGATGCTGACCAGAAAAAGTTTATCGACGATATCCGCGCCCTCAACGGCAATCTGAATGTCACGCTGGTTCTTTACCGCTATGACGACCAGATTTATGATTCGAAAGCAAAATAAACCGCATTCGCTGTACCAAAAAGACTGAGTCATGCAATGGACTTGGTCTTTTTGTGCATACGGCGCAGAAAGGAATACAGTATGAAAAATTCTGTACGCAGAAATGCGTTGATTTTGGCGGTACTGCTGGCGGTCTGTCCGCTGAGCGGATGCGGCGGCAATGAAGGATCGGATTCCGCGAAAAACAAGCCTGCCGTGACGGACGCAGTCCAGCCGGCGGACGGTACCGATACGACGACTGCTCCCGATTCGGACGGGGACACAGACGGGAAATCTTCTGACAAGAAGAATTCCTCCGCAAAGACAACGACCAAAGCCGCGGACGGCAAAAAAACATCGTCAGAAACTACCGACAGCAAGGGAAATACCGCAAAAACAAACAGCGGCGATTCCGATTCGAAGGACGGCAATTCCGCTTCTGACGGCGCAGATAATTCCAATCAGGACGGCGCAGGCGGTCAGAGCAGCGGCAAAACAGACGGAAAGACGGACAGCGGCAGCAGTAAAACGACAACCGCAAAGAAAACGAACAATCCGCCCACAAAGACCGAACCGAAACAGACCGAAAAGCCGCAGGAGGATGATCCTGAGGATGAGGACGAGCCGAAGGTCAAGGAAACCAAGTATATCCAGCTGAACGGTACGACTGCCCAGTATCAGGGTACGGGTATCTACGTTGAAAACGGTAAGATCACCATTTCCAAGGGCGGTACCTACCAGATCTCCGGTACGCTTTCGAACGGTCAGATCTACATTATGACCGACGATAAAAAGGTGCGTTTGCAGCTTGCGGGCTGTGAGATCACCAATAATGCAGGCTCTGCCATCAACTGCCAGCAGGCGAAAAAGCTGACGATCGAAACCCTCGCAGGCACCGTCAACACGATTTCCGACGGCGGTACGCATGACGACGATAAGGGCGCGATTTTCTCCGAAGATACAGTTGTTTTCGATGGCGAAGGCGAGCTGAACATCAACGGAAAATACGCGCACGGTGTCCAGAGCGATGACGATATTGTGGTCAACAACGGCACGCTGAACATCGTTTCGACCAAGAGCGGTCTGCATTCCAACGACGGTATCGACATTAACGGCGGCAAGCTGTTCTGTGACGGCGGTACCAACGGCATCAAGACTGACGGATACATCAATATCAACGGCGGTGAATCCATTTTCATCGGCGGAACGCGTGAGGAAAAGGGCGCGGTTTACTGTGACGGTACGTTTGCGGTCAACGGCGGTACACTCTATGCGATCGGCAATACCTGCACAACACCTGACAAAAGTGTGTGCGGTGCAGCAGTTGTCGGTGCGGTGTTCCCGATGACGCAGGGTTCGAATACGGTTGTGCAGTTTGCGTGCGGCGGCAGCCCGATTGCGACATTCACATCTCCGCGTAATTTCAAATATGCGGTGTATGCCGGCGGCAATCTGAACGTCAATACGGAATATACTGTCAGCTACGGCGGCACCGTCAGCGGCGGCAGTACCGAGCATTTTGTCACACAGGGCGGCGCATACAGCGGCGGCGCGGATGGCGGCAAGCTGTTCACGGACAGTATGGTGACGTTCTATCACGTACAGTCATAATGGGGAGTTTTTGTGGTGACATTGTCCCTTTGGAATCCCATTTTAGCACGAATGATAGTATGATAGGGGCGGAGAGATAGTTCTCCGCCCTTTTTTGCATGCGAACACGCGAAGCGCAACGAAAGTTTCGCTCAAGCCTTTTCAAAGGCTTGCGGAGTC
>JAKSPL010000039.1 GCA_024404815.1 Oscillospiraceae bacterium
GTTTGGAGCGGAGCTCCATTTGGAATGCATCGCAGATACAACTTTATCAACAAACTGAAAGGGCGGAGAACTATCTCTCCGCCCTTTCTTATTTATCATTCGTGCTAAAATGGGATTCCAAAGGGACAATGTCCCTTTGGCGGGGTTTGGGGCGGAGCCCCATTACAATTTACCTTTATTACTCCTCGTCGCCTGCATCGGTCTTGACGCTTGCGATGACTTCGTCGAGCAGGTTGGACGGCAGCGGCTCATAGCGCAGGAATTCGAACGTGAATTCGCCCATGCCCTTTGCGACCTGACGGAGATACATTGCAAAATCCTGCATCTCGCGGACAGGAACTTCTGCCTGAATGACAGTCATGCCTGCTTCGTCTGCGCTCGGCTCCATGCCCAGCACTCTGCCGCGGCGTTTATTCAAATCGCCCATAACATCGCCGTTTTTCGCATCGGGAACGAGTACCGTCAGCGAGCCGATCGGTTCGAGCATGATCGGGTTTGCCTTTTTCAGACCTTCCTTGAACGCCAGCGAAGCAGCGATCTTGAACGCCATTTCGGAGGAGTCAACAGGGTGATACGAACCGTCAACGAGGGTAGCTTTCAGACCGACAACAGGACAGCCTGCGAGTACGCCCTTCTTGACACAATCCTGCAAGCCTTTTTCGACTGCGGGGAAGAAGTTCTTCGGAACTGCGCCGCCGAACACCTTCTCCTCGAATACGAGGGAATCGCTGTCGCAGGGTTCGAATTCGATGACAACGTCACCAAACTGACCGTGACCGCCGGACTGCTTCTTGTGTCTGCCGCGCTCGGAAACCTTCGTGCGGATGGTTTCGCGGTATGCGATCTGCGGAACTTCGAGCTGAACGTCAACGCCGAACTTGCCTTTCAGTTTCGCGCAGGCAACGTCGAGGTGCTGGTCGCCCAGACCGGAAAGGATCTGTTCCTTTGTGGTGGTGTCGAGTACATAGGACAGGCTCTTGTCTTCTTCGAGCAGTCTTTGCAGACCGGTCGAGATCTTAGCTTCATCGCCCTGAGCCTTTGCTTTGACTGCCATGCCGTAGCAGGGCTTCGGATATTTCAGCTTCGGGAATGCGACAACGCGCTCGGGAGCGCAGAGTGTATCACCCGTATTTGCTGCGATTTTGGTAGCGACAACGATATCGCCTGCGATCGCGTTCGGAACTTCGGTCTGCTTTTTGCCGACCATCGTGTAGAGCTTGCCGACACGTTCCGATGCACCTGTGGTGGCATTGACCAGATCCTTATCTGCGGACAGAACGCCCGAAATGACCTTGATAAAGCTCATCTTGCCAACGAACGGGTCAGCAACGGTACGGAATACAAATGCGGAAACAGGAGCGGAAGAATCGACAGCGACCTTCACTTCATTGCCCGAGCGGTCGGTTGCTTTCAGCTCGCCGACAGTGGTCGGGTCAGGCATATACTTCATGAATTCGAGCAGCAGGTCGATGCCTTCGAGTGTACCGCCGCAAACGGTGAATACAGGCATTGCGCTGCCGTTTCTCATGGCTTCGTGGATACCGTGACTGATTTCTTCCTGAGTGAAAGGCTCGCCCTCGAAGAACTTTTCCATCATCTCATCGCTGGTTTCAGCGACTGCTTCGGAAAGCTGTTCGAGCATCTGTTCAGCGGTGACTTCCGCCTTGCCTGCGATATTGCCGGACGGCACATCGCCTGCGGTGGCAACGCCCTTCTTGTCGTAGGTGTATGCCTTCATTCTGCCGAGGTGGATGAGGGACTTCATCTTGCCGTCCACGACCTCAGGAACGATAACGGGGCAGACAGCTGCGCCGAAGGTTTCCTTGAGGGATGCGAGGACATTGTAGAAATCCTGGTTCGGGTCGTCCATCTTGGTGATGACGAACATGATGTGTTTGCCGAGTTTTTTCGCGGTCTGGAAGGCTTTTTTCGTACCAACGTGGATACCGGATTTCGAGGAAACACAGATGATAACGGTATCGCCTGCGTACAGGCCTTCAGTCATTGCTGCGCCGAAGTCAAACAGACCGGGCGTATCCAGCAGGTTAATTTTGAAATCGCCGTTTTCGAAATTCGCAAGTGCGAGATTGATCGAAAACTGACGTTTGATCTCTTCGTTGTCAAAGTCACATACGGTGTTGCCGTCAACAGCTTTGCCGAGACGGTCGGTTGCGCCAGCCTTAAAGAGCAGAGCCTCTGCAAGCGCAGATTTGCCGCAGCCGCTATGGCCGGCGAGAACGATGTTTTTGATTTTGCCGGTTTCAAGTTTCATGTTAATCTCTCCTTACAGGCGAGTACGGCGGGGTGCAATGTGGTACTTCAAGTGGTGAAATGAGATTCCGCTGAAGGTGAAAAATTCCAATCTGTCGAATTCGACAAGATTATTGCACCGCGTACACACTTAATGTAAGACATATTATAGCACAAGTCAAAACATC
The DNA here is from genome assembly GCA_024404815.1 of Oscillospiraceae bacterium. Classification (GTDB taxonomy): domain Bacteria; phylum Bacillota; class Clostridia; order Oscillospirales; family Ruminococcaceae; genus Firm-04. Next base: position 2,439 of record JAKSPL010000039.1, read on the forward strand.
TTGCAAGCAATAATCTCATTTTCTATGTTTTGACGGAAGTTGAATAATATATTTGTGCATCTTGCATATCCGCGAAACATCTTTTGACAAATTCCGCGCCGCAAAAGCATTCTGCCAATTTGTGCGGCGGATTTTCGCGGCTGTCTGTCCATTTCCACGAAAACACCCAAAACCTAAAATCCCCCCTTTACAATTCAGAGCGGATGTGCTATAATAAAAAGAATAAAAGGGGAGGTATTGTCTATGGGTAAAATTATTGCGGTCGCAAACCAAAAAGGCGGCGTCGGAAAGTCTACGACCGTCGTCAGTTTAGCCGCATATTTCGGTATGCGCGGAAAGCGCGTGCTGTGCATCGACACCGACGCACAGGGCAATACCACCACAGGTCTCGGCATCCAGAAAAAAGGTCTTACCTGTTCCAGCTATGAGGTTCTGGTCGGTCGGGCACGCATTCAGGAAGCCCTGCGTCAGACAGAATTCGAAAACGTCAGCATTGTGCCTGCGGTTTCGGCTCTGGCAGGTGCAGAGATCGACCTGATCGAACTCGACAACCGCATGAGCCGCCTGAAAATGCAGCTTTTGTCGGTGAAAGATGACTATGATTTCATTTTCATCGACTGTCCGCCGTCGCTGAGCCTGATCACCCTGAACAGTCTGGTCGCGGCAGATACCGTGCTGATCCCCATGACGGCGGAATATCTGGCACTCGAAGGCCTTTCCCAGCTTTACGAAACCATCCGCATCGTCCGCGCAAAGTACAATTCCGCGCTCCGCATCGAGGGCATCCTCTTTACCATGTTCGATGCGCGTCTGAATCTGTCGCTGCAAGTTGTGGACGAGGTGAAAAAATATTTCCCTGACGAGGTATTCGAAACGAAGATCCCGCGCAATGTGCGGCTTTCTGAGGCACCCAGCCACGGCAAACCCGTGTTCTATTATGAGCGCGGTTCCAAGGGCGCAGACGCTTACGAACTGCTGGGACATGAAATGCTCGGCGAACCGCTCGAACTCGAAAACCGTCGGAAACACTTGATTTTCTCGCGGAAATGATTCCGCACCCATATATAAAGAGATATCCGTAATTCGAACGAAAGGACGGCTCCGCCGCAAACGGAGCAGAGGGACTTGACGTATGGCAAGGAAAGGACTTGGTCTGGGCGGAGGGCTCGATAACCTGTTTCAGGAAAATGCCGCAGAAGTGCGTGCAACACAGACGCTCCGCATTACTGAAATCGAGCAGAACCGCACACAGCCCCGTAAGAAATTCGACGACGAGGCGATCACCGAACTGGCAGAATCCATCCAGAAGCACGGCATCATCCAGCCGATCGTTGTCCGTCCGATCGAGGGCGGCAGATACCAGATCGTTGCAGGCGAACGCAGATGGCGTGCCGCAAAGCGTGTCGGACTGTCGGAGGTGCCTGTCATCGTCCGCGACCTGACCGACAGAGAGGTGTTTGAGCTTGCACTCATCGAAAACCTCCAGCGCGAAAACCTCAATCCCATTGAGGAAGCGGTCGGCTATCAGACACTCATGGAAACCTATCAGATGACACAGGAGGATATTGCAAAAGCGGTCGGCCGTTCCCGTTCCGCCGTCGCAAACAGCCTCCGCCTTCTGAATCTTCCGCAGGTGGTACAGGGCTTTCTGGAAGCAGGCTCCATTACTGTCGGACACGCAAAGGCACTCGCAGGCATCAAGGACGAAAATCTCCTGATCGAATGCGCAAGCCGTGCCGCAGAGGACAGGATCACCGTGCGCGAGATCGAACAGCTTGCCAAGCGGCAGAACAACGAGAAACCTGCGGAAAAGCAGAAATCCCCCGACGATATTTTCTACGAGGAAATGGAGATCAGTCTGGGGAACCTTTTAGGACGGAAAGTACAGGTGCAGTCGGGCAAGAAAAAAGGCACGCTGACACTTGAGTTTTATAATCGCGAGGATTTGACAGCCCTTTGCAGATTGCTGTCAAAGGAATAAACGGCGGAAAAGGAGAAGTAGAAAAATGATTGAAAACGCAGGAAAGTTCCAAAAGGAAGGTCTGACCTTCGACGACGTGCTTCTGATTCCCGGCGAATCCGATGTCACACCGAACATGATCAAGCTTGGCACACGCCTTGCAGGAGATGTCTATCTGAACACTCCGATCATGACATCTGCCATGGACACCGTTACCGAATCGAAAATGGCGATCGCCATTGCGCGTGAGGGCGGTATCGGCATCATCCACAAGAACATGACCATCGAAAAGCAGGTGGACGAGGTCGATAAGGTCAAGCGTTCTGAAAACGGCGTCATTGCAAACCCGTTCTCGCTGACCGAAGACCGTTTTGTCTACGATGCAGACGAACTGATGGGCAAATATAAGATCTCCGGCGTCCCGATCGTCGATAAGGCAGGTCATCTCGTCGGTATCATCACCAACCGCGATATGCGTTTTCTCACCGATTTCAATGTACCGATCAGCGAGGTCATGACGAAGGAAAACCTCGTCACCGCACCTGTCGGCACCAATCTCCTCGATGCACAGGAAATTCTCCGCGCTCATAAGATCGAAAAGCTTCCCATCGTAGACGACAACGGTATGCTCCGCGGTCTGATCACAATTAAGGACATCGAAAAATCCATCAAGTATCCGAATTCTGCGCGTGATGCAAACGGAAGACTGCTCTGCGGCGCGGCAATCGGCGTGACAGCAGATGTGCTGGAACGTGCGGCAAAACTTGTTGACGCAAAGGTTGACGTTCTTGTGCTCGACAGCGCACACGGTCACAGCGCAAATATCATGAATGCAGTCCGCAAGGTCAAAGCGGCATTCCCGAACACACCGCTCATCGCAGGCAACATTGCGACCGCAGAAGCGGCAGAAGCACTCATCGAAGCAGGCGCAGATGCGATCAAGGTCGGTATCGGACCCGGTTCCATTTGTACCACCCGTGTCGTTGCAGGTATCGGCGTTCCGCAGATCACCGCAGTATATGACGCTGCCTGTGTCGCAGAAAAGCACAACATCCCTGTCATCGCAGACGGCGGTATCAAGTATTCCGGCGACATCGTCAAGGCTCTCGCAGCAGGCGCAAATGTTGTCATGCTCGGCAGTCTGTTCGCAGGCTGTGAAGAAGCACCCGGCGCAACGGAGATCTATCAGGGCAGACAGTTCAAGGTCTACCGCGGTATGGGTTCTCTGGGCGCAATGGAATGCGGCTCGAAAGACCGTTATTTCCAGGAAGGCGCAAAGAAGCTCGTTCCGGAAGGTGTTGAGGGCAGAGTGCCTTATAAGGGACTGCTGGCTGATACCGTGTTCCAGCTTTGCGGCGGTATTCGTTCCGGTATGGGTTACTGCGGCTGTGTGGATATCCCCACACTCCATGAAAAGGCAAAGTTTGTCCGCATCACGGGTGCAGGTCTGAAAGAAAGCCATCCGCACGATATTTATATCACCAAGGAAGCACCGAACTATTCGGCGCAGATTTGAGGATTTTGAGTTCTTTTGGGGACGCCGTCCCCAAACCCCTGCCAAAGGGACATTGTCCCTTTGGAAACCCATTTTAGCACGAATGATAGAATAGTAAGGGCGGAGAGACAATTCTCCGCCCTTTTTGTATGCTGACATGGGGGCAAAATCAAAAGTTTCGCTCAAGCCTTTTCAAAGGCTTGCGGAGTCCAGAGGCAGAGCCTCTGGTCGCTGTCCACAGACAGCGAAACACCCTCTCCTTCTAAAAGATCAGGAGGGGGTTCCCCCATACTTTTTCGACAGACTAACATGAATACTGCGTATTCATGCACCAAAACTTTTGTTGCGCTTCGCGTGTCCACATACAAAAAAGGGCGAAGAACTGAATCTCCGCCCATACAATGCTATCGTTCATGCTAAAATGGGATTCCAAAGGGACAATGTCCCCACAAAAAACTTCCCTCACTCAAATTCCTGACGCACAAGTGCCGCCTGACCGCAGGAAAGCCGTCCCTCGGGGCATTTTCCTGTGACATAGCAGCTCGGTCCCATGAGTTTGTAGACCTCGGGAGACTGTGCGCGGAGCTGTTTCAGCAGGCTGACCGCGACCGCACGAATCTCCCATTGTGCGCGGCGGCAGGTGCGGAGCGCGAAGAAATGTTCGAGTTCTCTGCCGTTCATGCAGCACACAACGTCGATCTGGTTGCCTGCGAGTGCGAAATACTGTACGGCGGAAATCGGCAGACCGTCCGCGAGGAATTTGCGGAGTGCGGCGGCGTTTTCAGCGAATGCCGTTTCGTAGACTGCTTTTGCCTGCGGATTGTCGGCAACCGTTTTCGGCAGGAGATACGTATTTTTGAGGACTGCCTGCGTAATCTGCGGCACGAGCACCGACTGCATTCTGTGGCGGACAAGATGTGTCACAGCGGCAAGCGACAGGTTTTCGACACGGAATGTCGCGTGCAGGAGTTCCAACTCACGCGGACGCTCTCCGTGTACGATGTCAGCGAGCGCAAGTCCGTCTGTATTCGGTGTCAGCATTCCGTTTGCAGGAGCAGCCATTTGTACGATCTCTGCGGTGTTCGGCGTAGAATTCAGCAAAACAGCCTTTGCTTCCCTGCATTGCGGTTCGGGAATGTCACCGAGCGCTTCGGGGAGTGCAAAGCGTGTTTTGTCTGCATGGTACTTTGCCTGCATCTGGTTCAAAAGGTTCGGGAAGTATTCCTCAAACTGCGATTTCAGCGATTCTCCGAGCATTTTCAGCTCAGGGAACACGCTTCCGCGTCCCCAGAGCATTGCCGAGATCATGTGCATCAGTTCGCGTGCGTTCATCGTGCAGTAGAAATTACTGCGGAAGCAGTAGGGCAGGACAAACCGCGCATCTTCTTTGGGAATATCGAGCGCGAGCAGTTTTGCGTAGGTGTCGAACAGCCCTGCCATGTGATCGCGGTAGGGGGCATCGAGTGCCGCAGGGAGTTCTGGCGTATAGCATCCGACATTTGTAAAATCAACGTATCTGCGCGACTGGACGGTGAACGAAGCCAGACGGTATTCGATGACAAACTCCTCGGTGCAGACGCTGACGCTGTCGAATGCGATGGTAAACATGGCGTGTTCGACGAGCGACTGATGTCCCGAAGCGACCACCTTTTCGATGAGGGTGGCATTGTTTTCCTTTTCTTTGGAGCGTGCGAGGATCTCAAGGGAGGTGCCCTGTGTGGTAGAGATTCTGCCTGCCGCCGCGCAGACCAGTTCGCCTGCGGTGGAGGACGCCACGATTTTTGCCGTCGGCATTTTCTGATCCATCTCAAATTCCTTTCCGGAAATCACGTATTTCCATGAAAATATAGAACCGCCGATCATAGGCGGAGATTACGCATACATTTATTATATCGTATTTTTTCGTGAATTGCAAGTATTATTTTCGCGGAGGCTTGCAATCGCCGCGATCTCGTAGTATAATAGTGACAGCCCGATTTTCTCTGCGGAGGGAATCGGAATCCTGAACCGGAAAGGAAAACGCCATGACTGCACAGGAACTGCAAGAGAAAAAAGAAGAATTTATCCGTATCTATAAGGAAAATATTACCAGACCGGGCGCAGATAAACTGCTCGAATACCTGCTCTCGGAGAAAAGTGATTTCTTCACCGCGCCTGCCAGCACCCGTTATCACGGTGCCTACGAGGGCGGACTGCTGGAGCATTCGCTCAACGTCTACCACTGCCTGCACGACTATTTACAGCGTCCGCGTGTGAAAGAGGTCTACGGTATGGAGTTTACCGAGGAGAATATCGCCATCGCGGCTTTGCTCCACGACCTCTGCAAGATGAATTTCTACACCGTGGACTACCGCAACAGCAAAAACGCGCAGGGTGTCTGGGAGAAAGTCCCCTACTATAAGATCAACGACCAGATGCCGTACGGTCACGGCGAAAAATCCGTGTACCTGATCCAGTTTTTCATGCACCTGCGGAAAGAAGAAGCCTTTGCGATTCGTTGGCATATGGGCTTTTCCGGCCCTGAGGACGCAAATCTTGTCGGGCAGGCACTCGAAAAATATCCCCTTGCATTCGCACTCTGCACTGCGGACATGGAAGCCTCGTATTTCATGGAAGGTTCGCCGGAGTAACCGCCGCACCGCGCTGAAATTTTCGAAAAAGTCTTGCATTTCCGTGTGGAATGTGCTATAATAAACTGTTCGATAATATCCACCTTATATTTTACATCAGGAAGGATTTGGAATCAATGGGAATCAAACCAATTTGCGAGCAATCGCAGGCAGAACTGCAAGCACTCTTGCAGGAAACAAAAGAGGCATATGCCGCATTTCAGGCGAAAAAGCTCACCCTGAACATGGCACGCGGCAAGCCTGCACCTGCACAGCTTGACCTGACCATGCCGATGCTGGATACGCTGAGATCCGATGCGAACCTCATCTCCGAAACGGGCGATGACTGCCGCAACTACGGCGTTTTGGCAGGTATCTCCGAGGCGAAGAAGCTGTTTGCGTCCTTGATCGGCGCAAAAGCGGAAGAAATGTTCATCGGCGGCAATTCGAGCCTTGAATTGATGTTCGCCTGCATTCAGATCGCATATGTCAAGGGTATCGCAGGCTGTACACCGTGGAGCAAGCTGGACAAGGTGAAATTCCTCTGCCCTGTCCCGGGCTATGACCGTCATTTCGGACTGACCGAGTATTTTGGTGTCGAGATGATTCCTGTACCGATGTCCGAGGACGGCCCTGATATGGATATGGTACAGAAATACGTGGAATCCGACGCATCGGTCAAGGGTATCTGGTGTGTTCCGATCTACTCGAATCCGGGCGGCGTTGTATACAGCGATGAAACCGTCCGCCGTTTTGCAGCACTCAAACCTGCCGCAAAGGATTTCCGTATCTTCTGGGATAACGCATACTGCATCCACCATCTTGTCGAGAATCCGAAACAGCCGCTGACCATCAATGCGGCGTGCGAGGAGAGCGGCAATCTGAATATTTTCTATCAGTTCATGTCCACCTCGAAGATCACATTTTCGGGCGGCGGCGTGGCAGCATTCAACACATCCGCAGAAAACCTCGCAGAACTGTCGAAATCGCTGGGTGTCCAGACCATCGGCTTTGATAAAGTCAACCAGATGCGTCATGTGATGTTCTTTGGCGACGCCGCAGGTGTCAAGGCACATATGGAAAAGCACCGTCAGATCTTGAAGCCGAAGTTTGATGCAGTACTGAATGCGCTGGAAACCGAGCTGAAACCGCTTGGCATCGGCGAGTGGACACATCCGCAGGGCGGCTATTTTGTATCGTTCAACGCGCCGAACGGCTGTGCGAAGCGTGTGGTACAGCTTTGCAAGGAGGGCGGCGTCACCCTGACGGGCGCAGGCGCGACCTTCCCGTACAAGAACGATCCCGATGACCGCAACATCCGCATTGCACCGACCTATCCCTCTGTGGATGAACTGAAACAGGCAATGGAACTGTTCTGCATCTGCGTGAAATATGCCGCATTGGAACAGCTTGTCAAATAATGAAGCCGCGAGGCTGATATAGCGAATCAAAATCAGCTTCCGTTTTTCGGAGGCTGATTTTTGTTGTCAGGGAGTTTGCTGTGGGTGTTTCGCGCTCTGCGGAGCGACGCTGTCCCCTCGACCCCTGCGGTTTTTTGAAAAAAATCGAGTAAAACTCTTGTAATGAATCCCCTGACAGCGTGTATATAATTTAAGAGAAAGCAACTCCCATTTCACGTTCTGACATTATCCCTAAAATGGGATTCCAAAGGGATAGTATTCCTTTGGCAGGGGGTGTGGGGGACAGCGTCCCCCACAAAACGAGGTGAGTAAAATGAACAAGCGGCAAAAAATCTCTCTGCTGATTGTCGGATTTACGGTTGCGGCAGTCGGCGGCTGGGTGTATGAAGAAATATGTATTTACGTGCTTTATCACTACCTCTATAACCGTGGGATGCTGCATCTTACCCTTTGTCCGATCTATGGTTTCGGCGGCTGGGGGCTGTATGCACTGCTCCACAAAATCAAAAGTGTACCGCTGTATTTTCTGCTGAGTACCATTATCGCCAGCGTGTTTGAATTTGCCTGCTCTTACCTGCTGGAATGGATCTTCCACCGCAGCTATTGGAGCTATGCCGACTGGATCTTTTCCGTGGACGACCGTATTTCGCTCCTAAGCAGTATCTTTTTCGGGATCCTCGCGGTCATTTTTGCAAAAGCCGTTCTGCCGTTTCTTCGCAAATGCGTACAAAAAGGCAATGCGAACGTCTGGCTTGCCGCAAGTCTTGTCATTCTGGGCATCATCTGCGGCGACTTTTTGCTGGTACTGCTTAAATGAGAATAAATGAAAAATAATATTTTTCACACGCAGATATGCGGAATTTGATGCAATTCTATGAGAAGATTGCAAAAAATGGATGCACACGGAAATGATAGGATTCGAAAGAATCCGTAAGAAAACAATATATAATGTAAAATTTTCTGCGTTGACCGACTGCGACGGGTATTGCACTTTTGTCGGAAATCTGTTATGATAATCTCACGATGTGAACGACGCATCGGCGCATCGCGCAGGACAAACGATTGTGAAAGGATATGCAAATGAAGAAAACAAATGTTGGAATCGCAAGTGTTCTCGCAGCATCCATGCTGCTCAGCGGCTGTGGTCTGTCTGTCAATGAAAACGGAGCCGAGAATATCAACGTATCAGAACTGATCGACGATGCATTCACCATTATCAACGATATCAACGGCGTTCCGAACACAGAGCCTGTGGAAGAAACCGCAGACGATGCCGAGCTGAAAGAAGTGCAGGCTGTCGTTGACCGCTACATCAAGGCAGTCAAGGAGAGCGATGCACAGGGGATCGTGGACACGACCGACCTTGAAATGGTGACGTATATCTTTTCTGGCAAGCAGTCTTCTGTCGAGGATCTGCTGGAAAAAGGACATGAAGCACTGGAGGAGATCGGTGCAGCATGGACAGCAGACGGTTCGACCGATTTCATCGCAGAAGAACTCACCTGCCGCAATTCCGAAGCCACAGAGATCAACAGCTATCTGTCCTCGCCGATGCTGAGCAAAGCGCCGCAAGATGCCGCAGACAAGTATCAGATCGACGGTGCATATTCTTTCAAAATGACGGTTCGGAACAAGGATAACTGCACCGAGAGCGAACTGGGCGGCAGTTACACGCCTGACGAAGAATGGAACACCGATACCGAAGAATACACCTCCGATGAAATCATCATTGATACGAACACGATCTATTCTGCGGTGCAGGATATGACCAGAAGTGTTGCGAATATCAGCTTTGACACCTATGTTCTGCGCATCAACGGCGAATGGGTTGTCGATGCGGGACAGTTTGTGACCGTTGCAAAAATGTACAATATGTTCCAGTGCTTCGGGGTGCAGAAATAAATTGTCCCTTTGACATCCCACTACAGCAATCACGAAAGAATCAAAAGGCGAAGTTTCAGCACTTCGCCTTTTTATATGCAGAGATGGGAACTGCATATACAAATTTCTGCAAAAGCTGTAACACTTTGCTTTTTGAAGTGTATTTATTGATTGAGATGCTGTATCACCTTGCAGAAACAGGGGATTTTCATACACAATGCCAAAGATGCGGCAGAAAAGTGTGAAACCCACGTAAATAGGTTGACAAATCATCCTAATTCAGCTATAATATTACCCTGTGAAAGCCTGTTGTTTCCGCGCTTGGAAACAAGAAAATAAAAGACAGAATGACGTAAAGGAGTATTGAAAAAATGGTAGGAAAACGGTTGCTTTCCGGTTTGCTCTGTGCAGCGATGCTCGCCGGCAGCTTCAATGATACCGCTTTGCAAAGCGGTGTTTTTTCTGCGGCGGAGCTGTCTGCATTTGCAGAAGACGATACGACGTATGTCCAGACCTTCGGCTACTGCGGCGAAAATCTGCTGTGGGAGTACATGGGCGACGGCTTGCTGGAGATCCGCGGTACAGGTGACATGACGGATTACGGCTGGGATAAAGAGGGAACGCTGGCAGACTGGAAGGACCTTGCATCGGTTGTCAAGTATGTTGATATTCAGGAAGGCGTCACTTCGATCGGCTCGGATGCTTTTTATATGTTTAAGGAGCTGAAAGCCGTTTCCATGCCGAGTACACTTCGTTCGATCGGCGATGCCGCATTCATGTATTGCGGTAAGCTGCATACTGTGGATACAGATTTGACACTTCCGCCTGAGGCGCAGACCAATGTGATAAAGCTTCCGGAAGGCTTGGAGAAAATTGACGGCTCAGCGTTTCAGTCTGCGTTTGACATGAACGATGAGGTTACGGTTATTATCCCGAATTCTGTCACCTCAATGGGCTCCGATGTGTTCTATGATTCCGATGTGGCAAGTGTTACAATCTCAAAGAATCTGAAAGCAATTCCGACCGGAATGTTTTGCAGCTGCAGACAGATAGAGAGCCTGACTATCCCGAAAAACGTACAGTCGCTCGGGGAGGTGGCATTATACAATATGTCAGCTCTTATGGAACTCAAAGTGCTGAACCCGAATCTTTCAGAATCGGATTTCCCTTATATAAATTTCAAAAAGAGAGGATTCAAAGTTACCTGCTATGAGGGTTCAGCGCTGCATCAGTATCTGAAGAACGTTGAATTTGACGAAACAAATCTGACATTGCTGCCTGCTCCGGAATCGACATATGACGGTACCTGCGGCGCAACGGAATATGACGGTGTCTGCTGGAATCTTTACGACGACGGCACATTGAAATTCAGCGGCGATGACTATATGCAAGACTATCCGCTTGCAGGTCTTGCACCGTGGCACGGACTGGAATCTGAAGTAGATAAAATTGTCATTGAGGACGGCGTGCGTTCGATCGGTGCCGCCACTCTCGGATTTTTCGATATTGCCGAGCTGTATCTCCCTGCGAGCATTGAAACCATCGGCGGCGAAGCATTTGTTGACTGCAAAAATCTGAAGAATATCATCGTTGATGAAGACAACCCCTATATCTGTTTTGAAAACGGTATTTTCTATAACAAGGAGAAAACCGAGATCCTCGCTGCACTCCCTGCCTATCCGCTCGGCGAATTGATCATTCCCGATGGCGTGGAAACAATCGACAGCATGGCGTTTTATAAGTGCAGCAAGCTGACCGCGCTGGCACTGCCTGATTCTCTGAAAGAGATCGGCGAAAATGCGTTCCGCGCCTGCGAAAACCTGACGACTGCGGATATCCCCTGCAATGTCGGGGAGAATGCGTTCTATCTTTGCAGCAAGCTTGAAAAAGTAACGATCTGGGAAGGCTGTCAGGAGATCGGTGAATCGGCATTCCGCAACTGTGATCTGCACAGCGTCAAGCTGCCGATCTCCGTTTCGCATCTGTCGAATCTGGCATTTGCATACAACCCGAATTTGGAGTATGTATCTGTCGTCAACCCGAACTGTCAGCTGGACGATGCCTCGCTGCTGATCAATGACACCGAATTCGTCGGCAAGATCTATGGTGCTCTGAATTCGACTGCAATGAGCTATGCGAATGCACATGAGATCCCGTTTGTCCGCTATACGCCTGCGGTAGTCGAAGACGGTACATTCGATACGACCGAGGGTACCGTCAGCTGGTCGCTGGATGAATACGGTCTTCTGACCATCAGCGGCAGCGGTTACATGGCGGATACGGATGAAGATACGCCGCCGATCAAAGAGCTGATCTCCGGCGAAGTAAAAGAACTGCTGTTTGAATATGATGTGTATCATGTGGGTGCCGGTGTATTTGCAGGACTGGATGCGCTGACGACTGTGACACTTCCGAACAGCGTGGTATCTGTCGGCGAGAATGCGTTTGCAGACTGCACAGGACTGACCGAGGTCTATGTCCGTGCCCCTGAGTGTACGATCGCCGAATGCGAAAATACATTTCCGCAGAACGCTGTCATTTACGGTTACAGCGGTTCCGGGGCCGAATCGTATGCAGACTGCTACGGCAGAAGCTTCCGTTCGCTGAACTCCCTGTCCAACATCGTTGCAAGCGGTTTCTGCGGCGGCGGTTCTGACGCGTCTGCCACCGAGAAAACGCTGTATTGGCGTCTGGACGCGGACGGCACGCTGATGATCGAGGGCGACGGCCCGATGCGGGATCTGACAGCATTCGATGAACCCTGCTGGCCTGACCGCGCAGATGAGATCAAGCGTGTCATTATCCGCAGCGGTGTTGCCACGATCGGCAACTATGCGTTCCGCAACTGCAAAAACCTCAGCGAAGTGATCCTTCCTGCACATACATTGACATCTATCGGTCAGGGTGCATTCAGCGGCTGTGAACAGCTGACAACGTTCAGAGTACCGGATTCAGTTGAAACGCTGAACTACGATGCACTTGGATGCGGCGGTCGTCCGATGGATATCTGGATCCTGAACCCCGATTGCTATATCAACCTTTCTGCATTTTCAGACACAGCCCGTGTATTCGGCTATGTGGGTTCGACAGCCGAAACACACGCGATCGCCTGCAATCAGATTTTCGTGGATATTGAAAAATCCAAACATGAATTTGAAATATTCCAGGAGGGTACGTGCGGCGAAAGCGATGACGATTTCGTGCGCTGGACACTGAATCGTTCGGGCGTGCTGACATTTACCGGCGGCGGTAAAATGGGCAACATGATGCCGACAGAAACCTGGAAAAAATATTCGCGTTCTGTACGCAAGATCGTACTGGAAGATGGCGTAGAGAATCTTTCTATGGATGCTACGCTCAATACACCGTCTGTGCAGGAAATCGAGTTTGGTTCGACCGTGTCATCCATGCCGGAAGGCTGTACCTGGCTGATGAAATACCTGACCCGCTTCACGGTTTCCGCGGATAATCCGACATATTGCACGGATGAATACGGCGTATTGTACTCCGCCGACAAAAAAATACTCTATGCCTATCCGACAGGCTTGCAGAACAGTACCTATACTGTCCCTGAAGGCACAGAGAAAATTGCTGCATATGCATTTGAACGTGCAAAGAACCTGACGAATATCATTTTACCCTCGACGCTGACAGAAATCGGCGAACAGGCATTCAAGACCTGTGACAATCTGGAAAATGTGACGCTGCCTGAAGGTCTGACCGCGATCGGTTCCGCAGCATTTTCAGACTGTACGAAGCTGACGGAAACGGAACTGCCGAGTATGCTGGAAACGGTTGGTTCATCCGTATTTTCCGGATGCAAAGAACTGACAAAGGCTGTGATAAACTGTCCTGTCAGCAATTCCATGTTCAGCGGATGCGAAAAGCTGGACACTATCGTTTGGGGCGAAGGCTGTTCCGAGATCGGAGAAGGAGCATTTTACAGCTGTGTTTCGCTGACAGAAGTATCGCTCCCGGAGAGTGTGACAGCTCTTCACGAAACGGCTTTTGGCTACTGCACCAATCTGGAAACTGTCAGCATGGCAGAAGGATGTGAAACCATCGGCGATCAGGTATTCCGGGGATGTTCTTCTCTGAAAACCGTTTTGCTTCCTGAAACGCTGGAGAAAATCGGAAGCTATGTGTTTGAAAATTGTGCTTCCCTGACAGCGATCGCTTTGCCGAGCAGTTTGCGATTGATCGGCAAAGAGCCGTTCCTGTCATGTGTAAGCCTTGCGGAGATCAGCGTAGATGCAAACAATACCTCGTTCTGTGCAGTTGACAATGTACTGTTTACTGCGAACGGAAAATCACTGATCTGCTATCCGAACGGACTGACCGCCGAATGCTATGAAATCCCCGAAAAAACCAAGTCGATCGGCGAATATGCGTTCCGAGATGCATCTGTAAAAGAAATCATCATTCCTGATACAGTCATCACGGTCGGCAAGCGTGCGTTTGACGGTGCAGCACTGGAATCTCTGGAGATCCCGGAGAATGTGATCACAGTCGGCTCTGATGCATTCCATAATTGCTACAGCCTGAAAGAACTGCGCGTGATGAATCCTGACTGCGAGTTTTCAGAGGATACTTATGCAAATACGAATGACAATCTGGTAGTGTACGGCTATGCGGGTTCGACAGCTGAAGCCTATGCTGAATTGTGCGGATATGCCTTTATAGAGCTTCCGCCTGTTACAACGACTACCACAACGGAAACAACTGCAACTACTACCGAAACGACTACCACTACGACTGAAACCACAACCACAACTACGGAAACGACTACCACTACGACTGAAACCACAACGACAACTACGGAAACGACTACCACTACTCAGCCGACCACTACTACGACTGAAACTAC
>JAKSPL010000004.1 GCA_024404815.1 Oscillospiraceae bacterium
TTTCGCTCAAGCCTTTTCAAAGGCTTGCGGAGTCCAGAGGCGGCGCCTCTGGTCGGCATCCGCAGATGTCGAAATCTCCAAAACAAAAAGTATCTCCGATGGATTGAGATTGGGGACTCCGTCCCCAAACCCCTGCCAAAGGGACATTGTCCCTTTGGAATCCCATTTCAGCACGAATGATAGTATGATAAGGGCGGAGAGATGGTGCTTCGCCCTTTTTTGTGTGCGAACATGAGAGCGTACTATGACCGCGGAGAACTTTTTTGCAAAAATCCATTGCTTTTTTTGTTCTGATATGGTATAATAAATTTGTATATCATAATGGAGGTGTCGGTGTGGAGAAAGCGGCGTTTATGGCGGAAATCAGGATGCTTTGTATCCGTGCGGCTCTGCTTGACCTGTCGGCTTATCTCATCAGCACATTCTTTTATGGTTTCACATTGCGGTTTGCGCTGGGACTTCTGCTGGGGACTGTGGTGATGCTTTGCAACCTGTTTTTGCTGCAAAGAAGCATCAGCCGTGTTGTCTACGAAGCCAAGCGCGGTGGGAAAGCCGATATTGCGATGCACACGCGGTATTATATTTATCGGCTGGCGGTTTTTTCTGCGGCATTTGCAGTATCCCTGCTGCTGCCGAAGATCTTCTCTCCCATTGCCGCAGTGATTCCCGTGTTCTATCCCAAGCTGATTTATACGGCACAGGGATTTTTCAAAAAAAATCCGTAGTCCGAATGGACAGCAATCGGAGGTGAGAAAGAAACAAGATGGCAATTCCAAAATTCCTGACAGGCTCCGAGGAGCTGAGCGTTTCAGGTCCCAAAATTATTACATCGTTCCAAATCGGCGGCGTGACCATCAATTTCACGGAAACGATCGTGCTTGAATGGCTCGTGATGGCGGTGATTTTGTTCACGGCATGGTTTTTGACGCGGAACATGAAAGTGAAGGGGATTTCCAAGCGGCAGGTGCTGGCAGAATGGGCAGTCGAGGCGCTGACGAATCTTGTCCGTGATACGATGGGCAAGCGTTGGCTGAAATTTACCCCGTATATTGCGACGGTATTCTCGTTCTCCATTTTCGGTAGTCTGCTGAGTCTGACGGGACTGCGTGCGGTGACATCCGATTTTTCGGTGCTGGTTTCGTGGGCATTCATCACATTTGTGCTGATTACTGCGACCAAGATCCGTTTTGGCGGTGTGGGCGGTTATCTCAAGGGATTCCTTGATCCTGTACCCGTTATGCTTCCGCTGAACATTCTGAGTGAAGTTGCAACACCGACAGCACTCGCACTTCGTCATTTCGGTAATATCGCAGGCGGCGGTGTCATTATGGCACTGATCTACTACGGTCTGACCGGTGCAAGCCATGCGCTGGGGCTGGACATCCCAATTCTGACTGTCGGTATTCCGGCAGTATTCTCTCTGTATTTTGATTTGTTCTCCGACTTTATGCAGGCATTTATCTTCTGTATGCTGACAATGGTATTTATCAGCAATGCAGGCCCTGCGGAGGATGAAACATAATACACAGCAATTTGATTTGAATTTTTTGGAGGTTATTTGATTATGGACATGACAGAAGCTATTGTATTCGCAGGTTCTGCAATCGGTGCAGGCCTTGCAATGATCGCAGGTATCGGACCCGGTATCGGTGAAGGTTACGCTGTTGGTAAGGCTTGTGAGGCAATCGCAAGACAGCCGGAAGCATCGGGTGCCGTCACCAGAACAATGTTTGTCGGTTGTGCAGTTGCAGAATCGACCGGTATTTACGGCTTGATTATCGCCCTGCTGCTGATGTTCCTGAAGCCGTTCACCTGATGGCGTCGGTACGGAAATCTCAACAGAAAGAAAGGCGAAACTATGCGGGATATGCTGGATTTTTTATCCATTGATATCGGCACAATTATATTCTCATGGCTCAATTTGATGATTCTGTTTTTCGGATTGAAGCACTTCCTCTTTAAGCCTGTGAACAATATTCTTGAACAGCGTCAGCAGGCTGTGGATAAGAGCATCAATGATGCGGAAACGGCGAAAACCGAGGCAGAAGCGACCAAAGCAGAATATACCGAGAAGCTCGCTGCGGCAAAGGAAGAATCCGCAGAGATGCTGCGCATGGCAACCAAAAAGGCGCAGAAGCGTTCGGATGAGATCGTTGCTGCGGCAAAAGAGGAAGCTTCGGGAATTCTGGCACGCAACGCCGAGGAACTGGAACGCGAAAAGCGCAGAGCAGAAAATGAACTGCGCGGTACGGTTTCCGAGTTGGCTGTCATGATGGCAGAAAAGGTCGTTGCAAGAGAAGTGAAGCCTGAGGACCATATGCGCTTGATTGACGAATTTATTGACGCGGTGGGTGATGCAAAGTGAGTACGGAGATTGGTGCTGTATACGCAAATGCGTTATTTTCACTTGCGAAAGAACAGGGCGATGCTGTGATGCAGGAAACCCGTGCCGATTTGCGGCAATGTGCGGTCCTGTTTTCGCTGCACCCCGATTTAACTCGACTGTTATCGCTGCCGACACTTTCCTGTGAGGAACGTGTGGATACGGCGAAGAAAATATTCGGCACAGAGGGACTGGTTTGCAGACTGCTGTTTTTGCTGATCGATCACGGCAGAGTGGCGTTTCTCTCCGATATTGCAGATGCGTTTGATGCGCGTATGCTGGATTATCAGGATACCGTTCAGGTGAAGGTCATCTCTGCGGTACCGCTCTCGGAGGAACAGGAAAACCGCCTGAAAGACGGACTTTCCAAGAAACTCGGCAAGACGATCTGGATCACAAAACAGATCGACAGCGAACTGCTGGGCGGTATGATCGTCCAGTACGGCGACACAAGGCTCGACAACAGCCTCAAAACGCGCCTCACAAACCTCAAATCCGCGCTTGCCGTGCGATAAACGGCGCGGATACCAAGAGATTACCATACTTTTAGAAGGTGAAATATGAACTTACGACCTGACGAAATTACCGGCATCATCAAGGAACAGCTGAAAAATTATGAAGCAAAGCTCAACTTGGCGGATGTGGGTAATGTAATCACCGTGGGCGACGGCATTGCCAATGTTCACGGTCTGGAGGAATGTATGTCCGGTGAACTGCTCGAATTTGAGGGCGGTATTTCGGGCATGGCACTCAACCTCGAACATGATTTTGTCGGTGCGGTCCTGCTTGGTTCAGATAAGGATATCAAGGAGGGTTCCGCAGTCCGCAGAACCAAAAAAATCGTATCTGTTCCCGTCGGTGACGAACTGCTTGGCAGAGTTGTCAATGCGCTGGGCGAACCGATCGACGGCAAAGGACCTGTCATGGCGACAAAGTCCATGCCGATTGAAAAGATCGCGCCCGGTATCATCACCAGAAAATCGGTACACGAGCCGATGCAGACAGGTATCAAGGCGATCGACTCCATGATCCCGATTGGCAGAGGTCAGCGTGAGCTGATCATCGGCGACAGACAGACGGGCAAGACCTCCATCGCACTCGACACGATCATGAACCAGAAGGGCAAGGATGTTATCTGCATCTATGTTGCCATTGGTCAGAAGCGTTCGACGGTTGCGAATGTCGTGGAAACGCTGACAAAAGCAGGCGCGATGGACTATACCATTATCGTTTCCGCAACGGCATCGGAACTGGCTCCGCTGCAATACATCGCACCGTATTCGGGCTGCACGATGGGCGAATATTTCGTAGAGCAGGGTAAGGATGTTCTCGTGGTCTACGATGACCTTTCGAAGCACGCAGTTGCATACCGTACCCTTTCGCTGCTGCTGAAGCGTCCGCCGGGACGTGAAGCATACCCCGGTGACGTATTCTATCTGCACTCCAGACTGCTGGAACGTGCCTGCTGTCTGAACGAACACTACGGCGGCGGCTCTCTGACAGCTCTCCCGATCATCGAAACACAGGCAGGTGACGTATCTGCGTACATCCCGACAAACGTCATCTCCATTACAGACGGTCAGATCTTCCTCGAAACCGACTTGTTCAATGCAGGCGTACGTCCTGCGGTCAACCCCGGTATTTCGGTTTCGCGTGTCGGTTCTGCCGCACAGATCCCTGCGATGAAAAAGGTTTCGGGTTCGCTGAAACTGACTTATTCGCAGTACCGTGAATTGCAGGCATTCTCGCAGTTCGGCTCTGACCTCGACAAGGATACCAAAGAACGTCTTGCAAAAGGCGAGCGCGTGGTAGAGGTATTGAAACAGGGCAAGAGCAGTCCACTCTCCGCACCGCATCAGGTCTGCATCATCTATGCAGTTGTCAACAACCTGCTGAAAGATGTTCCCGTAGACCGCATTGCGGAGTTCGAGCAGTCGCTGTTCGAGGAGATCGACGCCTGCCACAGCGAGATTCTTACATCTATCTCCGAAACAGGAAAGCTTGTGCCTGAAACCGAGGAGCAGCTTAAAAATGTCATCACCGAATTTGTTCAGAACTTTGTCTGAGAAAAGGGGGCGATGATTCATGGCTGCATCCAACATGAAAGCAATCAAGCGGCGCATCAAGAGTGTCGAAAGCACCATGCAGATTACCAAGGCGATGGAGCTGGTGTCGTCCTCGAAGCTGCGCCATGCAAAGGAGCGTGCCGAACAGGCGGTTCCCTATTTTGAACTTCTCTATCAGACAATGAGCGAGATCGCATCCGAAGCAAACGGTTTTCATTCGGTCTATACCGAACTGCGCGAAAGCGGAGCGGCTCTGCTGATCGTCATGGCAGGCGACAGAGGACTTGCAGGCGGCTTCAACCTGAACGTATTCCGTCAGGCAGATGCACGCATCAAGGAACTCGAAGCACAGGGCAGAGAAGTCATTCTGATGACGGTTGGCAAGAAAGCGGCGGAGCATTATGCAAAATCCTCCAACCGCATTCTGGCACAGTTTGAAAACATCGGCGAGGACGTGACGACCTACACGACGCTCAATATGGCAGAGAAAATTCTCCACCTGTTTGACGAGGGACATCTCTCGATCGTCGAAGTGTTCTTTACGAATATGGTTTCACCGCTGGTACAGGAGCCGCGGCAGATGACTGTTGTCCCTGTGCCGAATCTGGAACGCGCAAGCGGTGTCCAGAGCCTGACGAATTATGAACCGAGTCCCGAGGCGGTCTTTGACAGCCTCATCCCGAAGTATCTGTCGGGCATTCTCTATTGTGCGATCGTTGATACCTATGCGTCCGAACAGGCGGCACGCCGTATGGCGATGGAAAATGCGACGGACAATGCACAGGAGATGATCGATGATCTGTCGCTGCGGTATAATCGTGCGCGTCAGGCGGCGATCACACAGGAACTGACCGAGATCGTCAGCGGTGCAAACGCACAGGGGTAAAAAGGTATCTCCGATGGATTGATATTGGGACTCCGTCCCAAACCCTGCCAAAGGGACATTGTCCCTTTGGTCGGCATCCGCAGATGCCGAAATCTCCCATTTTCATCATGCAGAAAACAGAATAACAACAACGAAAGTGAGTTGCACATATGCAATCGAATGAAGCAGTCAAGCGCGGCGGCATCGGAAAAATCGTGCAGATTATCGGTGCGGTCGTGGACGTGCGCTTTCAGAAATCAGAGCTTCCGCGTCTGTTGAACGCGATCGAATGCGACAACAACGGACAGAAGCTGGTGCTGGAGGTGGCACAGCATATCGGTGACGATGTGGTACGCTGCATCGCCATGAGCAGTACAGACGGTCTGGTGCGCGGTATTGACGCTGTCGATACGGGCAGTCCGATTCGTGTGCCTGTCGGCCGCGAAACGCTGGGCAGAGTTTTCAATCTGCTGGGCGATCCCGTAGACGAACAGCCTGCACCCGAAACCGCAGAACGCCATCCGATCCACCGTGATGCGCCCTCGTATGAGGAGCAGGCGGCATCGACCGAGGTGCTGGAAACAGGCATCAAGGTCATCGACCTGATCGCACCGTACCTGAAAGGCGGTAAGATCGGTCTGTTCGGCGGCGCAGGCGTCGGTAAAACAGTTCTGATTCAGGAGCTGATCAACAACGTCGCAAACCAGCACGGCGGCATTTCCGTTTTCACGGGTGTCGGCGAGCGTACCCGTGAGGGCAACGACCTCTACAACGAAATGAAAGAATCGGGCGTTCTCGAAAAGACCTGTCTGGTCTATGGTCAGATGAACGAGCCGCCCGGAGCAAGAATGCGTGTGGCATTGTCCGGTCTGACAATGGCAGAGTATTTCCGTGACAACGAGGGACAGGACGTCCTTTTGTTCATCGACAATATTTTCCGTTTCACACAGGCAGGCTCGGAGGTTTCCGCGCTGCTCGGCAGAATGCCCTCCGCCGTTGGCTATCAGCCGACACTGGCGACCGAAATGGGTGCTTTGCAGGAGCGTATCACCTCGACCTCGAAGGGCTCGATCACATCCGTACAGGCGGTTTACGTTCCTGCGGATGACCTGACCGACCCTGCACCTGCTACCACATTTGCACACTTGGATGCGACAACGGTTTTGTCGCGTTCTATCGCATCGCTGGGTATTTACCCTGCTGTTGACCCGCTGGAATCCAGCTCCCGTATCCTCGATCCCGATATTGTCGGTCAGGAGCATTACGAGGTGGCACGAAAGGTACAGACCATTCTCCAGCGTTACACCGAATTGCAGGATATTATCGCAATCATGGGTATGGATGAACTGTCCGATGAGGATAAGCTCACCGTCAACAGAGCGCGTAAGGTACAGCGTTTCCTCTCTCAACCCTTTACCGTTGCCGAGCAGTTCACAGGCATGGAGGGCAAATTTGTCCCGATCTCCGAAACGATCCGCGGCTTCCGCGAGATCATCGAGGGTATGCACGATGACCTGCCCGAATCGGCATTCCTCTTTGCAGGCACGATCGACGATGTTATTGCAAAGGCAAAGGAAACGGGGGCTGATGCGGAGTGAACAGCTATCAGCTTCGTGTCATTACACCTGAGAAGATCTTTTTTGAAGGTATGGTGCAGCGCATCAGCGTCCGTACCACAGAGGGCGATGTCGGAATTCTCGCCAAACATGAAAAATATGCAGCCAGTCTGCCGTCAGGACTTCTTCGTGTCCTGACGGAGGACGGCACGGAACGGCTTGCGGCTTTGTCAGGCGGTATTCTGAAAGTATCACCCGAACAGACGGTCATTCTCGCAAATGCGATCGAATGGGCAGAGGATATTGACGTTGACCATGCGAAACGCTCTGAGGAAGATGCACGGAAACGCTGTGAACAGAGCAAAAGTCAGCACGATCTGGAACGTGCGGAGGCAAAATTGCAGCGTGCGCTCAACCGTCTGCGTGTATCGTCCATGGTGAAATAATCCGAATTTCCGGAAAGTAGAAAGGAATCCGTTATGAAAAAAACGCGTGTATTGTTCATTATTGCAATTGTCTGTATCTGCATTTCCGCTCCGTTTTTGATGGATATCCCGACTTATCTGAATGTGAAAAACGGCGATGTCGTGAGCTTGGATGAAGTCGAAGCGTTCGGACTGAAAAAAGGCGATGCCGTAAAGGGTACGGCGGAATATGTTCTTGGCTGCTGCGCCGAGGAGTATTCGACCAATTTCGGTGTTCGTACATCCAGCAAAAGCGATACACTCTATTATGTGATCTGGCTTTCAAATGACAATTTTGTACTGTATAAAACTTCCAGTAGTGCACAGTATGATATTCTTGACAACATCACCGATCAGACCTATGACTACCTCGAGTCACTTGAAGTATATGAAGCATCGCAGGATTATGAGGACATCAAAGCACCGACGACCTCAATGGAAATTGAGGGTACGGTTTCCAAGATCCCGAGCAATATCGAAGGATTTTTCCGCGAGTGGTATGATGAAGCAGTCGGTGACTCTGATTTTGATAACTGCTGTGAGCCTGTGATGATCACCAACTGGAGCTTTGACAGAGCGAAAAAGTACCTGCCTGTGGGCATCGGAGTGGGCGCACTCGGCGTATTGTTCCTGCTTCTCTCGCTGGTTTCCCTGATCAAAGGGAAAAAAGCAGCGAAAACCAACGAATATTGGTAAGTCAGAGGGACTTGCTGATAGAAAAGCTTTTTGAAAAGAGGGGGCTATCGTATGAAAAAGCGAACAAAACTGACGGCTGTACTGCTGAGCGGTGTGATGTTGACCGCAGCAGCCAGTTCATCCGTCACTCTGCCGCTCTCTGCGGCAGACGGCAGCACGTTCTTTGACGAAGAAACCGGTCTGACCTACAATATGCAGGATGACTGGCTTCATGTCGAGGGCGACAAGATCGTGGACAAGGACGGCAACGAAGTCTGGCTGACGGGTTGTAACTGGTTCGGCTACAACGTCGGAAGTCAGGTATTTGACGGCGTCTGGAGTCTGAATATGCACTGGGCACTCAATACCATTGCAGATCACGGCTTCAACCTTCTTCGTGTACCGATGTCCACAGAGATTCTTCTGCAATGGAAGAACAAAGGACCGGACCCGATGGTCAAGATCAATGCCTATTCCAACCCCGAACTGACCGTTGAGGGCATCGAGGGCGGAACACCCAAGTACAGCTTTGACATCTGGAATCAGGCTGTGGCATGGTGCCGTCAGAACGGTATCAAGATCATGATGGATATTCACAGCGCGGAAACCGCTTCCGCAGGTCATCAGGCACCGCTCTGGTATACCGGCAGCTTCTCCACAGATGACTGGCTGGAAGCACTTGCATGGTTTGCAGATTACTACAAAAATGACGATACCATTATTGCTATCGACCTGAAAAACGAGCCGCACGGCAAACGCGATGAAGGTCAGTTTGCAAAATGGGACGGTTCGACAGACGAAAACAACTGGCGTTACGCCGCAGAACGCGGTGCAGCAGCCGTTCTCGGAAAGAACCCGAACCTGCTGGTCATGGTCGAAGGTATTGAAGTCTATCCGAAGTTTGAAAAGGGCTTCGACTGGAATTCTCCGTCCACCGACTATGCACACTACGGGGACGAAAGTATGCAGCCGTACTATGGTGCATGGTGGGGCGGCAACTTCCGCGGTGTCAGAGATTATCCTGTTGACCTCGGAAAGTATCAGAGCCAGCTTGTCTACTCTCCGCACGACTACGGTCCGCTGGTTTATGAGCAGACATGGTTCAACAAGGACTTCACCACCCAGACATTGCTCGACGATTATTGGTATGACACATGGGCATATCTTGCAGAGGAACATATTTCTCCGCTGCTGATGGGCGAATGGGGCGGCTTTATCGACGAACACGACAAAGATGGCAAGAATACCAAGTGGATGACCTTGCTCCGCGATTACATGATCAAGATGCACATTCATCACACATTCTGGTGCTTCAACGAGAACTCCGGCGATACCGGCGGACTGATCGCAAGCGATACCAACTGGACAGAATGGGATGAAGAAAAGTATGCACTGGTTGAGCCTGCACTCTGGCAGGACAACAACGGTGTATTTATCAGTCTTGACCACGAAGTTCCGCTCGGTCAGAACGGTCAGTCTGTCAGCGACTACTACGGCGGCGGACACAGCACACCCGGTTCTACGCCTGATGTTACAACAACCAGCACAACAACGACAACAACAACAACAACTACTACAACCACAACCACAACTACAACTACCACCTCGGACACAACAACTTCCAAAGATCCGCACGGCAGCAGCAATAAGTACGGCGATGTCAATGTGGACGATGTGATCGACATTTCGGATGTCATTCTGCTGTGCAGATATGCTGCGGAGGACAAGGAAGCCGTTGTTTCACAGATAGGACTGATCAATGCGGATGTCAACGGCGACGGAAAACGCAATGCGGCAGATGCAAGCATGATCCTGAAATGCGTGGCAAAGTTGCTCGAAGAAACGGATCTGAACCCGAACCGCTGAGAAGTGTTTTCGAAGGAGATGATTTTATGCAGAAATACGTAATGACGTATATTCAGAAGCTGGACATCAATTTGTACTCGGAAGAAATGCCTGTTGGCGATTTCGAAGCAGAGATGCTCGGAGCCGCCAAGCGCACCGCAAATGAATACCTGAACCAATGGTTCACCGACAAAAAGCTGAAAGTATGCAGCAAGGGTGAATGGACCAAAGACGTAAAACGCGGCGGTCAGGTGCGGGATTTCACCGTGACAACCGGCGAAAAGCCCTCCAAGCTGATTTTCATTCTCCGCGAGGCATAATCAAAAATCGCTCAAGCCTTTTTACGGGCTTGAGCGATTTCATTTGTCGATAAAGTTGTTATTGATAATGGGGCTCAGCTCCAAACCCTGCCAAAGGGACACTGTCCCTTTGAAATCTCATGATGAAGCGGAGCTCCAATCAAAAATCGCCGCAGGCACCGATTCACAGATCGACAATTTGCGATTTGTCAAGTTCTTTTTCCTGATCCTCGCGCTTCTTCGTTGTAAACAATGCGTATTCCAACATGAACACCGCTGTTGGGATATTACAAAACAGCAGGATAGGTGCGGCCACTAGTACAATGTCGCCTGCCGTTGTCGGTTCAGGTTTCTCGTTCGGAATTTCAACGATTTCATTGGTGCTTTCTTCCAACACAGTGGTCGATCCCACTCCCTTAACCGCACTAAAAAAGACCGCAGATATAGCGAGCAACAGTGATATCCCAAATGTGATGATCGGCAGACACAATCCGTACTTTCTGCCGTTTTTGTGGCTGCACAAGCGGTATTGACAATATACCAACACGCCAATGATGCCAGCCATAAATAGAAGAACAATCAGATTCATCATGAAAGATACTCCTTTCTGTGCGGCAGTGTCCGATTACGGGCTGCCCTTTTGCTTGCGATATTCGTGAATGAGAATTTTTGCAGTGTCGAAGTCCAGTTTGTCGCTGATGGCAAGGCGTTTGACGGTTGCCACGAACGGATCCTGTTCGGCGGATTCAGCAAGTTGGATTTTCTGGATCAGCCTGTCAAGCCGCAGACGCACTGTGGGATAGGAGACATCGTATTGCCGTGCGACCTCTTTGAGTGAGCCTGATGCGAGCAGAAACCGTTTGATAAATGCGACGTCCTCATCTTCAAGACCAGCCATCCAATCGGGAACAAGTTCAATCGCCATCCGACCACCTCCTTTAACATTATTTAGTATACACCTAAATAATGTTAAAGTCAATATGAAAGAAATGATTTTGTATCATTGAACAAATTGCAAGCCGCCCTCTTGTGCAGATTGTAGCAATCCACAAAATGATATGTTTTTTCGGAAATTATAAAAAAACCCTTGACAAATCGCAAACAGTGTGCTATACTATTCTATGCTGTGATTTGAATGTATAACAGTTCCCGTATTCCAAAGACAGTCGGCATTCGCTTTTTGCGATGGAAGTCCGGCCGAGGAGTGCCGATTGTTTTCATATCTGATGATACAACCGCCTCTCCTTTTTATTCGGGAGAGGCGTTTTCTATTGCACTACCTCGCAATGGTTTGCCTCGCTGTTGTTTTCAGCATCGCAAGCTTATCATACGGAGGTGAAATTATCATGCCGAGTGAAAAGGTTCTGCAAGGCAAGCAGGAAAAGGTCGCTGCTCTGACCGAACTGCTGAAGAACGCTTCCGCTTGCGTCCTCGTTGACTATAAGGGCATCAGCGTTGCTGATGATACCAAGCTGCGTAAGGAACTGCGTGAGGCCGGCGTTACCTACATGGTTCAGAAGAACACCCTCATCCGTCTTGCTATGCACAACATCGGTTTCGACCAGTTCGACGGTGTCCTCGAAGGCACAACCGCAATCGCTGTTTCCGACAAGGATCAGACTGTTGCTGCTCGTATTCTGGGCGATTATGCCGATAAGTCCGAAGGCAAGTTCTCCCTCAAGGGCGGATTTGTCGATGGCGATGTCTATGACGCTGAAAAGGTCAAGGCTCTCGCAAAGATCCCGTCCAAGGAAGTTCTGCTCGCACAGCTCCTCGGTTCCCTTCAGGGTCCGATGCAGAAGCTCGCTGCAACGCTCCAGGCTCTCGTGGACAAGAAGAACGAAGAGGCTGCATAATCCTGCACCTCTCACCCCAAATCAAATTTATTTTTATAATTGAAAAGGAGAATTATCATGGCTTCCGAAAAGACTATGAAGTTTATCGAAGATATCAAGGCACTCTCCGTTCTCGAACTGGCTGAGCTGGTCGAGGCTATTCAGGAAGAGTTTGGTGTTACCGCTGTTGTTGCTGCTGCAGGTCCTGCTGCAGGCGGCGCAGAAGCTGCTGCTGAAAAGACCGAATTTGACGTTGTTCTGACCTCTTTCGGTGACGCTAAGATGGGCGTTATCAAGGCTGTTAAGGACGTTCTCGGTCTCGGCCTGAAAGAAGCAAAGGCTGCTGTTGAAGGCGCTCCCTGCACTCTGAAGGAAGGCGTTGCTAAGGCAGAAGCTGAAGAGCTGAAGGCAAAGCTGGAAGAAGCTGGCGCAACCATCGAGCTGAAGTAATTTTTTCTTCAACGATACAAAAGACGCTCTGTCATAAGACGGATACCCATATAGAAGTTTTGCCCCCAAGCGTTTAAGCGCTTAGGGGCATTCTATTTTATACGGTTGCTAAGATAAATCAGAATTCGACTTTCTACAGACTAATATGAAACAGTTGATCTTTTGTTCCATATATCGTATGAAAATCACCGATCTTTTCAAACCCATATTTTTCATATAAGCCTTGTTCACCACTCATGATGTAAACTGTCCGAAATCCGATGGATTTTGCATAGGATAAGATACGATGAATCATCTTCTCCGATATTCGCTTGCCACGATGCCGTTCGTCAACAAAAACAAAACCAATAAACGGTGAATACTCATATTCTTCCGACAATTCATCTCTTTCAGAAAGTGTACAATACCCGATTATGTTTTCATTTTCAATGGCAGCGACCACCCGCTCCCAATCTTTAAATGCATTCACCTTCATACGCTCTGCAAGATATGATCCTGCTTTCCATGAACATGACTGAGCAAACAAAATCGTCTTATCCCATAGGATATGTCCTTTTTGCATCATCTGAATTTCCAATAATTAATCCTCCCACGAATTCGGATTTATGTTTGTAACAATTATAGCATAACATTGCTGCATTGTCAATAAAAACGCCATAGTACTTCTGACTGTAAATCAGAAATACTATGGCTTAATACTTCTATATGAGTATCTTTCTTAAGACAGGGCGTCTTTTTTGTTTAATATCCGTTTAGATGTGCGCGTTTGATAATGGTCGGGTAGTCACGGTAGACGTAGTTGCAGTCTACACCGCCGCTGATGCCGCTGACGCTGCCCTTGGAGGTGTACTGCCAGATACCATAATTGCCCGAATATTTCGGCTTTGATACGTTGTAATGTGCCACCCAGACATCGAAACGCTGGCGCATTGCAGAATCCAGATGCGTTTCCAGCGGATTGGCTGAGCCGTAGACCATTGCGTAGTAGCCTGCCTGTTCGATGACATTGCAAAACGCAGTGATGACCGCACAGAACGCCGAAGGCGAGAGATTGATTTGTTTGCGTTCTTCAATGTCAAAAGCGATCGGGTATTCCAGTTTCCTGCCGCCCAGTACCTGCAAACACGCTTTGGCTTCCAGTACGGCATCCGCAGCCGTGGTCGCGTAGGAATACCAGTAGACACCGACAGGCATTCCTGCCGCTTTGGCATTGTTGTAATTCTGGACGAACTTTGTGTCCGCCTGCTTGGCATATTTTCCGTAGCCCATGCGGATCATTGCAAAAGAAGCACCGCTGTTCTTGACCGAATTCCAGTTAATATCGCCCTGCCAGCGCGAAACGTCAATTCCCCATGGTGGGGGCGGCGTTGTCGGCGGTGTAACAGGTTCTGTCACGACAGGTTCCTGCGGCGGTTCGTTGACCACAATGCTGCCGCGTTCCACAAGTACAGCAGTAACGCTGTTTTGCTCCATATCCTTTACCTGAACATTATGAAATGAGATGGGATATTCGCCGGCAGGCGTATCTTTCGGAATGGTGAAATCAAGACGCATGACCGGCCCGCTGTCGAAGAATTCGATCGGTGTGATATTATAAATGAGGATCAAATGTCTGTCCGCGACTTCGGAAATCGAAATGCCGCAATTCAAAAAGGCTTCGGAAAGTTCATAGGACAGGCAGCAGTTTTCATTGTATACGGGAGAAAATTCTTCCGGATAATCAATGAGCATACTCATGCCGCTGATGCCGGTATTATTGTTCAGCATCACGTCAACAGAAATGGTATCGCCGGCATTGCCCTCCGCAGGAAGAAAGTCAAAGGTCAGCGGACGAGAGGCCTCCACCGCTTCACGCTTGGAGAGAACAATATCAAAAACGTCCACGATCCCGTCGCCGTTGCGGTCGGTCAGCGTATCTGCTTCCTCGGCAAAAGCGGGGGCGGAGAGTGTCGAAATGCTGAGCAGTATCGAAAGCCCTGCGGCAAGAATTCGATGCTGTTTCGGGGTTTTCATATAACCGTTCCTTTCGATATGAATTGAAATGGATAAAAATCCAATTGTATTCTATCATATTTTCTGTAAAATTGCAAGTTATATGAGAAAAAATATCATTTCGGACAATCATTAAAAGAAACTTTTGGCTATTTTGTCAAAATCCGATTTTTTTGAGAAAAGCTCTTGACTTTTTTCGTTTGTTGTAGTATAATTATAAAGCAGTCAGGAGAGAACAGCTTCTCCGAAGATAATGCTGTTTTAGCTCAGTTGGTAGAGCACATCCTTGGTAAGGATGAGGTCGCTGGTTCAAATCCAGTAAACAGCTCCAAAAAGCCGTGATGCTTATGCGTCACGGCTTTTTCTTATATAGAGAAATAAACACCCGAAAATGCAAATCTGCGGAAGCGGCGGCGGTGCTGATATGCGAAAAGCACAAAAACTCCCGATTCCGAACGGTTTTTTCTTTGCGGTACTTGACGAATTTTCGATTTTGTAGTACAATAGAAAAGGCTACAGGCTTTTGCCTATGATGTCCCATAGCAATATGGCAAAATAATAATTTATTCGGAGGTATTCCAAAATGAACTTTATCGTTGAAACTTCTGCCCGTCACGTACACGTTACCGCTGAAACGCTCGCTGTTCTGTTCGGCGAAGGTCATGCTCTGACCAACAAAAAGGACCTTTCCCAGCCCGGTCAGTTCGCTTGTGAAGAGCGCATTGACGTTGTCGGCCCGAAGAACACCCTGAAAAATGTGTCCATCCTCGGACCGATCCGTCCTGCTGATCAGGTTGAACTTTCTGCAACCGATGCACGTTCTATCGGTATTGCTGCACCGATCCGTGAGTCCGGCGATGTCGCAGGTACTCCCGGCTGCAAGCTGGTCGGCCCCTGCGGCGAAGTTGAGATCAAGGAAGGCGTCATCGTTGCAAAGCGTCACATCCATATGACACCTGCGGATGCTGCTGCATTCGGCGTTCAGGATAAGCAGATCGTCTGGGTTAAGATCGACACCGACGGCAGAAAAGCAATCCTCGGCGACGTTGTTGTCCGTGTATCCGAAAAGTTCAAGCTTGCAATGCACATTGATACCGACGAATCCAACGCTGTTTCCTGCGCTCGTGACCAGATGGGCGAGATCATTGAAATCGGCTGATTTGTAATTCGGAGCGGCACTTTCCGTCGAGGGGCGGAGAGTGCCTGCTGACTTTTCTGAAATCACATGAAAGCGAGGGTATATCATGGCACATAATGCAAAAGATTCGATGCTGGCAGTTCGAAATCTCACGATGCTGGTGGATTTTTATGAGCTGACAATGGCAAACGGCTATTTCGAAAACGGTCTGACCGAAACAACGACCTGTTTTGACCTTTTCTTCCGCAAAGTCCCTGATCAGGGCGGTTTTGCGATCTTCGCAGGCTTGGAGCAGGTGATCGACTTCCTGCAAAACCTGCGTTTTACCGAGGCGGATTTGCAGTATCTGCGCGAGAAAAAGATGTTCTCCGAGCAGTTCCTCGCCTATCTTGCTGATTTCAAATTTTCCTGCGATGTGTGGGCAATTCCTGAGGGAACTCCGATTTTCCCGAACGAGCCGCTGATCACGGTCCGCGGTCCTTCCATTCAGGCACAGTTCATTGAAACAATGCTGCTGCTGACCGTCAACCACCAGAGCCTGATTGCGACAAAAGCAAGCAGAATCGTGCGTGCGGCAGACGGCAGACCTGTCATGGAATTTGGTTCGCGCCGTGCACAGGGCAGCGATGGTGCTGTCTACGGCGCAAGAGCAGCATATATTGCAGGCTGTGCAGGTACTGCCTGCGCGATCTCTGACCGAGAATTCGGTGTGCCTGCGCTGGGCACAATGGCGCACAGCTGGGTGCAGATGTTCCCGACAGAACTGGAAGCATTCCGCGCCTATGCGAAGGTGTATCCTGATTCCTGTACGCTGCTGGTCGATACCTTCAACGTTCTGAAATCCGGTGTGCCGAATGCGATCACCGTATTTCAGGAGCTGAAAGCCGCAGGACATACGCCGCAGGGCATCCGCATTGACAGCGGCGATATTGCGTATCTTTCCAAGAAAGCCCGCATCATGCTCGATGAAGCCGGACTTTCGGAGGTCAAGATCGTTGCTTCCAACTCGCTCGATGAATATATCATCCGCGATCTGCTCGTGCAGGGTGCAAAAATCGACAGTTTCGGCGTTGGTGAGCGGCTTGTGACCTCGCGTTCTGAGCCTGTATTCGGCGGCGTTTATAAGATGGTTGCGGCAGGAACAAAGGAAAATCCTGACGGACTGATCCCGAAAATCAAGCTTTCGGAAAACGCCATCAAGATCACCAACCCCGGTTTCAAAACGCCGTGGCGTTTGTTTGACCGCGAAACAGGCATGGCGATCGCCGATGTCATTACGCTGGCAGACGAGGTCATTGACGATACACAGCCGTATGTGATTTTCGATCCTGAATTCACATATAAGCGCAAGAAGCTTGAAAACTTTACGGCAAAGCGTTTGCAGGTGCCCGTATTCGAAAAGGGCGTCTGTGTGTACGATTGTCCGAGCATTCAGGAAATTCGCAGTTTCTGTGAGGAACAGATGGCGACCATCTGGGACGAAGTCAAGCGTTTTGAGAATCCGCACGCATACTATGTGGATCTGTCCGAACCGCTCTGGAAGCTGAAGCGTGAAATGCTCGACCGTTACTTTGCCGAGTAATATGACAGATCAGCTGCCAACGGCAGAGAGAAAGCGGCTGTATGTGTCCGATCTGGACGGGACGCTTCTCAACGAAAACGCAGAGCTTTCTGCACGCACATACGCGATTTTGAACGACCTGCTCCGCGAGGGACTGCCGTTCACCGTCGCCACGGCACGCACCTATCACTCTGTTTTGCCGATCTTGCGCGGTTTGCCGATACAGGTGCCGATGATCATGCAAAACGGTGCGGTGCTTTACGATCTGCCGCAAAAGCGCGTTCTGCACGCCGAGGTGATCGCACCGCAGGCATTTTGCAGCGTTTGCGAGACAATGCGGGAACATTCGGTGAATGGGTTTGCTTACTGTGTGGAGGACAGCATTTTGCGATGCTGTTACCGCGAATTGTCTACCGATTCCATGCGGCAGTTTTATGAAGAACGCCGCAAACGCTACGAAAAGCCGTTTTATCAGGTGGATGCCCTGTCAGAACTGGTGTCGCATTCACCCGTATATGTGACGATGAATGCGCCGCGTGCGGTGTTACAGCCGCTTGTGGATGCTTTGAAATCCACGCAGGGACTGACGCTTTCCTATTACAGCGATGTTTACCGCGAAGGTCTGTGGTATCTGGAAATTTCCGCAGATACGGCAAACAAACAGCATGGCATCGAGAAGATACGTGAGATGTACGGCTTTGAAACGGCTGTGGGCTTTGGCGACAATGTCAACGATCTGCCGCTGTTTGCCGCGTGTGAGCGGAAAATTGCCGTTGCAAACGCCGCTGATGTACTGAAATCGCAGGCGGATGCGGTCATTGGCAGAAATACCGAGGATGCGGTCGCATTGTATCTTCGGGATGAATGGATGCGTCATCCATGAGAGAGAATTACACATTTGAAAGGAATGTTGAAGCTATGAAAAAACTGATGCTTGGAAACGAAGCCTTCGCAAGAGGACTTTATGAGGCAGGCTGCAAATTTGCATCCAGCTACCCCGGCACCCCTTCTACGGAAATCACTGAGGAAATCGCAAAATACGATGAGGTCTATGCAGAATGGGCACCGAACGAAAAGGTCGCTGTGGAATCCGCACTCGGTGCGTGCTTTGCAGGTGCAAGAGCATTTGCGGCAATGAAGCACGTTGGTCTGAACGTCGCAGCTGACCCGCTCTACACCGCATCCTATACGGGTGTCAACGGCGGTCTGGTCGTTGCTGTTGCAGATGACCCCGGTATGCACTCCTCCCAGAACGAACAGGATTCCCGTCACCATGCGATCGCTTCGAAGATTCCGATGCTCGAACCGTCTGATTCGCAGGAATGCAAGGATTTTGCGATGCTCGGCTATGAGATCTCCGAGCAGTTCGATACCCCTGTGCTGATTCGCACCTCTACCCGTGTCGCACATTCCCAGAGCGCGGTGGAGCAGCTTCCCAGACAGGAAAAGGAACTGAAAGCCTACGAAAAGAACCCTGCAAAATATGTTATGATGCCTGCTTTTGCAAAGGGCAGACATGTTGTTGTCGAGGAGCGCACCAAGAAGCTCATCGAATATGCAGAAACCGCTCCCATCAACAAAATTGAGGACAACGGCGCAGAGATCGGTGTCATTACCTGCGGTGCAGCTTATCAGTATGCAAAGGAAGCACTCGGCAATACCGTCAACTTCCTGAAACTCGGTATGACCAATCCGCTGCCGCAGAAGCTTTTCCTTGATTTTGCTGCAAAATGCAAGACCGTTTACATCATCGAAGAACTGGATGGCATTCTGGAATCCCACGCAAAGAATCTCGGTATCGCCTGCAAGGGCAAGGAGATCTTTGGCTGCATCGGCGAACTGAATCAGGTCATCATCGCAGAGAAACTGCTCGGCAAGAAGCCTGAGGTCACAAGCTATCCCGAACAGCTCCCGATCCGTCCGCCTGTCATGTGTGCAGGCTGCCCCCACAGAGGCGTGTTCTACAACCTCGCAAAGCACAAGATCCGCGTTTCGGGCGACATCGGCTGCTACACCCTTGGTGCTGCACAGCCGCTCTGCGCGATGGACTGGACCATCTGCATGGGCAGTTCCATTTCCTGCCTGCACGGCTTCAACAAAGTTCGCGGCGAGGAATCGTCTGACAAGAGCGTTGCCGTGATCGGTGATTCCACCTTTATGCACAGCGGTCTGAACAGCCTTGTCAACGTCGCTTACAATGCATCCAACTCGACCATTATCATTCTCGACAACTCCATCACAGGTATGACAGGTCACCAGCAGAACCCGACCACAGGCAAAAACCTCAAGGGCGATCCTGCTGCTGCTGTCGATCTGGAAGCACTCTGCCATGCGATCGGCATCAAGCGTGTCCGCGTTGCAGATCCGTATAAGCTTTCGGAGATGGAACAGGCGATCCTTGAAGAACTCGCTGTCGATGAACCTTCCGTCATTATCAGCCGCCGTCCGTGTGCGCTGCTGAAATATGTCAAGCACAATGCACCGCTGCACGTTGATACCGATACCTGCAAGGGCTGCAAGATGTGCCTGAAACTCGGCTGCCCTGCAATTTCCATGAAGAACGGCAAGGCGTGCATTGACCATACGCAGTGCGTTGGCTGCGGAATCTGCGAAGAACTCTGCAAGTTCAGCGCGATCCAGAAATAAGCTTGAAACTACGGAGGTATAAGATATGGAAACGAAATCAATTATGATCGTCGGCGTCGGCGGACAGGGCAGCCTGCTCGCCAGCCGTATTCTCGGCAATGTTCTGCTTCAGCAGGGCTTTGCCGTCAAGGTCAGCGAGGTCCACGGTATGTCACAGCGCGGCGGCTCGGTCGTCACCTATGTCAAGTACGGCGATGCCGTGTATTCGCCTGTTGTTGAGCAGGGCGAAGCGGATGTCATCATCTCGTTTGAACTGCTCGAAGCTGCTCGCTGGGCATCCTGCCTGAAAAAGGGCGGCAAGATCGTTACCTCGACACAGACACTCGACCCGATGCCTGTTATCACAGGTGCGGCAACGTATCCGCAGGAAATCGTCGAAAAGTTGAAAGGCATGAACATTGATGTCACCGCAGTCGATGCACTCTCTCTGGCAGAGCAGGCAGGCAGCGCAAAGGCATCCAATGTTGTGCTGATGGGCGTTGTATCCAAGAAAATGGAATTCGATGAGGCTGTCTGGCAGGAAGCACTCAACCAGTGTGTCCCTGCAAAATTCATTGAAATGAACCGCAAAGCGTTCGCGCTTGGCAGAGAGGCAATGTAATGGAACGATATTGGAATGCGGAAATGGAATGCATGGACAGGGATTCTCTGGAAACGCTCCAGAGCTACCGTCTGATGCGGACTGTTCGCCGTGTTTATGACAATGTACCGCTGTATCGGGAGCGTATGGATGCCGCAGGAGTAAAGCCTGAGGATATCCGCAGTATCAAGGACTTGCACAAGCTTCCGTTCACCTATAAGCAGGATCTGCGCGACACCTATCCTTACGGACTGTTTGCTGTTCCGATGAATCAGGTCGTCAGAGTCCATGCGTCCAGCGGCACCACAGGCAAAAAGATCGTCGTTGGCTACACCGCAAACGACCTCGATATGTGGTCGGAGTGCTGTGCCCGTGCGCTGACCGCCGCAGGTGCGGATAACACCGATTTTATGCACGTATCCTATGGATACGGTCTGTTTACGGGCGGCTTCGGCGTGCATGGCGGCGCGGAAAAGGTCGGCATGACGGTCATTCCTGTTTCGACAGGCAACTCCAAGCAGCAGATCAATGTGCTGAAAGATTTCGGCTCGACGTTTATCTGCTGTACACCGTCCTACGCCCTTAGCCTTGCTGAAACAATGGCGGAGATGGGTGTGACGAAGGACGACATCAAGCTCCGCGCAGGTTTGTTCGGTGCAGAGCCATGGACAGAGGAAATGCGCCGCGATATTGAGCAGAAACTCGGCATCAAGGCAATGGATATCTATGGTCTGACCGAAATTATGGGACCGGGTGTGGCATTTGAATGTTCCGAGCAGACGGGTATGCACATCAACGAAGACCATTTCATCCCCGAGATCATTGATCCCGATACGGGAGAGGTATTGCCGGAGGGCGCACAGGGCGAACTCGTATTTACGTGCATTTCGAAAGAAGCCTTCCCGATGCTCCGTTACCGTACCAGAGATATTGTCACACTGGAACGCGGTGTATGTTCCTGCGGCAGAACATTCGTCAAGATGAAGAAACCTGCCGGCAGAAGCGACGATATGCTGATTATCCGCGGTGTCAACGTATTCCCGTCCCAGATCGAAAGCGTTCTGCTGTCGCTGGGCAATACCGCACCGTACTATCAGATCATCGTTGACCGCGTCAACAACAACGACACGTTTGAAATTCAGGTAGAGATCTCGCCCGATATGTTCACCGATACTGTCGGCAATCTGGAAGAACAGACCAAACGCATTCGTGAGGCTGTCCACACGACACTCGGCATTCAGGCGAAGATCACATTGGTCGAACCGAAGTCTATTCCGCGTGCGGAGGGCAAATCGGTTCATGTGATCGACCGCAGAAAGCTCCATTGAGAGAGGGGGATTTTCATGTTCATTCGTCAAATTTCTATTTTTATCGAGAACCGTCCCGGCAGACTTGCCGCCGTCACACAGCTTCTTGGTGATGCAGGCATCGACATTCGTTCGCTGAGTCTTGCAGATACCAAAGATTTCGGAATCCTCCGCCTGATCGTCAACAAACCCGACATGGCGATCGGCGTGCTGAAAGATGCAGGCTGTACCATCACCGTAACCAATGTGGTAGGCGTGAAAATTCCTGACAGACCGGGCGGACTTGCGGAGATCCTTCAGATCCTCAACCGTGCGGATGTGAATGTTGAGTATATGTATGCGTTTGTCAACCGCAGCAGCGACCGTGCGGATGTGATTTTCCGCATGGACAACGAGGAGAAGGGACTGCGCGTTTTGCAGGAGAATGAGGTAGCGATTTTGTCTTGCGATGAGGTTTATGACAGCTGAACCGGTTCTCAATTTGGTTTTGTGTATTGTGCTGTAATTCGACTTGATTTTTGTATGAAAACGCCGAAATACTGACCCATCCCCTTGACATTTTGCAAAATTCGTGTATAATATGTTTATAGGCATTGTGGGCGAATTGACAAAAACGCATATCGGATTTGTCGATTCCCATCTGTTTATGTTTTATCTTATCAACGAAGAATTTCGATGCAATCGTCGGTATTCTTTGCCTAATAGGAGTGTGTGAGTATGGGAGTACTTGATTCAATTCGTGATACAAGCAGAAATGCAACCGAAAAAATTTCCAATATCTCTGAAGTAAACAATCTGAAACGCAAGATCCTTTATGAGGAGGAGCGTATTGTTGAGATCTTTGCCGATCTGGGCAAGAAGTATTACAAGAATCCCGATGAGGATCCGGCTGTGTTCCGCGATCTGTGCGATGATATCGACACACGCCGCCGCCGTATCAAGAAGATGAAGTTCGAACTGAACACGCTGCGCGGCTACAAAATGTGCCCGAAATGCGATGCTCAGAACGGAGAAAAGAGCATCTTCTGCAACGTCTGCGGTGCAAGACTTCCTGACCCTGAGGACGAGGATTTCACCTCCCTCGATGAGAATGATTACTACACCGAGAGCAGCAATCAGTTCTTCAACGCTGACAGCACAGGCAATATCGGACTCTAAGAAAAGCATACAAAAGACCGTTTCACGGAAAACCGTGGGACGGTCTTTTTTTGTGCCCTGCGAATGTGCATATCTTGTCCTGCCGCCGCATAGGATGAAACAGAAATGAAAGGTGGGATTCGAATGCAAACAAGCAGTTTTTCGCGTGCGGTACCGTATTTCCCAGAGGTCTTGCAGGAACCGCTGCGGCGGATGTCGGCGGCGGAACAGGAACGGGTACAGGAAATTCGTCTGCGCGTCAACCGTCCGATGCAGGTCGTCTGCGGCGGACAGGCATATCCGCTCTGTCGGGACGGCAGTATCGGCTTCCGTGATACAGATGGAATCCTTATCAGCCGACTGATGCTGGATACGATATTTCAGAGCATCTGCGAGCATTCTGTACATAGCTACCAGCAGGATATCCGACAGGGATTTGTCACGATCGCAGGGGGCAGCAGGGTGGGACTCTGCGGCAGTGCGGTCATGCAGGACGGGACGGTGGAGATGCTGCGATACATCAGCGGCATGAATTTTCGTATCGCAAAGGAACTGCGCGGCTGTGCGGAGCAGCTTGCGGCGCAGGTGTTTCAGGACGGGGTGTGCGGTGTGCTGCTTGCAGGTCCGCCTGCTTCCGGAAAAACAACAATTCTGCGAGATCTCGGTAGGATTCTCGGCGCGAAATATCGTGTGAGTCTGATTGATGAACGCGGAGAGTTGGCGGCAGTACAGCATGGCGAACCGTCTTTCGACTTAGGACATCAGACAGATGTGTTTGACGGCTACCCGAAAGCGGCAGGCATTGCGGCGGCGGTGCGTGTCATGTCCCCTGAGGTACTGCTCTGCGATGAGATCGGTGGTGAGGACGAAACAGATGCGCTGCTGCCGACCTTGCATACGGGTGTACAGCTTGTCGCATCGGTTCACGCAGGAAGCATTGCGGAACTCTATGCAAGACCGCAGATCAAGCGCCTGTTGGAGGCGAATGCCTTTTCCTATGCGGTGATGCTTGGAACAGGTGCTCAATGCGGACAGGTTTTGTCAGTGCGCTGTGTGGGGCATCAGCTATGATTCGGGGCGTGGGATTGCTGCTGCTGCTGGTAACGGCGGCACTCTGCGGAAATTCTGCGGCGGTCAGTCTGGAACAGCGTGTCAGACGGCTGCGCAAACTGGAACTCTTTTGTGATGCGGCGGCGAGTGAACTGAAATTTCTGCTGCCGACAGTCGGGGAGTTGCTGACACATCTGGCGGCGCGTGCAGAGTTCGCAGAACTGGGATTTTTACAGGCAATGGCCGGTATGGAAACCGGTTTTCCCGAATGCTGGGCGGCGGCGGTCACGGCGGACAAGACACTTTCTGCGGAGGAACGGGAAATTCTGCGGACGATCGGAGAAACGCTCGGAAGTACGGAGCTTGCAGGACAGCTTTCCGCGCTTGCGCTCTGCCGTGAACGGTTTGCATCATGCAGGGAATCCGCAGAGGCAGATCTGCTGCGCCGCGGACGGCTTTGCCGCAGTATGGGACTGCTGACGGGGATATTTCTCGTGATTCTGTTGCTGTGAGGGTGCTTTGGCATGGACATAGATTTGATTTTCAAGGTGGCAGGTATCGGGATCATTGTTGCCGTGCTGAATCTGGTACTGAAACGGGCGGAGCGCGAAGAACAGGCGATGCTGACAACACTTGCGGGACTGATCGTGGTACTGATGTTGATTGTTACGCAGATACAGGACTTATTCGATACTGTCAAAACGGTGTTCGGATTATGGTGACGGCATTGCAGGTGGCAGGACTTTCACTGACGGCGGTTCTGCTGGCAAAGGTGCTGGAGCGGTACGCGGCAGAGCAGGCAATGCTACTGATGATGCTGCTTTGTGTGGGGCTGACGGCGGCTGCGGTACTATCTCTGACGCCAATTCTGGAACGCATGGACACGCTTTTGCACGCAGGCGGATTGTCTGCGGACGAAACGGCGCGGCTCAGCAAAGCGATCGGGGTGTGTATTGTCACGGAGCTTGCCGCGGATACCTGTCGGGATGCAGGGGAAGCGGCATTGGCAACGGCAGTAACGATGACAGGGAAAACTACGCTGCTGCTTCTTTCTCTGCCATTAGTCGAAACGCTGCTCCGTGTGATGGAGGAGGTGCTGGGATGTGCAGGCGGATAGTGGTCGGATTGCTGGCGGTACTGCTGGCGTGGGTTTGGGTGTTTCCGTTGCAGGCTTCTGCGGCGGATGCGCTGGGAGAACTTGCCGCGGCAGGAGAATTGTCACTTCCCGACACAGCAGAAACGGTGTTGTCAGAAGCAGGCATCACGGCGGATTCCCCGACATCGGTACTGGAACTTTCTCCGCGCAGGTGGTTTGCAATGCTCTGGGATACCCTGAAAACAGAAGCATTTGCGCCGATTTCTCTGCTGGCAGCCTTTCTGACGCTTTTGTTTCTCACGGCTGTACTGGGCGGTGTCAATGACATGGCGGCGTCGGGCAGTTTGCGCGGCGTACTGGATTTTTTATGCGTGCTGATCTGTGTCGGGACAGCCGCGGCACCGTTTTGCAGCTGTCTGAAACGAACCGCGGACGCGCTGACTGAGGGCAGCGTATTTATGGGAAGTTTTATTCCCGTGTTCAGCGGATTTTTGGCGGCAGGCGGTTCGGCGGCATCGGGAAGTACCTATCAGATGCTCGTTTTTTTCCTGACGGAACTGATGCAGCAGCTGAACGGGCATTTTTTGTTTCCGTTGTTGGAAGCCGCCGCCGCGCTGGGCATTGCAGATGCGGTGAATCCGTCGCTGCGGCTTGGCGGACTGGTACAGGGAATCCGCAGGGCTGTGACATGGCTGCTTGGATTTCTGATGACGGCGTTTGCGGCGCTGTTGTCGATTCGGAGCTTTGTGGCGGATGCAGCGGACGGGATTGCGGTGAGAACCGTGCGGCTGGTGACCTCAGGACTGATTCCTGTTGTCGGCGGTGCAGTATCGGAGGCATACGGCTCGGTGCAGGGGAGTATTCGGCTGATGCAAAGCGGTACGGGTGTATTGGGGATTCTGGCAATCGTGTGGCTGACGGTTCCGCCGATTTTGTCGGTTGTCAGTTACAGAGCTGTGTTCGGACTGGCAGGCATTGCGGCAGAGCTGACGGGAACAGATGCTATTCGAAAATTCTGTCGGGATGCTGAAAATGTCCTTGCGGCGGCGTTTGCGATGCTCGTGACCTATGCGGTCATGCTGATCTTCTCGACAGCGCTCATGCTTCTGATGATGGACGGAGGCTGAAATGGAAGCTCTGGAAAAAAGTGTATTCTGCGTGTGTATGGCGGCATTGGGACTGCGGCTTGCGGAAGGGATCCTGCCGATACAGCGGTTCGCAAAGCAGATTCGGGTACTGTTTACGGCACTCTTGCTCATCTGTCTGCTGCGTCCGCTGCTGGATATGGATTTCTCGGCAGTCGGGCAAGGTCTGCCTGCGAATGAGGACTATGCCGAATTTGCAGAACTGGGCGATGCGGCACGCTGCGAGGCTGTTGCAGAATGTGTACAGAACCGTTTGCAGTCAGAACTGGACGCGCATCATGTCGAATGTGAGATACTTTCCGTAAATGTGCATATTCAGGAGGACGGCGGCATAGAGATAGATGAGGTCCTCATCGGCGGCAGTACCCTTATGGGTACGGTGTATTTGCGGGAATGGCTGGGAAACGGTGTCAGGATCACAGTCGGGGAGGAGGCGGTGCCGTGAGGTACATTGCGATGCTGCGGCGGTGGTGCAGAGAGGGCGGAAGAAACAGGATCCTTCTGCTGCTGGGCGGTTCTGCGGTGGGAATGCTCCTGCTGTCGAGCTTGCTGCCGAAGAAAACAGACACAGCACCGTCGAAGACCGTACCACAGGAAAGTACGGTCAGTCAGGCGGCAGACTATGCGGCAGAAACCGAACGGCGACTGACAGAATTGCTGGAACAAATGGACGGTGTCGGCACGGTGACGGTGATGGTGACGGTGGACGGAACTGCCGAGGAAATCTATGCGGAGGAGGTGAGAGAATCTCAGAGCGACAGCAGCAGACAGACGGAACGTGCCTGCGTCATTCTGCGCACGGACGGTGATGAGTCCGCGCTGGTCACAAAAACGCGGCATCCGATGCTGTCGGGGGTTGCGGTGCTTTGTACGGGCGGCGGCAGTCCTGCGGTGCAGGAAAAAGTGGTTCGTGCAGTATCTACGGTGCTGGACATTCCGTCCTCAGATATTTACGTCGGGCGGCAGAAGGCTGTACCGACACCATGAAAGGAGCGATTTTTCCATGAAAAAACCAACTGTCATTATCGGGAAACGTCAGATCATCCTAAGTTGTCTGACCTTGATTCTCGGCAT
Organism: Oscillospiraceae bacterium; assembly: GCA_024404815.1. GTDB lineage: Bacteria > Bacillota > Clostridia > Oscillospirales > Ruminococcaceae > Firm-04. The sequence continues at coordinate 27,165 of JAKSPL010000004.1, forward strand.
TGCGGTGTATCTGAACTATGTGCTGGCGGACGGTGATTCGCTGATGCCGAAGCAGACGGCGGCGGAACGTACAGCAGTCAGCGCAGATTCCGCAGAGGCGGCATCTGTCGGCGGCGATGAGGGTTTGGACAGCTACGGCGCGGCGGAACTCGTCAATGCGTCAGCAAATGCGGATTTCTTTGCGCAGGCACGTCTGGAGAAGCAGACAAGCCGCGATCAGGCGGTCGAAACCCTGCAAAGCATTATCGGGGGCGGCGACCTGAGCGAGGACGAAATGGTGGTCAATGCGATCGATGCGGTCAGCATTTCCAAACAGATCGAAAGCGAAAGCGTCATCGAAAGCCTGATCCTTGCACAGGGATTTCCTGACTGCGTGGTTTATCTGGACGGAAATACCGCGAAAATCGTGGTAGAAAGCAACGGACTGGAAGCGGCACAGGCTGCTGCCATCAAGGATATCGTGCTGACCGAAGCGGAAATTCCTGCCGAGGGAATCCGTATTTTCGAAGTGGATGCAACATAATATGCGGACAAATGCCGCAGAGATCCCGAGGAGGATACTCTGCGGCAAAAACTTTTTTCGGATTTCTTTGTTTTTTTTCAAAAAAAGGTTGTACGAATCGAAAAAATTTGCTATAATAAGAAGTGTATAAATTTTTGGAGGGCGCGGAGAATTTCCAACCGCCGCAGTTCTCCGAATGTATTCCACCATCTGAACGAATGGAGATTAGGACTATGAGTAATCAATATCCGAAAAAGCCTGAAACAGCAGGCAATGTGAAGATTTCCGAAAACGTCATCCGCTCGATCGCACAGGTTGCCGCTCTCGAAGTGGAGGGCATCGAATCGCTGGCAGAGCCGAAAACCTCGCTGCTGCGCCCGACTTCGCCTGTGACCATCAATGTGGCAGGTGATATGGTCGAAATTACGCTGATGCTCGTGCTGAAAAGCGGCTACCGTCTGCCGAAGGTCGCAGAGCAGGTACAGCTTGCCGTCAAGGAAAATGTCCAGAGCATGACAGGCGTTGTCGTGTCGAAAGTCCATGTGATCGCCGCAGGACTGGCATTTGAAAACTGAACATCGCAGCGAAAGGAACGAAATCTATGTCAAGACGTGAAATCCGTGACAGCGCATTCAAGCTGATGTTTGAAAAGCTGCTGCGTGAAGATTCCATCGAAACCCTCTACCGCATTGTGGAGGAGGAGGAAATCGACGAGATCATCCTCAACAAGCAGGTCCGCGAAATGGTGGACGGAACACTTGCACACGCAGAGGAGCTGGACGGCATTATTGAAAAGTACAGCAAGACCCGTGCGCTGAACCGCATTCCGAAGCTGAATCTTGCAATTCTCCGCATCGCACTCTATGAGATCCTGTACGATGAGGGAACTCCGCAGAATGCCGCGATCAATGAGGCAGTCGAGCTGGCAAAGAACTATACCTATCAGGAGGATGTCAGCTTTATCAATGGTCTGCTGGGCGCGTATGCAAGAGATCATGCAGAACCGCAGAAAGCCGAAAACGCATGAAACTGCTTGGAATCGACACCAGCAACTATACGACTTCGTGTGCGCTGTTTGATACAGATTCTATGGAGATCATGCAGCAGAAGCAGCTTTTGCCCGTCCCAGAGGGACAGGCAGGACTGCGGCAGAGCGATGCGGTGTTTCACCATGTCCGACAGCTTCCGACGCTGACGGAGCAGCTGCTCGCCGACTATGACGGCAGAATAGATGCGATGGGTGTATCGACACAGCCGCGCTCTGCGGAAGGCTCTTATATGCCGTGTTTTCTGGCAGGACAGGGTGCCGCGCGGATGCTCTCTGCGGCATTGCGCTGTCCGCTGCACGAAACCTCGCACCAGATGGGACATATCCTTGCGGCTCTTTATTCCGCAGACAGACTTTCGTGGTGTGAAGTCGGACACGCGCCGTTTCTGGCATTCCATGTCAGCGGCGGAACGACAGACTGCGTGCTTTGTACGCCTGACAAGGACAATGTGCTGAACATCGAGCCTGTTTCGCAGTCGCTCGATCTGAAAGCAGGGCAGGCGGTGGACAGAGTCGGACTGATGCTCGGACTGCAATTTCCGTGCGGTGTACAGCTCGAACAGCTTGCCATGCAGAGCAGCTCCGAAAAACACGCGAAAATTACGCTGAAAGACGGCTGCTGCTCGCTTTCGGGATTACAGAATCAATGTGAGGCAATGTGCAAAAAGGGCGATGCTCCTGCGGACATTGCACGCTATTGCCTGAATACGATTGCGGCGGCGATTGCCGAAATGACGAAAAATGCGGCGGAGAAAACGGGACAGACGGCTGTGCTGTATGCAGGCGGTGTGATGTCGGACAAGTTGATTCAGACAAAGCTTGCGGCATTGCCGTTTGATACGGCGTTTGCACAGCCTGCGTTTTCCTGTGACAATGCAGCGGGCATTGCGATCTACGCCGCGATTCAGGAGAAACATTCATGTCAATTTTAACGGTCAGCCAGCTGAACCGCTATGTGGCGATGCAGTTTCAGTCGGATGCCAGACTGCGGATGGTGCTGGTGCGCGGAGAGATTTCCAATTTCCGCTGTCAGTTCAGTTCGGGACATTGCTATTTCTCGATCTGCGATGAAGACGCAAAAATCACCGCAGTTATGTTCCGTTCCCACGCGGCAAGGCTGAAATACAAGCCCGAGGACGGGATGCACGTCATCGTGCAGGCGGCTGTGACGCTCTATGAGCCGAATGGCAGCTATCAGCTGAATGTGACGGATATGCAGCCCGATGGTGTCGGCGCACAGGCACTCGCGCTGAAACAGCGGCGTGAAAAGCTCGCAAAGCTCGGATATTTCGATGCAGAGCGAAAGCGTCCCGTACCGCCCCTGCCGCAGAAGATTGGTATTGTCACCTCGGCAAGCGGCGCGGCAAAGCACGATATGCTGCAAATTCTGGAACGCAGATACCCCCTTGCGGCGGTCTGTGTCTATCCGTGTCTTGTACAGGGCGATCAGGCACCGCAGTCGATCGCGGAAGCATTGACGATCGCAGGGCAGGACGGCTGTGATGTGATCCTGATGGGGCGCGGCGGCGGCTCCGCAGAGGACTTGTCCGCGTTTCAGGAGGAAATTGTCGCACACGCGGTCTACAATTCCCCTGTGCCTGTCATCAGCGCGGTCGGACACGAAACCGACCATTGCATTGCGGACGAGGTCGCAGATCTGCGTGCCCCGACACCGTCAGCAGCGGCAGAACTCGCGGTTCCCGACATTCGTGCGCTGATGCAGAATGCAGAGCTGTACCGCAAACGGCTGGATGCCGCATTTACTGAGATTTTCGAACAAAAACAGGCACAGCTCGAACGCCTTTCTGCCCGTCTGGAAATGCAGGCGGTCGGCAGACAGGTGGAGATTCAACAGGAGCGGTTTTCTTCGCTGGAACGCCGTTTTCATGCTGCAATGGAACGACTGCTCGCAGAGCGTCAGCAGGCATGGCAAATGCTCTGCGGACGGCTCGAAACGGTCAGCCCTGTTGCCATTTTGCAGCGCGGCTATTCGCTTGTTTATGATACAGACGGCACGCTGATCCATTCGGCAGAAGCCGTAAAACCCGATGACACGTTGCAAATCCGCTTTGCGCAGGGAAGCTGTACGGCGGTCGTAACGGCGGTACAGTCGGAGGAGGAACACACCCGATGAAATTTGAAGAAGGCATGAAAAAGCTCTCGGAAATCACCGAGCAGCTCGAAAAAGGCGGACTTTCGCTCGAGGAGGCAGTCGCGCTCTACGGCGACGGCGCGAAACTCGCGGCGGAATGCAAGGCAGAGCTGGAACAGGCAAAGCTGACCGTCACGGAATATACGAAAAAAACGGAAACGGAGTGAGGATATCATGTTGCAGGATGCTATGAAGGCACAGATGCAGGCGGATATCAAGCTGATTGAAGATACCTTGGAGGCATTGCTGCCACCGAAAACGGACTGCGCCCAGCGGAAACTGCTGGATGCGGTGTGCTACTCTCTGGAGGCAGGCGGCAAGCGCATCCGTCCGATGCTGGCACTCGAATTCTGCCGTATCTGCGGCGGAACTGACGATATGATCCTTCCTGCGGCGTGTGCGCTGGAACTTTATCACACCTCCACGCTGATCCACGATGATCTCCCCGAAATGGACGATGATGCGCTCCGCAGAGGAAAGCCCTCCTGCCATATTGCCTACGGAACAGCGACTGCGCTTCTCGCAGGCGATACGATGATGATGATGCCGTTTGCGTGGATCGCAGACAGCAAATCTATCGACGATACGCGGAAGATCGCATTGGTCAGGGAGCTTGCAAAGGCAGGCGGACTCTATGGCGCGTGCGGCGGTCAGCAGATCGACCTCCAGAACGAAAAACGCACAGATGTGACGCTTTCGGAGCTGGAGGAGATGTATTCCTACAAGACGGGTGCGCTGATCATCGCGGCGTGCAGAATGGGCTGCATCGCGGCAGGTGCGGACGCAGTAACGCTTGCGGCGGCGGAAAGCTATGCACAGAAAATCGGTCTGGCATTCCAGATCGTCGATGATATTCTGGATGTAACGGCGGATGAAGCGGCACTCGGCAAGCCGATCGGCAGCGACATCGCGCAGAATAAAAATACGTTTGTCAGTCTTTACGGACTGGAAAATGCGAAGGCAAAGGCGGCACAGCTTACAAATGAAGCCCTTGCACTGTTGGAACAATTCCCGAAATCCGAGTTTTTGCGCGGCTTGACGGAGTTCCTGCTGTCACGGCAGTTCTGACGGAAATCTTTTCGCATGGAGTAAAAAATGAGTAAGGAAAATTTCATTGACGCGGCTGGAGATGTATCTCTGGAACAGATGCAGCTCCCGGAGGACCTTGCAGGGCTGAACATAGCAGAATGCAAGCTGTTATGTGAAAAAATCCGCGAGCTGCTGATCAATACAGTCACCACAACGGGTGGCCATCTGGCATCGAATCTCGGCGTGGTGGAACTGACACTTGCCCTGCACAGGCAGTTCCATTCTCCTGACGACCGTATTGTCTGGGACGTCGGGCATCAGGCATATGTCCACAAGATCCTGACGGGCCGCTGTGACCGTTTTGCAACGATTCGGCAGGAGGGCGGTCTGGCAGGCTTCCCGAAACCCTGCGAATCACCGCATGATGCCTTTGTCACAGGCCACAGCAGTACGGCTGTATCCGCCGCCTGCGGTATCGCAGAGGCATTCCGCATTCAGGGCAGTCCGAACTATGCGGTCGCAGTCGTTGGTGACGGTGCCGCAACGGGCGGAATGTTCTTCGAGGGACTCAACAACGGCGGAAAAACACGCAGCAATCTCATTGTCATTCTCAACGACAACGAGTGCGCGATTTCCAAAAATGTCGGCGCAGTAGCGAAATATCTCGCAGATATGCGTTCCAGCAAAGGCTATGTCCAGACGAAGTGGGCGGTGGAACGTGCCCTCGGCAAAACCCCCGTCATCGGCAAGCCGATCGCAGGGGTGTTGAAGAATACCAAGGACAAGCTGCGCCAGAATATCGAACAGACAACGATGTTTGAGGACATGGGATTTGTGTACCTCGGCCCGATCGACGGTCACGACGTCGAGGAACTGGACGAGGCACTTGCCGTTGCGAAAAGCTATCATCGTCCGGTGCTGGTCCATGTGCGGACAATCAAGGGCAAAGGCTACGCGCCCGCCGAAGCAAACCCCGGTGAGTATCATGGAATTCCGCGTATTGACGTTGAATCCAAGAATCCGGAGATTTCGACCGATGAGTGCTATTCGACCGTATTCGGCAGAGAATTGGTGCGGCTCGCAAAGGAAGATAAGCGCATCTGCGCGGTGACGGCGGCGATGAAATACGGCACAGGACTGCAATTTTTCGGCGCGGCATATCCGCAGCGATTCTTCGATGTGGGCATCGCCGAACAACACGCCGTAACATTCAGCGGCGGACTGGCAACACAGGGACTGATTCCTGTTTTTGCCGTGTATTCAACATTTTTACAGCGCTCGTATGACCAGCTCCTGCACGATATTTCTATTGCAGGACTGCATATGGTGCTGGGTGTGGACCGTGCAGGCATCGTTGGTGAGGACGGCGAAACGCATCAGGGCGTTTTCGATGTGCCGATGCTGACTGCAATTCCACATATCTGCGTGTATTCTCCTGCAACCTACGAGGAACTGGTGCTCTGCCTGCGAAAAGCGGTGCAGCAGGACAAGGGACTGTCGGCGGTGCGTTATCCGCGCGGACACGCCCCGAAATACACACTCGGAACGAAAGCAAATACGAACTTTACACACATTCAGGGCGAGAAAACGCTGCTTGTGACATACGGAAGAATTACTGCGGAAGTCGGCAAAGCGGCTGATGCCCTTCGGACGGACGGTATCTCCTGCGGTGTGTTGCAGCTGACAACCATCTGGCCGTTGGATGACGCGGTACTGGAAATTGCGAAAGAGTACGAAAATGTGTACTTTTTCGAGGAGGGCGATGAGGTCGGCGGCATCGGAGAAAAACTCGCAGGGATGCTGCTGGAATCGGGCTACCGCGGAAATTATCGTCACAACGCGGTTCACGGATTCGTTCATCATGCGAGCGTGGAGCGGTGTCTGGAAAAGGTCGGACTGACCGCTTCGGAAATTGTCAAATTTGTAAAGGAACAGCACAATGGGTGAACGACTGGATACAGCGCTTGTCACACGCGGACTCTGCACCACGAGAAATCGTGCAAAAACGTCGATTGCAGATGGAAATGTCACAGTAAACGGACTGGTCTGCATGAAGCCGTCGCAGAGCGTTTCGGATGACGATGTGCTGAAAGTGACGCAGCCGCTGCCTTTTGTCGGGCGCGGCGGATTGAAGCTTGCGTTCGCATTGTCGGAGTTTCGGCTGTCGGTCGAAGGGCTTTCCTGTCTGGATATCGGCGCATCGACGGGCGGATTTACGGACTGTATGCTGCAAAACGGCGCGGCGCACGTTCTCGCGGTCGATGTGGGACACGATCAACTTGCACCAGAATTGCGAGCAGATGCGCGTGTTACAGCACTCGATGGCATGGATATCCGCAATCTCCCGACGGATACGGAGGGACTCCCTGCGGCGTTTGCGGCGTGTGATGCTTCCTTTATCTCGTTAAAATATATACTTCCTGTTCTTCCACCGCTTCTTTCTGACCATGCAAAGGCGGTTATGCTCGTAAAACCGCAGTTTGAAGCAGGTCGGAGTGCTGTCGGAAAGAACGGAATAGTGCGTGATGCAAAGGTTCGCGCAAAAGTGTTGCGTGAAATTCGGGACGCGGCGGCGGCGGTCGGACTATTGCCGCTGGCTGACTGTGAATCGCCTGTCAAAGGCGGCAGCGGAAACACGGAATTCTTGCTGTTACTTGAAAAACAATGAGGTGACAATATGGAACATTCAGAAAAAGCACAGGAATTATTCGCTTGTGGATATCATTGTTCACAGGCAGTTTTTGCAGAATTTGCTGAGGAAATGGGACTGGATAAAGACACTGCGCTGAAAATCGGCGGCAGTTTTGGCGGCGGTATGCGCAAGGGCGAAGTCTGCGGTGCCTGCACAGGCGCACTCATGGCGATCGGTCTGAAATATGGTCAGTTTGACATTGCCGATGCAGACAGCCGTGCGCTGACCGACAAACTGACGATTGCGTTTTTGGACGCATTTGCGAAAGAAAACGGCTCATATCTCTGTCGCGAACTGCTGGGGTATAATTTCGCTGTCCCCGAGGAGTTTGAAGCGGCAAAGCAGGCAGGCATCTGCAAAGAGAAATGTCCGAAAATGGTCGCATCTGCGGCTAAAATACTAGACAAAATATTTGCGGAGAACAACAATTCCGCCGAGTGAGGTTTCATGCATGAAAATTGTCATTTGCCCGAATCTGGACAAGAAAAATGCCTATCAGACGGCGGTTTCGGCTTGCGAGCGGCTCCATGCCCATGCGGATGTTCTGCTCTGCATGGAGCAGTCGTTTGCAGAACGGTTCGGAAATCTCGAATATGTGCGCTTTTTGCCGAAGTCTGAACTGTTTGCCGATGCTGACTTTGCCGTAGCAATCGGCGGTGACGGTACGATTTTACGCGCAGCTTCTGAGATTTTCCAAAAACCGAAAGTGAAGCTGGTCGGCATTAACACGGGCAGACTTGGATTTCTGGCGGCGTTCGAGGCGAATGAACTGGAATTGCTCGAACAGATGTTCACGGGTGAATACGCCATCAGCGAGCGAATGGTGCTGCAAATGGCGGTCGAGGACGGCGCACACAGCGGCGGTCAGTCTTATGCCGTCAATGATATCTATGCCTCGCGACTCGGCGGCCGCATCTGCGATTTTTCCGTATTTGTGGACGAATCGCTGATCGGTACGTTTCGCGCAGACGGCATCATTTTTTCAACACCGACCGGCTCTACGGCATACGCGCTGTCGGCAGGTGGACCTGTCATGGAGCCGGATCTGTCGCTGATCGAGATGAATCTGATTTGTCCGCATTCGCTGTTTGCACGACCGATGCTCTTTGCGCCGCAGCGGAAAATTCGCGTAAAATACAGCGTTTCGGGTGACAGCGGTCTGATCGTTCATGTGGACGGCAGCGAGGAGGTCACGCTGCATGGCGAGCAATCGTTTGTGGTAACGGCGGCGGCGGAGCGCGTTCCGTTTGTAAATTGCAAGGGCAGCGCGTTTTACGATGCTCTCAACGGCAAGCTCATGCGTCCGATCAAAGGCTTGTCTGATTGATGAAAGGGGCGTATTTATGTCGAATCCAAGACACAAAGCGATTTTGCGCCTGATTGCCGAGCATGAGATCGGAACGCAGGAAATGCTGCGCGAGATGTTGAATGCAGATGGGTATGATGTTACGCAAGCGACGATCTCACGCGATATTCACCAGTTGAAACTGCGGAAGGTGCGCGGTCGAAACGGTTCGAAATATGCGCGTGCGACAGTCAGCGATGCGCCGTCAAAACTGCTCGAAGATGTGGTCTGCAAAGTCGATTTTGCAATGAATACGGTTGTTTTGCAATGCCATTCGGGTACGGCGCAAGCGGCGGCGGCGGTGTTGGACGGCATGAATCTGCCTGATGTGGTCGGCTCGATCGCAGGCGATGACACGATTTTTCTTCTGGCACGGTCGGAGGATACGGCGCGTTCACTCGTGCAGACTTTACAGGAACAGATTTTTGGATAATAACGGAAATACGTTGAATTCGATATATCGGCGGAGATACAATTCATGTTACAGGAATTATCAATTCAGAATCTCGCGGTGATTTCCGAAGCGGAGATTCCGCTGGCACAGGGCTTGAATGTCTTTACAGGCGAAACCGGCGCAGGTAAGTCGATTTTGATACATGGTATTCAGGCGGTGCTGGGACAGCGTGTCTATAAAGACATTGTGCGGACAGGCTGTAAAAAAGCAAGCATTACCGCACGTTTTTCGCCTGTCAGCGAGGAAACCAGAGAACTGCTCGCAGAGAATGGAATTGTATGCGAGGATGATGAACTCTTTCTCACGCGTGAGATTTCCGCAGACGGCGGCAGTACAGGCAGACTGAATGGAAAAGCCGTACCTGTGTCGCTTTTGCGCGATCTGGGCGAAACTTTGGTCAATATTCACGGACAGCACGACAATCAGATTTTACTTCGCCCTGAGCGACATTTGGATGTGCTGGATCGTTTCGGCGAGGACGATTCGCTCCTCTGTGCTTATCGGGAGCAGTTTGCCGCGTTGCAGAATACAGCGCGTGAACTCGGCGCGTTACAAAGATCTGAGCAACAGAAAATGTCGCGTTTGCGTGAATTACAGACGATTATCAGCGAAATTGGAGAATTGGATCCACAGCCGCAGGAGGATGTGCAGTTGGAGGCGCAGTATCGTGCCGCAACGACCGCGCAGGCTTCGGGCGAGCAGGCAGATCAGATTTGCGACCTGCTGACGGACGGCGAGGAAAACATCTCTGATTCTCTCGCAAATGCGTGTGTTCAGTTGTCAGAGATGGCGCGGAATCTTCCCGAAGTACAGGGACTGTCCGATCGCCTGAAAGCAGTAAATATTGAACTCCGCGACATTGCGGATGAGCTTGCGGTCTACGGCGGCAGCGGATTGTCCCCTGCGGAATTTCAGCGGCTGTCCGATCGCCGAAACGCGGTGAATACCATTGCGTTAAAATATCATACGGATGCGGACGGCTTGCGGGAACTGTTCGAACAGTCCGCAAAAGAAGTGGAATCCATCGAAAACAGCAGCGAACATATCCGTATGCTCACAGAGAAAAAACAGCAGTTACTGCATAAAGTCACGGAACTTGCACGAAAACTGACTGCTCATCGAAAAGAACTGGCAGAACAGTTTTCCTCGCGTGTCGGGGAGGAACTTGCCTTTCTGGATATGCCGCGCGTGCAATTAGTTGTTGATTTAACGCAGGGAAAGCTGACGCCGAACGGCATGGATAAGGCGGAATTTCTGATTTCCGCGAATGTCGGAGAGCCGCCGAAGCCGATTGCGCAAATCGCGTCGGGCGGCGAGTTGTCGCGCATGATGCTTGCGCTCAAAGCGGTCATTGCGAAGCGCGACGCCATTCCCACGCTGATTTTCGATGAAATTGACACGGGTGTCAGCGGCAGGGCTGCACAGAAAATCGGAAAAAAACTGCGCGAACTCGGCTCTCATCATCAGGTGCTGTGCGTGACGCATCTCTCGCAGCTCGCGGTACAGGCGCAGCATCATCTCCTCATCGAAAAGCACAGCGACGAAACCTCCACAAAAACGCAGGTTTCAGTGCTGGACGAGCAGGGGAGAATCGCAGAAATTGCAAGAATTATGGGCGGAGCAGATCCGTCTGAGCTGATGCTGCAAACGGCGGCAGAGGCACTCAAAGAATGTCAGTGAATGGAGGCGAAACCCATGAATCCACAGGAAAAACTTGATGCCGCGTACCAATTTGCAGCGGCAAAGATCCGTACAAAACCGCAGATTGCTTTGATTTTAGGTTCGGGACTGGGCGGCTTTGCGGAAAAAATCGACATCACGGAAACACTTGATTATGCAGATATTCCGTACTTTCCGCAGTCTACCGTCACAGGGCATAAGGGACGGTTTGTGTTCGGAACGGTCGGCGGAGTCCCGATCGTGGCGATGCAGGGGCGTGTCCATTTGTACGAGGGCTACGAGCCGTCCGATGTGGTCTTGCCGATTCGCCTGATGAAACTGTTGGGGGCAGAAATTTTGTTCCTGACCAACGCGGCAGGCGGCATCCAAAAAGGAATGCAGGCAGGCGATTTTATGCTGATCACAGACCAGATCTCGAGCTTTGTGCCATCGCCGCTGAGAGGGCAGAATCTCGATTCTCTCGGCACACGCTTTCCTGATATGAGCGGGATCTACAGCAAACGGCTTTGTGATATTATTCGTAAAACAGCCGCAGATGCGAAGATTTCCTTGAAAGAGGGCGTGTATTTGCAGTCGGCAGGTCCTGCGTATGAATCGCCGGCGGAGGTTCGGATGTTTGGGCTGCTGGGCGCAGATGCTGTCGGGATGAGCACGGCGATCGAAGCAGTCGCCGCCCGTCACGCAGGTATGGAAATTTGCGGAATTTCGTGCATTTCCAACTTGGCATCAGGCATCTCTCCAACGCCGCTGAGCCACGAGGAGGTCAAAGCCGCAGCGGATGCTTCCGCGGCGAAATTCGAATGCTTGGTGCGTAACAGCATCGAAGCGATGGGAAGGAGTTTTTGATATGGGACTCTTTGGAAAGAAAAATGCAAAAAAGCACGAAGAACCGAGCGAACCGTCCACACTTGCCGAGGATGTTGTAAAGGCGAGCGAGTGGGTTGTAAGGGCACTGAATTCTTCGGGATACAAGGCGGATTATACGCTTGAAAGCATGAAGGAGATCGACCGATTTTTCAATGAACAGACAAAACCGGGTGGAATCCTTTCGCAGAACCTCGGACAGATCCTGTTCGCGCTGGGCAGCTATGTCGGAGAAACGGCGATTCGGCTCTACGGCGGAAAATGGCTCTGTGATGATGAAGATCCCGAGGGTGAGGTCAAGATCACGGTGGAGTTTCCCGACGGTTCGATCATCTTCCCTGCGATGCGCTGTATCAAACGGTATCAGAACGGCGCGGAGGACAGCATTTATGCGTATATGTACGCGCTGAAACATTGAAAGAGAAACCGCATGACACAGAGAATGTGCCATGCGGTTTTTTGTAGGTAATGTCAAATCGCGCAAAACGGATTTGTATTCTCTGCACAATTTGTGAAATAGGCAGAAATTTCCGAATGCCTTGACAAGCAGACGGAAAAAGGGTATAATACTAGAGTATGCGAATGAACGCATATAATACTATTCAAAGAAGGAGGAAAACTATGCCAACCTTTAACCAGCTCGTTCGTAAGGGCAGAAAGTCCCTGACCGAGAAGTCTACCGCACCTGCTCTTCAGAAAGGCTACAATGCCCAGAAGAAGTCTCAGATCGATCTGAGCTCTCCGCAGAAGCGTGGTGTCTGCACTGCTGTTAAGACCGCAACCCCGAAAAAGCCGAACTCTGCAATGCGTAAGATCGCAAGAGTCCGTCTGACCAACGGTTATGAAGTTACCGCTTACATTCCGGGTATTGGTCACAACCTGCAGGAACACAGCGTTGTTCTGATCCGCGGCGGACGTGTCAAGGACCTCCCTGGTGTGCGTTACCACATCATCCGTGGTACTCTCGATGCACAGGGCGTGAACGGCCGTTTGCAGGCTCGTTCCAAGTACGGCGCAAAGCGTCCGAAGGCAGGAAAGAAGTAATTCTTCCCGCAAACTTTATTTTGCAATTACCCCACAAGGCTCTTGTGGATTTGATAGATAGCATACTATATATTAGATGCTGCATCTTTTCTGCATGGCCGAACACAGTTCACACATAACTGTGAGTACCTGTGAATTCATTCTATCATGAAGGAGGGAAGCGAGATGCCAAGAAGAGGCAGTATCGCAAAGCGTGACGTTCTGGAAGATCCTATGTATCATTCCAAGCTCGTAACACGGCTGATCAACAACATCATGCTTGACGGTAAGAAGGGCGTCGCTCAGAAGATCGTTTATGACGCATTCGACATCGTTAAGGAAAAGACCGAGAGAGAACCTCTCGAAGTCTTTGAGCAGGCAATGGAAAACATCATGCCGCTGCTCGAAGTCAAGGCTCGCCGTATGGGCGGTGCCACCTATCAGGTTCCGATGGAGGTTCGTCCGGAACGCCGTCAGACCCTTGGTCTGCGCTGGATCACCAAGTATTCCAGACTGCGTTCTGAGAAGACTATGAAGGAACGCCTTGCAGGCGAGATCCTCGACGCTGTAAACGGTGTCGGCGGCGCTTGCAAAAAGCGTGAAGACACGCACAAGATGGCAGAAGCAAACAAGGCTTTTGCACATTACCGCTGGTAATTCTCTTGGCGCATTTCCGCAAAGTTCTGCGGTTATCATGTTGCAGGGGAATGGCCCCTGTAATGCTGCTTAGACGAATTTTTAGGAGGAAACCAAATGCCAAGAGATTGTTCACTTGAAATGACACGCAACATCGGCATTATGGCGCATATCGACGCTGGTAAGACAACAACCACAGAGCGTATCCTGTACTACACCGGTATCAACCATAAGATCGGCGATACCCACGATGGTACCGCTACCATGGACTGGATGGCACAGGAGCAGGAGCGTGGTATTACCATCACCTCTGCTGCAACCACCGCTTACTGGAATGACCACCGTATCAACATCATTGATACCCCGGGCCACGTTGACTTCACCGTCGAGGTTGAGCGTTCCCTGCGTGTTCTGGACGGTTCTGTTACCGTTCTGTGCGCAAAGGGCGGCGTTGAGCCGCAGTCTGAAACCGTTTGGCGTCAGGCTGATAAGTACCAGGTGCCGCGTATGGTCTACATCAACAAAATGGATATCATGGGCGCAGATTTCTATCGCGTCGTTGATATGATGAAAGACCGTCTGAAGTGTAATGCAGTTCCGATTCAGATCCCGATCGGTGCAGAAACCTTCTTCAAAGGTCTGGTTGACCTGCTTGAAATGAAGGCTTACATTTATCACGATGATATGGGCAAGGACATCACTGTTGAGGATATCCCCCACGAAGTCGCTGATAAGGCAGAAGAATATCACACCAATCTGATTGAAGCACTTGCTGAATTGGACGAAGACCTCATGGAGAAGTACCTCGCAGAAGAGGAATTCACCATCGAGGAAATGAAGAAGGTCATCCGCCGCGCTACCATCGCAAACGAGATGGTTCCTGTCTGCTGCGGTACATCCTATAAGAACAAGGGTGTTCAGAAGCTTCTGGACGCAGTTGTAGATTATATGCCTTCTCCGCTGGACGTTCCCGCAATCAAGGGTGTCAACCCTGATACTGATGAGGAAGAAGATCGTCCGTCTTCCGATGACGAGCCGTTCTCTGCACTTGCATTCAAGATCGCAACCGACCCGTTCGTTGGTAAGCTCTGCTATTTCCGTGTGTATTCCGGTAAAGTCGATGCCGGCACCACCGTTCTCAACGCCTGCAAGAAGCAGCGTGAGCGTATGGGCCGTATCCTTCAGATGCACGCAAACCACAGAAAAGACCTCGATACCATCTATGCAGGTGATATCGCAGCTGTCATCGGTGTCAAGTACACCACCACAGGTGATACCCTGTGCGACGAAAACCACCCGATCATCCTCGAATCTATGGAATTCCCGGATCCGGTTATCGACCTCGCAATCGAGCCGAAAACCAAGGCTGGTCAGGAAAAGATGGGCATTGCCCTCGCAAAGCTGGCTGAAGAGGACCCGACCTTCCGTACCTGGACTGACCACGAAACCGGTCAGACCATCATCGCTGGTATGGGTGAGCTCCACCTCGAAATTATCGTAGACCGTTTGCTCCGCGAATTCAAGGTTGAAGCAAATGTCGGCGCACCGCAGGTATCCTACAAGGAAACCATCCGCAAGAAGCTCGATACCGAGTACAAGCACAAGAAGCAGACGGGTGGTACCGGTCAGTACGGTCACGTTAAGATCACGGTTGAACCGAACGAGCCGGGTGCTGGTTATGAATTTGTCAATGCCATCGTCGGCGGTGCAATTCCGAAGGAATACATCCCGGCAGTCGATGCAGGTATCAAGAGCGCAATGGCTGCTGGTACCGTTGCAGGCTATCAGGTTGTTGACGTGAAGGTCACCCTCTGGGATGGTTCTTATCACGAAGTCGACTCCTCTGAAATGGCATTCAAGATCGCTGGTTCTATGGCATTCAAGCAGGCTATGCGTCAGGCAGATCCTGTACTGCTCGAACCGCTCATGAAGGTTTCCGTCTTTGTACCGGAACAGTACATGGGCGATGTCTTCGGCGATTTGAACGGCCGCCGCGGTCAGATTCAGGGTCAGGAGATCCACAACGGCGTTTCTCAGATCGATGCACTTGTTCCGCTGAGCAATATGTTCGGCTATGCAAGTGACCTGCGTTCCCGTTCTCAGGGCCGTGGTAACTACACCATGGAACCGCACAGCTTTGCGGAAGTCCCGAAGAGCATCGCAGACAAGATCAAGAGCGAGCGCGGTCACGGCGACGAGGACTAATCTCCTTATCTCCAAAAAAGTTTTTTACAGAAAGCGCGTAACATCGCAGTTTTCTGCGATGCCCGCGATTTTCTGAAGTTTTTTTCAAAAAACACTTGCTTTTTTCTTGGAAATCTGGTAAAATATAGGAGTCAGGTCTTTGTCGTTTCCTGATAATGACCGCAAAACTATATTTTTGCCGACAAATATGATTATTAGGAGGAATGATTCCAATGGCAAAAGAACATTTCGAACGTAACAAACCCCATGTCAACATCGGTACGATCGGCCACGTTGACCACGGCAAGACCACTACTACTGCTGCGATCACTAAGTATCTGGCAATGAAGGGTCAGGCAAAGTTTGAGGACTATTCCATGATCGATAAGGCTCCGGAAGAGCGCGAACGTGGTATCACAATCAACACTGCTCACGTTGAGTATGAGACTGACAAGCGTCACTATGCTCACGTTGACTGCCCTGGTCACGCTGACTATATCAAGAACATGATCACCGGTGCTGCTCAGATGGACGGCGCAATCCTGGTTGTTGCTGCTTCCGATGGCCCGATGGCTCAGACCAAAGAGCACATCCTGCTCGCTCGTCAGGTTGGCGTTCCTGCAATCGTTGTATTCATGAACAAGACCGACCTCGTTGATGACGAAGAGCTCATCGACCTCGTCGAGATGGATATCCGCGACACCCTGTCCAAGTACGAATTCCCTGGCGATGACATTCCGATCATCAAGGGTTCTGCTTTCAAGGCTCTGGATTCCTCTTCTACCGATCCTTCCGATCCTGTTTATGCTTGCATTCAGGAACTGATGGATGCAGTTGACGATTATATCCCGACTCCTGACCGTAAGGCTGACCAGCCGTTCCTGATGCCTGTTGAGGACACCATGACCATTTCCGGCCGTGGTACTGTTGCAACCGGCCGTGTTGAGCGTGGTCAGGTTAAGGTTGGCGAGACCGTCGAAATCGTTGGTCTGAAGGAAGAAAAGGGTTCTACCGTTGTAACCGGTCTGGAAATGTTCCGCAAGACTCTGGATTATGCAGAGGCAGGCGACAACATCGGTGCTCTGCTCCGTGGTATCGCTCGTAAGGACATCGAAAGAGGACAGGTTCTGTGCAAGCCCGGCTCCATCCAGCCGCACACCAAGTTCAAGGGTCAGGTTTACGTTCTGAAGAAGGAAGAAGGCGGTCGTCATAAGCCGTTCTTCACCAACTACAGACCGCAGTTCTATTTCCGTACAACTGACGTTACCGGTATCATCACTCTGCCGGATGGCGTTCAGATGTGCAACCCTGGCGATAACATCGAGATCGCTGTTGAGCTGATCACTCCGATCGCTATCGAAAAGGGTCTCCGTTTTGCTATCCGTGAGGGCGGCAGAACTGTTGGTTCTGGTGTTGTTATCGACATCAACGAATAATTTCCAACAACAAAAATCCGCTGTATCGTAAGGTACAGCGGATTTTTTGCGTTATTCAGAATGTGAAAGAAAAGGCGGAGTGTTGCAACTCCGCCTTTTCTTATTGAAATAGGGAATACACTTTAATTATTTGCGCTGCTAGTGTTGTTCGATTCGTTGCACGCATCTATGATGAGAACGACAGCGAGAACGGTTAATTCATCGACATCATCAGAAATATTGATATGGTAAGCATCGCCAAACGTGAACCATTCTTTTTTGATGGTTGCGATGTTCTGTCCGTTGGCGGAAATGGTGTAGTCGTGCTCAAAGAAGTTGCCATCGACCTCCCAGCCTTGCGGCGTGATAATGTATTTCTGACGGAACAACGCAATTTTCTTGTTGACTTCAGCGACTTGTGTGCCATTCTGCTCGAAGAAATACCGCGGCATCAATGCGAGCAGTTTCTGATGGATAAATCCGAGTTGGTTTTCAGCGGTGTCATAGATATGCAGCTTTTTTCCGAGGGAGAACACCTCGCCCTTGACAAGATACTTCGGCTGTGATTCCTCGTCAAACACGGTGAATTTATCGCCCCACGAAAAGACCTTTTGTTTCATGTAAAGATTCATTTGTATTCTCCTTTTTTACAGCCATTGAATGAACGCTGTTTTGTCGTTTTTATTGTAGCCTGCCCGTTCATAGAAGCGAAGGGTGCTGTCAAGTTTGGAACCGGTCAGCAGCATCATCTTATAGCAGTTTTCATGAACGGCAATGTCCTTTGCGTAATTCAGACAAGCAGATGCCAAGCCTTTTCCGCGGTGCGCTTCGTCAGTAATGACATTCTCGATCAGTGCGTAGGGACGCTGTCCGTGCGTCAGGTTTGGAATGATGACACAAACGCAGCTGGAAACAATACAGCCGTCTTCTTCTGCAACGATAATATGGTGGTTACGGTCATCGAGAATTTGCTGCCAGAGTGTCAGAATTTCCTGCGTTTTCGCAGGAAACGGGTTGTCATGGAGTTGCGTGTAAAGCTGCATCAGTCCATCAAAATCATCGTATTGGATTTCCCGAAACATATTTTCACCTTCTTCATTTTTGTCATTATATCATACGATAGGCAAAAAGTCAAGAAATTGGTAACGATTGGCAAATCTGAACGCGATATTTGCCTTTTGGGTAACGATTGGCAAATTTGCCGTGAGAATTCATTGCGAAAAACTCTATTCTGGGATGTTGTGGTATTTTGTCGTATACCGTCGGATAACACTAAATATTGTGTTGCCGCCAAAGCGGCCTGTTTTTGCTCACTTTTTCATTCAATTCGTGGAAACTACGTATCTACATATAAATTATGCAAATATGGATCTGATTTCATCTGTGCGAATGAATGTTCTTTTGTACAGTATCACTAAAAATATAAACAACAATTCTACATTTTCCTCGTCGGAAAATTCTTGACAAATTTAACCGTGAGTAGTATAATGAGTCTGTAATGGGGAAGAATTGGCAAGTTTTGGCAATGATTGGCAAAACTTCCATCAAAAACAAAAATACATTCCCCGATGTGTAGTGTTAGAACAAAAGATTTTCGCTTCGGCGATTTTGAGGCTTCTGGCTGCGGCTCAGCAGCTTTGCGGAACAGGTATGCTCCGCAAAGGCTGAACCGCAGTCCGAATGTCTCGGATTGACGGTGTGCGAACGAAAGGGGGACTCCGCGTGGCAGCCAGACTCTCAGGCAAAAAGACCGCGACGATAGACGCACGCGGACGTATGAGTTTTCCTGCGCAGTATCTGGCAAAACTCGGCAGCACCCTTTACGTGACACCTGACACCGAAGGACTGGGCTATCTCCTTGTGAACTCCGAAGAAGGCTACGATGAATTCTGCAACGAGCTGAAAGAAAACTTTCGCGGCAACAAACTGAAGCAGGTGAATCGTCATTGTCTTTCTGCGACAGAAACGCTGGAACCGGACAAACTTGGCAGAATCTCTATCCCCGAAGCACTCTGCAAGCACGCAGGACTGACAGGCAAAGTCGCCATTATCGGTGTCGGTGACTATGCCGAAATCTGGGACGAAGAACGCTTCCTTGCGGATGATGCCGAAAAGGCAGAATCGACAAACGCATTGATGGCAGAGGTGATGTAATGGAAAGCCCCTACGAATACCACCGACCGGTCATGCTGGATGAGGTTTTGGCGGATCTGGATGTCAAACCGAACGGCATTTATCTGGACGGTACGGCAGGCGGCGGCGGACATTCCCATGCGATAGCCTCAAAGCTCACAGACGGCGGCCGGCTGTTTGCAATGGATCAGGACCCCGATGCGATCGCACAGGCCTCAAAACGGCTGTACGGACTTCCTGCAACTCTCATCCATGCAAATTTCACAACACTCGGCGAAGTGCTGCGCGAACGGAATTTGCAGGCGGAGGGCATTCTTCTGGATCTTGGCGTCAGCAGTCACGAACTGGATGATGCTTCCAGAGGTTTTTCCTATCATCAGGATGCGCCGCTGGATATGCGGATGTCGCAAAGCGGGCGTACCGCGGCGGATCTGGTCAACACCTTGTCCGCAGAGGAACTGGCGCACATTCTCTTTACCTACGGAGAAGAAAAATATGCCCGTGGAATCGCGGCACAGATCGTCGCGGCGAGAGAACAAAAGCCGATCGAAACCACACTGGAACTGGCTGAACTGATCAAACAAGGCGTGCCGGCGAAGGTCAGACGGGAGAAAAACCCGTGCAAGAAAACATTTCAGGCGATTCGAATTGCGGTCAATGATGAACTGAACTGTCTGACGATTGCTTTGGAGGAGGCTTTTGCATCCCTCAAACCGGGCGGCAGACTGGTCATTCTGACGTTCCACAGTCTGGAAGACCGCATTGTTAAGCAGACGTTTGCAGGATGGTGTACAGGCTGTACCTGTCCGCCGGAATTCCCTGTCTGTGTCTGCGGAAAAAAGCCGAAAGGCGAATTGGTACACAGAAAACCTATTGTTGCATCGCAGGAGGAACTGGAACTGAATTCCAGAAGCCATAGTGCCAAACTGCGTGCGATCATTAAAAAATAAAAAACAAAAGAACAAAGAAGACAAGTTACCCAAAACGAGAGCAGACAGGCGGAAATATAAAAGCGCCGTTTGCAAAAAAGCAGAACCCAAATACGCTGCGCGTATCGGAAAGGAGGCTTTGCCGTTTTGCTGGAAGAATATCCGAAGAAAATTTCGAGAGAACCGCTTTTGACGCAGGAACAGCGGATGAAGCTTTCCCGTGAGAATCGAGAAAAATCCGGACCGGCAAAGAAAAAGTCTGCTCCGAAAAAACCGAAAACGAATCCTGTGGAGGAAGCGAAACGCGCAAAACGTGAACGGCAGAAGAAAAGTGCGGAAAACCGTGCAAAAGCTGCCAGACCAAAAGAAAATCCCACAGAAACACCTTTGAAGCCGCAGACAGATCGAATTCTGCCGGAAGTATCCCAAATGCAGCAAACGGAGAAAACGGTCACACCGCATAAACCCGTCACAATGGAGATCACCCTCAAAAAGAAGGCGATTCCCGAGCGCGTCAGCGGAAAACGCTATACGAATCAGATGCACCCGCGTGTATCCAGACGGAGAGCGTCTTCTGCAAAGGCCGTTCTTCTCGGTATTTGTGCAATGGGCTTGGTCGGTCTGGTGATCTATGGTCGTGTCCAGACGAATGAACTGTATTCTGAGATCTCAAAGGCACAGGCGAAGTATGACGACACACTTGCAAAGAATGTCAGTATGCACTCCGAAATGGAAGGCAAAATGACCATCAAGAATGTGGCGGATTATGCAGAAAATGTGCTGGGCTTAAAACAGCTCGACCAATATCAGATCCAGTATATTCAGCTTCAAACCGAGGACGAAGTCGTGATCGCGGAAGAGGAAGCAGGTTTTTTTGTAAAGATTCGCGAACGGCTGGTGAATTTCTGGGAATTTATCAAGGGCGAGTAACATAAAATAGACGGAACGGGGAAACGCCCAACCAAAAAAGAAAGCAAAAATCAAATTTAGTGTGTAGAACAGAAGAAAACAGAAGAAATGAGAAAAAGCTCGGACGGTCAAACATATAAACCATGCCTGTCCGCAGCGGCATCACTTCGGACGGGCGGGGAACATAGCATCACCGCCCTTTTTTCTTTTTTCCGAATGTGCATATCCCGTGAAAGGAGTACCCAATGCCTGAGCAGACGCCGGAAGGCAAAAAATATAGAAAATCGAGAAAATGGCGGTCTGCCACAAAAAAGCAGGCGGAGCGTCCTTCTCAAAGTATGAAAATCCGCGCCAACGGTCTGATCCTGACCGCAACGCTGATTATGGCTGGCGCTCTGATTGTCAATATTTTTTCTATCAGCGTATTGCAGCATGACGACTTTATCGACATGGCAAATTCCAGACAGTTCGGTACGATCGAGATTCCTGCAAAGCGCGGTTCTATTTATGATACCAACGGAACGATTCTTGCACAGAGCGCGACTGTGTATCGTATCTACGTGGATCCCGGTTTGTTCCGCAGCGAGATCAAGTCGATCGAGGATAAGAACCAGACGCTGAGAGAAACCGCAGATAAGAAAAAGGCGGACGGCGAGCTGGTTTCTGCGGATATCGTAGACACCGAAAAGCTGAAAGAACAGCTGATCCTGTATCTTGCAGACCAGCTGAAAGTAGACCAGCGCAAGGTGCGCGAAGCGTTTGATGCAAAGAGCAACTATGTAGTCCTGAAAAAACAGGTCGAGAAAAATACAGCAGACAAGATTCTTGAATATGTCAATGCGGTGCCGATTCAGGGCAGCGAACGAACCCCTGCGTTTTCGTCGATCACCAGAGAACCCGATACCAAACGGTATTATCCGCAAAACGAACTTGCGGCATCGGTCATCGGTTTCAATAATGCCGATGGAAACGGTATGTACGGCATTGAATCCTATTATAACGATTATCTGTCGGGTATCGACGGAAAGACCATAACCGCAAAGGACGCCAACGGCAATGAAATGCCGTACCGCTATTCCAAAACCTACGAGGCAGAGGACGGCGATGACATTTACCTGACGATCGATATGACGCTGCAAACCTATGTGGAAAATGCGCTGACGGATATGGTCGAAACCTTCAAGGTCGAAAAGCGCGGCTGCGGTATCATGTTGAATGCAAAGACGGGTGCGGTGCTGGCAATGGCATCGGTCGGCGGTTTTGATTTGAATGATCCGTATGCCATTTACGATAAGGACGTTCTCGCTGAGATCAACCAGATTCTCGATGAGGATGAACGCAATGAGGCGATTGCCGCACAGCGCGAAACCCAATGGCGCAACAAATGTGTATCAGAAACCTACATCCCCGGTTCGGTATTCAAGGTCTATACCGCATCCAGCGGCTTGGAGGAAAATGTCATCACTTACGATGATACATTCCAGTGCAGCGGCGAGGTCGATGTCGCAGGAACACCGATCCACTGCTGGAAACATTCCGGACACGGTACAGAAACCTTTGAGGAGATCCTGACGAATTCCTGTAACCCGGCATTTATCAGCATCGGACAGCGGCTTGGAAAAGAACTGTTCTGTCAGTATTTCGAGGCGTTCGGTCTGACAGAAAAAACAGGCATTGACCTGCCCGGTGAAACAAGTTCGGTCTATTGTCCCGTATCCCGTATGGGCGAGGTTGAACTGGCATCCAGTTCGTTCGGACAGACCAACTCTCTGTCCCCGATCGAAATGGTCACAGGCTACGCCGCAGTTGTCAACGGCGGTTACCTGCTGAAACCTTATCTGGTCAGCAAAATTGTAGACGGCGAAGGAAATGTCGTCCTCAGCAACGAGAAAAAAGTACGCCGACAGGTCATTTCCGAAGAAACATCTGCGGAAATGCGAAAGGCATTGCAGGCGGTCGTTGAGAATAACGGCGGTTCGAATGCATACATCAAGGGTTATCAGATCGGCGGTAAGTCCGGTACAGCACAGAAGCTGATGGGCGGCTATACTGCTGCGGATATGAAATTTATCGCATCGTACTGCTGCTTTGCACCTGTCGATGATCCTGAGATCGTACTGCTGGTTGTCGCGGATGAACCCTACGGCTTTGATGAACGGTACTACGGTTCAACGGTTGCCGTTCCGTATGCGCGTGAGATCATGGAAAAAGCACTTCCGTATCTTGGATATTATGCAGACGATTCCGGTGAGAATCCTGACGTCAAGGTGAAAATGCTGATCGACATGAGTGTTGAGGAAGCAGAAGCCGCATTGACTGAGGACGGTCTGAAATACGAAGTCATCGGTGAGGGCGATATTGTCAATATGCAGACACCAATCACAGGTTCCAAGGTATCCCAGGGCGGTACTGTGCTGCTGTACACAGAAAACAGCACGGCAGAAGAATATGTTACCGTGCCGAGTGTTGTCGGTCTGACCGCGGCAGAAGCGAATGCGAAACTGGAACAGGTCGGACTGAACTATGTTGCCAAGGGTGCATCGACATCCAGAAGTGATGTTAAGGTGCTGCTGCAAAGCATCGAGGGCGGCACGAAAGTTACGAAATGGTCTGTGGTCGAACTGAACTACGGTTCAAGCGACCAGTCAGGCTGATATGTGAGGCGTGTAAGATGAAATTATACGACATTCTGGAAAACCTGTCAACGCCGCTTCCGAACTGTGAGATCAGCGGCGTGACGGACAATACGAAAAATGTATGTGACGGAATGATTTTTGTCTGCATCAAGGGCGGACATTTTGACGGGCATACGGCAGCGGCAGAAATGCTGGAAAAAGGTGCTGTATGTGTGATCGCAGAGCGTGATCTGGGACTGGGCGACCGTCAGATCCTCGTGGAGAATACCCATGCGGCATATGGCGATCTGTGTGCGGCTTGGTACGGACATCCCGAACGAAAGATGAAATTCGTCGGCGTGACAGGTACGAACGGCAAAACGACCATTGCGACTGTCATGCAGCAGATGCTGAAAAAAGCAGGGCACAAGGTCGGTCTGATCGGTACGGTACAGTATGAGATCGGCGAGGAGATTCTTCCCTCTCCGAACACCACACCGCTGACAGATGCATATTTCTCTCTGCTTAAAAAAATGGCGGATGCAGGCTGTGATACCGTTGTGATGGAAGTTTCCTCTTTCGGTTTGGAACAGCACCGCATCGGCCCGACACATTTCGACACCGCGATCTTTACGAACCTGACGCAGGACCATCTGGACATACACGGCACGATGGAAAATTACTATCAGGCGAAGAAACTGCTGTTTTTGCGCTGCGATTATGCGATCGTCAATACGGCAGATAAATACGGTGCAAGACTCTTTGACGAGATCACCTGTGAAAAGCGCAGCTACCGCCTGGCAGAAAACGGCACTTCCGCAGACATTACCGCAAAAGACTGGACGCTTGGCGACGGGGGCACGGAGTTTTCTCTGTCATTGGACGGCGAAGAACTGGCTGTCCGCATGAAGATGATCGGTCTGTTCAATATCTATAATGTCATGGCGGCAATGGCGGCAGGCAAACGCCTCGGAATCCCGACCGCATCCATGTGTGAGATGCTGAAAGAATACGGCGGTGTCCGCGGCAGATGCGAGGTCATTCCGACGGGGAAAGAATTCTCTGTGATCTGTGACTATGCCCATACGCCTGACGCGCTGGAAAAGACACTTTCTTCTCTGCGCGAATGCGTGCAGGGGGAGATCATTGCGCTGTTTGGCTGCGGCGGAAACCGCGATGCGACCAAACGCCCGAAAATGGCAAAAGCGGCGGCAAAATATGCCGACCTTATCGTCGTGACCTCCGACAATCCCAGAGATGAGAATCCGCTGCAGATCATGCAGGATATTATTGTCGGACTGGAAGGCTGTGACACACCGTACATTGCCGAACCTGACCGTGCAGAAGCGATCTTCCTTGCGATGCAGCAGGCAAAAGCAGGCGATGTCGTACTGCTGGCAGGCAAAGGCCACGAGGATTATCAGATCATCGAGGGCGGCGTGAAGCTGCACATGGATGAACGCGAACTGGTCGCAGAGGGCTTACAGCGTCTGTAAGCGTCAGGTTTTGAACACTTGGAGGATACTATGAAGATTTGGATGATATTCTGTGCCGCGCTGTTGTCGATGGCGATTGCAGGTTTTGGCGGTGTTGCGCTGATTCCGTTTTTGCGGAAAATTCACTTCGGACAGACGATTCTGGAAGAAGGACCTGCGTGGCATAAATCGAAGCAGGGAACACCGATCATGGGCGGTTTCCTGTTTATTGTCGGCAGCGTGGTTTCGACCGCTCTGTTCTATGCAATCTGGCGCATGACAGGCAGCGGCAGTACAGAACTTGCAGAGAGTATTCCTGCGAGCGGCTGGAAACTGCTGGCATTGGTGATCTTTTCACTGCTGTATTCCTGTATCGGTTTTGCAGACGACTACATCAAAGCGGTGAAAAAGCAGAATCTCGGTTTGACAGCAGTACAAAAAACCGCTGCACAGCTTGTATTATGTGCGGGACTTCTGGGTATTCTATACCTGCTGGGTGACCGTTCCACAGTCATTGACTTCATGTTCTTCCGGATCGATTTCCATATTTTCTACTATCCTGTGGTCATTGCGCTGATGTATTATCTGTCCAACGCGGTCAATCTGACTGACGGTGTAGACGGACTTTGCGGCTCTGTGACAACGATTTCAATGCTTGCCCTGACGATCATCAGCGGCGTGTTCAAGCAGTATGACATTGCACTCTATCCGATCACCATTGCAGGCGGCTGCATCGGTTTTCTCGTCTGGAATCTCCACCCTGCAAAATGCTTTATGGGTGACACGGGTTCAATGTATCTGGGCGGTGCATTTGCGGCGATCGGAATTGTCCTGCATATGCACTTGCTGCTGGTACTGGTCGGACTGGTCTATGTTCTGGAAGCACTCAGCGTGGTCTTGCAGGTCGGCTATTTCAAGTACACGAAAAAACGCTACGGTGAGGGCAGAAGAATTTTCAAGATGTCTCCGATCCACCACCATTTTGAGCTTTGCAAGTGGAGCGAATACAAGATCGTGACGGTATTCTCTCTGTTCGGACTGCTTTGTGCAGTATTCGGTGCGGTATTTGCTGTCAACCACTACGCAGGCTTCTGAGTATCCGAAAGAAATCTTACGAAAAGGAGGCTGCAAAATGCCTGAACGAGTGAAGTCCATGAATTCCAAGAGCCGCAGCGGCAAAGTCGGGCGCGGCTTTCGGTTTGTAAAGGGCGATATGGACGGTGCGCTGTTTGCGATCGTCGTTGCGCTGTTGGTCATCGGCATTACGATGATGTTTTCCGCCTCCTACCCTGAGGCGGTCGCAGACGGACTTTCGGGTACTTTCTACGCATCCCGACAGTTGCTTTTTGCAGGCATCGGTGTTGTTGCCATGCTGATTTTCAGCTTTTTTGTAGACTATCATATTTTCCAGAAACTGATCGTATCAGGTTCAGCGTTTCTGATCGGTATTATATTGCTGATACTGGTTTTGTTTATCGGTAAAGAGGTCAACGGTGCACAGCGATGGCTGGTCATCGGCGGCGAAAACGGAATGCAGTTCCAGCCGTCCGAGCTGATGAAAGTGGCGATCGTTCTGTTCTTTTCCCTGCTGATCGACCGAAACTCCGAGCGGATGCACAAATTCAAGTACGGCATTATCCCGTTCATGGCGATGCTTGGCATCGTTGATCTGCTGATGGTCGCAGAACCGCATATTTCGGGTACCATCATTATTACGGTACTTGCGCTGACACTTTTGTTTGTCGGCGGCGCAAAGCCTGCGCATTTTGCAATCCTCTGTGCGGTGGCAGGCGTGGTATTGTTCGCTGTTGTCATGTTCCTCATAAAAGTCAAGGGCATGGGCTATTTCGAGGTGCGAATCCTCTCGTGGCGTGACCCGTTCAACGAGGAATATATGAAGAAAGAAACATGGCAGACCTGTCAGTCGCTGATTGCGATCGGTTCGGGCGGAATGTTCGGACTGGGACTTGGTGCTTCGCGTCAGAAGTATCAGTATCTCCCCGAAGCACAGAACGACTTTGTATTTGCGATCCTCTGTGAAGAATTCGGATTTGTCGGTGCTGCAACAGTCATTCTGCTGTTCTGTCTGCTGATTTTCCGCGGTTTCTATATCGCGGCAAAAGCGAAAGACAAGTATGGTATGCTGGTTGCCATCGGTCTGACCATGCACATCGGCTTGCAGGCACTGCTGAACATTGCGGTTGTCAGCAATGCGATCCCGAACACAGGTATTTCGCTGCCGTTCTTCTCCTACGGCGGTACAGCATTGGTCATGCAGCTTTGCGAAATGGGAATTCTGCTGAATATATCCCGACAGGCAAAGCTGGAATAAGGGAAAGAATAAGGAATAGGTGAAAACATGAGAGTATTGATTGCCTGCGGCGGAACGGGCGGACACATCAACCCCGGTCTTGCAATCGCAGGAACGATTGCGGCACATAAACCCGATACGGAATTTTTGTTTGCCGGAACACCAAACGGCATGGAAGCGGAACTTGTCCCTGCGGCAGGGTACAAGATCGAGTTTGTGAAGGTCGCAGGCTTTCAGCGTGACCTGTCGCTTGACAGTATCAAACGCAATGTAAAAGCAGTCGGCTATCTGATGACCGCAGGTTCCCGTTCGAAGGAAATTATTCGGAATTTCAAACCGGATCTGGCGATCGGCACAGGCGGCTATGCGGCAGGTCCTGTGATTCGTGCTGCACAGCAGCTTGGCATACCGACAGCACTCCACGAACAGAATGCTTTTGCAGGTGTGACCAATAAGCTGCTGTCGAAAAAGGCGGATGCGGTCATGGTCAATTTTGAAGCCGCAAAGCAGTATTTCCCCGATTGCAAAAATGTCATCGTGACGGGACTTCCCGTGCGTGGTGCGATCAAAAAGAGAAGCCGCGAACAGGCAAGACAAATGCTCGGATTTTCTGACGGCATGACGATTTTGTCATTCGGCGGGAGTCAGGGTGCAAAATGTCTGAACGACCTGATGCCTGACCTGATGGCATGGCATCTGAATTCCGATATGAAGATCAATCATATTCACGCATACGGCAAAAACGGCAAAGATACATTCAATGCGATGCTGCTGGAAAAGGGCGTGAAACCGGAAGACACGAGAATTCGTGTGTCGGAGTATATTCATGATATGGATGTCTGCCTGGCGGCGGCGGATGTGGTCATTTGCCGTGCAGGCGCATCGACGCTGAGCGAACTGGAAGCGGTCGGACGGGCATCGGTACTGATTCCGTATCCGACAGCCGCAGAAAACCACCAGTACCACAATGCAATGGTGCTTGGCAAGGCAGGTGCGGCAATGGTCATCGAGCAAAAAGATCTGACACTTGAACGGCTGAAAAATGCCGTTGCACATCTTTATGAAGAACCCGAAAAGCGGATGCTGATGGGACAGCGTGCGGGTGCGCTTGCGCTGACAGATGTGGACGAGCGGATCTGGGCGGTGCTGGAACCGCTGCTTGCGCGTAAAAAAGCGTAAATCACAAATCATCGGCTGGCGCATATCATAGGGCATGAACGGCAGAAATGCCGAACTTGTCGGAGGTGAGCGCAGATGGCAGAAGATGTTATACATATCACAGGCGGAAAGCCGCTGCACGGAGAAGTCACGGTACAGGGCGCGAAAAACAGCGCACTTCCGCTGATGGCGGCAGCGATACTCTGTGACGGCATTTCGGTGCTGGAAAATGTTCCGCGGCTGACGGATGTTTGTGCAGCGTGTCGGATCCTGAACCGTATCGGATGTACGGCACAGATGCAGGGACATACGGTGACAGCGGACGGGAGCGGTGTCAGTTCCGCAGAGATTCCCGACAGCGATATGCGGAAAATGCGGTCGTCGATCATGTTTCTGGGACCATTGCTCGGCAGGATGGGTGAATGTACGCTGACAATGCCGGGCGGCTGTGAACTGGGGCCGCGTCCGATCGACCTCCATCTGGATGCTATGCAGAGGATGGGTGCAAAGATCACCGAAACGGACGGAAAAATCGTATGTCGGGCGGCAAAACTGAAAGGTACAAACCTGACGCTTGCATATCCGTCAGTCGGCGTGACGGAAAATGTTCTGATGGCGGCGGTGCTTGCAGACGGCGATACGATTCTGACAGGTGCGGCGCGGGAACCTGAAATTGCTGACCTTGCATCATTTTTGAATGCCTGCGGCGCGAAGATACAGGGCGCGGGCGAGAGCATTGTCCGTATTCAGGGAGTCAAAAAACTGTACGGGACAACATACCGCGTGATGCCTGACCGTATTGCGGCGATGACATTGCTATGTGCAGGGGCATCGGCTGGCGGTACGATATGTGTCCGCGAGGCAAGGACACAGGACTTGGAGTCCTGTCTTGCGGCACTGGAACAAACAGGCTGCCGTATCGGACGGTGCAGCGAACGGATCTATCTTGATGCTGGCACGAATTTGAAGCCGATACGTTGTTTGCGGACATTGCCGTATCCTGCTTTTCCAACAGATGCACAGGCGCTGCTGACTGCGGTGCTTTGCCGCGCAAAGGGCACAAGCCTGCTGGAGGAAACCATTTTCGAAAGTCGCTTTAAGCACGTAGGTGAATTACTTCGCATGGGTGCAGAGATTCGTGTTTCGGGACGGACGGCAGTCATCTGCGGAGGCAATCCGCTGCACGGTACAGAGGTCGAAGCGATGGATTTGCGCGGAGGTGCGGCACTTGCAGTCGCGGCATTGCAGGCAGAAGGCACAACGGTCATTCGCGGCTTGCAGCATCTGGACCGCGGATATGAGGATTTTGCGGAAACTTTCCACAGTCTGGGCGCTGCGGCGAAGCGGCTGTCTTTTTCTTGAATTCTACGTGAAAACGCAGGGCTATTCCACAGAAAATGTGGAAAACCATGTTGAAAAGCCCCTGAAATGTTGAAAGACAGTCGGAATTCGTGTCAAAAACAGCCTGTGAGTGCAAAAACTCTGTTGAAAACTATGTGGAAACTGTGGGAAGTCAGGACAGAAATGCCCTGAGTTTTCCACAGGAGAAAATTGCGCAACCCGAACTTTGAAATCAGAGAGGAGCCAAAACCGAATGCGAGATGTGGTAAAAACAAATGTCAAAAGACAGCAAAGCAGCAAGCGGAAACATCGCCGTACAAGGCATCAGGCGATCAATATCCTGCTTGTGGTGCTGCTGGTTGTCGGCGTCGGAATTTCACTATCCATGACGTTTTTCTTTAATGTTACGCGCATCGAAGTGAAAAATGGAACGCAGTATGACGACAGCCGCATCGTATCCCTGAGCGGCATCAAGGGCGGCGAAAACCTTGTGCGGCTCGACACGACATTCTCCGCGAAAAACATCCGAGATTCGCTTGTTTATGCAGAAGATGTGACCGTAAAGAAGAAGTTCCCGTCCACAGTTGAGATCACTGTGACGAAGTCGGAGCCGATTGCAAACATTACATACAGCTTCGGCTATCTGCTGGTCAGCAGTTCGGGAAAGATCCTCGAAACGGTTGAAAAACCGCAGGAGGGACTGCTGATCATCGAGGGCTATGAGCCGGCAACGGACACTCCCGGCAAGCAGCTCGAATCGAATGTGACAGAGAAAAATGCCGTGCTGAATACGCTGACCAAGGCAGTTTCGATGAATCCCGATGCAGGCATCTATTCGCTGGATATGTCGGATATCTATGAGATCCATGTGCAGTTCGGCGATAAGGTACTGTTTGAAATGGGCAATTCCAATGACGCGGAATACAAACTGCGGTTTGCAGCAAGAACCATTTCGGAGCTGAATCAGGACAAGAACTACCACCTGAAAATGGTCGGTAACAACCAGATTTCGGAGATTTCCGACGATTCTGCACAGGTCGTACACACAATGCCGACAGAAGAAACGGCAGAAATAACAACAAACGAACAGGAATAAATTTGAAATTTGTATAATTGTTTGGAAATCGGAAAAAAGTTAAAAATAGGCTTGCAATCACAAATAAAATGTGGTAGAATATAGCTATATAACTAGACGGCGCAATCCGGTCGATTTTCAGGCTGTCGAATGGAGGAACATTGATGACTGATTTTGTTTATGAGGATTCGTTTGACCCGCAGGTCAATATAAAAGTTGTCGGCGTGGGCGGCGGCGGCGGAAACGCCCTCGACTGCATGGTGTCCGCAGATGTGAAAAATATCGAATATATCGCTGTCAATACTGATGCAAAGGCTCTGCTGAATTCGAAAGCACCGACCCGCATCCAGATTGGCGCAAAGCTGACAAAGGGCCGCGGCGCAGGCAACAAGCCTGAGGTCGGTTCCCAGTCCGCAGAAGAAAACCGCGATGAGATCAGCAATGCACTCAAGGGTGCAGACATGATCTTTATTACCGCAGGTATGGGCGGCGGTACCGGTACGGGCGCAGCTCCTGTTGTTGCACAGATCGCACAGGAACTCGGTATCCTCACCGTTGCAGTTGTCACAAAGCCGTTCGCATTCGAGCGCGAGCAGAAAATGCGTCAGGCTGAACGCGGTATCGAAGAACTCAAAAAGTACGTCGATTCTCTGATCGTCATTCCGAATGAGCGTCTGCTCGTCGGTGTGGACAAGCCTCTGACCATGCGCGAGAGCTTCGCAATGGCAGACGACATCCTGAGAACCGGTGTCAAGTCCATCTCCGACCTCATCGTGGAAGATGGCTATATCAACCTCGACTTTGCTGACGTTTCGACCATCATGAAGGGCGCAGGCTATGCACATATGGCAATCGGACAAGGTCAGGGCAAGAACAAGGCAGAAGAAGCTGCTTCCGCAGTTATCTCCAGCCCGCTGCTCGAAACCTCGATCACCGGTGCAAAGCGTCTGCTCATCAATATCGCAATGAGCGAGGATGTCCTCTCGACCGAAGTCGATACCGCAACAAAGATGATCACCGAAACCGCTGCTCCGGGCGTGGAATTCATCTTCGGTACCGCTTTCAAGGAGGAGATGAACGACGAGATGGTAATTACCGTCATCGCCGCAGGTTACGACGATCCCGAGGCTGCTGCACAGGCTGCCCAGAACGATGTGATCGCTATTAACAATCCGCTCGTTGACGGCTTTGTTTCCGTTGATCCCCGCAAGCCTGTCATTTCCAGCATTCCTGCACAGGCTGCTTCCCTCGGTTCCATTCCGCGTCTGAATGACGATGAGGATGACCTCTCCGAGATCTTCAAGATCCTCGACAAAAAATAATGAAAAGTGTGCAGACCGTCCGATTGGGCGGTCTGTTTTTTTGTATGAAAAATGAGCATGGAGAATTGAAAATACAATATAAAACGTTGAAAATCCGATAGGGTAATTTGTTGGCAAAATGATATGATTTCTACGCAAATACGTGAGCTTTGTGAAAATGCCCAAAAACAGGACAAATAATTGTATGATATGTATATTGAAAATCGAATCAAAATATGGTAAGATGAAAGAGTTACAAAACGCAATAGGTATCTCTGCGTGTGCAAGGCATACCGTCATGCTATGAACCGCAGCCGGCATGATGTCGAAAGACGTGAGATACCGAAAAAATATCATGTTTGTTTGCGGAGAAATGGAGCGAAATTATGGATCAGCCAACTGTATTGAGAACAGCCAGAATGGGCGGTTTTGTGAAGGAAGATGTATTGGCGTATGTCGATGAACTGAATTCAAAAATCTATGCCCTTGAGGAAGAACGTGACGACCTTGCAAAGAAAGCTGAATCCGGCGGCGGCCTGACTGCTGCACAGGAAAAAGAATACGAGGACGAGATGACTCGTCTGCGCGGCGAACTCGGTACCGCGAAGAATCAGCTCCGTGCCGCACAGGAAGAACTGAAAAACCGTCCTGTCATTGATGCAAACGGCGATGGCGCAGTTTCCTCCGAGGAACTTGCAAAGGCACAGGCGGAAGTGGATGAAATGAACGCTCGCCTGATTGACGCAAAAGCTGATTTGGAATCTGTCAAGGCAGAACTTTCTCTGAGCCAGGAAGAAGTAGCTTCTCTGAATTCTCAGCTGGAAGCTATGAAAAACGATAACGATGCGCTCCGTTCGGATTTGAATGAAGCATCGCTGGCAGGTGGCGGAGATGCTGCTTTGCAGACGAAAATTGAAGAATATGAAGCAGAACTGGCTTCTCTGAAAGCAGAACTGGACGCAAAGAACCTGATGATCGATGAAGCAGCAGCCGGTTCGAGCGAAGCAGATTTGCAGAAAATCGCAGAATTCGAGTCTGTGATCGCAGAACAGAATGCTGCACTTTCTGAAAAAACACGCGAAATTGAAGAACTCAACAGCCAGATCGAAGAACTGAAAGAAAACGGCGATGACGGCGGCATGGATATGGGCGCACTCTTTATGGAAGCGCAGATGACCGCAAAGAAAGTCGCTACCGAAGCAAGACAGAAGGCTGACAAGCGTATTGCTGAAGCAAACGAACAGGCTGAGTCCATTATCGCAGAAGCAACTTCTAAGGCTGAACAGACCATCGCATCCGCCGAAGAGCAGGCAAAGCAGACCATTGATTCTGCAAATGCACAGGCAGATGAAACCATCAAGAATGCAAACGAAGAAGCAGAACGCAAGCTGAACGATGCTGACGCAAAGGCAATTAAGACCGTTGCAGATGCAGAAGAATCCGTTCGCAGCTCCCTCGCAGATGCAGAACGCCGTACCAAGACAACCACCGATACCGCTCGCACGGTCCGCGCATTGCTCCGCAGCGAAATCGACGGTGTTGCAAAGAAATTCAACGAAATTTCTCTGGTGCTGGAAAACCTCACCGAGCAGGCAGGCGGCCGCCTGAGCGAAGCAAAGAACGTTATCGGCGATGCACGTTCGACTGTCGGCGAGGAGGACGATGTTCCGAGCTTCGAGAGCTTTGACGAAGTCGCTTCCAAGAGCTTCAGCAAGGTCAGCGATTCTTCTTCGAAGAACAATGGCAACAGCGCAAACTTCGAATTCAATTTCGATGATTTGGCAAAAAATGCTGACAACAACGACGGTTGGAGTCTATGAATTACCGTCTGAAAGTTTCTGAATTGCCAACGATCGTCCGCGAACAGCGTTTGCTGCACGCGGGCGACCGTGTGACGCTTTCAGGAACGGTCTATACCTCGCGTGACGCCGCGCATAAACGGATCGTTGCTGCTATGAAAGCGGGAGAACCGCTTCCGTATCCGCTGCAGGATGCCGTCATCTATTTTGCAGGACCGACAGCGGCGCCTCCCGGACGCCCGATCGGTGCGTGCGGACCAACAACTTCCAGCCGAATGGATCCGTTTTCTCCGCTTCTGCTTGATAATGGCCTGCTTGCAATGATTGGCAAAGGAGAGCGTTCCGAAGCTGTTTGCGATGCAATCGTAAGAAATCGCGGCGTATATTTCTGTGCGGTCGGCGGAGCCGGTGCGCTTGCAGCTGCACACATTACAGCCTGCGAAGTCATCGCGTATGACGACTTGGGCTGTGAATCCGTCAAAAAACTGACATTTGAGGATTTTCCGCTGCTTGTCACCATCGACAACTATGGCAAGAATCTCTTTGCGGAGGGCAGAATGGCTTTTGCAGAGGATGATTGTCTGTAAGATGTGACTAAAACAGCATCTCAAAATTAGCAAAAGTGCCAATTTGACAGATTTTGCTAAAATAATTCTTGACATTTGAACGGTTTTCTAATATAATAAATATAATCGCTCAGTCGGAGTCGTGTTCTGACGATTCCGCGGCGGTCATATAGCCGATGTGCGGTCGAACAAGGATGCTTGCCTAAGGATGGGGGATTTCTGTGAATGATTGCATGAACAGGGATGCTCTCTTACAACTGTCCGATGAGGAGCTTGCTTGTGTTGCCGTGGCAGAGCCGCTTGCTCTGCAAATTTTGATTCAGCGATATGATGGGGTGGTGCATTCCATCGCCAATACGCTCGCGCAGAATTCTGCCGATGCCGATGATTTTGCTGAGGAAGGTTTGTGGGGACTGGTGGGTGCAGTTTCTGCGTTTTCTTCGCAGAAAAACGTCAGCTTTCGAACCTTTGTAACTGTTTGCATTCAAAACCGAATTCGTTCTGCGTTCGAAAAGAAACGTCGGGCAGACGGCGATGGTTCTGTATCACTTGATGATGTGGATGCCATTGATGAATCGCTTTTGAGCGATGGCGAGTCCCCCGAATTTCTCTACCTACAAAAAGAACGTATTTCGGAGCTTTATGAGCGTATGCGAGCCGTGCTGACCAAACTGGAACAGGAGATTTTCAGTTTGTACCTCAGCGGATATTCGTATGCCGAGATTGCGGACAGCAGGGGAATCTCCGAAAAATCCGTGGATAACGCGATTTTGCGTGCAAAACGGAAACTCCGCGCCGTTTGGAGCAGTTCCGCACAGTCGGAATAAGACGGCAGCCGAGTGAGCAGAACCTCACAACGCACCCGCAGCAGTCCGGTCGGCTGTTCCCAAGGGGTGGGGCCAAATGGCGAACCTATTAAACATGACCCGGGAGCATTTCTTCCAGCGCGATGCCTTTTCACCTGCATACCGATTTTGCTTGAGTAGGGTGTTGAACCCGCAGCGTTGAACAGCAAAAGTGATGGCGTAAATCCGTCCGAGGTCCAAATTCAAAAAGTGAGGAAAATCATTATGTTCGAAGACAAGACTTTAGTTTGCAACGAATGCGGACAGGAGTTCGTATTCACCGCCGGTGAGCAGGAGTTCTATGCAGAAAAAGGCTTCCAGAATGAGCCGAAGAAGTGCAAGGCTTGCCGTGATGCTCGCAAGAACGCTGGCAAGACCGAGCGCGAAATGTTCACAGCTACCTGCGCAAGATGCGGCAAGGAAGCTAAGGTTCCGTTCCGCCCGAAGGAGGACCGTGACGTATTTTGCAGCGAATGCTACGCTCAGATGAAGAACGAGCAGTAATTCAATGAAAATGCAGGTGCAGTCGGTTCGGCTGCACCTTTCCATTTGTATATCTCCGCTGTTTGTGGGGATAATCGTATCATAGAAAGGATGAGAAACATGGAAATTACAAAAGAATCCATCATCGGCGACGTTCTGGACGCTGATGCCAGCACCGCTCCCTTCTTTGTGGAGATGGGAATGCACTGCCTCGGCTGCCCGTCCGCACGCGGCGAATCTCTCGCAGATGCTTGCGCTGTACACGGTGTAGACGTGAACGAGCTGGTCGCAAAACTTAATGCGCACATGAATAAATAATCCAAAAACCGCAGTCGGATTCGTCTGACTGCGGTTTTTTCTGCCTTGACAATCCGCGCGGGCTGTGGTATAATCATGAAGTGGCGTGTGGATATGCCGCTATTATAAATTACATAGATACGCGATTTTGAAAAGGAGAACAACGATGAACCGTAAAGAATTGAGTGAGATTCGCAACCATTTTGGTGCGGAAGCAAAATATTTTACGATGGACAGAATCCTGACCGCATTTGTTGACAGCGAGCGGAATGTGCGTGCGCTGAAAATCCGCAAGTACACCGAGCTGACCGGTCCTGAAGCGGACATTCTGTTCGAAACGATGAAAAAGGTTCTGAACTGCAATCTTGGCAAGCAGAGCACCGAAATGGCATTCAAAAATCATGCATACGGCGAGGACGGTGTGCAGACATTTCTTGCGCAGGTGCTGAGTTCTGAACTGAAAGACGAGGAGTTGGCGCAGACCTATCTGGACAAGATTGCAAAGGCGGTCGATTCTGACGAATCCTATGCTATCATGGTCGCGTACTGTCAGTATGATACGCCGCGCAAGACGAAAATGGACGAGGAGGACGGCGAGTCCGACACCGTGTTCCGCTACATCCTGACAGCACTTTGCCCTGTTGCAAAGGTCACAAGTACGTTAGTTTACGACACGTTTGACGATGCGATTCTGCGGCAGGAAAACAAAAATGCGGTCATCAGCAAAGCACCGTCCACAGGTTTCCTGTACCCTGTTTTCACCGAGCGTGCGAACGATGTGCATCATGTCCTGTACTATACAAAAACGCCGAACGAGCCATGCACAAATCTCATCGAGGACTTTTTGGAATGCGAACCCGAAGCGACTATGATCGCGCAGCAGACGGGCATGAAGCAGGTACTGGATACACTTCTTGGAGATGATTTGACCTACGAGGCGGTGGCGACCGTCAACGAGAAACTCAATCAGATCGTTGCAAAGAACAAAACCGACGAAGCACCGACAGAATTGACAGGCAGGATCCTGAAGCGGATGCTCTCCGAAGCAGGAGTCCCCGAAGAAAAGCTGGAACGCACTGAAACGGTATTTGAATCCTGTGTCGGAAATACTACGCTGAAACCGGAGCGTCTTGTTCAGCCGAAAACGACTATCAAAATGCCGGAAATCGTTGTGAATGTCAAGAATGACGCGAAAGATAAGGTGCATCTTGAAATGCTGAACGGCCGTCATGTCATGGTAATCGACCTGGACGATGCGATGATCGAAGTCAACGGCTATGACCTTCGCGTTCCCGGCGTCCTCGACACTACCCCCACCACAACCCCGTGGGACGAATGAACGGGTATCTGTGATGCATTGTAATGGTGGCTCTGCCCCCAAAAGGGAATGATTCCTTTTGAAAACCTCATAGCTAAAAACGCCCAGACTGACAAAGCAGTCTGGGCGTTTTTATAAATGGGATTCTCAAGGGGCGCAGTCCCTTGAGCGGAGTTTGAGGTGGAGCCTCATTTTGATGCATCACAGATACCCGTTCATTCTACCCGCAGGCGGTCAGCGAGGGCGGCATCGGGGGTGACGAAGGCGGTCTGGTAGTTGGTATAGATGACCATACCGGGGCGTGCACCCTGCGGTTTCTTGACGAATTTATCCAGACAGTAATCGACAGCGACCTGCGCGGAATCGCGTCCTTTGCTGTAAAATGCAGCGAGCATGGCGGCTTCTTCGAGGGTGCTGTCGGGCGGAGTTTCACCGTTGCAGCGTACGATAACGTGAGCACCGTGGACACTCTGCGTATGCAGCCAGAAGTCCAGCTTTTCCGCGATTTTCAGAGTGAGCTGGTCGTTCTGATGGTTGTTGCGCCCGACGAGAATGCGGTAACCGTCCGAGGAACAGAATTCCATCGGCGGCAGGGATTTCGGCGGTTTGGGTGCTTTGCGGTTGACACGCAGATAGCCTTGTTCTGTCAGTTCCAGCCGAAGCTGTGCGATATCCGATTCACACTCTGCGCGAGTCAGTGCATCGAACACGCTGTCGATATAAGTCAGTTCCTGTTCACCGTTTTCAATGAGTGTTGTCAGTTTTTTCTTGGCGGTACAGGCTTTTTGATATTTTTTGTAGTAATTCTGCGCGTTCTGCGGAGGCGTCAGCCGCACGTCCAGCGGAATCTCGACCAGCGGCATGGATTCTTCGTAGAAGTCTTCGACTTTTGCAACGCTGTCGCCGCG
The DNA here is from genome assembly GCA_024404815.1 of Oscillospiraceae bacterium. GTDB lineage: Bacteria > Bacillota > Clostridia > Oscillospirales > Ruminococcaceae > Firm-04. The sequence goes on from JAKSPL010000004.1 coordinate 65,652, forward strand.
CTGAATGCGGTAGAGGTTCGCGGACAGCAGGTCACCGCGCCGCCTGTCCAGTTCCATGGAATCGCAGGCAAGCAGTTCTTCTTTCTGATTTGCAAGACGTTTGGAGATGCGCTCCGAGGTGCTTGCGAGAAAGCGGAAAAGGTCGTTGGCACGCTGTTTGAGCCGTGTGTATTTGTCGCGCTGTGCAAAGAATGCGTCAAGTGTTTCGCTTGCCGTTTCGTACTCCGCCGAAATCATCAGCGCACCATACTGCGCGATATGGAGAAAGGAAAAATCTTTCAGCTGTCCCTCTTTTGTCCGCAGCGTTGTATAGCTTGCGCCGCCGTTTTGCAGGATTTCCTGCGTCTGGGAAATGGCAAAAATCAGCCTGTCCATGTGTGCATCTGACAGCGGGAACGACAGGGCTTCGCCGCGTCCTGTGTAGAATTCCCATTCTCTTGCGACGATCGGGGAGATGCCCTCGAACACGCGAATCAGCGTTTTTGCGAGTGCTCCGTCTGTCAGCGCAGAAAGCCTGCTGCGGATTTCATCGCGGTCTGTGTCGAGCAGGCAGATGCGGTCTTCTCTGGGCGGCGCGAGGTATTCCATCCCCGGAAGTACCAGACGTACACGCGAAATGTCCTCATCCACGCGGCGGATACTGTCGATGATGCGTCCTGTTTCGTTGATAAGGATGATATTCGAGCAGCGTCCCATGATCTCCGTCACAAGCGAGAGCAGTACGCTGTCGCCGAGTTCGTTCGTGCAGCGGATCCTCAGCCGCAGAATGCGTTCCAGACCGTCCTGTTCGACCGCTTCCAGCTTGCCGCCGCTGAGATGCTTTCGCAGGAGCATACAGAACATGGGCGGCTGCGGCGGATTCTCGACCGATTCTTTGGTGATATGTACACGGGCGGCATCCGCACAGGCGGAAAACAGTACACGTACTGCGCCGCCTTTCGCACGAAACGACAGCACAAGACTGTCGCGTGTCGGCTGATAGATCTTGTCGATACGGCTGCCGATGAGCGGTGAGAGTTCAGATGCAATGCAATGCAGAAAAGCACCGTCTAATGCCATAAAAGTCCTCCATATAAGAATGTGTCTGCATCACAGCGGATGTGGTGCAGACACGAAAGATTACTGTGTGAAACCTGCAAACGATGCAAATTCGCCGGAGATCATACCTGCCGCAAGGTTTGCGAACGGGATCTCGGTATTGTGCTTCGGGAGAATGAGCTGGACGTTCTGCTGCAAAGCGCTGTCGAGCATGGCGATACAGGTGCAAAGGCGGCTTGTGCGAATCAGTTCCGATTCGGGGGTATCCTTGCAGAGCCAGTTTTTGTTTGGAGTGCCGACTTCGCAGGCGACCAGCTTGACACCGTAGAGTGCCTGCAAAATTTGCAGCAGCAGCACGGATTCCGAGAGGTCAGGAGCAGTTTCGTCCTCGAACGCCATGCCATAGCCGTAGGGCTGCGGCAGACCGTCACTCAGGCAAAGGCGAATGGTCAGGAACACATTATCAGTTGTTGCGATTCGCATTGCAGTGAAGCAGTCGCGGACCAGACGGGAACGGTCGGAGAAATCTCCGCCGAATTTTCCGTCACGATGGAATGCGGCGAGGCTGTCCGCAAAGAGATTGCGGTCACAGACGTTGAGTGCCGCACCCTGAAAGCCTGCGGTTTCTGCGGCTTTGGCAGCAATGGCACAGTCAGCAGCCACAGCAGGAATCTTTTCGTCTGCGATCAGTTCACAGTTGTTTAGATACTCACATTTTTCCAGACTGGACGGCTGCATGGCGTTTCTGCCGGCGTGGTCGAGCAGAGCGATCATTACAGCACCGCCCGTTGCTTCCTTGACTGCATCGCAGAGCTTTTTGAACGCGTCGGCGTTCTGTTCTGTGAGCATCAGCTGGTGTGCATCCGAACGCGCCTCAGCAGAAACGGCAATCGGCTCGCTCCAAAACATTCCGCAGTCGATTCTTTTTGCGGCATTGCAGTAGCGTGTAATGGTTGCTTGTGTCGGTGCGCCGTTTTCATCTGCATCGTAGCAGGCTGAGATCATCACAGCGGCGCGATTTTTGAGTTGAATGCCGTGCAGGTCAGTCGGCTGCTTTATTATGTCTGTGGTAGGGATCAGCGGAAGAAATACGCCGATTTGAGCGGCTTCTTCGCAGAGATTTTCGATAATCTGTTCCATCTTTCATCTCTCCTTTGGCTTAAAAAATCAGCCTGCCGCACGCAGAATTTCATTTGTGCGGCAGGCTGTGCATCTGTATGGTTTCCGTGGAAAATTATTTGTTGCCGAGATCAGCAGCGGTAATCAGCTGTGCAATGAAGCGGAGGATCAATGTGGTATCTGCGGCGTTGTATTTCGAGTCGTGGTTGCAGTCTGCATTGATCTTGCCCTGTGTGGTCAGGACAGCGGTCGTATCCTCCGAGGTATAACGCGCGAGGAGAATGACGTCAGAAATGTCGATCGTACCGTTGCAGTCAACATCGCCGTAAAGTGCAGCAGCGTCTGTTGAACCGGAACCGTGAGGAGTTGTTGTGGTAGTCGTAGTCGTTGTGGTTGTAGTAGTGGTGGTAGTCTTGGTGGTAGCCTGCGGTTCTGTGCCGTCAGGTTCGATACCGCCGATGAGGGTATCGCCGTCGTAGACGCAGATATGGTCGTTGCGGACTTCATTGCCTGTGCCGAAGAATGCGTCATCCTCAGTGTAGATCTTCAGATCTTTGTAGCTGGGGTCGTTGGTCGGATCCCAGATGTCGCCGTAATAGAAGCCGATCTTAAACTGTACTTTTTTGCCGCAGTTTGCGAAGTTGTAATCATCAAAGGTCATTTCGACATATGCGATCTTGGAATCCTTGTCCCACTTTTTCGGTGCGCTGAGGATTGCTTTTGCAGGGGCAGCCTCTGCGGAAACCTGGTCATAGAGGATAGAGGATTCGATCTTCGAGAAATCAGAAACCTCGGAAACGTCAAAGTAGTAGCGAACCTTCAGGTCAGCAGGAGCCTTTGCTGCGCTGGATTTGACCATGAGGGAAACCTTTGTGACGCCGGCATTCTGTGCATTGATGTCGTCGATGCCGCAAGCTTCAACCCATGTAGCGCTTCCGCCGCCTTCACCGCCTTCGCCGCTGCCGAGTTTTGCAGCTCTGCCGCCGTCGTCCACAGGCGGGAAGTTCGGGGTAATCGCCTGCTTGTACTGGTCTTTGTATGCGAGATACAGACCTGCTGCTGCACCCGGGCAGGCAGCGTTGTAGTCGATGGTAACTTCGTTGTAGATCCAGTCTTTGGTTTCGTCGTTGTGGCAGTCGTCAGCGTCAGGACCGCCTGCGAGTGCGCCGAACAGAACGTAGAGCTGCTGGTCGGTATCTTCACACTTGGTCAGACCGGATGCTGCACGGTGGTGCGGATTCTTTGCGGAGCTGGAATCGAAGCCGACGATGAAGCAACGAGGACCGCTGACTCCGCCGGGTTCCTTTGCAGTAATGTTGTTGTTGCCGAGGATGTATTCCATCTGGTCTTTTGCCCATTCGGTGAAGAAATAATCCTTGTGGCTTGGCTCGTAATAGTCCTTGCCGCCTGTGTACTTATCGTAGATCAGCATACACATCTGAACTGCGGTGTTGTAACGGCAGGAGCCCCATGTGTTCAGCCAGAAGTAACCCTGCGGCGTAATGGTTCCGGGAGAACCCTTCATATAGCCGTTGTAAGCCTTTGCGCACTGTCCCCAGAAGCTGATCTCCTCATAGGGGTTCTTGCCTGCGGCTTTCATGTATTCGATGGCAAGGTCGCACTGTCCGAGCGGATTTTCCGATTCGGTGTAGGTCTTGCCCGACTTGTAGATTTCGGAAATGCGTCCCATCAGCAGACCAACGCCGTTCCACATATCGTTCCAGCAGTAGACGTATCCGGGGGGAGCATAGAAGTCATAAACAGGGAGCATATCCTGCAAATAGCTGTCGTCCTCTGTAATGAGATAGAGCCAGAGTGCAGCAAAGCAGTAGTCATCTTCCCACTTTGTGGAGCCGTAGTAGCCCTTCGGACCCTGTTCGGTGTCAGCGATCTTCTTCGGATTATCATTGGTAAAGTCATACAGAGCCTTTGCATAATCCAGACATTTTGCAGCATAGGTCGGATCGGAATCCTTGAAGTTCAGATAGTTGATCGCAAGGCAGGCTGCGGTTTCGGCGACATTACAGGTAGTCGGGTTGTCCTTTGTTGCAAACCATGCCGGACGTCCCATCGTGTCGTTCTGCGGAAGCTGCCAGTAGGAGTGGTCGATGTCACCATCGCCGACCTGATAGCAGAATGCAACGACTTTGCCATCCTTGTCGCGGAATGTACATTTCATAAAATAGTCGCAGAAATAGCGGATAATGGTTTCTACGTGCTCTGCCTGTTCTGTTTCTTCGTAGGCATCGCGGAATTCGTAGTAGCCCCACGAGATCGTGGAACCGGCATAAGCCTCCGGAAGACCGAATTTGACATGGTCGCCTGCATCGTGGAAGCCGCCTGCGACGTCAACTGTGCCTTCCTCAGTACCCGTATTGAGGATGTCATAGTATTCCTTGATGAAGCTTTCGGACAGGTTGCATCCGACATAATCGGAAATCGGCTTGAGCGGAACTGCTGTGTCGTAGGTGTGGCAGTTTGCACGCCAAGCAAAACGGTTGTTGGCTTCGACCTGGTCACCGCACATATTGCCGTCATAGAAATACAGCGAATATTGGAGTGCCTTTGCGAAGTTGTCGTAGTCGCCCGGCTCATCGGTGACGAGAGCGGACGCGCTGAACGGAATCGAGCTGACCGCTGTCAGTACAGACAGAGAAGCCGCCAGAATCCGTGCAGAACGGTTTTTGAAAAACCGCATGGTAATCCCTCCTCTTTTCTTTGGTGCCCCATACGGGCACTCATACGAATAGTATAGCATACTTTCCGGAAAAAAACAAGAGTTTTCGTGAAAATTCCCATTAGAACCGCAGTTTTTGGGCATTCACCACAAGATTTGGAATATTCAAAAAAATATTTGAAAAACCACTTGCATTTTTTAAGAAAGTATGGTATAATATTTGTCGTGATGCGGTTGCCGCATCGGAATATATGGAGATGTATCGAAGTGGTCATAACGAGAACGACTCGAAATTTTCCGTGAAGATGGTCGTTTTGTCTGCCAAAAATCCTTGTAAAATCAGGGGTTTATAGAGTTCGAAAACTGAATATTTTAGTTGTTCTTTCCGTCTGTTCTTTCCAAAACCTTTTTCTATTGAAAAAAGTGCCCGAAAGACGGCGGTTAGCATATACGGAGACGTATCGAAGTGGTCATAACGGGACTGACTCGAAATCAGTTGAACCGCAAGGTTCCGTGGGTTCGAATCCCACCGTCTCCGCCAACGGAAAAGCCAGTAAACAAGCGGGTTTGCTGGCTTTTCTCTTTTTTGTCAGCATCTCAAAATCACCCCGAAAATCGCTGTTCTTTCCATCATTTTGGAAAGAACAGATTTTGTTTTTTACGGCTCGCTTTTTTCATCGTTTGTCTGCCATTTGCTTTCAAAACCACCTGCTCCCGGAAGCACGATTCCGTTCTCCATTGCCTGTGCCGAGGATAGCTTGGAAGAATAGTCCAAATGGGCGTAGATATTCGCTGTGGTACTGAAATCCGAATGACCGAGCCAGTCCTGAATTTGCTTCAGCGGTACGCCGTTGGCAAGCAGAAGCGATGCACAACTGTGGCGCAGATCGTGGAAACGCATCTTTTTCAGACCGTGACGCTCAATGTATTTCGGGAATCCTGATGTGAGTGCTTCCGGGTTCATCCGGTCGCCCATTTCGTCAACGAATACATATCCGTCGTACTGATAGTTGTAACAATTACCGCAGACCTTTTTATTAAGTTCCTGCGCCGCTTTGACCTCTGAGAAATACTCTTTGAAAGTTCCCACGAGAGGTAGTGTTCGCATACTGGATTTGGTCTTGGCAGATTCCTGCTCAATGATCTTCGTCTTGCCGTCCACCTGCACGGTGGTTACAGTGCGCTTAATCGTCAGCGTTCCACGCTCAAAGTCAATCGCATCCCACTTCAACCCCAGTACCTCTCCACGGCGCAACCCGTAAAATGCGGCTACCAGTACGGGCAATTCATACTTTGTACCTTTTAAGACTTCGAAAAGCTTCTGCAATTCTGCCGCATCTAAAAAGGTCGGCTGAAAGTCATTCTTTTTCGGGCGGTCAACTTTCATTGCCACGTTCTGTACCACGAGGTCGGTTTTCATCGCATATTTCAATGCCTGATGAATAACGGCGTGATAGTGAATGACCGAGTTCGGCTTAACCTTTTTTAGTTTTTCAGAATAAAACTGCTGAATGTGCCGTGCCTCCAGTCCTTTCAGCGTAACACCTTTTTGACGGAAATACGGTTCAAGTGTTTGCTTAACGATTGTTTCATACGAGCCGAAAGTTGCCTGCTTAACCCGCACCTTAACGATGTCAAGCCATTCGACGAGATAATCGGCAAACAGCATATCCGAGCAAAGCTCACCAACCTCGACGGGCGGCTCATAAGTGCTTCGGATTCGTGCCAACTCCGCCTCTGCTTTTCTTTTGTTTCCCTTTTCGGGAAGTCCGGTGGATACGTACTTGATGTGCCGTTTACCTTTCTTATCGTAATAACTGAGCACCACATAATAGTATCCTTTTTTTACTTGTAAGTGTCCTGAAATCAATTTTAATAACTCCTTTCTTTTGCTTTACACAGAACAAACTTACACCGACGGGAACATTATATCCCGTCGGTGTAGTTCTTTCCATTGTGCGATTGTTGGTTTTGAACCTCTTTAGTACAACTTACCGAGCACCACGGTTACGCTCTCGCTGTCGCTTCAAAAGTTCAAGACCTTTTACGATGTCACGGCGTATCTGCTCGTCCGTATAGCTTGACGGGAAAAATCTACTGATCTCATCCCGCTTCAATTTGATCTGCTCCTGCTGATTCGGTTTTTCTTCCGCCATTACGGTGTAAATCAAATCCGTAGTCAGAAAACCGTCCTGCGCCATTTTCTTTAACCGTATCGCCTGAGCGTGGGAGGGGGTGCAGTCGTTCAGTGCCATTGCATCAAGCAGTATCTTTTGTTCAGACGGATATAAGTATGAGATTTCCACGGCGGGATTCAATGCGATATTGTTTTCATCCACCATAGCGAGCAGTTCGGGGATCAAGTATGTCAGGCGGATATATCGTTTGATTTGATTACGGCTTTCGCCCGCATCGTTTGCTACAACTTCGACACTCAATAACTTCTGCCCAACTTGGGCAGAAGTAACACCCTGATGTTTTATCGCATCTAATTTCATCTTGTAGGCAAACGCTTTTTCACTGGGCAAAATCTTTTCTCTTTGCAGGTTGGCGTCTACCATTGCGATGACTGCTTCATCGTCGGTCATCTCACGCACGATGACTGGCATCGTTTCCAGTTCCAACACCTGACACGCCGCAAGCCGTCTATGCCCGGAGATCAGCTCGTAGCCGCCGTCAGACAACGGTCTTGCAAGCCCCGGCGTGATAGCGCCCACCTTGCGGATGCTTTCGATCATTCGATCCATTTCCTCACCTTTCATAATCTTGAACGGATGATCCTTGAACGGGTGCAGTTCACAAAGCGGTATTTCTCGTACTCGCTCCAGTTTTGCATCGTCACGCTCTGCCTGCGAAGAAAACAGATCATCCAAAGTCGGCAGTGTAAAATCAGATTTTCTTTTTGTCATTGTAATCACATCTCCTTTTTATTCCCATTTGAGTTTGCTTTGATCGGGAAGCAGCACGGCTTTCTCGATCTCGTTTTGAATTTGATGCCAGCGCAAAGCTTCGTTTCTCAGCATCGGCGCATCAATGAAGCCGAGTGCATTCGCTTTTGCGGCAAGCTGGTTGATATTGTTGCCGATGGCGGACAACTGCCGCATCACATCATAAAAGCGACCGTCCGGCTTTTCTTTCGGCTCATAGCCACGGAGCAGCAGACGGATGACCGCCGTTTCCGTCAGTCCGGCAAGCCGTGCTTTTCGTTTTAATTCTGCGGCGTCGCTCGGCGACAGCCAAAATTGTTTTTTGATTCTTGTATTCATAAATTTGTTCCTTTCTATATGGGTATTAGGGTGCGCCCTAACGAGGTATTTGCACTTTGGGAGTGTAAATACACTGCTCGTTAAGACGATGCAGTGATACTGTTGGCACTCTTGGGAGTGAAAACAGTCTGCTCGTTAAGATAGCGCAGATATATTTCTTATCCGCTGATTTCCTTTAAGATTTGGTCGAGCCTGCGGACGATTTCTTCTTTTTCGGTGTGTTCGATATTCTCTTTCAGGTCATTTACCATCCGAAAAACACGGTATTCTTTTTCCGTTACCGTCGCTTTGACCTCTTTTCCGAGTCCCAACCGTCGTAAGTATTCCGATAAAGATAGGGAGCAGAAGCCTGCGTTTTGCAGAAGCTTTGCTTTCTCTTGCTCGGTCACACGAATGTTGATCCCGAATGTTTTACTGCGCATTTTCTCACCTCCCTTCGCCGCCAATGACAGCTATGACGGTTATGACGGGCTTTTTGCTATATAGAGATATTGCCGTCATTTTCGTCACCGCCGTCACGCTTGATGAATTTAATAAGCCTGCTTTTGCCCGTGCGTTTCGTTCGGTATTCGATGCCGAACGGCTCCAACGCCTCGCACGAAAACTGACCTAAGTACTTCGTTACCACGTTCGGCGTGGTTTCCGTTTCTTCCATTTCGGTAAGTAACTGCGTCGCCGTGCCGATCCATTCGGAACGGTCTTTCATAAAATCAACCACCCGAAAAAGGAATGCCGGTATCTCAGCTTGCTGAATTTCCGTACTGTTTTTACGCTCTACAAGCTCCCATTTCAGGTCGTTGAACTGTAAGGTCAGCTCCTGATATTCCACGTCACGACCGCTGATAAGAAGCGTTGCCTTGTTGTCGTTGCGCTTTCGTTTCAGCACATAGTTGGTGTCTGCCGCACCGATAATGCCCGTCGAACCGCTCACCTCATTAAACGGATCGTCGCCGTCCTTCATCTTTCGCAGATGATGAACGAGGATAATGGCGATGTTGTATTCATCGGCAATGCGCTTGATCGAGGAAATATCATCGTAGTCATTTCCGTACATACCCGCTTTGCCGCTGCTGCCTTTGGAGTCCCTGACCTTCTGCAAGGTGTCAATGATGATCAGCTTTGTTTTCGGGTTGTCTTTCAAAAAGTCAGTGATCTGTAATTCCAATCCTCCGCCGATCAGACCGCACATAACGGCAAAATAAAGGTTGCTCGGTGCGTTGTCGGTCAGACTGTAAAGTCTGTCCTTGATACGCCTTTGCGTGTCCTCTAAGCAGAGGTAAAGCACATCGCATTGCTGTGTCGGGATGTCCCATAACGGCAAGCCCTGCGATACCTGAAGCCCAAGCCACAACATCAGCCAGCTTTTGCCGATCTTGCTTGCACCGCTGATGACGTTTACGCCTTGCGGAATCAAGCCGTCAACGACGAACATCGTTTTGTTCATCGGTGTGGATAACAGCGTTTCTGCATCCACGGTTTTCAATTTGTAATCCATTATTTTTTCTCCTTTCATTTTTGTGTGGACTGTTAGAAAGCCGAAAACGGGGTGTCGAATACATTTACTCGTGTTACCTATTTTCGGTCGCAAAAAGCCTTGATATAAAGGCGCTTTCAAGCCCTTATCTGTCCACACGGCGGCGTTTTTGCTCGCTTTCTGTTTTCTGTTTACGGTGTATTTTCCTTGCACAAACCGAGCAGTATTTCTGCCTGTTTGAGTTCGGAACAAAGGCTTGTCCGCAGTTTACGCAAAGCACGGTGCGCTCGTTATAGATGTCGGCACACAGCGCTTTGTCGGCGGGTAATACCGCTCTGCGGAAGTATTTGCAAAGCAATGAAAAGGAAATCGTCTGCGGACAGATGCAGGTTTCTCCGTCGTCGAGCAATAGGCAATTTCCCTCATCGTAGTTTGCACAAAGCTTTCGTATCAGTCGGTTACACCGCTTTCGCTGTGACGGTGTCAGTCGTATCAGCTTGTCCATTCGGCTTCACCTCCTCTCCGATTACATAGTTGATAACGCTCACTTTCGGAATTTTCAGCGACCTTCCGATCTTCACCGCCTGTATCTCGCCGTAGTCGATTAACTTGTAGGCGAGGTGTCGGCTGATGCCGAGCATTTTCTGAAGTTGATTTACGGTTACAATGTCCGGGTAGTCCGGGAACATCATTTTATAGAGCTCTCTAAGCTCTGTTTTTCTCATTTCATATACCTCCTTTTGAGAAAATTCAGCCGCACCGTAATGCGGCTATGTACTTTGAAACGGCACAAAGAGAGGTGAACTTTATACCGTTTCTTACCGTTTCACCCGAATGGCGTTTTTGTATGCCTGCCCCGGAATCTCACCACGGCGTCGCCTCGCTCGCTTCTTTTCGGAAGGTTATGGCAAGGTCATATCTCATTCGGACGGTTATTCAGTTGTCAAGGAACTTCGAAAGAACCTTTCACTTATTCAGACTGACACTTACCGCCTGTCGTAAAAGTGTCATAGTCCAAGAAAAAGAGCGCAAAAAAAGACACCTATCAAAATTGATAAGTGTCTTCGTATAATTATCTGATTTTATTCTTCGGAATGCTTTTGATTAAGCCGGCATTTCTCGTCTGAGTCATCACGTTGTTTCAAAGCGATTGCAAATGCCTTTATAAACTTGCGCTGTAGATGTTCAACGCTGCCTCGGTTCATATCGTGATCAGCAGCATATTTACGAATTGATTTGTGCTGAATATACCTTTCATTGAAAAAATCGTTATATTCTTTTAGAACGGTTTTCAAGCAGGAACCGATAAAAGACAGATCGGATTTCAGAAATACAAATCCCTCTTTGGAAACGCCTATGTATCTTTTTCTCTCCATACAAAGTCTATATTTGCGAAGATCCATATCGTAGTTTTCGCAAATGTCTTTGGCGTATTCTTCATAAGTGCTTTGAGTCCGATAGGTTCGATCTGTGTATTCATCAGGTGGAATTTGAGAAAACTGCTTTCTTTTCGGACCGGTGAAGCCGTCTTCTTGAAGTTTCATTATTTTCCAATCCGAAATCCTCATTTGCGTTTGTCGGGAAAATCTATCAACATATTTTCCGTCTATCTCAACCATTTCGCAAAAGGAGGCTTTTTTCATCGTTAAATACTCTGTATTGTCGGAATAGTTTGAATAATGATATATGACAACCGGTTCGTTTGTATCTGCATCCTTTGCTACCGTTATTACATATACCAGCTTGCCGTCGTATTGTTTATAAAATCCGGCAAATATTCTCCTGTTATGTTGTTTTTCCATTACACGTCCTACCTTTAGCTACTTTGGTAATTATATTATACATCATTTCAATAGAATTTTGAAGATGTATTTGCAAAGAATCTATGACTTTTTCATTCTAACCCCTTATAAACCAACGTTAAACCTTGATTTATTCTGAAAAATGTGATATACTATATTATGTAAATCTGTACTCTCGTGAAAAGGAGCTTCACAATGGATAATAATCTCGAACGCTGGTATTCAATGAAAGAGATAATGGAATATTTAGGCGTTAGCCGTGATACGGTTCTCGACTGGATCGAGCGCCGTAATATGCCCGCCGCAAAGATCGGCAGGCTGTGGAAATTCAAAATCAGCGAAGTAGATGCTTGGATGAAATCCGGCATTGCGGCTGATAA
>JAKSPL010000040.1 GCA_024404815.1 Oscillospiraceae bacterium
TTGCGGAGTCCAGAGGCGGCGCCTCTGGTCGCTGTCCGCAGACAGCGAAACACCCCCTCCTTCCAAGACGCAGGAAAGGGTGAATTTGATTGCGGAGCAATCAAAGAGGGGAAACCCCAACGAGGGGTTTCCCCTGAACGCCGAGCGGCATAAAAGATTTTTGGGGACTCCGTCCTTTTTGTATGTGAACACCTCGAAGCGCGAACCATTCTCCATAATTAAAAGGGCAGAGCGGATGGATGATATGCACAAAAAATCGTTTTCCAAATATATGAATCTGACGAAAATGACGCGATTTCGTTGACATATATACATGGATATGGTATACTGATTATGTATTGGGAAAAATTTATGACGCGAATAGAAAGAAACGAAGGATTCAGGGAGAACCAACTGATTCAAAGAAGAAAAGCCGCACAAACACACAAGGAGGAACAGCATGAACCGCTACGTGGATATTTATGCCAATGTCCTGCCCGATATGGGTACGGTCGGTCACGATGCACCAACCGAACAGCAGGCTTTGGAACGGCTCGAACAGGCAGAAGCAGGCAGTGTGAAAACGATCATTGCCGCGCCGCTCTATACCCCTGAACAATATCCGTCTATGGACACGTTTTTTGAGATGCGTGACGAACGGTGTCTGTCGCTCAACGCCGCACTTGCAGAACGTCAGCTGCCCCTGCGGATCCTTGGCGGCGCGGTACTGCAATATCACTCCTCGCTGCTCAAACTTGGCGAGAAAATCCGTCGGTTTGCGCTGGGCGATTCGCGGTATCTGCTGCTCGATTTGCCCGATGTTACCCTGACGCCTGAGTTCTTCGATGACATGACAAAATTGCAGGTCATGTCAGGTCTGACACCGATTCTTGCGGATTTTGACCGATTCTACGATGCTTTTACGCTGGAGGATTTCTTCGCGCTGAGAGAGGCAGGAATGCTGCTGCAAATCTCTGCGGAGGGCATTACATCGCTCGAAAAGCGTAAGCTTTCGCTGTATCTGATTGGCAATGAAAACGTGCATTTTATCGCGTCAGGCAGTCAATCGCCCGATGAACCCCTGCGGATTCCTGATGCTATGCGCATGGCACAGCGAAACCTCCCTGCGGAAATTTATAGACGCATCAAAAATAATTCGGGGATGCTGCTTTCTGACGCTTCCCCCTCACAATTCCTCTGAACACAGGTTTTTGTGGGGGACGCTGTCCCCCACACCCCCTGCCAAAGGGACATTGTCCCTTTGGAATCCCATTTTAGCACGAACGATAGCACAGTAAGGGCGGAGAAGAAGTTCTCCGCCCTTTTTGTATGCTGACATGGGAGCAAAATCAAAAGTTTTACTCGATTTTTTTCAAAAAATCGCAGGGGTTGAGGGGACAGCGTCCCCCATCGCGCTCCGCAGAGCGCGAAACACCATTTTCGTCCAACTAATCAGGATGGGGGGCATGGGGGGAAACCCTATTAAGGGGGTTCCCCCCATACAAGAGGCTACAAACGGTATAAAGACAGAGCGCAAAAAACTGAGGGGAAACCCCAACGAGGGGTTTCCCCTAAAAACTGAACGGTACGAATATTTGTGAGGATGCTGTTCTCAAGAAAACCCTCACTCCCCATACTTCGCGCAGAGCTTTTTGAGCGTGACGCCGATCTGTGCGCGGACGCTCTGCGGCGAGAGGACTTCGACATAGTCGCCGTACTGCATCGCCCAGTGGTGCATTGCGGTCGGATGCGCCTGAACCGTGACCTGCAATTTCCCGTCCTGTTCTGCCGGAACGACCTTCGCGTCCAGTCCGAACCAGTCGATAATGTCATTCAGAATTTGCGCATCTGCAAGAAAAATACACTCCTCTGTTTCGCCGCTGTACATATACAGATGCTCGGCGAGGTGCTTCGGGAGGTCGATTTTCCCGTTTCGGACGCCCTCGACCTGCCGCAGGGGTGTACGCGGCAAATCAGGGATCAGGTGCAGGTCCATGATGCGGTCGATGCGGTAGCTTGCGAGGGAGTGGTAGGGGGATTTGCAGCAGAGCAGATAATACCGCCCGTGCGATACTAAAATCTCGTAGGGACTGGCAATATAGCTGCGCTCTGTGCCGTCGGAGAGTGTTCTCGGCAGCAGTTTCGGGCGGTTTCTCGCGTCCAGACGATAGCTGCCGTAGGAGAATTCGACCATGCAGTTGTGTTCTATCGCCTCGCTCAGCAGTTCGATCGTGTACATCAACTGCGGCGCGGCAGGATAATGCGCCCCTAAAGCTTGTATATGCGCGGCTTTTCGGCGTGCCTGAATCGGTGCAAGTGCGGCGAGTTTCTGTTGGAGTTCAAACCGCTGTCCGTCAGGGAGTGTCGAAATTCCCGACAGCAGGTCAATCAGCAGCTGCAATTCGCTCGGTTCGAAATCCGATTCCATGTACCAGTCGGTGAGGAGCTGTTCCTCGGTGCCGTCCGCGGCGGTGCGTGACGCTTCTGTGTAGCAGAGCGCGTAGCCTGCCGCCAAAAGGTCGGAAAGATGGGATTTCAGCGTGCGGCGGTTGAGTTTGACCTCGAACTGTTCTTCGAGCCGCTGCATCAATTCGCGCTGAGAAAGTCGGTGCTGTGCGTCGGTCTGTGTGCGGAGAATATCCAGCAGGTAAAAGGGTGCAAGCCGTTTTTTCGTTTTTTCGATGGTATCATTCATTGGGAACATCCTCGTTTTCGGCTTTCAGCTTGTCGGTCTGCACAGCCTCTTTGAAAGCGGTGAGGTTTGCATCGAAATCGACAGCGAGAACCATTGCGCCGCCGGAGGTTGTCTGATCGGAGTATGTTCCGTCCGCAGGCAGGCGAAGTGTCTGCAAATCATGAGAAATCAGCAAATACGGGAGTTCCAGCGACCAGAGATACAGTTCGCCTGTTCCCATATTGGTGGAAATTGTCGGGACTGCGTCCATCAGCAGAGAAGGAATCGCGCTTGGCGAGAAATGTTTGACTCTCTGCATGAGTCCTGTGAGGACGGTGCGCTGACGTTCGGTACGCTCAAAATCGGCATTTCCGACATAGCGGATGCGCGAATAGGAGAGCGCCTGTTTTCCATTGAGGACATATGTGCCGCCGCAGGGGAGATAGTCTGCGTCCTGTTCATCGCCCATCAGGCGGTTGACTTCATCGTGCAGAATCTGGTTGACGGCTTCTGCCTCGCGATCGGAGAGTGTGACTTCGACACCGCCGAGCGCATCGGTGACTGCAACAACGGATTGGAAGCTGATGCACACATAATCGTCGATTTCAATGCAGAAGTTGTTCTGGATGGTATCCATGAGGAGTGTCGGGCCGCCGTAGGCAAATGCGGCGTTCAGCTTGTCGGGACCGTGACCGGGAATACTGACATAGCTGTCGCGCATGATAGATGTCATGGTAATGGTATGGTTCAGACGGCTGACGGAGAGGACGATCATGCTGTCGGCTCTGCCCTGTTCGCCCTCACGGCTGTCGCTGCCGATGACAAGAATATTCCGCACATTTTTATCGGAGTAGACGGCGGCAGTGCTCATGGCACGGGGCTTTGGTTCATCATGCTGCATTCGTGTAATGGCAAGGAGCGAACAACCCGAATAGAGGAGAAAAACGATCAGCACGATGTAGAAGATCGTCTGACCAAGGCAGCATCCGAACGGCTGCTTCTTTTTCTTCTTTTTCTTTTTCTTCTTCTGGTCGGGGAGATTTGGCGGAGGCGGTGTGGTTCTGGTTGTTTTGACGGGTACTTTCGGCTTGACGCGCTGCGGCGTGGTATGTGTTGTAGGTGTGGTTTTGGTAGCAGGTGCGTCAGGCTGAGGGGGCGGTGCGGTCACAGACGCAGGGGGTGTATAGATAATCGTTTCGTCCGGCACATGGATCGGCTGAGTGTCGGACATACCGTTATGATGGCTCATATAAAAAACTGTCCTTTCTTGTTCAGAAGTGCAAAAAAATTCTATTTCTTTTATTATAAACAAAACTTGCGCCGCTGTCAATGCTTGTATCAATCTGTTATTGTTTGCAATCCTTTTGTTACCGATTCCTAAGGGAATCTTCAAGAGAAAGGGAGATTTCCTTAACGCCTGTTTCTCCGACGGCTCCCATGTCAGCATACAAAAAAGGCGGAGAACTTCTTCTCCACCTTTACTATGCTATCGTTCGTGCTAAAATGGGATTCCAAAGGGACAATGTCCCTTTGGCAGGGGGTGTGGGGGACAGCGTCCACCACAAAACAGTTCGCGCCGCTCGGTTTTCAGGGGAAACCCCTCGTTGGGGTTTCCCCTCTTTGATTGCTCCGCAATCAAATTCACCCTTTCCTGCGTTTGGGTAAGGAGGGGGATTTCGCTGTCTGCGGACAGCGACCAGAGGTTCCACCTCTGGACTCCGCAAGCCTTTGAAGAAAGCTAACATGAATACTGCGTATTCATGCAGCGAAACTTTTGTGATAGCTCCCATGTCAGCATACAAAAAAGGCGGAGAACTTCTTCTCCGCCCTTACTATGTTATCATTCGTGCTAAAATGGGATTCCAAAGGGACAATGTCCCTTTGGCGGGGGTTGGGGCGGAGCCCCAAAAGAATACATGAAACCCAAGCTATTTCTTCTTTTTCTTCACCGAATAGCCAAACGAGCCGAGCTTTCGGCCGAGCGAAAAATACTCACCGTGCGCGTATGCCAGCAAGCCGCTCTGCTGCAAATTCAGCTTGCCCTTGCTGTCCACATACCGCTCGTCCACCGCCACGCTGACGATCTCCGCCAGAAACATATCGTGCGAACCAAGCGGAATTTTCTGCGTCACCCTGCACGACAAACTGACCGGCGACTCCTGCAGAATCGGCGCGGAAATTTTGTCTGACGGGAGCAGGTGAAAGCCGCATTTTGCGATTTTGTCCGTGTCCTTTCCCGACCGCACACCGCAGAAATCCACCTCGCGGCACATCGCCGTTGTCGTCAGATTGATCGCAAATTCGCCGCTTTCATCAATCATCTTGTAGGAATGCCGTGTCGGGCGGACGGAAATATACGTCATCGGGGGGTGTGTCGCGGTGATGCCCGTCCAGCCGATCGTCAGGATGTTCGGGTGTTCGAGCGTGCCGCAGGTCACCAGCGCAGGCGGCACGGGTGCCAGCAATGCGCCGCCGTTCCAGAATACCTTGCCCATGCTCACACTCCAATCTTTGCGAAAAATGACGTTCCTGCGAGATTTTCTGCGTCTACGACAAGTGCGTCGCAGACAGTCTGTGCAAGGTCTGAAAATCCATCTCGAACGCCCAGATTTACAGCATTTACGCCATTTCCGTATATCAGCATCGGGATATATTCGCGTGAGTGGTCGGTGCTGGGCGTGGACGGGTCACAGCCGTGGTCTGCGGTGATGATAAGCATATCATTTTCACGCAGATACGGCAAAAACTCGTTGAGCTGCACATCAAACGCATTGAGCGCGTCTGTGTAGCCGTCCACATCGTTTCTATGCCCATATGCAGAATCAAACTCCACCAGATTCACAAAGCAGAGCCCATGAAAATCACGGTTCTTCGCAATTTCTATGGTCTTTTCCATGCCGTCACCGTTGGACACTGTCCGCAATGCTTCGGTGATGCCCTGCCCTGCGAAAATGTCCGAGATTTTGCCGATAGCGATCACATCGCGCCCTGCATTTTTCAGCAAGTCGAGCATGGTCGGTGCAAACGGCGCAAGCGAAAAGTCATGGCGATTCGATGTGCGCGTGAAATTCGGATATTCGCCGACAAACGGTCTTGCGATAATGCGTCCGACACCGTACTTGCCGCACATGATTTTTCTCACATCTGCGCAGATTTTCCACAGTTCTTCGGGCGAAATTTTGTCCTCGTGCGCGGCGATCTGCAGCACGCTGTCCGCCGAAGTATAGACGATCAGCGCACCCGTTTTCAGGTGTTCCTCGCCGTAGTCGCGGATGACCTCCGTGCCCGAATACGGCTTGTTGCAAAGCACATCTCTGCCCGTGATTTCGCGTATCTGCTGAATAATCTCATCGGGGAATCCGTCAGGGAACGTCGGCATTGCCTGCGTCGAGATCAGACCTGCCAATTCCCAATGTCCCGTTGTGGTATCCTTTCCGACCGACCGCTCCGCGCACTTGCAGTACGCCGCAGTCGGCTTTTTTGCTGCTGTGCCGCAGCCGATGCCGTCAATGTTAAAAAGTCCCATCTGCTGCAAATTCGGGACATTCAGCCTGCCGCTGTCACAGAGGGCTTTCAGGGTATGGCTGCCCTCGTCCCCGAACCGTCCTGCATCGGGCAGTTCGCCGCAGCCGCAGCTATCCAAAACGATTACAAAAACACGCTGTTTCATGCTTTTACCTCCATGCAAACGGACGGCGGAACTGGAATCCTGCCGCATTCGCAAGCGTTCCAAGCATCTCCGACACTTGCAGCGACTCGCTGACGCCCGTCTTGCACCAGATGGCGAAATGCTCGCAGTTGTTCGTCAGAATGTTGTAGTGCGTTTCGCCAATGCGCGATTTTGCGCGGTTTACGGTTTCAATCGGCGTGTAGAGGTGATAGCCGTACCGCTGCTGCAAGTTCTTAGCGACCTGCTCGGCGACCGTTTCGTTGTGGTTCTGGTCTTTGCCGAGGACAACGGGCGGCTGATACGGCTTTGGGAAATCGAGAATGAAATACTCGGTCGCGCCGTCCAGAAAGAGTTTCAGACTGGTCGGGTGTATCGTTGCGTGCCCGATGGTCATGCTTGCAGGAATCGCATAGTGAATGACGCAGGTGTCGCTGACATAGATGCCATAGTGCGTATATACGCCGTTTTGCCGTACAACACCGATGATGTCGCCGTACTGCGCCTGCACGCGGCTGCCCTGCGACAGCGTGGTGTTCTGCGTTTCGGGATAAATCATCGGTGTGGTCGGGAGTGCCGCCTCGGAATTCCGAAATGTCGGCTGAACGGCATTCACCGCCGCCTGCTGTGCGGAACGTCTGACCATCGACTGTTCGAGCTGCTGCTGTGTGCCGCGCTCGACCGTCACGCCGTATTTGTCGACAATGCGGCACTGCTGTGTCACAACATTGCGCTGGAGGGTATAAATGCCTGCGTAGTCCAGGTCCTCCCAGCTGTAATCCTTATCTAAAACGCCGTAGGTGCTGTCGTTTAGTGTTGACGATGTGCCGCGTGTGAGGGAATCCAGCTTGTCGGCAAAGCGGTCAAGTCCTGAGCTGAATTTGTCCAATAAATCCATAGTTTTCTCCTGTCCGACAGACAGCGGAAAACGGCATGAGCCAAAGCCCACACCGTTTTCGCGTCATCATTCCAAATTAGCCGAGTGTTACGACAATCTCGTGGACGCCGCCGTCGCAGGCAGGCGCAACACAACCGTCAACCTTCTTGCCGTCTACGAGCATCGAAACCACGCCCTTCGAAACATGGTTCGGATTTTCGACCTTGATGTTGTAGGTTGCACCGCGGAACTGACGGGTAGCGGTGAAGCCGTCCCAATCTTTCGGGATGGACGGATCAACTTTCAGACCGTCCCAGTCAGCTGCAATACCGAGAATGTACTGCGAAATCGCAACGAAGTTCCATGCAGCGGTACCGGTCAGCCAGGAGTTCTTGCCCTCGCCGAAGCGGCTTGCATCCTTACCTGCGATCATCTGACCGTAGACATACGGTTCAGTCTTGTGCAGGTCGGAGATCTCCTCGTTGAATGCAGGCGCGATCTTGCTGTAATATTCGAATGCCTTGTCGCCTCTGCCTGCATATGCTTCCGCACAGATGATCCATGCGTTGTTGTGTGTGAAGATGCCTGCATTTTCCTTGTATCCGCCCGGATAGGTGGAGATTTCACCGTATTGGATGTAGTACTTGGTGAATGCAGGATTGTTGAGTACCAGACCGTACTTGGTGTTCAGGTACTTGTCGATGGAGTTGAGCGTCTTGATGTCTGCGCCCTCTTCCTTGCCGATCTCGGACATAACTGCAAAGCCCTGCGGTTCGATGAAGATCTTGCCTTCTTCGCATTCCTTGCTGCCCATCTTTGCGCCGGAAGCGTCATAAGCACGCAGGAACCAGTCGCCGTCAAATGCGGATTCCATGACGTTCTTCTTCATCTTGTCGATCTCAGCCTGTGCAGCAGCAGCCTCATCGTCCTTGCCGAGGTGCTTCAGGATGCCGACATAGGTCGGGCCGACATAAGTGAACAGCGTTGCGACCATAACGGATTCTGCAACCTTGGAGTAGCCGCCTTCAGCTGCAAACTTGGGGTTGGTGTAGGTCTGGAAGCTCTCGCCCGGCTTATCGGAGAAGCAGGAGAGGTTGATGCAGTCGTTCCAGTCAGCACGCATTGCCAGCGGCAGTCCGTGCGGGCCGAGGTTGTTGACGATATGGTAGAAGGAAACGCGCAGATGTTCGAGCATCGGCTGTGCCTTGCTCTCGTCATTGTCATACGGTACGAGCTGGTCGAGAATGCCCCAGTCTCCGCTTTCCTTGATGTATGCGCCGACAGAAAGGATCATCCACAGCGGATCGTCCGAGAAGTCGCCGCCGATATCGGAGTTGCCCTTCTTGGTGAGCGGCTGATACTGGTGGTAGCATCCGCCGTCCGGAAGCTGAGTAGAAGCGAGGTCGATCAGACGATCTCTTGCTCTGTCCGGGATCTGGTGAACAAAGCCGAGGATATCCTGGTTGGAATCGCGGAAGCCCATACCTCTGCCGATACCGCTCTCGAAATAGGAAGCGGAACGGGACAGGTTGAATGTGACCATGCACTGATACTGGTTCCAGATATTGACCATTCTGTTGACTTTTTCATCAGAAGTGTTGACGTTGAAGATGCCGAGCAGCTTATCCCATGCAGCTTTCAGTTCTGCAAGACCTGCCTCGACCTTTTCGGGGGTGTTGTACTTTTCGATCATTGCGTGGGCAATTTCCTTGTTGAGGGTCTTGCCGTCCGCTTCGAACTTCTTCTCGACCGGGTTCTCAACGTAGCCGAGGATGAAGATGAGTGTCTTGGTCTCGCCGGGCTGGAGGGTGATCTCCTTATAGTGGGAAGCGATCGGGGACCAGCCGTCTGCGAAGGAATTGGTTGCCTTGCCGTCGGTGACAGCCTGCGGATCGCCGAAACCGTTGTACAGACCGATGAACGAATCGCGGTCGGTGTCGTAGCCGTCGATGGCATCGTTGACAGAGTAGAACGCATAGTGATTGCGTCTGTCTTTGTATTCGGTTCTGTGGTAAATGGTAGAACCTTCGATCTCGACACAGCCGGTCGAGAAGTTTCTCTGGAAGTTGGTGCAGTCATCCTGCGCATCCCACAGGCACCATTCTGCAAACGAGAACAGCTTGAAGGACTTTGCAGCACTGCCGGTGTTGGTCAGGCAGACACGCTGAATTTCGCCGTTGAAATCCTGCGGTACGAAGAAGGTTACTTCTGCTTTCAGGTCATTTTTCTGACCGGTGATGACGGTGTAGCCCATACCGTGACGGCACTCATAGAAATCGAGTGCGGTCTTGACAGGCGACCAGCCGGGGTTCCAGATGGTGCCGTTGTCGTTGATGTAGAAATATCTGCCGCCCATGTCGATCGGGACATTGTTGTAGCGGTAACGGGTAATACGGCGCAGACGGGCATCCTTATAGAAGCAATAGCCGCCGGCAGTATTGGAGATCAGCGAGAAAAATGCCTGTGTACCGAGGTAGTTGATCCACGGGTACGGTGTTTGGGGCGATTGAATGACGTATTCTTTCTTCGCGTCATCGAAGTAACCATATTTCTTCATTAGAAATTACGCTCCTTTTTTTGTAGAATATTCCTTGAAAATTGCATTCGTTTTCACGGCGGAACGGTTCGAAAACAGACCGCACGCGAGTATAATCAATTATAACATAGAAATAATGTAATTTCAAGTCTTTTTTTTCACAAGTTTTTCCGCCAAACCTGTACATCCTGCACAAAGCTTTTCTGCATTTCGCAGAGAGTCACAGCAGAGTTGCCCATTTTTCACAGCAGACAGTTTGGTTAAATTATCATCGTTTAAGGAGGACATATGTTTACTGCGATTTATGTGCGGCAGTCTGCCGACCGCGCCGACAGCGTCAGCCTCGAAACGCAGGAAGCCCTTTGCCGTGCAGATATTCCGAAAAGTACGGAGATCCGTGTGTATTCTGACCGCGGCTTTTCTGGAAAGAACACCGACCGTCCTGCCCTTCAAGCGATGATGCAGGCGGTCGAACGCGGAGAGGTCGCGGCGGTGCTGGTCTATAAACTCGACCGCATCAGCCGTAACCTTGCTGATTTTACACAGCTGTTACGTGCTTTTCAGACACATCATGTAGAATTTTCCTCGCACTCCGAGCGTTTCGAAACTGCAACACCGATGGGACAGGCGATGCAAAGCCTGCTGATGGTCTTTGCACAGCTGGAGCGCGAAACCATCAGCAGCCGTGTGCGTGATTCTGCCTTTGCACGGGCAAAACTCGGCTTCGACACGGGCGGCATCCCACCTGTCGGGTTTCGAAAGATTCCCACGCAGATAGGCGGAAAACGCACGCAGATGCTCGAAATGGACACCCACGCGCAAACCGTTTCCGAGGGGTTTCGCCGCTACGCGCTTGCGGACGGCTCGCTCCACACGGTCGCGGACTTCTGGAATGCGGCAGGCTTGCGGACAGGGCGCGGCGGCGAATGGGCGGCGGAAAGCGTGCGGCGTGTCCTGCGGAACCCTGTGTATGTGCAATCAGAAAGCCGCGTATTTGCGTATTTATCAGAACAAGGTGCGGAAATCTGCGGCGGAGAACCGTTCCCTGTCGGACATGGGATATACCTCTACGCCGACCGCCGTATCAATCACTCGAAATTCACGGATCTGCGCGGTGTTTATGCCATCTCCGCGCCGCACCTCGGCATTGTGCCGCCCGAATTATGGCTCGCTTGTCAGGAGAAGCTGACACATTCCCGTGCAAAGCGGAATTCTGGCGTAGGTACGCGGTTTCTGTATAGCGGACTGCTGTTTTGCACATTCTGCGGAAGTGCGGTAACGACCGTGCGCGGACGAAGTGCTGACTACCTCGTCTGCGGCGGAAAAAAGCGCGGCATCTGCATGGGCATCGGGGCGGTCTGGCGCAGGAGCGAGGCGGAGGGACTCCTCGAAAATGCCGTGAACAGGCGGCTTTCACTGCTGTCACAAATCCCCCTCGTGTCACCGCTGCCCTCCGCACAGCAGCACGACCTTGACGCCGCGCGCCTGCAAATCGCAAGGCTCGAACACAGCCTGACCGACATGGCGGATGCCGATATTCCTGCGGTCGCGGCGGCGATCACTAAGCTGACGGCTCGCTGCGAACTGCTCGAACAATCGCTCCGCCACAATACGAATTCTGCACAGGTACACGTTTTTCCATCCTTTTCCGACTGCGATTTCCAGACGAAAAAATCTGTCGCGCAAATTCTGATTCAATGCATTGCCGCAGAGGGCGACACGCTCCATGTGTTCTGGAAGTAATTTTACCAAGTTGAAAAGAAATCGCGCCGTTTTGATTGTGCAAAACGCTGAAAATGAACAGACGGCAAAAAAAGGATTGTCCGCAGGGGCGATTTGTGATACAATAAAAAAGAACGATGCTTTTTCTGCCAAATTGTCACGTCAGAGGACAGGGCGGCGCATCGGAATTTTGTGAGAACAAGAGAACAAAGAAGTAAGGAGCGCACTTATGTTTACCAGATATATCGGCATTGATTTGGGAACCGCGAATACACTCGTATTTGTGCGCGGAAAAGGAATTATCCTGCGGGAACCGTCCGTTGTCGCAGTCAATACGCGCACCGACCAGGCTTGTTCGGTCGGCAAGGAAGCAAAGGAAATCATCGGCAGAACTCCCGGCTCCATCATTGCCGTTCGTCCGCTCAAAGACGGTGTGATCGCCGATTTTGACGTTGCGGCGACCATGCTGCAGGAGTTCATCAAAAAGGCTCTCCGCAAAACCCTTTTCACCAAGGCGCGTGTGCTGATCTGCATTCCGTCCGGTGTCACGGCAGTCGAGCGCAGAGCAGTCAAGGAAGCCGCCGAAAAAGCCGGCGCACGCCCTGTACAGCTTGTACTGGAACCGATCGCTGCTGCGCTGGGTGCCGGTCTGGATATTCTCCAGCCGACAGGTACAATGGTCGTTGATATCGGCGGCGGCACCAGCGAAGTCGCGGTCATTTCGATGGGCGGTATCGTTTCTTCGAGATCCGTCCGCACCGCAGGCGATGCTTTTGATATGGCGATCGTCAACTATGTCCGCAAAAAGTATAATCTGCTGATCGGTGAGCGCACGGCGGAAACCGTCAAGCTGGAAATCGGATCGGCATTCCCCGAAGTTCACGAAAGTACGATGGAACTGCGCGGCAGAAACCTGCTGAACGGTCTGCCTGAAAATGTCACCATCACATCGGGCGAGGTCAGAGAAGCATTGTCCGAACCGCTGGGCATTGTTCTTGATGCGATTCGGGAAACGCTCCGCAACACACCGCCTGAGTTGTCCGCGGATGTCATCGAGCAGGGTATTACCCTGACGGGCGGCGGCGCACTTCTCCGCGGAATGGACAAGCTCATCAACCGCGAAACAGGTATGCCTGTGTACGTTGCCGAGTATCCGCTCGACTGTGTCGCGGAGGGTACAGGAAAAATTCTTGAAAATCTTCCTGCCTATGAGGAAATGCTCATGGAGGAAATCAAGTATTATTGATTTTTGTTCTTTTTGGGGACTCCGTCTCCAAACCCCTGCCAAAGGGATACTATCCCTTTGGAATCCCATTTTGAGAGAGATGCAGCGAATGGAAAACCTGCGGGCGACCACAGGTCACCCCTACAAACAAGCACGCTAACAAATTCTCATATCGAAAGTTTTACTCGAAGGGGCAGCGCCCCTCGCCGCCGACCGCAGTCGGCGAAATCCCTCCCTCCTTCCAAGACGCAGGAATGGGTGAATTTGATTGCGGAGCAATCAAAGAAGGGAAATCCCAACGAGGGGTTTCCCTTGAAAATACAATGGCACGAATCACACTATTTTGCAATTCAGGACAGTCATGCGAAACCGCATGGCTGTTCTTTGATTATTGGTAAAATAAAAATTTTTCTTGGCGGTGAACATTTTCACGGCGCTGAATCGTATTCTATATAGGACGATCCTGATTATCATGTTCGGGGAGGTGAACGGCGGTGCATAAAAATCGCGTGGAACAGGCGTTTTCAGATCATGCTGATACTGTCCTGCGTGCCGCATGGCATATGACGGGACGAATGCAGGAGGCGGAGGACTGTACGCAGGAGGCGTTTCTGCGGCTGCTTTCCGCACCTGATTCGATGGAGGATTCCCACATTTTGCCGTGGCTGATCCGCACCGCCGTGAACCTCGCAAAGGACTATCGGAAATCCGCGGAGCATTCTAGGACAGTTTCACTAGAGGAGGATATGGGACTCCGCGAACAGGGCGTCTGTTTCACAAGCCGTGAGGAATCTGTGTTGGGTGCGATGATGTCGCTCCCGAAGGATGTCCGACTGCCGATGTGCCTGCATTATGTCGAGGGATATTCCATCGAGGAAACCGCGCAGATGCTCCACACACCGCGCTCAACCATTGCCTCGCGCATCCGCCGCGCACGGATGAAGCTCAAAGAACTTTATCAGGAAAAACGAATCGGAAAGGAGGAAGCTCAGACATGAATACGGATTTTTTCGATGAATATGCGGATGCCGCAAAGAAAATCCACGCATCACCGCGATTCCGAAACGACACACTCCGTAAGATACGCTATCAGGCGGCATTGCAGAATGATACTGCGGCACCCGTTGTGCAGGAGGAATTCACTGCTGACGATGATTTCGACATTGTCGTTTCCAACACGGATTCCATGCCGCAAAAATCAAGAAGATCCTCGCCGAAACAGCGGTTCCGTTCCCTGCTCGGTGTGGCGGCATCTGTTGCACTGATCGGCGGCATGGCGGCATTTCTCTATCACAAAGCCTCCTCCGATGAACTCCAAAAGCCTGCGGAAAACGGGACTGTTTCGACCACCTCTTCCGCAATGGAAGACAAAGATCATAAGGTTCCGCTTTCTCCGTCCGCCGAGCTGGTATTGGCGTATCAGCAGAATAAAGGCGGCATTGCTACATTATTCACCACGATGGAAAACGGTGTCATTCATGACCTTTATCAGGCACTCAATCCGCCGCACTTAGGTGTGGATATGTATCTCTGCGAAGCCTGCAGCACGCTGAATTCCAACCGCGATGCCTACGAGCGATTGACGGGAGAAATGCTGGACATCGAATCCGACCTTTGCCTCAGCGGTGATGTCGCCATTTATGATGTTCTTACAAGCTCCGACGGTGCGCTCCAAATTCTCATCGCAAACGGTACGGACGAGGAGATCAACATTTCAAGCGGCTATAAGATCAGCAATGCCAAAACAGGTGTTCCGATCATCGGCGGCTCGCTCGCAGGAAAAAATGCAGATCTCAAAATGCGGCCGCATTCGACCACCGCTTTTACGATCGCAGATATGACCGATTCGCTCACCAAGGGTGTCGGCTACTGTGTGACCATTTTCGACGGCGGCTATCGGCTGAGCGGCGCAGATTCGGGTGTCCGTGAATTCACATTTGTATACTACGGCAATGAAAAAGAACGTGACCTCGCTGAAAACATACTGATCGCGCAGGGGGATGAACCGTTTCAATTTGATTTCAGCATGAACGACGAGGCACTCATGAACCAGCCTTCTCTTGCCGATGTGCAGGCACATCTTCAAACCCACCACAATGTAGAGGAACTCATGAAGGACTATGAGCCTGTATACACGTTTTCTTCGAAGCTGTGTGGATTTTCTCCATACCAGACAGAAGTCGGCCCCACG
The DNA here is from genome assembly GCA_024404815.1 of Oscillospiraceae bacterium. GTDB lineage: Bacteria > Bacillota > Clostridia > Oscillospirales > Ruminococcaceae > Firm-04. Next base: position 14,872 of record JAKSPL010000040.1, read on the forward strand.
ACACGGCGCATCTGGATCCTCAAAGACGGCGATTTAGCGTATATCGAGGATCTGAACGGTGAATACCACCTCATTACACCCGATGTGCTCGGACAGGCAATCGAATAAGCGCATAAAAACGCTCCTTTTCGCAGATACTGTTTGTATCACGGAAAGGAGTGTTTGTATGAGTGGGATATCCCCGAACGAATATCAGGCGATGGTAAAGGAAAACGCCGCAAAAACGAAATTCTGGCTCACCATTCCGAAGGCATTTCTCATCGGCGGCAGCATCTGCACGCTGGGAGAGGGGATTCGTCAGATGCTGCTGTATTTTCAGCTTTCGGAGGATGCGGCGGCAGCATGGACATCGGTGGTTCTGGTGTTTTGCTCCGCGATGCTGACGGGATTGGGAATCTATGAGAAGCTGGCGAAGCACGGCGGTGCAGGGACGCTTGTACCGATCACGGGTTTTGCGAATGCGGTTTCCTCGGCGGCGGTCGAAGCAAGAACAGAGGGGTTCATTTTAGGCGTTGGTACGAAGATCTTCACGATTGCAGGGCCTGTGATCCTTTATGGCACAGCGGCTTCTGTCTGCTATGGAATCCTCTACTGTCTGCTGAAATAGTATGAGGGAACCCCTTGATAGCGTACACGGTATGCTTCGCATACCTACGAGAAACTACGT
>JAKSPL010000041.1 GCA_024404815.1 Oscillospiraceae bacterium
TTGGGGTTTCCCCTCTTTGATTGCTCTGCAATCAAATTCACCCTTTCCTGCGTTTTGGAAGGAGGGGGGTGTTTCGCTGTCTGCGGACAGCGACCAAAGGCTCTGCCTTTGGAAACCGCAAGCCTTTGAAAAGGCTTGACCGAAACTTTTATTGCGCTTCGCGTGTCCACACGCAAAAAGGGCGGAGAACTATGTCTCCACCCTTACTATGCTATCATTCGTGCTAAAAGGGTGCGGGGACAGCGTCCCCACAAAAAAACTCACTTCATTGTGCTGCTGACAAACATATCATAAATGCGGCGTACTGCTTCTTCGAAATCGCCGTCCAGCAGTCCGATAATGATGTTCAGCTCACTTGAACCCTGGTCGATCATCTTGACATTGATTCTCGCATGGGCAAGTGACGCAAAAATTCTCGCAGCCGTGCCGCGTGTACGGCGCATTCCTCTGCCGACAACCGCCAGCAGCGAAATACCGTGCTCGATTTCCAGATGGTCAGGCGATACCGCCTTGCGGATCTTGGAAAGAACGGTCTGTTCCCGTCCGTGAATCGCATCCTCATGCAGAATGATCGACATTGTGTCGATGCCCGACGGCATATGCTCGAAGGAAATATTCATCTCCTCCAGCACGGAAAGCACCTTGCGGCAGAAGCCGATCTCGCCGTTCATCATCGCTTTCTGGATGTTGATGGCACAGAAACCCTTTCTGCCTGCAATACCCGTGATCGTATAGCCTGTAAATGTATCGCTGTCCTCGCTGTCAGATGCAACGATCATGGTACCGGGCGCATCCGGTTCGTTTGTGTTGCGGATGTTGATCGGGATACCCTCTGCACGGACAGGGAAAATCGCATCCTCGTGGAGAACCGACGCACCCATATAGGACAGTTCGCGCAGTTCTTCGTAGGTAATGGTATTGATGGGAGCTGCATTTGCAACGATGCGCGGGTCTGCGACCAGCACACCCGATACATCCGTCCAGTTCTCATAGATATCAGCATGGACAGCGCGTGCAACCAGCGAACCTGTAATATCCGAACCGCCGCGAGAGAATGTGATAACATTGCCTTTTTCGTCCGCGCCGTAGAAACCCGGAATGACAGCACAATCCATGCCGTTCAGCTTTGCACGCATCAGCGACATGGTAGCATCCATCATCAGCACGCCTTGTTCATCAAAACGGACAACCTCCGCAGCATCCACAAAGGGATATTCCAGATAGCTTGCAAGCAGCAGACCGTTCAGATATTCGCCGCGGCTTGCAGCATAGTCTTTTGTAGCACCATTTTTCAGGTTTTCAAATACCTCATCAAGGGCATCCGTCGGGTCGAAATTCAATGCAAGTTCTTTTGCGATCTCCATATAGCGTGCACGGATCTTTCCGAACACCTCGGAAATATCGCCGCCCTCTGCCGCGATTTTCTGGCAGGAATACAGCATATCGGTAATTTTCGTATCGCTTGCGCTGCGTTTTCCGGGTGCAGACGGCACGACAAATCTGCGGGACTCCTCCGCAGTAATGATCGACTTGACCTTTCGGAACTGGTTAGCATCGGCAAGACTGCTGCCGCCGAATTTTACGGTTTTCAAATACACTTGTGCCATAACAATAGCTTCCTTTCCTATGATAACATCATCATTTTCCTTATAAATACAGTATATTCCATTTTTACGAAAAAATCAATTAGCTGCTTTCACAAAGTTTCACGCTACAAACCTGTATTATTTGTGAATGCAGTTGTACGTGCAGGACGGACATATTTTGACTTTGTCCTGCAAAAAGCGTGCCGTTTCTGCATTTTCACGCAGAACAGCACGCTTTTTCTTGTAAATGCGAGATTATCTATGGCTTCCGCCGCCGCTGTGAGAGTGGCCGCCGCTGGAAACATGGGAGGAACCGCCGCCGCTGTGGCCGCCGCCTCCGCCACCGCCGCCTGTATCGCGTGCGATCTCATGTCTGGTCGTATTTTCTTTAAGGAAAATATCGTCCTTTACCGCAAAGGCTGTATCCTTTGAACTGACATAACTGGTCGGGGAAGGAATCGGCTTTTTATTGTAGTTTTTGCCGATAACGCCATACGAAATGCCGCCGGAACCAAGTCCGAGCAAGCCGGCAATCGCCGCGATCAGTCCGAGGTTTTTGCCAAAACCGACGGGCAGCGTTGTATCCGAAACCAGTTCGCCGTCCTTTTCGTAGTAATACAAGCCGTTGCTTTCATTATAGGTGAACGCATTCTTCGGCACGCCTTTTTCATAGTAGTAGGTCAGGTCGCTCAGAAAATGTTCGACTGCTTCGACATACTGCTCGTTTTTTAGATAGCTGCCAAGTCCGTTTGTGATGCTGTACGCACGGTTGTCATTTTCACCATTATAATAGTAAAGCTGTCCCATGCCGGAAGTCGAAAGATAGTCATACATCGTGGAGTTGTTGATCAGCAGCAAAACGCCGTCTGTGTCCACATCCGCCATCGGATTGAACAGCATATCGTAGTCGTTGTCCGCCTGACATTCCACCGCATAATCGGAATAGAATTCGGTTTCAGGGCCATAAATCACGACCGCAACATACATATCCAGTTCATCGGATTTTGCACGGATCTGTGCGTTCAGGTCAGCTTCCTGCTCATCACTCAGCACACCATGTACATCATAGACACCACAGTTTGAGATATTGTCCTCAAACGGACGCGCAGCCGAAGCGGTCAGTCCGCCCAAGCCTGCCGCACAGCAAAACATGGTTGCCGCAGCAGCAAATATTCCGCACAATTTCTTCATTTTCATCACAGCAGGAACACCACCAATCCAATCAGCAGGGCAATTCCAAGCCCGATGCCGCCTGACACCAGCGTCTGCTTCTGCTTGCTGATGGGTGCGGTACCGACAAATTTTCCGGTCTGTCCGTTGACGGCAAACTCGTAGACCTTGTCCTGATATTTATACGACATAAACCAGATGGGAAGCAGCATATACTTCCAGTCGGTTTTCAGGACCTTAAACTCAGAATTGGTCACAGAGAATGCAGTATAGCCCTGAATGGATGACCGCAGCATCTGGTCGCTTCCCTGTACGGCACGCTTCTGAACGCGCGGGAATACACTTGCAGTATCCACATCGTATTTCTCTGCAAGGAAACCGCTCAGGTACTGCATTTCAAACGGTCTAGCCTGCGAATAATCAAACGGTTCTGCCGATTCCATCAGTTCGTCGTCGATATGGCTGGCGCCGTCCGCAGGAATACCGTGCAGTACCACATTCGCATCTCTGGCGATCGCATAGTCCTTCGTTTCCGTATAGTTATACCGTGAATCGCTCCAACTGCGCACTTTCGTAGCGTGTGCTTCCATTTTGCCGTTCACATCGCAGTCTGCCACCCAGAACGGGACATACAGACCGACAATTTTCTCCTGCTGTGCGGTGGAGAAAAAGTCCGATGGCAAAAACCATCTGGACTTGCAGTAATCGCGGAAGATGTCCAGTGCTCTTTCACGGGAAACCTGAAACGGCAATACAGAGGAAGGCTTATAATCGCCCGAAACTCTGCCTTTCAGAATGACAGGGTTATGACAATAGAAGCAGAATGTCGCGGCAGTATTATCGTCCGCCATGACTTCCGCGCCGCAGCTTTCGCAAAGATAAACGCCTGTTTCGTTGGCAAACTGTTCCGCAGCATCCACTTCAGACTGTGGGAGAGAAGCCTGCTGTTCCGCTTTTTTCTTTGCGATCTCACGCATTTCCTCTTCGGAAAATGTACTCAAGCAAAACTCGCAGCAAAAAGCCTGTGCATCAGCAGAAAATTTCAGTTCTGCCGCGCAGTTCGGACATTTGTACGAGAATGCATTCATCGTATCTGACAAAAGGCCACATCCTTTCTTTTTCCAGTATTGTTTTATTATATCACATCCTGCTTAAAATTGCAATAGTTTTTCAGCATTCCCCACGGTTTGTGCAATTTTTTGACGTAGAATTCACGGGCAGACTGCGTGTCAAAGTCTGTCGAATCTGCATACCATGAAGAAGCCTGCCGCAGCAGGACGATCAGCCGGAAGGAGGTTCAAAAAGCATGAAAACCGTATTCCGTATCGCATCGGAAACCTACACCGAGAAAGCCAAGCGTATTCTCGCACAAAATCACATTTCCTACCGGATGCAGAAGGTCACAGGCGCAGAGGGATGTACTGCAAAATTCACCGCAGATGCCGGCAGTGAACGGGTATTTTCCCTGCTCCGTTCCAACGGCATCCCATTCCGAAGCGACATCTGACATTTCTCGCGGAGCCGCGGATTTCCGCCGTCCGCAACGGAAAGGAGTGAACGGCGAAATGCCGTATTCAGAAAGAAAGATCAGCGTCAGGCAGCCTGTCTATTTTGACAATGCTGCCACAACATTTCCAAAGCCGCTGTCTGTCCGCAATGCCGTATCTAACACCATTGCATATGCAGGCGGAAATCCGGGCAGAGGCGGTCATCCGCTCGCAAAACGTGCAGGCGAAACCGTCTACCGCGCAAGAGAATCCGCTGCACAGCTGTTCGGCGCACAGCCCGAAAATGTCGTACTGACGCTCAACTGCACCCACGCGCTCAATCTCGCAATTTACGGACTTCTTTACACGGGCGGTCATGCCGTGATCAGCAGTATGGAACATAATTCCGTATTTCGTCCCATCGCCGCACTTGCCCGTGAACGTATCATCACATACAGTATCGCACAGGTGTCCCCCGACAGCGCACAGACGCTCGCCAATTTCCGCCGCCTGCTGCGTCCGAACACAAAAGCGGTCATCTGTTCGCTGGTCAGCAATGTGACAGGGCAGATTCTCCCATGGCGCGAACTCGCCGCCATGTGCAAAGAAAACGGCATCGCATTCATCGCGGACGGCGCACAAGGCTGCGGCGTACTGCCTGTGTCACTCTCCGACGGCATCTCTGTTCTCTGTACCGCAGGCCACAAAGGACTCTACGGCATTATGGGCAGCGGACTGCTCGTGACAGACGGAAAGATTCCCCTGAAACCGCTGATGCAGGGCGGTACGGGTTCGCTGTCCATGTCAGCGGCACAGCCCGACTTTCTCCCTGATGCATTGGAATCGGGAACAGTCGCTGTGCCTGCCGCCGCCGCACTCGATGCTGGGATCCGTTTCATTGCACAGCGCGGTATGACGGCGATCTTCCGACACGAAACTGCACTCTGTGAGCGGCTGATACAAGGGCTCAAGCAAAAGCCAAATGTCACGGTTTTTCGGGATGCACAGGCAGAATACGCGCCTGTGGTATCGTTTGTTCTGGACGGTGAACCGCCTGCCGACACCGCCGCAAGACTTGCCGCAAAAGGATTTTGTGTGCGTGCAGGACTGCATTGTGCGCCGCTTGCACACAATACGCTCGGAACATCTGCGGAAGGTACTGTCCGCTTTTCGCCCTCTGTGTTCAGTACCGCTGCCGAAACTGATGCGTTTCTCCATGCGTTGTAATATCCATGCACATACCATATAAAACGGCACGAACAACGTTTTGATCGAGCGTCGTTCGTGCCGTTTGTATTGCATCCATACAGTCTCAGAACATCGTCGCTATTTTCCGTTTCGCAAGCGGCGGCGTATATACCCACTCGTCCATATGTGTCCCGTCATAGAAATACCGCAGCGGCGGCGGTGTACACTCCTCATCAAACACATCAACGATCGCAAGCTTGATTTTCATGCGCTCAGGCACAATACTTTTGATGTACACACTTGCACGCTGTCCTGTCTGAATGCCGCTCCGCAAATCGGCAAGTCCAGCAAGATTCGGTGCCAGTTCCACAAATATACCGTAATCCTCGACCGACCGCACGACACCTGCGACCGTTTCCCCTGCCGCAAAGCACGCCGCATTTTCTTCCCATGTTCCCAGCAGTTCTTTATGTGTCAGCAATACACGGCCGTTTTCAAACCCTTTCACCATGACGCGAATCTCCTGTCCGACATGAAAACGATCCGCAGGATGCGAAATGCGCGACACGGAAATCGCATCAATCGGTATCAGCGACGGCACGCCGCAGCCGATGTCCACAAAGCACCCAAACGGCGCAAGATGTGTTACGCGGGCAGGAATCACATCCCCTGCACGCAGTCTGCTGATGTATCCGTCCTGACAATGCTCCTGCTGCATACGCCGCGACAAGATCGCCAGCGGCATTCCGTTTTCATCGCGTTCTATCCGCACGACCGAAAAACAAACAGGTTTATTGACACGCGAGATCAGCGCAATATCGCGCACCGTCCCCTCGCTGATGCCGAGCGCACCCTCCGCACGCGGTATCAGTCCTTTCATGCACGGCAGATCTACATGAAGATTGTGACTGCCGTCACAGACCCGCACTCTCGCTTCCAGCCGCTGTCCCGTCAGCATCGCCTCACGCAATGCCGCCTCCGACCGCATCGCGCAGAGATTCTGCGGTGTATCCAAAATACTTCCCTCGGGCAGATAACAATTAGTCTGAATCATTTTTTGTCCTCCATTCAGTTTCGTTCAGGCGTTTTTTGCTCAGAGCAGTTTTTCCGCTCCACATACTGTATGCACTGTCCGCAGCAGTTTATGACCATTTCTTGCGGACTTTTCATCGCAATTTTTGACAAGTATCGGCATCTGTTCCCGTTTTATTCGCATTATCTGTACTTTTCGCATTGTCGCAGCCATGCCCCATGTTTTGACAAAATTCTGCCCAAAAAGAATTTTTCGAAGAAAATACACGACTGTCCGCCGTACACGGACAGTTTTTGAAGATACTGTATTTGCAATAATCGTGTGAATACGTCATTTTTCAAGGTACGATTGGTAAGCTTCATGGAAACGCACAAAAAATAATGGGATTGTTGTGCATTTTACACCTTGATTTTTTTTTCGATTTGTAGTACAATCATAAAAGTATGGCTTTGTTATTTTTTTGTCAATCATCTGACAACCGCAAAGCTCACCACCCAAGCTCCGCCGTCGCGGAGAAGTCTCTTGCCGCCGCCCTCTCTGACGGCTGCAAAAGGACACCCAAAACCAAACATTCTTATGTAAGGAGGAAACGGTTTACATGAGCAAAAAAATTGCTACAATCCCGTTCCAAGGGACCCCGCAGCAGGAGCAGGAGCTTCTCGCTGTCATCGCTTCGCTCAAGGATCAGCAGGGCTGCCTGATGCCCATTATGCAGAAAGCACAGGACATCTACGGCTATCTCCCGATCGAAGTGCAGACCATTATTGCGGAACAGCTGAACATTCCGCTGGAGAAGGTCTTTGGTGTATCTACCTTCTATGCACAGTTCACGCTTTCGCCGAAGGGCAAATACCGCATCTCCGTATGTCTGGGTACTGCCTGCTATGTCAAGGGCTCCGGCAGAGTCCTCGAGCTGCTCGAAGAAAAGCTCGGTATCGGCGTTGGCGAAATTACGCCTGACGGCAAGTTCTCTCTGGATGACTGCCGCTGCGTCGGCGCGTGCGGTCTTGCCCCTGTCTTCATGATCAATGATGACGTTTACGGCAGACTCACCGGCAAGGCTGAAGAAATTGACGAGATTCTCGCAAAATACGCCGATTGATTCGGACATTCCAAATTAGGAGGTTTATCTAATGAAAACATTGCAAGACCTCGCTGAAATCAGAGAAAAAATGCGGAAAGAAGTTGCACTTCGCACCGGCGAAGATGCTGCTTCCAAGTATGACAAACAGGTTCTGGTTTGCGGCGGTACGGGCTGTACTTCTTCCAACTCCATGAAGGTCATCGAAAAACTCGAAGCAGAACTCTCTGCAAACGGTCTGACCGATAAGATCCAGGTCGTCAAGACAGGCTGCTTCGGTCTGTGCGCTCTCGGCCCGATCATGATCGTTTATCCGGAAGGCACTTTCTACTCCAAGGTCAACGTGGACGAGATTCCGCGTATCGTCAAGGAGCACTTCATCGACGGCAACCCTGTTAAGGAATTCCTCTATGAGGAAACCGTTACCGATAACGGCATCAAACCTTTGCAGGAAACCGCTTTCTATAAAAAACAGCTCCGTCTGGCTCTGCGTAACTGCGGCGTCATTGATCCCGAAAACATCGACGAGTACATCGGCCGTCAGGGCTACGAAGCACTCGGCAAGGTGCTGACCACCATGAAGCCTGAGGACGTCATCCAGTCCATCCTCGACAGCGGTCTCCGCGGCAGAGGCGGCGGCGGCTTCCCCACCGGTATGAAGTGGAAGCTCGCTCGCAACATCGTTCCGAACGCTGACATGAAGTATGTCTGCTGCAACGCCGACGAGGGCGACCCCGGTGCATTTATGGACCGTTCCATCCTCGAGGGTGACCCGCACGTTGTCCTCGAAGCTATGTCTATCGCAGGCTATGCGATCGGCGCAAAGCAGGGCTACATTTACGTCCGTGCTGAGTACCCGATCGCTGTCAACCGTCTGCGCATCGCAATCGATCAGGCTCGTAAGGCAGGTATGCTCGGTCAGAATATCTTCGGCACCGACTTCTCCTTCGACATCGACCTCCGTCTGGGTGCAGGCGCATTCGTCTGCGGCGAGGAAACCGCTCTGATGACCTCTATCGAGGGCAACCGTGGTGAACCCCGTCCCCGTCCGCCTTTCCCGGCAGAAAAAGGTCTGTTCCAGAAGCCTACCATCCTCAACAACGTTGAGACCTATGCGAACATTCCGCAGATCATCCTGAACGGTGCTGACTGGTTCACCAGCCTCGGTACCGAAAAGTCCAAGGGTACAAAGGTATTCGCTGTCGGCGGCAAGATCAACAACACCGGTCTGGTCGAAGTTCCGATGGGTACCACCCTGCGCGAAGTCGTCGAAGAAATCGGCGGCGGCATCCCCAACGGCAAGAAGTTCAAGGCTGCTCAGACCGGCGGTCCTTCCGGCGGCTGCATCCCTGCTGAACACTTCGATGTCAAGATCGACTACGATAACCTCATCGCAATCGGCTCCATGATGGGCTCCGGCGGTCTGATCGTTCTCGACGAAGACAACTGTATGGTCGATATCGCAAAATTCTTCCTCCAGTTCACTGTTGACGAATCCTGCGGTAAGTGCACACCCTGCCGTATCGGTACCAAGAGAATGTACGAAATTCTCGAAAAGATCACCAACGGCAACGGCACTATGGAAGACCTCGACAAACTCGAAGAACTCTGCAACTATATCAAAGCAAACTCCCTCTGCGGTCTTGGTCAGACTGCTCCGAACCCTGTACTCTCCACTCTCCGTTACTTCCGTGACGAGTACATCGCTCACATCGTTGACAAGAAGTGCCCCGCAGGTGTCTGCAAGTCCCTGCTCCACTTCGAAATCGACAAGGACAAGTGCATCGGCTGCGGTATGTGCGCAAAGCAGTGCCCTGCTTCCGCTATCGACAGAACCGATTACACCGCAGAAGGTCACAAGCTCGCTTCTATGGCGATCGACACTGCCAAGTGCGTCAAGTGCGGTGCCTGCATGAGCAAGTGTAAGTTCGGCGCAATCAGCAAGAAATAAGGAGGCTTCACAGCATGAGTGATATGGTAAATGTAAAAATTAACGGTCAGGCTGTTGCAGTTCCGAAGGGTTCTACAATTCTCGAAGCCGCCCGTGCAGCAGGTGTCGTCATCCCGACACTCTGCTATCTCAAAGACATCAACGAAATCGGTGCCTGCCGTATGTGCGTCGTTGAGGCAAACGAAGGCAGAGGTTTCCGTATCGTTGCAGCCTGCGTATATCCCGTTTCTGAGGGCATGGAAGTCCTCACCAACTCCCCGAAGGTCGTCGATTCCAGAAGAAAGACCATGCAGCTGATTCTCTCCAACCACGAGAGAAAGTGCCTGTCCTGCGTCAGAAGCAAGAACTGCGAACTCCAGAAGCTCGCAAACGATCTGGGTATTGAGGACGACGGCTTCTACGATGGCGCAAAGAATGAATACACCATCGACGAAACTGCTCCGCATATGTTCCGCGACAACAACAAGTGCATCCTCTGCCGCCGCTGCTCCGCAGTCTGTGAACATACACAGGGTATCGGCGTCATCGGCGCAAACGACAGAGGTTTCTCCACCCACATCTCCTCCGCATTCGAAAAGGGTCTGGGTGCTACCTCCTGCGTTTCCTGCGGTCAGTGCATCAATGTCTGCCCGACAGGCGCACTCTCCGAAAAGGATTTCGTAAACGAAGTATTTGCAGCAATCGCTGATCCCACCAAGCACGTTGTCGTTCAGACCGCTCCGTCTGTCCGTGCAGGTCTGGGTGAATGCTTCGGCAATCCCATCGGCACCAATGTCGAGGGCAAGATGGTCGCTGCTCTGAAGCGTCTGGGCTTCGACTTCGTATTCGACACCAACTTCACCGCTGACCTCACCATCCTCGAGGAAGGCTCTGAGCTGCTTGAACGTGTCACCAAGGGCGGTACACTCCCGATGATCACTTCCTGCTCGCCCGGTTGGGTCAAGTTCTGCGAACACTACTATCCGGACCTCATCCCGAACCTCTCCACCTGCAAGAGCCCGCAGCAGATGTTCGGTGCAGTCGTCAAGACCTACTTTGCAGAAAAGATGGGCTGGGATCCCAAGGACATCGTTTCCGTTTCCATCATGCCCTGCACCGCGAAGAAATTCGAAATGGGCAGAGAAGACCAGTCCGCAGCAGGTGTTCCCGATATCGACTTTGCACTCACCACTCGTGAGCTCGGCAGAATGATCGACCGTGCAGGTATCGACTTCAACGCACTTCCTGACGAGAAGTTCGATGATCCGCTCGGCATCTTCTCCGGCGCAGGTCTGATCTTCGGCGCAACCGGCGGCGTTATGGAAGCTGCTCTTCGTTTTGCTGTTGAAAAGATCTCCGGCGAGACCCTGCCTGCTGACAAGCTTGAATTCAAGGAAGTCCGCGGCACCGAGGCAATCAAGGAAGCAAGCTATACTGTCGGCGATCTGACCGTTAAGGTTGCTGTCGTCAGCGGTCTGGCGAACGCTCGTAAGCTGATGGATAAGGTTCGTGCTGGCGAAGCTGATTACACCTTCATCGAAGTCATGGCTTGCCCCGGCGGCTGTGTCAACGGCGGCGGTCAGCCCATTCAGCCGGCATCTGTCCGCAACTTCACCGACATCCGCGCACTCCGTGCAAAGGCTCTGTACGATGAAGATGCTGCAATGTCCCTCCGCAAGTCGCAGGATAACCCTGCTGTCAAGGCTCTCTACGATGAGTACCTCGGCGAAATCGGCGGCCATAAGGCACACGAGATTCTCCACACCTCTTATGTCGCTCGCAAAGTCAATTTCTGATTGACATTTCCACAGTAAAAACAGCCTGTCCTCTGCATTTTCGGGGACAGGCTGTTGTATTCGATGAAAGGAGCATCCGCATATGGAGCTTCAACTCAAAAGCAAATCCGCAAAGCGTCTGCTCGCACAGCTTGATGGCTTCGATCAGGAGGCATTCTCCAAGCGCGTAGAGGAGGAAAACCTCGGAAATATGGCAATCGCGGAGGGTCTGCTGCTCGGCTATCTCGACAGCTTCTTTACCATTATTGCAGGACGCGGCATTCTGCTCGACCTGACCTATCAGACGCTCGACCGCCTGCCAAATGCGATTGCAGAGCTGTTTATTTTTCACCGCATGGGCGAGATCTATAAGAATGAACCCGTCAAGCGCATCGGCATGACCGAGAAAACCCTCGCCGCCTATCTGACACTGCTTGCCATGAATGAGCACGGATATTCCATGCGTGTTCGGGATTATCTTGATGATCTGCGGAAAGGAAAACGTCCGCAGCAGCCGCTCTGGGCAGAAATGTTTTCGATCATGACAGGCGCACACAGCGATATTGACCTGCTCCCTGCCTGCGTCATCGCGCACGACCGCACAGGCGGATATATCTCGCGCAACGGGATTCGGCTTAGTGCCGCACCGATCGTCGAGGTCTATCAGTTCATGACAGGTGTTAATCTCACAAAGTACGGCTTCGGGAATATTGAAGTGCAGTAGTTTTTTGTGGGGACATTGTTCCTTTGGAATCCCATTTTAGCACGAATGTTAGCATAGTAAGGGCGGAGAGATAGTTCTTCGCCCTTTTTGCGTATGAGCACCGCGAAGCGAATCGAAAGTTTCGCTCAAGCCTTTTCAAAGGCTTGCAGGTTCTTAGGGCAGCGCCCTAAGTCGCGCTCCGCAGAGCGCGAAACACCCTTTTCGTCCAACTAATCAGGATGGGGGGCATGGGGGGAAACCCTATTAAGGGGTTTCCCCCCATACAAGAGGGCACAAACAGTATAAAACTAGAGCGCGATTGTGAAACTGCGGGCGACCACAGGTCGCCCCTACATAGAAACGACATAAGGGCAGAGAACCGGTTCTTCGCTCTTTTTGTAAGTGAACCCACGAAACTCCCCAAAAGTCAAAAACCTCCGCGGCTGAACATACAGCGCGGAGGTTTTTTCGGGATAGGATGGTGTAAAAAAAGCAGACATTCCTGTCTGCTGTGTTGTAAAAAAAGGAGTGGGCATCGGATGCGGGTGATCACACCCGACGCACCACTTTAGGGGGAACAATTTTATGTGTCCGCTGATTCACGGAACTGGCTTTCCACTTTCGGAAAGCATATCACGAAGCCTCCCTATAAGGCTTATATTCATCCCGTTCATTGACTTCATTATAGCACAAAACTTTTCATATTGCAAATAGGAATCTGTTGATAAGAGGTATAGGAAAACACATATAGGATTACCGATTTCTAATAATACATATCGTATAGGTCGGATTCAGCGAAATCGTACAAATCGAAACTTCAAGCGGAAAATACTTCGCTTTTTAATTGAAACTGCTTGACATTTTCGCTTTCATATGGCATAATGGAAGAGTAAACTCTGAGCAATTTGTACCTTGCTCGGGGAATGAAAAGGGAGGTTATGATTATGTTTCGGAAACACCGTGTCGGTGCCATTGTAATGGCTGCCTGTCTTTGCGCCGTGACCGCACAGCAGTTTACAGCTTCTTCTGACGCACCGAAAGCTTCTGCCGCATCTACATTCAATTATGCAGAAGCACTGCAAAAATCACTTTATTTCTATGAAGTCCAGCAGGCAGGCGAACTGCCCGACTGGAACCGCGTGGAATGGCGCGGCGACTCCATTACCTGCGACGAGATCCCCGGCGGCTGGTATGACGCCGGCGACCATGTCAAATTCAATCTGCCGATGGCTTACTCCGCTTCTATGCTCGCATGGGGACTTTATCAGTACCCTGACGGCGTCGAAGCCTGCGGCGAAATGAAAAACTACGTCAACAACCTGGAATTCGTCCTCGACTACCTCGCTGCCTGCGATAAGGGTTCAAAGATCGTCTATCAGATCGGCAACGGTACCGTAGACCATACATGGTGGGGTCCTGTCGAGCTGTATGAATACGGCATGGCTGACAGCGGCACCAACATCCAAAAAGCCCGTGCAACGCTGGAAGCTTCCTCGGGCTGTTCTGCTGTTTTCGGCGAAATGGCTGCGGCACTCGCTTCGGGTTATGCCGCTTTGCAGGGCAGAGTTGACAGCTCCAAACTCGCAAACTACCTGAAACACGCAGAGAGCATCTACAAAGTCGCGAAGTCTTCCCCCAGCGACACCGTCTACAACGACTCTGACGCATCAGGCTTCTACCGCTCCTCACACTTCTATGACCAGCTGTTCTATGCTGCAAACTGGCTCTACATTGCGACGGGCGACAACAGCTACCTGACGGAAGCAAAGAGCTATATCCCCAACCTCAGCAAACAGCTCGGTGAAGGTGACACCCTCGCATACGGCTGGACACACTGCTGGGATGACAATATGCAGGGCGCAATGCTGCTCTACGCGATCAACAGCGGCGACGAAACCTATATCGCACACGTCAAAAAGCACATCGGTGTCTGGCTCGCAGGCAACAGCGAACCGAAAACCATCAGCGGCGGTCTGCGTTGGCTGACCAACTGGGGCTGCCTGCGTTATGCAAACACCGAGGCATTCATGGTTGCAGTCGCTTGTGATACCATCTTCAAGGGACAGGACACCTCCGAGATGATGGATTTTGCAGAAACACAGATCAACTACACACTCGGAGATAACCCCAGAAAGAGCAGCTATGTCTGCGGTTTCGGTGAGAATGCTCCGAAGAACCCTCACCACAGAACCGCACACGCTTCGTGGAACAATGCAGAAGCAAAGCCTACCCTCAGCCGTCACACCCTCTACGGCGCACTCGTCGGCGGTCCGAACGAAGACGGTACCTATACAGATGACCGCGGAAACTACATCAACAACGAGGTTGCGACTGACTATAACGCAGGCTTCACCGCAATGCTCTGCAAAATGATCTCCAAGTACGGCGGCAAATCCGATCCGAGCTTCCCGCCGAAGGAAACCCATGACGGTCCTGAAATCTTCGTTGTCGCAGAAGGCAAGACCAGTTCTTCCAGCGGCATGACCGTCAGCCTGAAACTCACCAACCACACCGCATGGCCGGCAAGAGTTGTTGACAATGTTTCGTTCCGTTACTACATGGATCTCAGCGAGATCAAGGCAGCAGGCAAAGACCCCGAAAGCATTACCATTCGCTGCGACCGCAACCAGTCCACAATGTACGCAGACAAGGGCATCAAGCCTGCTGAGGTATCCGGTCCGATCCATTACAGCGGAGATATTTACTATGTCGAAGTGACATTCCCTGACGGCAGAGCAGCTGTGCCTGTTTCCGAGGGTATGCACCAGTGCGAAATTCTTCTGGCACTCGTATTCCCGGACTACGGCAGCGGCTGGGATGCAACCAACGACTTCTCCAACAAGGACATTCTTGGCGGCAAGGACGCTGTCATGACACCGTATGTGCCTGTTTACATCAATGGCAAACTCTACTACGGCAATGAGCCTGACGGCACCACGGCAGACGGTCTGGGCGATGCAGGCAGCGGCAGCACCGGCACAACACCGACATCCTCGACCACTACCACCACAACAACTACGACCACATCGACTACCTCTACAACAACTACGACAACCACAACTTCTACATCTACCACCACAACAACCTCCGAAGATCCGGGCAGTGGCACCCAGATCCTGCGCGGCGATGTCAACTGCGATAATACGGTTGATATTTCCGACGTCATTCTCCTCAGCCGCTATACGGCAGAGGACAAGACCGCTGTCGTTTCGCAGCAGGGTCTTAAAAATGCAGAGTGCGACGGCAAGAACGGTCTGAACGCAGCCGACACGATCGTCATTCTGCGATTCATCGCACAGTTGATCGACGAAATCTCGTTCTGATTGCAAATATGAAAACGGCACGAGCGATGCTCTGATGAAGCTCGTTCGTGCCGTTTTTTCAGGGGAAACCCCTCGTTGGGGTTTCCCCTCTTTGATTGCTCTGCAATCAAATTCACCCTT
>JAKSPL010000042.1 GCA_024404815.1 Oscillospiraceae bacterium
GCGCCACCTTGCCAAGGTGGAGGTAGCGAGTTCGAGCCTCGTAATCCGCTCCAATTTTTTTGGCGCGATAGCCAAGTGGTAAGGCAATGGTCTGCAACACCGTGATCACCAGTTCAAATCTGGTTCGCGCCTCTCAAAAAAATGCGCTGAACATCGGAATGATGTTCAGCGCATTTTGCTTTATATAGACATAACATTCTCACAAGCCATACAGATGTGTTAAAAGTTACAGGGGATTTTAATTGCGAATGATTTAATACGGAGTATATACGAAAAATCAAAACGGCATACGTGACTTCACGATACACCGATGGCTGAGGTCAGGATGAAATGAGAGCGCAGAAAAGTAATTTCAATATGGAAGAATTAAGCTTTGCATATTTTGCAAAATTGATAGTATAAAATATAAAGATTTGTGGGAAGCATAAAAATATACAGTGATGCAGAAACACCGTTTTCAGAGATTCTTATTTTCATCGTTCGCAGCAGGCGCAGATGAATTCTTCAACTACTGTTCAAACGGTGTTTTAGCAAAAACATTGTGTGCTGATATCATCAAAGGATCATTCGGCATGATGACTTCTTTCAGCTTGCTGCACAGCGCAAATGCCTCATCCCCGATGACCGTACCCTTGTTTGTGATCACCACACGTTCCAGATTCGGACAGCCGAAGAATGCACTACATTCTTTCGCAGAATCAACTTTACTATGGTTCTGCATGGATTTGGTATTCTGATTGGCATTGATCTCAGCGGCTCTCGCAGCTTCGCCCATTTGCTGTTCAAGTAAATGTATTGCAGATATAGCATGGTCAATCCATTTTTTCTTGTCCATGGTTCTCCCCCGTTTCTTCTGACACCAGCAATTTGTTGTTATTATATCGCATTTTCTATGATTTGTCAATTCAGGACCGACTACATGAACATCCGATCGTTTGCCATTCCGTTTACTCATATGACGCATAGGCGCAAAAGGATGTTTTCTGCAAAGCCACAATGCAATTACCCCAAATATCATTTCATTTTTATTCCTGTCAGATGAATGCTAAAAATGTTGCTTAATTCTGTGCTGCGATAGATACGATGTACTGTGAAAAATATTGATTTATCTAAAAAACTTGTAAACCATCTCTGATGATGTTATACTATAAAGCCTGTATATCTAAAAGCCCTCTCAGCAAATATCACACAAAACAGGCAGATGTTTCAACGAACATCTGCCTGTTTTATATTGAATTTCTCTGCCGATGGCTCTCTTTGCTCACTCTTTACGATCTGAGACTGCGATTCATTTTATTCACCTTCAGCTTTATCGGGATATAAACTGCAAGCCAGATAACGATAAAGCCTACAAAAAAGATGATTGTGAATATCCATACTCTGTTTAAGGGAATCCATCCGTTTAGCAGATAGATACCAAGATAATCTATGTATAATACCGATGCCTGTATCAGTCCTGCGAACGCCTTCGGGAGCGACTCTATCTGATACACAACAGATACCCCTGCCGCTATGAATGCCATTACCGTTGTGGAAATGATACCAAGCACGACCTGATTTACTGTCAGCGTCTCTACCACTCCTGAGGATTTCAATACAGCCCACACAATAGCCAGGATCACAGGACCGCCCCACGCAGCTACAAGACCTCTCTTGAAAAAATCTTTGATATTCTTTTTCATAACTGATACCTCCTTTTCAATTCAGCAAAACATCTTCTGGATATACATTCAGTGTATCCGCTTATAAAAACCGCATCCACTGCACCTGAAAGCTGCACCTTGAATTTCTCGATCTTCTTCCAGTTTGCGATAGCAGATTTGCTTATCCTTTCGAAATTTTCCGGAAGGTACTGTTCCAGCTCATACAGCCTGTTTTTGATAAGATACTGCTTTCCGCCGCTGCATACGGCATAGGTTTTTTCCCCTTCGACAACGAAGCACTCGATATCGTTGATATTGAGCATAATGATCTCATCTTCCAAATAACCGGGCAGCTGATCTCTCTGGCCATTTTGCAAAACAAGTCTTTCGATCGTATCTACCAAAGGCGTTCTTTCATGTACATTTACTATCACTTCCTCCTGACAGTTTTTATCTATGAACAATTTGAAGATCATGTGTTTTTCACCTCCACTGTTTGTATTATACACCATTACCGATCATTTGTCATTAAAAAACGGCATTCGGTTGTTTTTTTGCGGTAAACGGTATGACAGAGTGTTTGCAAGGCTGACGATACGGTATCACGGAAATCTGCACCATGATGCGTCTATTCACAGAAACAGCCGCCCCCGTTATTAGGGGCGGCTGTCGAAGAATTCTGCCAAATACTTATTCCAGTTTTGCGATCATGCGAAGAATGGTGTTCGTATCTTCGCCTGTAAATTTGCCGTCACGTTTTACATCTGCCGCAAGTTTGCCGTCCTCAGACAGCGATACTCTCGTATCTTCTGCCACAACACGCGCCATCAGAATGACATCGGAAACATCCAGTTCGCCGTCGCCATTGGCATCGCCCATGACCAGGTCTGCCTTGCTGATGTCTGCGGTGCTGAGGCCCTGCTCTTTGGCTGCCTTTTCCGCAGCGGAACCCGATTTCACAAAGACCAGCGTAGATGTCGGATCTGCGATGCCATCGCCTGACTCGTTGACGCCCAGCTTGCAGTCCGGGTTTTCAATGACGATTTTTTTCGTGCTGTCCGATTGGAATGCACCTTCGCCGATTTTCTTCACATTTTTCGGAAGTGTTACTGTTGTCAGAGTGGTATATGCAAACGCATATTCACCGATTTCCGTCACAGTATCAGGAATCGAGATCTCAGTCAGAGGGCACTCGTAGAATGCATAGTCGCCGATTCTTGTCAGACTGTTCGGAAGTGTTACCTCCTCCAGCTTGTTGTACCCTGCAAAGATCTCACACGGCAGCTCGGTAATGCCCTCACCGATGACGATCTTCTTTACATATTGCGGGTTTGCACCGATCTTATCGTCGAGTTTGCCCGTACCGCCAATGATAAGCGTGTCGTCAACCAGTGTATAGTACGCATCCGAACCGCAGGAAATCGGTTCTGCTTCCTTTCCGACAGTAACAGTCACGTTTTTCACGATCGTTTCAGACGTTGTCGGATCGTTATACGAAATTCGGATGTTATATGAACCGGGCTTCGTATTGTCAAATTTCGAGGTGTCGAATGTCATTTTGGTATAGCTGCCTGCCGGGAACAGATCCCAGTTTCCATAGGCGAAAGGCTCGGTTTCATAAACAAGATTGCCGGTATCATCCGTATAGCGGAATGAAATGCACATTGCACCGAAGCCCGAAAGGGTAAAGCCTGTCGGATCAAACTCCTCACCGATATTATAGTAGATCTTCGCGTTTCCTGCGGAGAATTCGACAGAACCCGTGCGGCTTTCGACTTTTTCCATATGGAGCTTTGTGCAGCCCTCAAACGGATTCGCGTACTGATTCGTGATCTCCTCGAACTCCATATCTTCATTTTCAACGGTGATCGATTCCAGATTCTCAAGATACCAGAACGCGCCGCGCGATACGGAAGTGATACCCTTGCCGATGACGATCTTCTTGACTTTCTCGCGGTCATAGCTCGGATCCGGCCCTACGTCGATCGCACCCGTGCCGCCAAAGGTCAGCGTGCCGTCTTCGTCCAGCGTATAGTAGCAGTTTTCGCCGCAGGGTACGTTTTCAGCCCCTTCGCCATCCACGACCTCGACCATAACAACGCCATAGAGGTCGCACAAATTGGGCGAGGAGAGGTAGCCGTAGATCGGGTATTCGCCGGGCTTGGAACTGTCGAATTCGGAGCTGTCGATGCTGGTGGGCTTTTCGCCGAAACAATCCCAGTTGCCTTGAAACGTCCAATCGGTCTGACTCTCGGTCCCGTCAGGGTTCATAAACACGTTTCTGTACAGGAGCGCGCCGCCGCCCCACAGGCTCAGACCGCTTTCATCAAATTCCTCTCCGATCTGATAGGTCGTCTTGTGGTTCTCTTTGATCGTCATCTCCAAGGAGCCGTCATATTTCTGTTCTCCGGACATCCTCAGCGCATCGCAGTCATTGAAAGCATAGGCAGATACATCCGCAAAGCCGCCCTCTGCAATATAGACCGCTGTCAGATTCTCGCAGCCCCTGAATGCGCTGTCAGCCACACTCACGTCCTCGCCCAAGCGAACTGTTACAATTCTGCCGTCCTGTACGAAAGCATCCGTCGGGAGTTCACTTGGCCACTCATCGATGCTGAGCGAGAGTGTGCCCTCTGCATCGAGTGTCCAGTCGATGTCCTCGATCGTTCCTGAATCGATGATTTCTGCTGCACTTGCAGGAATGGGCAATTCCATGCTCGTACAGAGGATGGCAGCCGACATCATTGCACTAAATAGTTTTTTCATGTTAATAATCTCCTATCGTTTTACATAAGTTTTAATTTACTGACATCATCACAGCATATTCTCTCATCAAAGTCAAACAAATTTCATGATTCCCCGCAAATCGCATCATGATTTCTGTTTTCCTCCTTGCCGTGATGATTTCAGTATGGGCCTTTGCTATCTATAAAGACGGAAACTGTTTCCAATGCGTCACATATTTTTCGAAAAAATTTTCACAAAGGGAAATATCAGGATTCGGGGCGCGTATATTCTGCGAAAAATCGGCAATTCTAAGAGGGAATTCATGAAAGGGACGGTATTCTGATGAACCCGACACACTCCTGCATTCTCCTGCGGCATCCGCCAAGTGTCAGCGCGTGGGCAAGCACCGTCGGCAAAAAAGAGGGCGACGGCCCGATGGGATTCTGCTTCGATATTGTCGAATCGGACAGCCACTTCGGAAAGGAAAGCTGGGAACAGGCGGAAAGCGAAATGCAGCGGCGCACCATGCAGCAGCTTCTTCTCGCCGCCGACTGCAAGCCCTCCGACCTCGATGCGGTATTCGCAGGCGACCTCATCAACCAATGCACCAGTTCCACCTTCGGTCTGCGGCATCTGGAAATCCCGTTTTTCGGTATCTACGGTGCCTGCTCGACAATGGCGGAGGGACTGCTGCTTGCATCGCTCTGCGTGGACAGCGGTTACCTCTCCCGTGCGGCGGTGCTGACTTCTTCGCATTTTTCCAGCGCAGAACGGCAGTTTCGTTTTCCGCTCTCCTACGGCGCACAGCGCACGCCGAATGCGCAATGGACCTGTACCGCATCGGGCGCGGCTCTGCTGGAACGATCCGATCAACCGCCGTATATTCTCGGTGTCTGCGGCGGAATCGTCCGCGACTACGGCATTACCGATGCAAACAATATGGGCGCGGCAATGGCTCCTGCGGCGGCAGATACGATTCTCCGCTATCTGAATGCGACTGGCACACGCCCCTCGGATTATGATATGATCGTGACAGGCGACTTGGGACTGGTCGGCAGTAAACTGCTCTGCAAGCTCACCGCCGCACAGGGCTTTGACCTCACGAAAAATCACAAGGACTGCGGTGTGATGATGTTTGACAACAGCACACAGGATACCCATGCAGGCGGCTCTGGCTGCGGCTGCTCCGCGAGTATTCTCTGCGGATATTTTCTCCCGAAACTCCAAAGCGGCGAAATCCGAAACCTGCTGTTTGCCGCAACGGGTGCGCTGCTCTCCCCGATGCTTTGTCAGCAGGGAGAAAGCATTCCTGCGGTGTGCCATCTGGTGCATTTTGCACACGACTGCGGAAAGGAGCACGGGGTATGATATTTCTGCGTGCGTTTCTGGTCGGCGGACTGCTCTGCGCCGTCGGACAGATCTTGATAGATTTCACAAAGCTGACGCCTGCACGTATTCTCGTGGGCTATGTGGTGACGGGGGTACTGCTCGGCGCGGTCGGTGTCTATCCGATGCTTGTAGACTTTGCAGGCGCAGGGGCATCTGTGCCGCTGTCAGGATTCGGAAATCTGCTTGCAAAGGGGATTCGTGAGGCGGTGGAGAAAGACGGTCTGCTCGGCATTCTTACGGGCGGACTGACCTCTGCGGCAGGCGGCATTACGGCGGCAATGCTCTTTGCGCTTCTCGCGGCGGTCTGTTTTCCTGCGAAAGATAAATAAAAAATCGCCCCCTTGCAGCGTGTGTGCCGCAAGGGGGCGATTTTTATAGCCAATTCGCAATTTTGTGAATGGTCAAAATCTTTATGTTACCTCAAATACATATTCCATTTCAATACAATTCCATTGCTCGCCCATCAGCTCACAGACATGATGTCCGCCGTCTTCAACAAAACCGACTGCGCGGCAACAGCGGTATGCATTCGGGTTGTTTTTCTCCTTACAATGCTTTGCTCAGGAACAGTTCCATCGGCTGTGCAAACGCGGGAATGTCGATCGTCAATCCGCCGCAGTCCCTGTATCCGAGCTTTCGCTAGAAATGCTGTGCGTCCTCGTCTGTCCGTGTCGATGTCAGGGTCATACCGTAACCCTGCGACCGCATATCCGCTTCCCAGAATTCCATCAGCATTCGTCCGTATCCCTGTTTCTGCGCGGACGGTTCGACATACAGCATATTGCAAAACGGCGTATTATCCCAGAATAAACCATACCGCAAAATTCCTTTCGGGACACCGTCCGCAAACAGGACATATCCCTGTCTGTCCCGTACCTTTTTGTAAAATTCCTGTTCGGAAAAGTGGGCATCCAGCGTAAACCAGAATGCTTTGTCCGCATCGGTGACATATTGTGTGGAAATCATTGCGTCATTCTCCCTGTCCGTCTTTCTCCGATCCGTCAGAACCGGCTGTGCTTTTTTCATCCGTGTTGTCATCGTTCTCTTTGGATTTCTTCGATTCCAAAGAACCTATGCAGAGAAATGTGGATCCAAGACCTAGCCACATAATGCCCATAGTTGTATTATGCGAACAAAATAAGCACAAGAATGCAGATATATAGAACAATGCGGCTGCAACATAGTTTAACGATACTTTCATATTCTTATTTGAATCTTTCATCTTTTCTTACCTCAACAAATTTTAATTTGAATGCACGACGATTTCCGTTTAGCCCTTAGACAAGAGTACGACCGTTTCAACGTGCGCTGTATGCGGAAACATATCCACAGGCTGAATTTTCTTTGCCTTGTAGCCTTTCTTCGTGATGTACTGCAAATCTCTCGCCAGCGTTTCGGGGTTGCAGGACACATATACCACACGCGGCGGTGCAAGCTTTGCAACGGCATCCAGAAATTCCTCCGTACTGCCTGCACGGGGCGGATCCATCATAATGACATCCACAGATTCCTTTGCCGCCGCCATGCCGAGAATATACTCTGTCGCATCCGCGCAGGTGAAACGGATGTTTTCGATCTGGTTTCGCTTCGCGTTGGAGATCGCATCCTTGACCGCGTCCTTGTTCAGTTCCACACCCAGCACCGATTTCGCGCCGTTTTTCGCGGCGATAATGCCGATCGTACCCGTTCCGCAGTAAGCATCGAAAAACGATTCGTTGCCCGTCAGCCCTGCATATTCGATCGCGGTGCCGTAGAGTTTTTCGGTCTGCGTCGGGTTGATCTGATAGAACGAACGCGCAGAAATGCGGAACGTACAGCCCATCAGTCTGTCCTCAATATAGCCTTTGCCGTACAGCACCGTTTCCCGTTCGCCAAGCACAAGGCTTGTATCATACGGGTTGATGTTGTGAATGATCGTTGTGATCTCAGGGTGGAGTTTCAAAAGTGCCTTTACAAAATTATGCTTTGCAGGGAAAATCGGGGAATCCGTCACAACCACGACCATGATCTCATTCGTTGAAAAACCGCGTTTGACCAGAACGTGCCGCGGCAGGAATCTGAAATCCCGCACCAGTTTTCGGACGCTGACGATGATCTCATCCGCCTTTTTGTCCTCGATCATACAGGAATCCACACAGACAATTTTATGCGAACTGGACTGATACACGCCAGAGATGATCTGTTTTCTGCGCTGGTCAAAACCGAACGCCGCCTGTACCTTGTTGCGGTAGTGGTAGGGGTAATACATCCCGATGATCGGTTCGATCTTGCAGAATTTCCCCAGCAGACGCTGTTCCAGATTCTGCTTGTATACAAGCTGCTGCGGATAGGGCATATCCAGCTGACAGCCGCCGCATTTTTTATAGTGTTTACATACTTTTATTTCCATGATTTTCGTTCCTTTTTCATACAGTATCGTTTCGTATTCATTATACCACGCTTGCGGACGGATTGCAAGCTGTAATTTGGGGATTGCCAAACGCGGATAATTGTGGTATAATGATTGTACTCAATGAAAAAGGAGCGGATCGCAATGGACTGGAAAATGTGGATTCTCTGTATTGTCATTTCTGTCGTTTTTGGTGCTGCATGGTACGGACTTTACTGCCTGTGTGTGCGTGCGCGAAAAAAACGGGCTGCGAAAAAAGGCGAAGATGCGAACATCAAGACTCTCGGTGACTGGTTTGTTTCACTCGGAATGTTCGCAGAAGTTTTATTCTGGGCATGGCTGCTGGTATACAGAAACGCAGGCATATAACGACGATCAGTCTGTTGTCTTTTCGAAAGACGGCAGACTGATTTTTCTTTGTGAAGTTTTTAACAATAGGGCTTGCATTTTCCGAAACAATGTGCTATACTGAATGTATACTCATTGGATGGGAGGCATTTTGCATATGAACCACTATGAATCTCGTTATGAACGTGCGCACGGCTTTCGGGCAGTTGTTAAACTGTTACTCGTAATCGGTGTACTGCTGTGCATTTTCATTTTCGGCGGCATCTATTTCTCTGAATATATGACAGAACAGCACCTCGAAGTGACACAGACCACTTTCTCCGATCTGGAACGTGACCATTTCGAATATAAATACGGATTCGCACTCGCCGATGATCTGGAACCGCGCTATACATTCCGACAGGATTTTTCCGGTGCTTCCTCCAAATACTCCGGCATTGTGCTGGATGTCAAAACGGATTTTGGCAGTATGCTGGAAAACTGTATGCACCTGAATCCTGACGGTGAGGATTACCTCAATATCTACAATAACTGCCGCGATTATTTCATTGACGGCGATTACAAAGGACCTCTCGAAAAGATCCAGACGGATGACGGCAGAAAAAAAGCACTCCATTTCTCCATTTCGGGAAATAAGTACCAGTATTTCATTTTTTCGGATGACAACGGCGGCTATCAGCTTCTTGCCAGACGCGAAAACTAATCACATAAAAAGAAACGGGACGGCTTCTTCGGAAACCGTCCCAACGTATCAAAGATGACGCATCATTCTCTCAGCTTTGGAGGAGCATAGAGAGAATAACGCGGAGTTTGCATTGCCCCCCATAGCCGCACGGACAGAAAAGGGGAGCAACATGAAAAAAGGGGGATTTCGGGAACAGCATAAGCTTCCCAAACAGTAGATAGCGAATAAAATTACGCGCTGTACGATACAGGCTTATAAAGGAAGCGGTCGATCGCACGGGAAAGCTGTGCAAGCATATTCTCGTCTGCGGTATCCGCAACCAGAGAGATCGGATGCTCACGGTCAAGCGTGAAAATGCCCATGATCGACTTGGCATCGACTGCATAAGAGCCGACAGTCAACTGTGCTTCAAACGGGAAATGTCCCATGATATTAACAAAATCAGAAACGTCAGAAATCTCGGGGAGAAATACGGTTAGGGTAGACATAATGTCAGCCTCACTTTCCATTGATTCTTGGGGTTTCGACGCGATTATCAATGTTGTACACACGATAAGGGATTTGTTTTTTTCTCCCTCTTTCGCCCTTATCATATCACCGAAGCGGGATTTTGTCAAGCAGTTTCGTGCCATTTTGTACACCTCAACGAATTTCGGCATTTGGATTGCAATTCTTTTTCCCATTCCGACGATTTATAGATGTTGCACAAGTAGCGTATAGCAAATTTGTGCAACATTTCTGGAGGATTTATGAAAGTCAAGATTTTTACATTTGGCTGTAAGGTCAATCAGGCAGAGTCTTCCGGCTTGCAGCAGCTGCTGGAAGCGCAGGGTGCCGCCCTCGCCGAACGCATCGAAGACGCAGATCTGCTGATCGTCAACAGCTGCGCGGTCACGGACGAGAGTGTCCGCAAGGCAAAACAGCTGCTCCGCAGTATCAAGCGCAAGAACCCCGATGCCCTGCTCGCGCTGACGGGCTGCTGGCCGCAGGCGTTCCCTGACGATGATTTCTGCGGTGCGGACTATGTCACGGGGACAAAAGACCGTGCCGCTATGCTCGAATGGATTTTTGCCTGCATGAAAAATCGTCCCGATACGCAGGAAACCTGCATCACACCATACAAAAGCGCGTCTGATGAATTCTCGGTACTGCCCTGTGCAGATACCACGAAAACACGCGCATTTTTAAAGATTCAGGACGGCTGCAATCAGTTTTGCAGCTACTGCATCATCCCCTTTTCACGCGGCAGATGCCGTTCGATGCCCAAAGAACGTCTCGCGCAAGAAGTCAGAAATCTTGCGGCACAGGGCTTCCGTGAGATCGTCCTGACAGGCATCAACCTCGGCTTCTACGGCATCGACACGGGACATGACCTCGCAGATGCGGTGGAGCTTTGCGCCGCAGAATCTGAAATTCTCCGTGTGCGGCTCGGCTCGCTCGAACCCGAACGCATGACGCCCGATGTTCTCGGACGGCTGGCGGCCTGCAAAAAATTCTGTCCGCAGTTTCATCTGTCGCTCCAGAGCGGTTCGGACAAGATTCTCAAAGCCATGAACCGCCGCTACACCGCCGCAGAATATGCTGCGCTTGCAGAGGAGATCCATCGTTTGTTTCCAAATGCCGCCCTCACCACGGATGTCATTGTCGGATTCCCCTCGGAGGGAGAAGCAGAATATCAGGAAACAGTCGAATTTGTGAAGAAAATCGGATTCGCAAAGGTACACGTTTTCCCCTACTCCCAGCGTGCAGGCACAAAAGCCGCCGCAATGCCCGACCAGATCCCGCAGCCTGTCAAAATGCAGCGGAGCGCAGACCTCACCCGTATCGCCAATGACCTGCGCCGCGCTCACCTTGCAGGATATGTCGGACAGACGCTCGAGGTGCTGGTCGAAGGGAAAAAACGGCAAAATGCACAGACCTTTTTCCAAGGACATACGCAGGATGGTACGCTTGTGAAAATTTTCTCGGAAAATGCCGAAAAGGGTTTGCGAAATTCCGTCGTTTGTGTTACAATAGAATCATATGAGGACGACTGCTGTGTCGGCCGTCCCCTGCGAAATCAATCAATTTACGGAGGTTGAATTTTTTATGGCAGTTTATCGCATTTACACAGAAAAAAAGCCCCAGTTCGCTGTCGAAGCACAGTCTGTGCTTTCTGACCTGCGGACCGCACTCCGTCTGGATGTCGTCAGCATCCGCGTCCTCAATCGCTATGACGCTGACCATATCACAGAAGAAGAATTTCGCCGCGCAGTCCCTACCGTCTTTTCCGAGCCGGCAGTCGATTACGTCTACGAAAAGCTGCCCATGCTCTCCAATCAGGAGCGCATCTTTGCTGTGGAATATCTCCCCGGTCAGT
This sequence comes from Oscillospiraceae bacterium, assembly GCA_024404815.1. Classification (GTDB taxonomy): domain Bacteria; phylum Bacillota; class Clostridia; order Oscillospirales; family Ruminococcaceae; genus Firm-04. The sequence continues at coordinate 11,541 of JAKSPL010000042.1, forward strand.
TCGACCAGAGAGCCGATTCCTGTGAACAGTGTATTCAGATCCTCAACGGAAAAGAACGCTGCCGTGTCAGAAATGCCCGTGTCTATATCGTTTCGGGTGCGATTTCCGATGCGGAATTTGAAAAACTGAAAAGCTATCTCATCAACCCTGTCGAAAGCCGTGAGGCATCCCTCGACACGGTCGATTCCCTCGATACCAACTATGCTATCCCCACGACAGTCGAAACCCTCGACGGCTTCTGCGAACTCGATGAAGCAGGCAGAAAGGCATTCCTCGCTGACTACGCTCTCGCTATGGACTTCGATGATATCACATTCTGTCAGGATTATTTCCGCGATCAGGAGCACCGTGATCCCACCATCACCGAAATCCGCATGATCGACACCTACTGGAGTGACCACTGCCGCCACACCACATTCCTCACCACCATCGACAAGGCGGACATCGACACCCCGTACATCAAGGAAACCTACGACGACTATCTCCGCATCCGCAAGGAACTCGGCAGAGATAACAAGCCCATTACCCTCATGGATATGGCGCTGATGGCAATGCGCAAGCTCAAAGCAGACGGCAAGATCCCTGCACTCGACGAGAGCGAGGAGATCAATGCTTGTTCTGTCAAGATCAAGGTCGATACTGACAACGGTCAGGAAGACTGGATCCTCATGTTCAAGAACGAAACCCACAACCACCCGACCGAGATCGAGCCGTTCGGCGGCGCGGCAACCTGTCTGGGCGGCGCGATCCGTGACCCGCTGTCGGGCAGGAGCTATGTCTATCAGGCAATGCGTGTCACAGGTGCGGCAAATCCGCTCGTACCCGTTGCAGACACCATGCCCGGCAAGCTCCCTCAGCGTAAGATCACTGTCGGTGCGGCAAACGGTTACAGCTCCTACGGCAACCAGATCGGTCTGGCAACAGGCCATGTCGCAGAAGTCTACCACCCCGGCTATGTCGCAAAGCGTATGGAGATCGGTGCAGTTGTCGGTGCGGCTCCTGCTGAAAACATTCGCAGAGAAGCACCTGTCCCCGGCGATATCATCATTCTGCTGGGCGGTAAGACCGGCCGCGACGGCTGCGGCGGTGCAACGGGTTCTTCCAAGTCCCACACCCTCGAATCCCTGACAACCTGCGGTGCAGAAGTCCAGAAGGGTAATGCGCCTGAAGAACGTAAACTGCAAAGACTGTTCCGCGATCCTGCGGTCACAAAACTCATCAAGCGCTGCAACGACTTCGGTGCAGGCGGCGTTTCTGTTGCGATCGGCGAGCTAACCGATGGTCTGGACATTGACCTGAACGCAGTCCCGAGAAAATATGACGGTCTGGACGGCACGGAGCTTGCAATTTCCGAGTCGCAGGAACGTATGGCTGTAGTAGTTGCCCCCGAAGATGTTGACGCATTCATGGCGGCGGCAGACAAGGAAAATCTCCTTGCAACCGTCGTTGCAAAGGCAACCGACACCAACCGCCTCCGCATGAACTGGAACGGCAAGACCATCGTCAACCTGTCCAGAGATTTTCTGAACTCCAACGGCGCAGAAAAGCATACTGACGTTGTCGCCGCTTCTCCTGCACCGACCAATCCGACCATCTACGAGGACACCACCGAAGGCTGGAAGGAACTGATGGGCAGTCTGAACATCTGCTCGCAGAAGGGCCTGGTCGAGAAGTTCGACTCCACCATCGGCGCAGGCACCGTTCTGATGCCCTACGGCGGTATCTATCAGCTCACACCTTCGCAGGCTATGGCGGCAAAGATCCCTGTCCTGACAGGCGAGACTTCCACCTGCTCCATTATGGGCTGGGGCTTCCACCCGACCATTTCCGAAAAATCTCCGTATCACGGCGCAATGCTCGCAGTCATCGAATCTGTCGCAAAGGTCATCGCGGCAGGCGGCTCGTGGCATCAGTGCTGGCTGACATTCCAGGAGTATTTCGAGCGCACACAGAACAACCCGAAACGCTGGGGCAAGCCGTTCTCCGCACTCCTCGGCGCATTCAAGGCACAGCTGGAACTCTCCTGTGCATCCATCGGCGGCAAGGACTCCATGTCCGGTACTTTTGAAAACGTCGATGTTCCGCCGACACTCGTTTCCTTCGCTGTATCTGTCGCAGATACCAAGCGCGTCATTTCTACCGAATTCAAGAACGCAGGCGATACCGTTGTCCGCATCGCACCTGAATACGACAGCAACGGTCTGCCCGACTGGGACAGCGTCCGCAAGTGCTTCGATACCGTTGAACAGATGATCACTGACGGCAGAGTCAAGGCGATCTGGACGGTTTCCGCAGGCGGTGTCGCAGAAGGTATCGCAAAGATGGGCTTCGGCAACCACATCGGTTTCGAATTCAGCAAGAAGCTCCCCGAAAAGATCCTCTTTGCACCGTTTGTCGGCTCGTTCCTGATTGAACTGAACGGCGCGGCAAAAGACGGCGAGGAAGTGATCGGCAGAACGACCGAACAGTACAAGATCTTCTCCGATGCCAACACCATCAGCATGGATACCCTGCAAAAGGTCTGGGAAGGCAAACTCGAATCTGTATTCCCCTGCCGCATCAAGACCGAATTTGCTACCATCGAACCATACGCATTCAAAGCAGAACGCCGCGCAACACCCTCTGTCAAGGTTGCAAAGCCGCGTGTTCTGATCCCTGTATTCCCCGGCACAAACTGCGAATACGACACCGCACGCGCATTTGAACGCGCAGGCGCAATTCCTGAGATCCTTGTTATCCGCAACCTGTCCGCTTCCGCAATCGAGGAATCTGTACAGGCGGCAGTCAAGGCCATCAGCAATTCGCAGATGATCATGCTCCCCGGCGGCTTCTCCGGCGGTGACGAGCCTGACGGTTCGGGTAAATTCATTACCGCATTCTTCCGCAATCCGCAGGTCACAGACGCTGTCCACACGCTCCTGCAAAAGCGTGACGGTCTGATGCTCGGTATCTGCAACGGCTTCCAGGCACTCATCAAGCTGGGTCTTGTCCCCTACGGCGAGATCACCGAGATGAGCGACAACTCCCCGACGCTGACCTTCAACACCATCGCACGCCACCAGAGCATGATGGTCACAACACGCATCGCATCGAACAAGTCGCCGTGGCTGGCAGGCTGTTCTGTTGGTGACCTGCACACCGTTCCGATCTCGCACGGCGAGGGCAGATTCATTGCTTCCGCATCGCTGATTCAGCGCATGGCGAACAACGGTCAGATTGCAACGCAGTACGTTGATCTGAGCGGCCGACCGACAATGGACATCCGCTTCAACCCGAACAGCTCCATCGACGCCATCGAGGGTATCACATCGCCTGACGGCAGAGTCCTCGGTAAGATGGGCCACAGCGAGCGTATCGGCAGAGAAGTTTGCAAGAACGTTCCGGGCGAGAAAGATCAAAAGATTTTCGAAAACGGCGTTCGTTATTTTGCTGACTAATAAGGGATTCGTATTGGGGACTCTGTCCCCAAACCCCTGCCAAAGGGACATTGTCCCTTTGGAATCCCATTTTAGCACGAATGATAACATGATAAGGGCGGAGAAGAAGTTCTTCGCCTTTTTTGTATGCTGACATGGGAGCTATCTCGAAAGTTTCGCTCAAGCCTTTTCAAAGGCTTGCGGTTTCCAAAGGCAGAGCCTTTGGTCGCGCTCCGCAGAGCGCGAAACACCCTTCTCCTTCC
>JAKSPL010000043.1 GCA_024404815.1 Oscillospiraceae bacterium
CAAAATTGCGCTGCAATTTTGACCGCTGCGCCAAAAAGTACTCGCTTCATCGTCCACAGGACGCGCTCACACTTTTTGCCCAAATCATGCGGCTACCAACTGCGCTACACCCCGATGTGATATGAAATTGTGAGGGGGAACTCTGCTATTGCCCTGATTCCCACCATAGATAAACATTATACCACATTCTCTGCATTTTGTCAAGCATGAAATCCAAAAGGAACGCAGTCCCTGAAAATGTCGCAGGGACTGCGTTTTCGTGCTTTCCTTATGCTTCACTGAGCAGATTGGTCATATCGTACATACCTGCGGGCTTTCCTGCGAGGAAGAGTGCTGCATTGACCGAGCCTTCTGCAAAGACACGCTTTGAGGATGCCGTATGTTTCAGGGAGATGCACTCATCGGGACCTGCAAAGAGGATCTCATGTTCGCCGACGATCGTGCCGCCGCGAATCGAGTGCATACCAATCTCGCTGACATCACGCTTTTTGCGGACGCTGTGGCGGTCATAAACGAGCGTCTTGCCGCCGTCGAATTCCTCACAGATCGCATTGGCAAGCATGATCGCAGTACCCGAGGGCGCATCAATTTTCTGGTTGTGGTGCTTTTCGATGATCTCAATATCGAATTGTGTACCCAGCACATTGGACGCTTTTTTCGCAAGCGCGATCAGAAGCTGGATGCCGATGGACATATTGAACGAGGAGAACAGCGCGGTCTGTGCAGAGGCTTTGCGGATGTCCGCAAGCTGTTCGTCGCTGTAACCTGTGGTAGAAAGGACAACAGGCGTGCCTGTGGAGGTGGCATAGTCAAGCAGTTCTGCAAGACAGCTCGGATGGCTGAAATCAATGATAACATCGGGCTGTTCGGGCAGGTCCGCAGGGGAGGCAACGATCGGGAAGCCGAGGGTGTCGTCCTCACAAATATCTACACCTGCGAGAATTTTGCAGTCCTCGCGTTCACGGATGCTTGCCGCGACCATGCGTCCCATTTTGCCGCACGCGCCGCAGATTACGATTTTAGTCATATGTATCTACTCCTTTGTTTTGATGATTCAGGGGGAAAGTCAGTATTTTACGCCGACATCGGCAAGCTGTGCAATGATTTGCCTTGCTTCGTCCTGCCGTTCGATGATCTCATAGCGAGTGACTTGTTCGGGGTGCTTGGGATTCGCGTGCAGGTGCAAATACAGTTTTTCATACTCACCGTGTTCTTCGGAGAGTGTGAATTTTGTTTTTGGCGGCTTATGCTCTGCGACCAGATTGACAAAGCAATCATGGAACAGATAGCCGTACTCGCCGTATTTCCGTGCGATCAGATTGTATGGGATTTTCAGCGCGGAGCCTGCTCCCATCAGTACGTACAAGGGAACGAAGACTGGCCAGAATCTGCCTGTGTAACTGAACAGCCAGACAGTGAGTCCAAACCAGATGACCGTCCACACAATATTGGAAATGATCGCTTTGGTATAGTTCTCCGCTTGAAAATTCGACGCACGCATTCGAATGGCATCCGGGCGTGTCTGTGGGATCTCCTGCATTTTTTTGATGCCCTTACAGACTTTTACGAGTCTGCGGACGCTGCCGATGACTTTTAGGATGCCCAGAACAAGCAGCAATAGTGCCATAAGCGCGGTGAAGATCAAGTTTGCGAGCGCGGGCAGCAATTCTTTCATGTTGTCCTCCTGCTGATATACATACGGCTCTCCCGAAACAGAGAGAGCCGCGAAATGTCGTTGCTGTATGGGGATTTACTTTGCCAGGCCCTGCTTTTGCAGCTCTGCGAGCAGCTTTGCACGGGTGTTTTCTGCCATTTCATACAGCGGCAGTCTGCACGGACCGACATTCATGCCCATGAGATTCATTGCTTCCTTGACAGGGATCGGATTGACCTCGATGAACAGATCGTTCATCAGGTTCAGGTACTTGGTGTGGAGTGCGGCAGCCTTCTTGAGGTCGCCGTCAAGCATTGCCTGTGCCATATCGTGGGTTTCCTGCGGAATGACATTGGACAGTGCAGAGATCACGCCTTTTGCACCGATCGCCATCATCGGAACGGTCTGGTCATCGTTACCGCTGTAAACGTCGATTCTGTCGCCGCAGCGTTCGATGACCTGCGCGGAGAAGCTGATATTGCCGGATGCTTCCTTGATCGCCACGATGTTCTTGTGGTTTGCGAGGGTGTCGATCGTGTCGAGTGCAATGCCCATACCGGTACGGGAGGGAACATTGTAGAGGATGATCGGGAGATCAACGGTGTCCGCAACGAGGGTGTAATGTGCGATCAGACCGCGCTGAGTGGTCTTGTTGTAGTACGGGGTGACGAGCAGAAGTGCATCTGCCCCTGCTTCCTTTGCAGCCTTGGAAAGGCGGATGCAGCAGGCGGTATCGTTGCTGCCTGTGCCTGCAATGACAGGAACGCGCTTTGCGGTATGCTCGACAGAGAAGCGGATGACCTCCATGTGTTCTTCTTCTGTCAGGGTAGAGCCTTCGCCTGTGGTGCCTGCGATGACAAGTGCATCGGTACCGTGAGCGATCTGGTCGTCAATGATGCGTGCAAGACTGTCGTAATCGACAGAGCCATCCTCGAAAAACGGGGTGACCAATGCGACAGCAGCACCGGTGAAAATAGTATTCTTCATGGCTTTGTATCCTTTCGTTTGATTATATATGTTGGAATTGCAGGAAAGAAAACTGTTCGGCGAGCCAGCGGATGAGTGCTTCCGACTGCGCTTTTGTAAATCCGAACAAAGACGTATCTGCTTCGTTTCTGCTGCACATTACCAGCACAAGGTCGCCGTATACGGGACAGCCTGTATGGTAAAAACAGGTGCCGCAGAGATTGGTCGGCAGGGATTTTTCGCCGCCTCTTGCATCAATCAGATAGCAGAGGACACGGTCGGGAGCATCCTGCAAAAACGGCGGTGCTTCCGGTACGCGCAGACGTTCGGTGACATCTGTATCAAGCAGTTCGCAGAGTGTCTGTTCGCTGAGTTCCTGCAATTCGAGCGGTTCACACATCTGGGAAACCGCGGAAATGCGAATAACAAATTGTGACATACAGACAATGCCTCGTGTTTCAAAGAATACGGAGGAAATTGTGGACGAGTGTCTGTGCGTTGACGGGTTCTCCGATATGTGCCAGTGAATCGGGCAGATCGTAGTTGAAAATCGGGAGAGAACCTGTCGGATCCAGCTCCGAGATCGCGCCGCGCACGCTGAGCGGGTCGGCGTCGGTGATGGGGAGGTAGATACGCTCGGTTTCGTCCTGTCCTGTAATGACATGGGTGACGGAAACGGCACGTTTCGAAGCGGTAACGGCGATATATGCAGCTTCTGACGAGAGCATAAATGCGCGGTATTCCATCGAAACATCCTTTGCGCCGCTTGCGATCATCAGTTCGCTGAGGGCGTGCGCCTCCAGGTCGGTGGCATCATCATGGAGTGCCAGCAGGAAGGAGGGATGCCGCAGCAGTCCTTTTGTGACCTCGCTGCGAAGAAAGCTCTTGAACGGCTTTCTCTGCGCGGTGTAATCCTGAAAATAGGCAGGGACAAAGGGCAGGATCCTTGCGCCCGTGGGACTAAACGAGTGGAAGCTGAACGAACCTGTCTGGTCGCTGTCGCTGCGAAGCTCCACGGCAGCGGCTTTCAGGCTGTCCGTCATCGGACAAACAAATACGGCTTTCATAGCGGCGTGGCGTTCCTCTCTTTTCGTTGGATTTCGTAGGGAAAATCAGTCAAAATAGCCCTTTGCTGCGAGCAGTTCTGCGAGTTCGACAGCACCGCCTGCCGCACCGCGGAGGGTGTTGTGGGAGAGGCAGACAAACTTGTAGTCGAACAGCGTATCCTCACGCAGTCTGCCGACTGAAACAGCCATACCGCCTTCGAGATTGCGGTCGAGTCTTGCCTGCGGACGATCGGGTTCTTCGAAGTAGTGGATGAACTGCTTCGGTGCGTGCGGAAGCTCCAGATCCTGCGGAACGCCGCGGAAAGCAGCCCAGTCAGCCTTGATCTGTTCGATGGTGGGCTTGTTTTCGAAGCGTACAAATACGGCTGCGGTGTGACCGTCAGCAACAGGTACACGCAGGCACTGTGTGGTGATCAGCGGAGAAGCAGCCTTGACGATCTGACCGTTTTCGATGCTGCCCCAGACTTTCAGCGGTTCCTGCTCGGATTTTTCTTCTTCGCCGCCGATATACGGGATCAGGTTATCGACCATTTCCGGCCAGCGTTCGAAGGTCTTGCCGGCACCGGAAATTGCCTGATAGGTGCAGGCGAGGACTTCTTTGATGCCGTACTTGCGGAGCGGATGGAGTGCAGGCACATAGCTCTGGATGGAGCAGTTGGACTTGACGGCAATGAAGCCGCGCTTTGTGCCGAGACGCTTTTTCTGGGATTCGATGATCGCGAGATGCTCATCGTTCAGCTCCGGAATGACCATCGGTACATCGGGGGTGAAGCGATGTGCGGAGTTGTTGGAAACGATGGGGCATTCTGCCTTTGCGTATGCTTCTTCGAGCGCACGCAGTTCATCTTTCTTCATATCGACAGCGCAGAAGCAGAAATCGACTTCTGCTGCCATTTTTTCAATATCCTGACCTGCATCGTACAGCACGATGTCAGCGAACTGTTCGGGCATGGGCATATCCTTGAACGCCCAGCGTGCGCCGACTGCGTCACGATAGGTTTTGCCTGCGCTGCGGGAGGAAGCTGCCATTGCAGTGACCTTGAACCACGGATGGTCTGCAAGCAGAAGCGCAAAACGCTGACCGACCATGCCGGTTGCGCCGATGATACCTACGCGAAATTGTTTCATTAGAAATCTCTCCTTCAAAATAAAAACTGTTGTTTGAACGGATAACAAAAAACCGCCCGTGAAAATCGGACGGAGAATTGTGTGCATATCAACTGGTCTGCGCCGTACTGCCGACGGGGAAACGCCCAAGCGCACCCGCCTTGCAAAACAGGCGAAAACAGGTCAGCACTCCACGGCAAACGGTTTGCCGTGACAGTTACGCACCTATTCGATGCGTACCCAGCGCGGCTTCTGCCGAAAGAAGCCTTGCTTCGGCGGTCTTGCCTTTTGTGACGATGCAAAATGGCTCGGCAGCCGCATTCGTCAGGACTGATCAATCCCGCACCTCTGTCCGTATAACATATACTATATCATGTCCTTGTACGTTTGTCAAGCATTTTTCTGCATATTTCGGAAAATCCGCAACTTTTTTGCGCTTCCTGCCATAGGATATGCAATAAAATGACGAAATGTGCATGGCGGCGGTGTTCTATGCGCCTGAAAATACGCCAAAGCGTTCAAACATTTTCTTTTCGTTTATCAGTTCTGATCGTATGAAACATACAGATCGCGGCGGCATTTGTCGGAAATTGAAAATTTCGGAACAGGCTTGCAATCTGACAGAAAAAATGGTATACTGAAAGAGAACGATAATTTCGAGGAGCAAAGGAGTGACACGATGCTCAAACGATGGGAAATCGGCACACCCGATTCCGATGCCGCGCTGACGCTTTCCAGGCAGGGCGGCGTGACAAAACTATGTGCCGAGGTCTTGGTTTCCCGCGGAATGCAGTCTGTTCGGGCTGCAAGCGCATTTCTGGATGAATCAGAGCTTTCCGATCCGTTTCTGCTGGCAGATATGGAAAAAGCCGCTGACAGGATCATGGCGGCGGTCGAAAACGGAGAGTCGATCTGTGTATATGGCGACTACGACTGCGACGGTGTGACAGCAACGGTCATGCTGACCGACTGGCTTGCCTGTGCAGGCGCAGAGGTCCGCTGGTACATCCCGACACGCAAAGAGGGCTATGGTCTGCGCGAGGAACAGATCCGTCAGCTTGCAGACGAGGGCGTACAGCTGATCGTGACAGTAGATACCGGTATTTCCGCGATAGAAGAAGCAAAACTTGTCCGTGAACTGGGCATGGAACTGGTTATTACCGACCACCATCGTCCGGGCGATGAGATTCCTGAGGCGGTGGCTGTGGTTGATCCGTACCGTGTGGATTGTCCGTCGCCGTACAAATCGCTCTGCGGTGCAGGCGTTGTATTGAAACTGATCGCGGCACTCGAAGGCGGCGACTGGGAGCCTGCACTCGAACAGTTCGGTGACTTGGCGGCTCTTGGTACGATCGCAGACGTTGTGACGCTGGACGGCGAAAACCGCTTTATCGTCAAGCGCGGTCTGGAATTGCTGGCGAACACCGAGCGCATGGGACTGCTTTCTCTGATGGCAGTCTGCGGCATTGAGGAGGGGGAACCGATCTCCGCTTCTGCTGCGGCGTTTCAGCTGATCCCGCGCATCAATGCGGCAGGCAGATTTGCGTCAGCAGCGATCGCGGCAAAGCTGTTCCTGACGGATGATCCCGATGAGGCACAGCTGCTTGCTGCGGAAATTCATTCGCTGAACGACCGCCGCCGTGAAACCGAACAGGAGATCATGCAGGAGATCCTGCACACGATACAGGAAAATCCGCAGCTGATCTGTCAGCGCGTACTGGTATTTGCTGGTGAAAACTGGCATCACGGTGTCATCGGCATCGTTGCGGCAAGACTGATGGAACGCTTTGGAAAGCCCTGCTTCCTGATGGCGAAAGAGGATGAGGGATACCGTGGTTCAGCACGCAGTTTCGGAGATTTCTCCGTGTTCGAATGCCTGAAAGCCTGCGGCGATGTGCTGATTCGCTACGGCGGACACCCGGGTGCAGGCGGTTTTACCGTTTCAGAGGAGAATTTGCAGGCGTTTCTGGACGGCATTCAGAAGTTCGCCGCACAGGAGCATTCTGAGATGCCTGTTATGACAGTCCATGCAGAACGTGCGCTGTCACCGAGAGATCTGACGGTGCAGAATGTGGACGGACTGAAAATACTGGAACCGTATGGTGCAGGCAACGCAAGACCGCTGTTTGCACTCATCGGCGTGACGGTTTCGGAGCTGTATCCGCTTTCGAACGGACAGCATACGAAACTCAGACTCCGCAAGGACGGTGCGGCATTTGATGCGCTGCTCTTTCGGATGGCACCCGAAGAAACGGGAATTATGCCGGGCATGACGCTTGATTTTCTCGTGTCGATGGAGGTCAGACCGTATCAGGGCAAGCCGCAGCTGACGGTGCGCGTGGAGGACTGGAGAAGTTCATCTTCCGCACAGGAACAGGCGATCGCCGCACAGTTTGCGTACGATGCCTATCAGCGCGGGGAGCAGCTCCCGAAACCATACTATCAGCGGATGTGTCCGCACAGAGAAGATCTGGTCGCGGTGTATCAATCAGTGGCAGGTGTGCCTGTGTCGATCGCATGGATCTGTGACCGTCTGCAAAAACAGGGCATGAACCGCTGCCGTGCAAGAATGTGCGCGGATATTTTCTCGGAGCTGGGACTGCTTGCCTATGACGCGGCGACTGATCGTGTGAAACGGCTGCCTGTCAAGGAAAAACGTGACCTTTCCGCTTCTGCGCGTTATCGTGCGATTCTGGAACTGGCAAAATAAATAATGTATCTCCGATGGATTTGTAATGGGTGCTCAGTACGACAAGCCGATGAGCTTGCAAGCAAACTCACCCAAACCCTGCCAAAGGGACATTTTCCATTTGGCATCCCATTATGAGAATTGTGACATATGACGCTGATTATGGCAGTTATGTACTTTTCATATAATGGGGTCTGGGGATAATATCCCCAGCAGGGGTTTGGGGACGGAGTCCCCATTTGGAATGCATCGCAGATACCTTAAACAATATAATTAGGAGGAAGTTACTATGTTAGCAATCGGAAGTGACCATGCAGCCGCATCTCTGCGGATCGCAGTCAAAAAGTATCTGGACGAAAAGGGTATCGCATATATTGACTGCGGTACAGACGAAGCACCGAGCGATTATCCTGTCATCGCAAAAAAAGTCTGCGGTGAGATCGCACAGGGCAATGCGGATATGGGCATTCTGCTCTGCGGAACAGGTATCGGTATGTGCATGACTGCGAACAAGTGCAAGGGCATCCGTGCGGCAGTCTGCTCGGAATCGTACAGCGCAAGATTTACCCGTCTGCACAACGATGCAAACGTGCTTTGCATGGGCGCAAGAGTGGTCGGCGAAGGCCTTGCCGCAGAGATCCTGGACGCATTCCTTGATACAAAATTCGAGGGCGGCAGACATCAGCGCAGAGTCGATATGATGATGGAACTGGAAAAATAAACCGATTCGTTTTCCCGTCTGTATATGAAAAAAGGAGCGGATATTTATGAAACGGAAAACTGTCATCGCAGCGGCGTGTGCGGCTGCATTGTCGGCAACGTGCTTCCCGATGCCCCTGACACAGGCGGCTTCCGAGGGCACGAAGTACGAATTTGAGGACGGCGTTTTCTATGACTGCGAATACGGCGAGGGATTGACATGGTCGCAGTTTGACGAAGATGCAAACGGAAATCCCTGCGATATGACCGGTTGGTCGGGCGACGGCTTTGCCTACATCGACGACAAGGATTCCTCTGTGGCACTCAAAGTCAACGTGGACAAGGAAGGACTTTACCAGCTGAAAATCAACTATATCCAATGCTTTGACAAGCACGCGAAAATCCAGTATCTCTATGTCAACGGCGAAAGTCAGGGCGAAGTGAGCTTCCCGTTTAATTCGGGCGAGGGCTGGACATTGCTGGATGCAGGCTATGTGCATCTCAACAAGGGTGAAAACGAAATCAAGATCGTCAGCTATTGGGGCTACACCTGCTACGACTACCTGACGGTTTCCGATGCCCCCGACTATATTACAAAGCTTTCCCCGACAGGTTCTCCCTGCAATCCCAATGCAACACAGGCGGCAAAGAATCTCTACGATTATCTGTGCAGCGTCTACGGAAATCACATTCTCGCAGGACAGCAGGAATACTGCGGCTCGCATTGCTACAACAAGAATGCCTACGAAACAGAGGGCAAGCCGATCAACTTTTTTGAGAGCAACGAGGAAGAATTCGAGTATATCCAGAGCAAAACAGGCAAACAGCCAGCGGTGCGCGGCATCGACTTCCTGTTCTACAATACCACGCAGCCTTATTTCGATGATGCCCCCGAACGTGTCATTGCATGGTACAAGGAAAAGGGCGGCATCCCGACTGTGACGTTCCATTGGAATGTTCCGACGGAAAAGGGCAGCACAACAACCGCATTCTATGTCGAATCCACAGGCAACACCCCGTACACGACGTTCAGCATCAGCAAGGCACTCGAAGAAGGCACATGGGAAAACGAAGTGCTGATGGCTGACCTGAAACTGCTGGCAGAACAGTTCAAGAAGATTTCTGACGCCGATGTGCCTGTGATCTTCCGACCGCTGCATGAAGCAGAGGGTGCATGGTTCTGGTGGGGCGCGGAAGGCCCTGAACCCTGCAAGAAACTCTATGCGCTGATTCAGGACACCTTGCAGAACGAATACGGCTGCAACAACATCATCTGGGAATGGACGACAAGTGCCTACGTGACCTCGCCGGACTGGTATCCCGGAGATGACCGTGTAGATCTGCTAGGCGTGGACAAGTACAATGCTGTCAACTATCAGCCGAATACCAGCGCGATCGGTGCGACATTCTTCTCGCTGGTCGCTTCGACCGAGGGACAAAAAATGGTCGCCATGAGCGAAAATGACACAATTCCTTCGCTGGATAATCTGCTGGCATCCAAAGCAGGCTGGCTCTATTTCTGCCCGTGGTACAAAAACTATCTGACCGATCTGAATTCGGCGGACGAACTGAAAAACATCTACACGAGCGACTACTGCATCACGCTTGACGAACTGCCCGACTGGGATACCTACAAACCGAGCGGCAGTCAGTCGGGGACAACCAAAACCACGACCTCGACAACGACAACGACTACGACCACATCCACAACCACAACGGAAACGACTTTACAGTCTGCGGACGGCAATCTGCTGGGCGATGCGACCTGCGACAAAATCGTGGATATTTCCGATGCGATCGCAATCGCAAGACTGGCAGGTGAGGACACGACAATCACTGTTACGAAGCAGGGCAAGATCAATGCCGACTGTAATTTTGACGGCAAGATCACCGCTGAGGATGGTGCGCGAGTGATCAAGTACATTGCGATGCTGATTTCGAAAACAGAGTTTGAGAGTGGAAAGTAGTATCTCCGATGGAGCAATATTGGGGGCGCTGCCCCCAAACCCCTGCGGTTTCCAAAGGCAGAGCCTTTGGTCGCCATCCGCAGATGGCGAAATTCCCAATATGCACTATGAAAAGCGTTCCCACACCCCAATTTCGTGAAATCCAACAAAATACCATCTGAAATCCGCCGAAAAAACTGCATCGGCGGATTTCGGTTTCTCTTGACAAATCGGGGAAAATCAGGTATAATATTTTCTAGCCGCATGTGTCTGGTTGAAGTCGAAGTATGCATTTTTGCAGATGCTTCGCACCTTACGCAGCGAGTTCTTATGAAAAGGCAGGTGCATATTGAAATGTACGCAGTCATTCTTACTGGCGGCAAGCAGCTCAGAGTCGAGGAGGGCAATATCGTCCGTATCGAAAAGCTGGATGTCGCAGCAGGCGAAACCGTAACCTTCGATCAGGTTGCAGTTGTCGGCGATGAGAGCGGTCTGACCATCGGTACCCCGACCGTCAGCGGCGCAACCGTTACCGCAAAGGTGCTTGCAAACGGCAAGGGCAAGAAGCTCAACATTCTGACCTACAAGCCGAAGTGCGGACAGAAGAAGGCGCAGGGTCACAGACAGCCCTTCACCCAGATTCAGATCCAGTCCATCAGCAAATAATCCATGATTCGTTCCTATTTCGAAATGGTCGGCGGAAAGCTTGTCGGCTGCTCTGTGATCGGACACGGCGGCAGAAGCGCAAGCAGTCAGCAGGGGAAGATCCTCTGCGCGGCGGTGTCCTCTGCAATGCAGCTTACCTGCAACACCCTGACCGAGTGTTTCCATGCGGACGTTGATATCGTCAACGAACCGAGTGAGGTCGAATCTCAAAATCGTCTGGCAATTCGGATGCTGCATCCGGATGCCGTACAGTCTGAAATTTTGCACGGACTGCTGATTCATTTCCAGAATCTCGCGGAAGATTTCCACGGCGGAATCTCCATCGAGATCGTTGAAGGCGATGAATCGTAACAATCGCAGTCCATCTATTTTGAAAACGGAGGTGCAATTCCATGCTTCGCATTAGTATGCAATTCTTCGCTCATAAAAAGGGCGTAGGTTCTACCAAGAACGGCCGTGATTCCGAGGCAAAGCGTCTTGGCGTCAAGCGCGGCGATGGTCAGTTTGTTCTCGCAGGCAACATTCTCGTTCGTCAGCGCGGCACACACATCCATCCGGGCAACAACGTGGGCATCGGTTCTGATGATACCCTGTTTGCTACCATCGACGGCAAGGTTAAGTTTGAGCGTTACGGCCGCGACCGCAAGCGCGTCAGCGTCTACGCTGTTGAGCAGTAATTGACACAAATCGGTCATTTCCTTGCGATATGCAAGGTCGAAATCCCCTTGCTGTTGCAGCAGGGGGATTTTCTTTGCTTTGACCTTTTGCGGGAAAATGTGTCTTTTCCGTCAAATTGCAGAGCGGACACATTCTCAGAAAAGGTATGGTGATTGTATGTTTGTAGATCAGGCGAGAATCCGAATCGAAGCAGGCGACGGCGGCGATGGGGCAGTCAGCTTCCACCGCGAGAAATATGTCGCGGCAGGCGGTCCTGACGGCGGTGACGGCGGCAAGGGCGGCGATGTCATCTTTGTTGCCGACGATAACTTTTCCTCGCTCATCGACTTTCGGTTCAAGCGGAAATATCAGGCGCAGCGCGGAGAAAACGGTTCTTCGAAACGCTGTACGGGCAAAAGTGCGCCTGATTTGGTCATAAAAGTGCCGCGCGGTACGGTGATCCGTGAAGCGCAAAGCGGTAGAATTCTTGCGGACATTTCGGGCGATGAGCCTGTGGTCGTTGCAAAGGGCGGCAGAGGCGGCAAGGGCAACCAGCATTTTGCAAGTTCTACCCGTCAGGTACCGCGGTTTGCAAAGCCCGGTTTTGTCGGCGAGAAGATGGATGTCCTGCTGGAACTCAAACTGCTGGCGGATGTCGGACTTGTCGGTTTCCCGAATGTCGGAAAATCCACGCTGATTTCTGTCGTATCTGCTGCAAAACCGAAGATCGCAAATTACCACTTTACGACCTTGACGCCTGTGCTTGGCGTGGTCAGAGTGGACGAAGAAAAATCGTTTGTTATGGCGGACATCCCCGGTCTGATCGAAGGCGCGGCGGAGGGTGCAGGTCTGGGACACGCATTTTTGCGCCATGTGGAACGCTGTCGGCTGATCGTTCATGTGCTGGACTGCGCAGGCAGCGAGGATAGAGATCCCATCGAGGATTTCTGCAAGATCAATACCGAGCTGCAAAATTTCTCCGAGCAGCTCAGCGAATGTCCGCAAATTGTTGCGGCGAATAAATCTGACCTTGCGACTGAGGAACAGATCACCCGTCTGCGCGAGTATATCGAGGGACAGGGGTTGCCGTTCTATGTGATCTCTGCGGCGACTGTACAGGGCACAAAGCCGCTGATCGCGGAAATCGCCAAGCAGCTCGAACAGCTTCCGCCCGTCAAGCGGTTTGAACCCGACGAGGTGCCTGTTGCAGAGCAGAACGAGGGACAGAGATTCACGGTCGAGGTCGTGGACGGCGTCTACTGTGTCGATGCCCCGTGGATGGAGCCGATCATGCGGACGGTCAACCCCGACGACTGGTCATCGCTCCAGTATTTCGAGCGTGTGCTGCGGAGCAGCGGCATCATCGACAAGCTCGAATCTATGGGTATTCAGGAGGGCGATACCGTCAGCATTGGAGGCGTAGAATTCGATTATGTCGATTGAGAGCCTCACGCCGCATGATGCGCGGCTTTACAGTCCGTTGGCACTCGCTTTTCTCGGCGACAGCGTGTACGAACAATTTGTCCGCGAGAAGCTGCTGCACGAGGCAAACCGCCCTGCAAGACAGCTCCATGATGCGGCTGTTGCGAAAGTACGTGCGGAATATCAGGCGATGGCGGCAGATGCCATTGCGCCGCTGCTCTCCGAGGAGGAAACCGAGATCTATAAACGCGGCAGAAATGCCAGCGGCATCAGCGTGCCAAGACACGCGGCTGTTGGGGATTATCGGAAAGCAACGGGCTTTGAATGTTTGTTTGGATTTTTACAGCTCTGCGGTCGGAGAGAACGGCTGGAAGAACTGTTTGCGGCAGTCTGGAACGTCAGCGAATTGCCTTTGCAGACGGATACGGACGATGTCGAAAAGGATGAAGCAACTGAGATTTAATGTAGGAGGCGTTTACTATGTCAGGACATTCCAAGTGGAATAACATCAAGCGTAAAAAGGAAGCGACCGATGCGGTCAAGGCAAAGATCTTTACTAAGATCGGCAGAGAAATGGCAGTTGTCGTCAAAGAGGGCGGCCCTGATCCCAACAATAACGCAAAGCTGCGCGATCTGATCGCAAAGGCGAAGTCCAACAACGTCCCGAACGAAAATATCGAGCGTCTGATCAAAAAGGCAGCAGGCGGCGAGGACAAGAACGATTATCTGGAAATGGTCTACGAGGGTTATGGCCCGAACGGTGTCGCTGTTATCGTGGAATGCCTGAGCGACAACAAGAACCGTACTGCTGCGGACATCCGCCACTATTTCGATAAATTCGGCGGCAATCTCGGTACAAGCGGCTGCGTTTCCTACCTGTTCACCAAAAAAGGCGTGGTCATTCTCGAACACGACGGCGAACTCGATGAGGATACCGTCATGGAGGATGCAATGGAACTGGGCGGCGATGATATGACCTTTGATGAGCAGAGTGTCGAGATCGTCTGCGCACCTGAAGCACTCAGCGGTCTGCGTGATGGCCTGACCGAAAAGGGCTATCTCGTCGCATCCGCAGAAGAAGCACAGATCCCAAGCACCTACGTCACTTTGACTGACGAGGACCACCTCAAAAAGATGGGACTCCTCCTCGAACACCTCGAGGACAACGACGACGTCCAGAACGTATGGCACAACTGGGATATGCCCGACGAGGAGTAATAGAGGTACCTGCGGTGCATCTTAATGAGACTCCGCCTCAAACTCCGCTCAAGGGACTGCGCCCCTTGAGAATCCCATTTATAAA
>JAKSPL010000044.1 GCA_024404815.1 Oscillospiraceae bacterium
GGGGTTTCCCCTCTTTGATTGCTTCGCAATCAAATTCACCCTTTCCTGCGTTTGGAAAGGAGAAGGGTGTTTCGCTGTCTGCGGACAGCGATGGGGGACTCTGTCCCCTCAACCCCTGCAAGCTTTTGAAAAAAGCTTGAGCAAAACTTTTGTTGCGCTTCGCGTACTCGCCCCTCATAATGGGATTCCAAAGGGTATATCATACCCTTTGGCGAGGTTTGGAGCGGAGCTCCATTATAAATGCATCGCAGATACCACTTTACCGACAAATTGAGGCGGAGTATTGCACTCCGCCTCTCTGTTGTCATTCTGTTAATCCGATTTGTGTTTGAGCTCATGCAGGTCATCCAGCCCGAACTCTTTTCCTTTGATCATTCGCTTTAGGTTTGGAATGTGCTTCCAGATAATGATTCCAAAAATCACACAGAGCATCACACATTCCCAGACCGAATGCGTCATAATTGTACGGTACACAGGGAAAATCGCCGCACAGCAAATTGTCGCCAGCGCGATATATTTGGTCGTCAGGAGAATCAGTCCTGTCAGCACAAGGAAACCTGCCAAAAGCCGCCAGTCAAGTGCCAACGACATTCCCAACAGGGAGGCAAAGCCTTTTCCGCCGCGGAATTTCATCCAGAACGGGAAAATATGCCCGATAATGACCATGCAGCCCGTGAATACCGCCAGACACGGCACATCTTTTGCATATGGGATCCAGTTCAGCACCGCAAACACAGGCAAAAATGCTTTCAGCATATCTACCACAGTCGTACAGAATGCCGCGCCTGTTCCCATTGTGATCAATGCGTTGGATGCGCCTGCATTGCCGGAACCTTTTTCTCGAATGTCAAATCCCCTGATGCGTCCGATAATCGCCGCAGTATTGATAGAGCCGAGTAAATATCCGATCACTGCCGCGCCGAGATACCAATAAATTCTTTTCATACGTTTACGTTCAAATCCTCTGTCAATCCGGTACAAAGCCGTTTATTTTCTGCTGCTGCAAGGTGCATCATGTTACCGCAGCTTACATTCAGTCGAATGGTCGTATCTGCAACGGTCAGGTCAGCATCCTTTGTGACGCTGCCGACGTCCAGAACTCTCGTTCCTTCGCAGGTAATGTCGATGGAACTCTGTTTGATCTTGATTTGCGGCGCACCATCGTCCGAACCGATAATGGTCACATTCTGCGCCTTGATGTCAGTCTTGACATCACAGTCCTTCGCAGAGATCAATGCGCCGCCGTGCAGCGAACCGATGACCGCGATCGTCTTGCCCGAACCGTTCATTTCCAAGTCAACGGTGTTGAGCGAGATGGTCGGTGTGCCGTGCGCGATACCGACCGCAAGTCCGCTGGCAATTCTGCATTCGAGGTTGACCGAACAGCCTGTCAGCGTAATATCGCAGTCGCCGCACTCCGCACCGATGGCGATGCTTTCGACACCGCTTGTCTGGAAGAACAGCTTGGTGCCGCAGACGGAGATCTTCTGTCCGCGAGCCGTACCGCCGCCGATGCCGATGCACTGGTCGCCGTTGGTGGTGATTTGCAGGCAGCCGGCAAGGTCAACAGCAATGTTTCCAAAGCAGCTGTCCACATCGCAGCCGATCGCGCTGCTGCGTGCATCGTTGACACTGATGGAGAGGTTGCCTCTGCCGATAATATGCAGATTCGCGCCCTCCGGTACCCAGATGCCGCCGTGATCCATACGGTTGTCACCGCGGAATTCGAGCGTAACATTGGAATTCTTGCCCAGCACGATGCAGGGGGCAGGCTGTGTGGCACTCAGATGAATGTCCTGCAACACCAGATGCGAACTGGTGTTTTCCTTGAACTTGATCGCAACGCCTGCGGTCACATCGAAATCACCGATCAGCTCGACATACGGATGTGCGATGAAGATGTCCGTGTAGTTTTCTGCCGTCAGCTTGGAAAGCTTCACCATCTGGCGGTGATTCGGCATATAGGTCTTGCGGACAAACTGTTTTGCGGCTTCGCTGCTGATCTTCTGAATAACAGCGACGGTGCCGGGCGGGATCTGTGCAGGCGGAACCGCTTCGGGTTTCGCTGTGAAATTGCCCTGGATCAGATCGACACCGAACCGGATCGCCGCACGCATTTCTTCGAGTGTCTCAACGCCCTCCGCCAACGCCTGAAAACCGTTCGCATGGGCAAATTCGATGATATTCGTGACAAAATGCTGTTTTTTCGGTTCTTCGTGGATATTGGAGATCAGACTGCGGTCGATCTTGACATAGTTGGGAGAATACCGCAGCAGATTCGTGATATTGGAATAGCCTGTGCCGTAATCGTCAACCGCAATTTCCATGCCGTTGACTGCACAGCGGTTCTGCATGAGTTTCAGTTCCTCGCCGTCTGTTTCCGCCTGTTCGGTAAATTCCACGACCAGCATCGGCAGCAGATCGCTGTACAGATCACGCAGACGCGCAAAATCCGAGTCGGTAATAAAATGTCCCGGAATGCTGTTGATGAAAATTTTCATATCGCGGAACTTTGCTTCGTTTTCACGGATATGGCGCAGAACATTGCAGTACGTCAGCCATTCGACCTCGTAAAGCCGTCCCATCATGGTTGCATACTGCAAAACGGTCAGCGGCGAAATTTTATATTCACCCGTAGTACGCATGAGTGCTTCATACGCATATATCTTGCCCGTTCTTCCGCTGACGATCGGCTGGAAATAATAGGTCAGGAGATTCTTGTCGAGAATCTGTTCGACCTGTTTGGCAAGCTGATCCTGCAAAGACGCATACGGTACATGACCGTCCTCGCGGTGGTTCGCGGTACGCTTTGCATCTTTCAGTTCGATGGCTTCGTTGAGCATTCCTTCGAGCGACAGGTCGGGTGTGACCTGTGCGGACACTTTACCGATGGCGGTATCGAGGCTGTAACTCTTGCCCGACACCTGATTGTAGCTGTGCAGACGCTTCATCAGAACGCTGACCAGCGCATCCGAATTATCCGCGTGGAGATTGCTGCTGAAATAGGCGATCATAAATTCATCGCCGCCGATTCTCGCAGCAACTACATCGCTGTCGATACAGTCATTGATGGCACTCGAAAGACCAAGCAAAGCCTGATCGCCTTCGAGATGTCCGAAAATACTGTTGATCTGACGAAGGTTTTTCAGTCCGACAACGACCATGATCAAACGGTTTTCCGCCTGTGTACCGCTCTGGATCTGTTCGCTGAGGGTACGCATTCCGCCGTTGAGATTGAGCATACCTGTCAGCGAATCGCGGATGCGTGCCGTCAGGATGCGTTCGTTCATGGCAAGGAGTCTTGCCGCATTCAGACTTGCTCCAATGACATTTCCTGCCGTGTGGAGGAATTTCGGGAGCTTAAAGCAGTCCTCTTTCAGACGGCTGCCGTAATAAGCATAATAACCATACGTTTCCTGCTGGAAGAAAATCGAAGTAAGGACAAGATAGCCGTTGCGGAACAGCGCGGTTTCCAGTTCGGGAACCAGCTTTGCACGCGGTGTGATCGCATAGCGTTTTTCCTTGCGGCTGACCGTGACCGTACTCATCAATTCACTGGAATCGGCAAAATTCGCAAGAATATTTTCCGAGGAATCGGGTGCGATGCAGTCGCGCAGACAGAGGTACGAGTGGTCAGACAAATGGTCTGCCAGCACATCGAGATAGTCGATGACCGTTGAATGTTCGCGCCGCATCAATGTTCCCAGAATACGGGATTCATTGGCTTCCTGTCTGACTGTGACCTGAATGCAGTTGTGGAGGTAATTGATCGCGTCATTCATATCGCGCTGTTCCTTCACCGCACAGCCGCAGGATTCAGAAGTCCGCAAAATGGCAGGGATCTCGCACATCAGCTGGACATTCTCGCCAGCGATCAGCAGATCTGCCGTATCAAACAGCACTTTTGTCATGCTTGCGTAGTCCTTGACACAGGTCGTCAGACGGGGAGAATGTGTCTGTTCGCGGACAATGCCGCCCATACCCGTCACAAGGACATCCTCAGGAACGCGCAGACTGTGGCGTCTGAGGACCGTACAGCAAGCCATTGCCATTGTATCATCCATGCAGACGATCGCATCGGGGACATCTTTTGCAATCAGCCGCTCCGCTGCTTCCGACGCACTTTTTTCGCTGTATTCTCCATATTCCACACGCGATGCATCAAACGGGATCCCGCTTGCACGCAGCACATCCTGATATGCAGCCACCATTTTTTCGGACGCATAGCTGCCGTGTTCGCCTGTCAAAAGGTCGATCTTGCGGCAGTTATGGACTGTCAGCATATGGTCCAGCAAATCTGTAAATGACTGATTGGTATAGCAGTAGACGGAGGGGTACTCGCGGAGAATTCCGTCATAAGACAAGACGGGAATCCGTACCGCGGCAGCCGCACTGCAAATCGAATCCGCAACGATCTGATTGTGAATGGTTTCCGCCATAATGACGACCGCATCCACAATGCCATACGGGATCAGATCGTAAACGCTGTAACTTTTCATATCACAGGCAGAGCTGTCGGAGGCGTCCACATCGGAATTGAACGTCAAAACAGCGTAGCCACGTTTTTTTGCCTCTATTAAAAACGCCTGCACACTTTCCAGAATTTCGGGATTTTGCAGGTGAGCCGTACAAAGTGCGATTACCTTCTGCATTTGCAGCATGAAAGAATCCCCCCAATCGTTTGTTTCTTTGATGATTGTTTGGCGCAATCTGCCATATCTCAGCATACGGTTGCTTTTATTTTACCACAATTTGATAAAATTGTCAATAGATACCGATGGAATTTTATTGTCAAATCCTACACCTCAAACGCTTTTTTTGTGCAAATTGAAATCATTTGAAATTTCTTTTGAAAAATCCGAAAAAATGCTCGCTTTTTTCTGCGATTTGTGGTATAATAGTTTTTATCCATGCAGAGTACATTTCATGAGAACTCTGCCCAGTAAATTCTGATACTGACGGAGGTAAATGCCATGCAAAACTCGTCTGTTTCTTTGGGAAACGGAATTCAGCTGACAGAAATTCTCGACCCGAAATTCAAAACCTGCGGATTGTTTATCCGTCTGTTTCTGACACGGGATCCCGAAAAAGCCGCAGTCAGAGCGTTGGTCATCGACCTACTGACAAACTGCTCGAAAGATTATCCGACACTCGCTGCCCTTTCGCTCCGCAAGCAATGGCTCTACGGTGCTGCCGTATCCAGCAAGCGCGGCGGTGTGGGCGATGTACAGGAACTGACCATTTCCGCAAGCTGGCTGGATGACCGTTTTGCCCTCGACGGCGAATCTGTCACCGATGCCGCTCTTGACCTGACACTCGGCTGTCTGCTGAATCCGAACGCACAA
Organism: Oscillospiraceae bacterium; assembly: GCA_024404815.1. Lineage (GTDB taxonomy): Bacteria > Bacillota > Clostridia > Oscillospirales > Ruminococcaceae > Firm-04. Next base: position 5,346 of record JAKSPL010000044.1, read on the forward strand.
AACGGCGAATTCGATGCAGCAGCATTCAAATTTGCAAAGCAAAACCTGCTCGACACCATCGACTGCGAAATCAACCAGAAACGCGGCTACGCCCTCACAAAGAGCGCAGAACTGGCATATGTCGGGGAACCTGCGGCTTGTCCGCCCTACGGCACAAGAGAAAGCGCAGAAAAAATCACCCCTGCATCCGCCTATGCCGCATGGGAAGAAATGCTCGCAGAGGCACAGATCGAAATTGTCGCAGTCACGCCCTCTGAAAAACCGCAGATCCGCGAAAAACTTGCTGCCGCATTTGCAGGCATCCAAAACCGCAGACCGCAGGACATCACCTTCGAAACGCCCAGCCCCTGCAAAACAGAAGTCAAGGTCGCCGAGGAGGAAATGCCCGTTACACAATGCAAAATGGTGCTGGTACTGAAAACAGGCAAAGATCAGCCCGTTCAGAACGATGCCATGCGGATGCTGAACCTTGTGCTTGGCTGCACCACAGGTTCTCTGCTCTTTACGAATGTCCGCGAAAAGAGAAGCCTTTGCTACTATTGTGCATCGCGCTATCAGCGTACCAAACACGCACTTCTCATCGACTGCGGCGTGCGCACCGAACAGATCGACGAGGCGAGAGAAGCCATCCTCGAACAGGTCGAAATGATGAAAAACGGCGAATTTACCGATGCGCAGATGGAAGAAGCGATCCTTTCGCAGGCAAATGCCTATGCATCGGCAACCGAATCGCACGTCGGCTATGCGACATGGGTATTCAACCAGAAAGTATCCGGCTCGAACCGCACAATGGAGGAAGCACTCGCCGCACTCAAAGCTGTCACACGCGAACAGGTCGTTGAAACTGCAAAACTTTTGCAGCTCGACACCATTTACGTACTTCGTGCCGCACAGAACGAAGCCGAGGGAGGGCTTGCAGAATGAACTACGAAACCACCGTTTTTACGGACGCCTGCACCGGCGATACCTGTACCTGTATCCACCACCCGAGCGGTCTGGAGATCCGTGTCATGGAACAGCCGGAATTCTCCACCGCACACGCACAGTTCGGTACAAAATACGGCTCGATCAACGTCCGTTTCCGCAAAGCCGCAGACAAGGATTTCACCGAAGTGCCTGCGGGCATTGCACATTTTCTCGAACACAAGCTGTTCGAAAACGAGGACTGCGACACCTTTGCGCTGTTCAACAAGATCGGTGCAAATGCAAATGCCTATACGTCCTTTGACCGCACCGTCTACCTGTTCTCCTGCTCCGAGAATTTCGACAAGGGCTTGGAGATCCTCCTCGACTTTGTACAGAAACCTTACTTCACCGAGCAGACCGTCCAGAAAGAACAGGGCATCATCGGTCAGGAGATCAAAATGTATCTCGACGATGCGAACGACAGACTGTTTTATCAGCTTCTGCGCGGTTTGTATCACAATCATCCCGTCACCATAGACGTTGCAGGTTCGGTCGAAAGCATCGCGCAGATCACGCCTGAACTGCTCTACGCCTGCTACCACACCTTCTACAACCTGCACAATATGGTGCTTTGCTGTACGGGCAACATCACCGTGGAGCAGGTGCTGAAAACCGCAGATAAACTGCTCATCCCTGTTGAAGATCAGGGACTGGAATCGGCATTTCTCCCAGAGCCAGAAACGGTCGTCACACCGTATGCCTCCGCAAAAATGGCAGTCGGCAAAACCATGTTTATGATCGGTTTCAAGAGCCATCCCGAAAAGGGCGAGGAAGAACTCAAAGCCGCACTCATTTCCATGCTGACATTCTCCGCGATCGCAGGCCCTGCATCGCCGCTCTACCAGAAGCTGATCGCAGAGGAACTCATCAACGACACATTCACAACGGATTATTTCAGCGGTGACGGATTCTTCTGTCTGCTGGCAGGCGGCGAGTCTGACAACCCGCAGGCAGTCGAGGATGCCCTTCTGGCAGAGATCGAACGCGCAAAAACCGAGGGCATTGACGAAACATTGTTCGAAACCCTCAAGCGTGCCGCATACGGCGAGGCAGTTACCGCGAACTATTCGCCTGAGGGCGCGGTTTCCACGCTGGTCGATTCATTTATGACCGACCGTATTTCTCCGTTTGCACGCGGCGAGGTGCTTGCAAAGCTGACCATCGCCGATGCACAGGAATGTCTGCGTGAACGCTTCCGTTCTGACCGTGTCTGCCTTTCGGTCATCGAACCCGAAACGGCAGAAGCATGACGGAAAGGAGATGCCAATATGTCTGAACTACAAAATCTCGACACCTATCAGCTTGTGTTTCCGCGGCTGAATCTGGACTTCACCGTCAAAAGCGTTGCATTTACCATCGGCGGTGTCAGCATTACGTGGTACGGCATTCTGATTACGTTCGGAATGCTTCTCGCCATGTGCTATGCTTTCAGCAATATGCGCCGCTTCGGCATCGACTCTGACCGCGCCATCGACAGCATCATCGGCGGTGTCATCGGCGGCATTATCGGTGCAAGAGCCTACTATGTGATCTTCCATTGGGACTCCTACAAGGACAACCTCAAAGAGATCATCAATATCCGCGGCGGCGGACTTGCGATCTACGGCGGTATCATTGCGGCACTGCTGGTCGGCGCGATCGTCAGCAAGATCCGCAAAGTCCGCATTCTTCCCATGCTCGATATTGTATCCCTCGGATTCCTCATCGGGCAGTGCATCGGCCGCTGGGGCAATTTCTGCAACCATGAAGCATTCGGCTGCAACACAAACGGTCTGTTCGGAATGTCCAGCGGAAAGATTCAGGCTTACATTCTCCGCAACTTTACAGACGGTTCGGTCGTTCCTGACCAGCCTGTACATCCCTGCTTCTTCTATGAATCCATGTGGTGCCTGCTGGGATTCATTCTCCTGCACATCGTTTCGAAGAAATGGCGGAAATTTGACGGTCAGATTTTCCTGATGTACGCAGTCTGGTATGGTCTGGGCAGATTCTTCATCGAAGGACTCCGCACAGACAGCCTGTATCTCGGCACGATCCGCATTTCGCAGCTTGTCGCAGCGGTTTCTGTTGTAGTCGGCATGATCCTTCTGCTGATCGGTCTGAGCCGCACAAAGCGCATGGGCAGCGACTATGTCCTCTACTGCAACACCGAAGAATCCAAACGCCTGCTCGAAGAAGCGGACAAGAAAGAGGATGAATACCGCGCACGCAAGGACAAGAAGAAGTCCGATGCAGCGGAGGAAAAGGAATCCTCTGATACATCCGCAGAAACGGATGCAGCCGAAGAACCCACAGAAGAAACTGCCGATGAAACGGTAGAAAAAATACTCGCAGAAATCGAAAACGAAGAGGAGGATGCCTGATATGGCAACAATTATTAACGGTAAGGAAATTGCAGCAAAGGTCAAAGCGGAGGTTCGTGCAGAGGTCGAACAGCTGAAAGCAAAGGGTGCAAACCCCGGTCTGGCAGTCGTTCTGGTCGGCAACAACCCTGCATCCCGCGTCTATGTCAGCAATAAGGAAAAAGACTGCGCAGAAGTCGGCTTCCAGTCCTATGAGTATGCACTCCCCGAAGAAACCACCGAAGCAGAATTGCTGGAACTTGTCGCAAAACTCAATGCAGACAAGAACATCAACGGCATTCTCGTACAGCTGCCGCTCCCGAAACAGATTTGCGAACAGACAATTCTGCACGCAATTTCGCCTTCGAAGGATGTGGACGCATTCCACCCCGAAAATGTCGGCAGAATCATGATCGGCGATTATTCGTTCCTGCCCTGCACACCTGCCGGTGTCATTGAAATGCTGGATTCGACCGGTGTAGACATCAACGGCAAGCACTGTGTCGTCATCGGCAGAAGCAATATCGTTGGCAAGCCGATGGCAATGCTGCTCCTGCACCGCAACGGTACTGTCACCATCTGCCATTCGCGCACCAAGAACCTTGCAGAACAGACCAGACAGGCAGATATCCTGATCGCCGCAGTCGGTAAGGCGGATTTCGTGACCGCAGATATGGTCAAAGAGGGCGCAGTCGTCATTGATGTCGGCATGAACCGCAACGCTGAGGGCAAGCTGGTCGGCGATGTCTGCTACGACGAGGTCGAGAAAATCGCGTCTGCAATTACCCCCGTTCCCGGCGGTGTCGGCCCGATGACCCGAGCAATTCTCATGCGCAATACCCTGACTGCCGCAAAGATGCAGTTCGAGGAGAAATGAGTTTTTTCTTGGGGACTCCGTCCCCAAACCCCTGCCAAAGGGACATTGCCCCTTTGGAATCCCATTTTAGCACGAATGATAGCATAGTAAAGGCGGAGAGTGTGTTCTCCGCCTTTTTTACGTTTGGACACGCGAAGCGCAACGAAAGTTTCGCTCAAGCCTTTTCAAAGGAGTAGCACCCCTTTGGGCGCTGTCCGCAGACAGCGAAACACTCTTGAATACCGTTCGTGCTGTCTGGTCGGACTACGTGTTACTCTCCGCGCAAAAACGCCGCAGGGTCTACATATTTGTCGTTTTTCAGCACTTCAAAGTGCAGGTGGGAATCCATGCGGCTTTCTGCTTCTGCACTCGCACCGACTGCACCGATGACCGCGCCGCGTTCCAGATTTTCGCCTGCAAATACTTCCAGTCCCTCGTTGAGATTGCAGTAGCGTGTGACGGTGCCGTCCGCGTGCAGTACCGAAACACACACGCCCAGCAAAGCATCCTCATCGACCGCAGAAACCGTTCCGTCCAACACACAAACAACCTCTGTCCCAAGTGCGGCGGCAATGTCCATGCCGTTGTGCGTCTGCCAGACACCTGTTGTCGGGGATTTGACCAGTTCGCCGCAGCTGTACGGCTGGATGATCTCCCCGTCCACCGGCATAATTGCCTGTTCTGCCGCCGCGGAGGTCGTTGCTGGCGGCTCGGAAACAGTCGTCGGTTCGGTCGTGCGCCGCAGGATCGCCGCCGCTTCTTCTGCTTCTGTTGCGGCGGTCGTGTACTTTTGGGTAGTCGCCGCAGTCGTTGTTATTGTGGTGGTATGTGTTGTCGCGGAGGCTGCTGATGTCAGCGTCATCGCCGCACCGCTGTCGGTGGTTTTTCGCACGGTCTGCGGCTTTCCTGTTTGGTCGTAGGCATAAAAGCACGCCGCACCAACCATCGCCACACACAGCGACAATGCCACATAGAAGCCTTTGCCGGAATTGCTGTTTTTCATAGGATTCGCCTTTCTTTCTGTGAAGATTTCAAAGCCCGAATGCGGCTTTCATGGCTAGTGTGACCATTCCGCACAGAAATATGCAGGCTGTCTGTTTTTTCGAACTTGACATTTTTCGGAAAATATGGTATACTGCATACGAACCGAATATCCTGCCACCGGGTAGGAATTGCGCACTTGCAGCAAATCGTTAGGTCTTGGAAGATTTTGCTGTCGGGTGCTTTTTTTGTGAATGGAGATGACGTATGAAGTTTGGAAACCCGTTTTTGACGCTGAAAAAATCAGAATGGTGTCTGTGGATCTTTTCGCTGCTGGCAGTCGGAGGAAGTGCGGTATTGCTATCAGAACCGGACGGAATGTCTGTTGCCGCATCGCTCATCGGTGTCACGGCACTGATTTTTGTTGCAAAGGGACATCCGCTGGGACAGGTTCTGACTATCGTATTTGCGGTGTTCTACGGCATCATATCCTTTGCCGTGCGCTACTACGGCGAGATGATCACCTACCTGTGCATGACCGCACCGATGGCTTTGCTTGCGCTGATCACATGGCTGAAACACCCGTATCAGGATGCCAATGAAGTGACGGTGCAGAAGATTTCTCTCCGCAGTATCGGGCTTTTGTTTCTACTGACGGCGACGGTTACAGGAATTTTCTACTTCCTGCTTCGCTTTCTCGGCAATGCCAGCCTGTTTGTCAGTACGCTTTCCATCGCCACAAGTTTTCTCGCCTCCGCCCTCACCGCCCTGCGCAGTCCCTACTATGCGCTCGCCTACGCCGCAAACGATGTGGTGCTGATCGTTCTTTGGTGCATTGCGTCTGCGGCAGATCTCTCCGCGATCCCGATGGTCGTCTGTTTTGCCATGTTCCTGCTGAACGACTTCTACGGCTTTGTCAACTGGAAACGCATGGAGCGCAGGCAGTCAGAAACCGCTTGACATCCGACCATATTCTGTGGTACAATAAGATGTTAAGGTTTTTATCCCGTCGAATCACCATATCTGAAGGAGGACTTCTATCCAATGAAGCTTGGCATGGTTGGTCTGCCGAATGTCGGCAAGAGTACCCTTTTTAACGCGCTTACCAACGCGGGCGCAGAATCCGCGAACTATCCGTTCTGCACCATCGACAAAAACGTCGGTATCGTTTCCGTTCCTGACGCAAGACTCGAAAAACTCGCTGAGATCTATCAGCCAAAGAAATTCACCCCTGCAACGCTGATGTTCGTGGACATCGCAGGTCTGGTCAAGGGCGCATCGAAGGGCGAAGGTCTTGGCAACCGTTTCCTTGCGGATATCCGCGAGGTCGATGCGATCATTCACGTTGTCCGCTGCTTTGAGGATGACAATATTGTTCACGTAGACGGTTCGATCAACCCTGCGCGTGACATTGAAGTCATCGGTCTGGAACTGATCTTCTCCGATATTGAGATCATCGAACGCCGCATCGACAAGACAAAGAAGCTCGCAAAGGGCGATAAAAAATACAATGCGGATGTTGAACTGCTCGAACGTCTGCTGGCACATCTCACAGACGGTCAGCCTGCACGCAGTTTCGAATGCTCCGAGGAGGAACAGCTTGTGCTGGCAGAATCGCCGCTGCTGAGTGCAAAACCCGTGATCTACGCCGCAAATCTCTGCGAGGCAGATTTCTCAGGTGATCTGGCAGACAACGCACACTATCAGGCGGTCGCTGCCATTGCAGAAAAAGAAGGCGCGGCAGTATTCCCCATCTGCGCACAGATCGAAGCCGAGATTTCCGGCATGAGCGAAGAAGATCAGGCGATGTTCCTCGAAGAACTCGGCTTGCAGGAATCGGGACTGAACCGTATTATTCATGCAGGCTATTCGCTGCTGGGACTGATTTCGTTCCTGACAGGCGGCTCGGACGAATGCCGTGCATGGACGATCACCAAAGGCACAAAGGCTCCGCAGGCAGCAGGCAAGATCCATTCGGATTTCGAAAAAGGTTTTATCCGTGCAGAGGTCATTTCCTACGAAGATTTCATTGCCTGTGACGGCTCAATGGCGGCGGCAAAGGAAAAAGGTCTGGTACGCATGGAGGGCAAGACCTACGAAGTTGCTGACGGTGACATCGTTTTGTTCCATTTTACTGCATAATTCTATTTGCCTGTAAAGGCATGAAACCTATAAGCGTTAGCGATTACTTACATAACAACACAAAAAGGCGGAGTTTCAGAACTCCGCCTTTCAGCTTGTCGAAAAAGTATGGGGGAACAAGGGGAAACCCCTCGTTGGGGTTTCCCCTCTTTGATTGCTCCGCAATC
>JAKSPL010000045.1 GCA_024404815.1 Oscillospiraceae bacterium
TCCAAAGGGATAGTATCCCTTTGGCAGGGGGCTTGGGGGACAGCGTCCCCCAAAACCGCACCCACAAAATTACATCTGTGCGTTAAACAGGCTCTTCAAGCTGTACACAACGTCATCGCTGTCGGCATTGATACTTGCCGCCTCGTTAATAGAGGAAAGCTCTGCGAGCTTGTTGAGGTTCGCATTGTAGCCGATCGTATAGCACGGCACCTCGAACCCTGCAACAATATCGTCGATATCGGAAAGGGAATTGCCCTCATTGGTTTCACCGTCACTCAGGACAAACAGCAGAGGCTTGACCGGCTGACCGGTTTCTGCTTCCACCTTTTCTTTCTCGGTCATCAGCATATCGAGTGCGACCAGAACAGCATCATACGTTGCGGTGTTGCCGCCGGGAGAAAGATCCTGAACTGCGCCCGTAAAGTAACTGCGCTGGTTCAGATCAAACTGTGCGATCGGCAGATTGATGTTGACATTCGTGCTGTAACTGACCAGACCGACATAGTTCGTGTTGTTGATATACTGGGACGCATTGATCAGAGAATTCTGCAGGTTTGCAATCGGTGCGCCTGCCATACTGCCCGAAACGTCTGCGACAAATACTGCCATAACGGCACTGCCTGCATCCTTTTCGGTTTTCCAGAGGTGCTGTGCGCTGATCATCGCATTGCCGTCCACAGAGCTTGCCAGATTGCCCTGATATTCGTCCTTGTAGTTGAAGCCGTATTTCTGTGCGAGTTTCTGGTTCTTGTCATTCTTGCAGTAGTTGATAAATGTTTTCAGCAGTTCCTGTTCGTCTGCATTGAGATGACCGATCGAATACATCGGACTGTCGTGGCGGACGCCGAACGGGATGAATTCATAATCGCGCAGGCCTGTCGCGTTGTAGTAGCCCTGATATTCCAGAACAAACGCATCCAGAACGCCGCTGTCGGCTGCTTCACGCATCTGAAGGGTGGTGTATGCGACAAACGGAACATTCTGCTGGAACTGCTGGAATTTCTCTACGGCAGTATCGCTGAGGATATTCTCGCTGTCGAACTCCTGCAAAGCGGCGACAAGGAAATTGATGCCTGTCGAAGAAGCATAGGGGTTGGTGTAACCCATGGAAATCTCGCTCTTGATGGTCGCTTCGATGATCGTGCCGACATCGACTGTACCGTAAGCGGCTTCCAGCTTCTGATATGCTTTCTTGTGGATCAGGATACCTGCGGTGTTGCCTGCGATACGGTCGCATTCCAGCTTGATATCCGCATTCTGCGCGGCGATCATCTCGCCCCAAAGCACATTGGAAGGCGAATACGCCTGCGGCAGATATTTTCCGGACACGATGTAGTCAACTGCGGCGCCCGATGCGATCGGACGAACAGAAATACTTGCAAGCTGACCGTTGATGGTATTGCGCTCCTTGTTGAAATTCTCCGCGACCTCGTTCAGCCAGCCGTCCGTACCGGAGGAGGATTTTTCGGTCGAGGAGAAGATCTCAATATTGACCATGCCGTTGCCCTCTACGCTGAGCGGATATTTCTCAATGTCGGGCAGTTCGTCTGCGAGGTTGTTGCCTGTGATCTCTACGGCTGCCTTGCGCGGTGTGACGTTGGTGACATCAATGTGCTTGAGTTTCTTTTCAAGATGAGATGCCGCCACTTCACGGCTCATCTGCGATTTGGATTTTCCCGTATTGTTGATGATGAAAATACCGCCGACAAGCACGACGATCATCACAGCCGCAATGATGACCAGCGTCAGCGCATTTTTCTTGCTGGATGTTTTAGACATAGTGTTCTCCTTTCGGAATGGTGTGGAATAATGGCATTTGGGCTATTGAAAATACAGCTGAGTTACTGCATTTGCTGCTGATCGAAGTTCTGCGGTGCAGGCGTCTGTTCCGCCTCCATCTGCTGCCATGCCGCCTCGTCGTTGACCTCGCGCACACCGCGGAGTGCTTCCGTCAGTTCGCGCAGGCAGGGCGTATCCGCAGAAGAATCGTCACCGATCTGCGATACTTCCAGAATCAGGTTTTCGAAATCAGACAGAACCTTTGCATTCTTTTGAAGGACATCCTGCAAATAGAACGCATGGTCGCGGAGCTTATTGCGGTCCGTTCCGTCATAAATCATCACACGGTTGAGCACACGCTTGCTGTTTGCCAGCACATAGCGTTCAACATCCTCCGCAGTCGAAAGGAACGGGCTGTCTTTCGAATCGTCCAGAATGCTGCGGAGTGCCTTTTCCTTGCGTTCGAGCGAATCAATCTGGGTGACGGCGATCCGTATCTGGTCGGTAAACGGTGTATCCTCCGAAAGCCATGCGTTCAGAGCCGTGCGGTAGTCGTTGATGTCTTTGAGCTTCTTCGGATCGCTGACCGACTTCGCGCTGCTGAGTTTCATAACGATGCCGCAGGCAACAAGTGTCAGGATGATTGCAGCCACAGGGACAAGTCCCTCGCCGTTCATCAGCTTATAGCCTATGAGTCCGCCCAGCATTCCGCAAACTGCAATGAGGATATATTTCCAGGTGTTTGATTTCATGGGGAGAGCTGCTCCTTTCGGTATTATGTGAATATCATAACATAAAACAAACAAAATGTCAAAGGGCAAATTCGCGCAAAAAGACCGGATTTTGACCAAAAACAAAAAAGAGGACGGAAAAGAACCGTCCTCTTTTCGGAAATCCGACCGATACAAAACCGGACGATTTTCAAATATTCTGTTTGTTGGCTGAGATTATGCTTCAGCAGTTTCCTCAGCAGCTTCCGCATTCTCATCGGAATAAACGACTTCGTCGCTTTCCTCAGCAGCTTCTTCGGATTCCGTATCCAGCAGAGCACGGATGGAGAGGCTGATGCGCTTCTTCTCGGTGTCGATCTCGGTGATCTTCACGGTGACAACATCGCCGACATTGACAACGTCCTTCACATTGGTAACGCGCTTGTCGGAGAGCTGAGAAATGTGGATCAGACCATCAACGCCGTCGGTGATGCGAGCAAACGCACCGAACGAAGTGGTGGATACGATGGTTGCTTCAACAACATCATCCACATGGAAATTCTCGGTGAACTTCACCCACGGGTTATCTTCAGCACGTCTGTGGCCGAGAGAAATTCTGCCCGTTTCGGGGTTGAGTGCCTTGATGTATACCTCAAGGGTATCGCCGACAGAAACAACGTCGCTCGGCTGATGGATACGTGCCCAGCTCAGCTCGGAAACGTGAACCATACCGTCGATGCCGCCGAGGTCAACGAATGCACCATAGCTGGTGAGGGACTTGACTTCGCCGGTGAAAACGTCGCCTTCTTTTGCAGTTTCCCAGAACTTAGCCTTTGCAGCATCGCGCTCGGTCTTCTGGACTTGGCGAATGGAGCCGACTGCACGTCTGCGCTGTTCGTTGACGTCGATGATGACGAAACGGACATCCTGCTTTACCAGAGTGTTCAGGTCTGCATCTCTGCCAAGACCGGACTGGGAAGCGGGGATAAATACACGAACGCCGTCGCTGTTGACGACCAGACCGCCTTTGACTGCGCTCTGGACGGTGCCTTCGAGAACGGTTCCTTCTTCCTTCGCCTTGAGGATGTTTTCAAAGCCGACAAGCTCATCAACGCGGCGCTTGGAAAGCTGAACTGTACCGTCTGCGTCATTGACCTTAATGACGATCAGGTTGAGCTCATCGCCGACCTTAACGAGATCAGAGGGCTTTTTCGAAGAATCACTGGTCAATTCGGAGAGGGTGACAATACCGGTCTGCTTGGCACCAACATCAACCATGACTTCGTTGTTTCCGCTGATGGATTCAACGATGCCGATGACCCGTTCTCCTGTACGAATTTTTCTGAAAGACTTATCAAGTTCCTCCTCAAATGCTGCTCGGAACTCATCGCTTTCCGGGATAATGTTATCGGTGTCAAAAATTCCAGACATATGTGTTTGAACCTCCTTAATGATGTGGGCGGGTGTACTGGCTCCCGCGGTGATCCCAATTCGCAGCGGCGAACCGTCCGTTTTTGCGGCAAGCGCATCTGCGGCGGCGGCACGGAGTGTATCCGAAAGTCCGAGCAGTTCCTCGGGTTCTGCAATATGCCATGTGGGGCAGTTTCTGCGGCACACGTCATAGAGCTTCACGGTATTGGAACTGTGTCTGCCGCCGGCAACAATCATCAGATCGGACTGCCGTGAGAGCGCATCCGCATCGGACTGTCTGGCGCCGGTAGCACTGCATATGGTATCGAATACAAGGATATCGGGATGCTCCGGGGGAAGAACCTTTATACAATCCTCCCATAATAGTTTATTATACGTTGTTTGCGCTACGATTGCAAGCATTTTTTTGCTTTTTTCGAATTTTCTATCAATTAAGCATTTCAGCTCGTCTTTATCGTGAAAAACTGTGCAATTTTCGGAACAATGTCCGACGATCCCCTCGACTTCGGGGTGTGTGGCATCCCCTGCGATCAGAATTTCGTGTCCGAGGGCAGACTGTTCTGCCACAATTTTATGAATTCTCGCAACAAATGGGCAGGTCGCATCAATATACGAAAGTCCGAGCGAATTGAGCTGTTCATAGACTGCCTTGCCGACACCGTGCGAACGAATCACGATCGTTTCGTCAGGAGAAGCCTCCGACACATTGGAAATGATGCGTGCGCCGCGCTGCAAAAGGTCAGCGACTACGGAATCATTGTGGATAATGGGGCCGAGTGTTGCCACGCGCTTCCCGTGTTCAAGCGCTTCGTATACCAGTTTCACGGCGCGGTCTACGCCGAAGCAGAAGCCTGCCGATTTTGCGGTTTCAATGACTGCCATATTCGGGATTCTCCTTTCACGCCGCAGGTTCGGCAGTTGTTGTTTCTTCTGTGACAGGACGGAAAAATGCACCGTCCGATGCGCCGCTGTATCGGCTGTAAACCGTCAGCGTATCGTACACAGGATCCATCTGATCTTCACAGCCTGCCACGACACAGACATAGGTCTTGCCGTTTTCGTCCTCCGCCCATGTCGCAAGGCACTGCCCTGCCTGATTGGTGAAGCCTGTTTTTCCGCCGCAGACGCGAATGCCGTTTGCAGTCAGATCGCCCATGCGCCAGAACACAATGCTGGTCAGGTTGATGCCCGACGGATGCTGTGTGGTCGCGGCGGTGCGGTAGGTCGGGGTGGACATGACTGTTCGGCAAAACGGAATGCTCAGCGCATATTCCATCAGTCTTGCAATGTCGTGTACCGTGCTGACATGGCCGTCCTCATGCAGACCTGTCGGATTCAGAAAATGCGAGGAATCCATACCGATCTCTGCCGCCTTGTCGTTCATCATCTGCACAAACGCTGCCTCAGAACCTGCGGCAGCGATCGCAAGTGCGGTCGCCGCATCTGCACCCGATGGGAGCATCATGCCGTAGAACAAGTCCGTTACAGAACAGGGTTCGCCTGCCTGAAAGCCTGCACAGACCGCATCGCGTGCGTGCTGTACGGCGATGATCTCCTCGGTCATCACAAACGCGCCGTTCAGCTGTTCCTCGGTCAGCGTTTCGGCGGCTGTGACCATCGTTAAGATCTTTGTCATGGATGCAGGTTCCAACACCGCATCCGCATCACGTTCCGCAAGCATCGTCTGGGTTTCTGCATCTATCAGAATGACGCTGCGTGCAAGAATATCCGTATCGCCCGAAAGCTGTTTGGTATCGGTCGTGCGCGTTGCAGGCGCAGGGTAACGGGAAGTCGTTGTTGTCGTTTCAGTCGTGGTGGTGGTGGTCGTTGTGGCGACGGTGGTGATCTCCGATACCAGCGGCTTTCCCCCGTCCGCGATCTCCTGCGGTTCTTTTCCAAGTACCTGCGACACGATCAATACAATGCCGACAAGCAGAAACAACAGCAATCCTGCGGCGGCGATTCTGTCAGGACGTATTTTTCGCTTTTTGCGTTTATCTGCCATCCAATTCATCTGTCCTTTCACGGGAAATCCGTCAAATTATTCCTCTGTGGGCGGCTCGGTCTGACTCTTTCCGCAGTAAACACAGAATTTCGCATCGTTTTTGAGCGTACGCTTGCAGTAGATGCAATGTGTTTCGGGCGGCATATCATCGTCGTCCTCATCGTCATCGTCATCCTCATCTTCATCGGCGAGATCAGAAGTATCCAGCTCCATCGTGTCGGACAAGCCGCCGTTTTCAGAAGTCTGCGGATGACGGTTTGTTACCTTTTTCATCAGCATTGCTGTCAACATCATCAGAATGCCGACAAGCAGCACCAGCAGATTGTCAAGCAGAATCGGCTTGCGGAGCACCGCCTCCACAGGTGCCAGCGTTTTGATATTGTCCTTGATGAAATACGACGCGACCAGACGGTACAGACAAACAGCCGTCACGATCGCGGACGGAACAACTGCCGTAATGCCCATTGCTTTGATGCCGTGACGATAGGCTTTGCCGCTGTTTTTGAACACCTGCATCCAGCGGATCAGCAGAAGCACCAGCAGCAGTCCGTCAAAAATAATACGGAAGATACTCACGCGGACACGCGCAAACGCACGGAGCGCAGGCGAACCGTAAAGCGTATCCAGCACGCGGTTACAGGTGCCGAGCGGTCCGGACAGTTCTGCTTCGAGTGCCGCCTTGTCCTGCTCATCGACCAGAATCAGCGCGTTATCAAGCATAGAACCCTGACTGCTGTCCAGCAAGTCCGTGATCTCCGACACAGGGATCTGTACTGCGGCATCGTAATCTCCGCGGAACATATCCAGCAGAGTGTCTACCTTTTCCGCCGCATACGCAGGAATATCCATCGCGTTGACAGCAGATTCCATGTCCGAAAGCGAAATGTTTTCGTCCGTCACATAGTCTGCATGGATACGCTCTGCAACAGTATCCTTTGCAAACGGGATCTTCGTTTCTCCGAGCGAAACCGTGGAGATCTCCTCGACCAGTTTGTCACTTTTTTCATAATGCAGCAGCACCGCTGTAAACACCAGCGCAAACAGCAGGTACAGCGTTGCGATCACACAGAGGACAGAATGGAACACCCGATAGCCTGCCCCGTGCTTGCCTGTTTTTTTTGACATTTCCGACGCTCCTTTTTTCACGATAGGATCTTTTGCCGACAAAGCAAAAACTTGTTTTTATTATACCACAACTGCTGTACGCTTGTCAACTTCTATTCTTATGGATTTTGAGTGATAAATCGAACTTTTTCGCAGCCGTTATCGCAAAAAATGGGCAGGGGACACAAAATCCGCCTTGACATTTGCGATTACTATATGTATAATATGTAAGTGGGAGAATATCCCCAAAAAGAAAAGAGGAGGACTACCAAAGATGAATCATGCATTCAAAAAGAAAGCAGCTGCTCTGCTTGGCGCAGTAATGGCTCTGAGTTCCATTCCGTTCACTGCTGCCGATGTATCCGCAGAAGACAGCAACGTCATCTACACCACGGACTTTGAGGACGGCGACGTTTCCCAGTTCACCAACCGCGGCGGCGATGACACCACCGAACTTTCCGCTTCGACCGAATATGCAGTCAGCGGATCCACTTCCCTCTGCGCAAGCGGACGTACCGAATCCTGGAACGGTCCCGCATTCCGTCTGGACGACAAGTGCGAGGCAGGTACCCAGTACTACATCAGCGCAAAGGTCAGAGGTCAATGGTACAGCAGCATCACCGTCAGCTATCAGTACAGCGATTCTTCCGGTGAGCCGCACTACGTCAACCTCGCAAACTGCAACGGCAGCGACTGGCAGACCGTTAAGGACCTGAAAGTCAGCTTCTCCGAAGACGTCACCGATGTCTTTGTCTACTTCGAGGGCGGCTCCGACAACATCTATCTGGACGATTTCTCTGTTGTCGAGGCTCCGACCATCCCGATCGAAACAGACATCGCTTCCCTCAAACAGGTCTACGGCGATTACTTCAAGATCGGCTGTGCGACCACGACCATGGAGCTTTCTCCGAAGTCTACAAAGAACCTCATTCTCAAGCACTTCAACAGCATCACCCTCGGCAACGAGCTGAAACCGGATGCTCTGCTCAATCAGACCGCAACACAGGAACTCGGCAGCGAAACCGATGTTGTCATCAGCCTCGCAAGTGCAAGAACGATTCTCAACTTCTGCAAAGCCAACAACATGGCAGTCAGAGGTCACGTTCTCGTTTGGCACAGCCAGACTCCTGACTGGTTCTTCAAGAAGGGCTACAAAGCGGACGGCGACTGGGTCGATAAAGACACCATGCTGAAGCGTATGGAAAACTACATCAAGGCAGTTTTCACCGCAGTCAAGGAAGAATATCCGACCATCAACTTCTACGCTTGGGACGTCGTCAACGAGGCTTGGACCGATTCCGGTACACCTCGTCAGGGCGGCGAACAGGGACAGAGCGGTTCCGAAAACTCCGCATGGGTCAAGGTTTTCGGCGACAACTCCTTCATCAAGTACGCATTCCAGTATGCAAGAAAGTATGCACCGGACGGCTGCAAACTCTACTATAACGACTACAACGAGTACATGACCGGCAAGATGGAAGCCATCCTCAAAATGGCTGACGAGCTGAAAGCTGACAACCTCATCGATGGTATCGGTATGCAGTCCCACCTCGATGTCCGTCAGGGCAACGACGCATTCCCGTCTGTACAGATGTACGAAAACGCTGTAAAGGCATACACCGCAACCGGTCTGGATGTTCAGGTCACCGAAATGGATGCAACCATTCCACAGAACCAGAAGTCCGATGCAAACTTCAAATCGCAGGCACAGTATTACAGCGACATCATGGATGTTCTCGCAAAGTATTCCAAGAACATCTCCGCAGTTGTTTTCTGGGGCACGACCGATGACCAGAGCTGGAGAGCTTCGCAGTATCCGCTGCTGTTCAATGCAGACTACACCGCAAAGCCCTGCTTCTACTCGATCATTGACGGCATTACCCCGTCTACCGCAACCGAACCGACGACCACTTCCACTACCACTACCACTACGACAACCGAAACGACGATCGGCAGCACCCCCGCAGTCCTGCTCGGCGATGTCAATGTCGATAATGTTGTTGATATTTCTGATGTCATCATGCTGGCACGCTATGTGGCAGAGGACAAAGAAATCAAAGTGACAGCAGCAGGTCTGAAAAATGCTGACCTCAACGCTGACGGTAAGTACACCGCAGCAGATACTACTGCGATCATCAAGATCATCGCTAAACTGTAATTTCTTCATTGCACACGAAAAAAGGAGAATCCCGTTTCGGGGTTCTCCTTTTTTTGAAGATAAATCCCTATACCATGAATAACGGCACGAATGACACCTGATTCTTACATCGTTCGTGCTGCGTGTTGGAAGGAGGGGGATTCCGCCGACTGCGGTCGGCGGCAAGGGGCTCTGCCCCTTTGAACCCCGCGATTTTTTGAAAAAAATCGCGTAAAACTTTCGTTGCGCTTCGCGGTGAACATCGACAAAAAGGGCGGAGAACCAAATCTCCGCCCTTTCCATGCTATCATTCGTGCTAAAATGGGATTCCAAAGGGATAGTATCCCTTTGGCAGGGGGTGTGGGGGACGGCGTCCCCCACAAGCATTCCCCCAACCTTACACCATCAAATCGCAGATCATCTTGCTGAGTGCGACAGGATCTTCAATCGGCATACCCTCGATCAGAAGTGCCTGCTGGTAGAGCAGCTCGGTATAGGATGCAAGTTTATCCTGATCTTCGGTTTGCAGACGCTGCAGGGTTTCATAGATCGGATGCTCTGCGTTCAGTTCCAGCACACGCTCTGCCTGAATCTTCTCGCCTGTCGGCATTGTGTTCAGCACCTTTTCCATCTCCAGCGAAATCTCGCCCTCGGAGGACAGGCACACCGCGTGCGACTTCAGGCGGTTCGACAGACGAACGTGCTTGACCTTGCCTTCCAGCGTTTTCTGCATCGTTTCCAGCAAGTCTTTTGCGTCAGCGTTCTTTGCTTCGAGTGCGGTCTTGTCCTCCTCACTCTCCAAGCCCAGATCGCCTGCGGATACATTCTTGAACTCCTTGTCAGCGTACACACGAAGCATCTGCACCGCAAATTCATCGACGCTCTCCGTCAGGTACAGCACTTCCATACCATTGTCGAGCACCTGTTCGGTCGCAGGCAGCGACTTGCAGCGGCTGACTGTTTCGCCTGCGGCATAGTAGATATACTTCTGATCCTCGCGCATCCGCGAAACATATTCTGCAAGTGTCGTAAAGCCGTCCGCTTCATCACATCCCGAACTATGGAACAGCAGCAGATCCTGCAAAAGCTCCTTGCTTGCACCGAATGTATGGTACACGCCGAATTTCAGCTGGATGCCGAATGCCTTCCAGAATTCCTCATACTTCTTGCGGTCGGTTTTCAGCAGCTTTGCAAGCTCGTTCTTGATGGACTTCTCCACCGACTTTGCAATCAGCTTCAACTGGCGGTCGTGCTGGAGCATTTCACGGGAAATGTTCAGCGACAAATCCTCAGAGTCGATGAGTCCGCGTACAAAGCTGAAATGGTCAGGCAGCAGGTCTGCGCACTTATCCATGATCATAACCCCTGATGCGTACAGCTGCAAACCTTTTTCGTACTCCTTCGAATAGTAGTCATACGGTGCTTTCGAGGGGATATACAGCAGCGAATTGTACGTTACTGCGCCCTCGCTGCGGCTATGGATATGCAGCAGCGGTTTGCCGTTATAGTCGAAGAATTTATCCGCATAGAACTTATCATAGTCCTCGTCTGTCAGCTCGTTTTTGTTCTTCTTCCACATGGGTGTCTGGCTGTTGAGCGTTTCGATTTCCACATGGGTTTCGTACTCGTCCTCTGTTCCCTCTTTGAGATGCTCATGCGAGGTTTCCATGCGAATAGGGAAACGGATATAGTCGGAATACTTCTTGACCAGATTCCGCAGGCGGTATTCTTCGAGGAAATCGCTGTACTTTTCATCGTCGGTATCGTCCAGAAGTTCGAGCATGATTTCCGTACCGACCGTGGTTTTGTCGCAGGTGTCGATGGTGTAGCCGTCTACGCCCTCGGACTGCCAGACATATGCAGTATCCGAACCGTAGGCTTTTGTGCGGACAGTCACGCGCTTTGCGACCATAAATGCCGAATAAAAGCCGACACCGAACTGACCGATAATATCAGTATTTTCGTCCAGCTGATTCTCAGTCTTGAATGCACGCGAGCCGGAATGTGCAATGACACCGAGGTTCTGTTCGAGTTCCTCTGCGGTCATACCGATACCGTTGTCAATGATGGTGAGGGTACGTGCTTCCTTGTCGGGTTTCAGTTCGATACAGAAATCGTCCTTTGCAATGCCGACTTTTTCATCAGTCAGCGACTGGAAATACAGCTTGTCGATCGCATCGGAAGCGTTGGAAATCAGCTCACGCAGGAAAATTTCCTTGTGGGTATAGATAGAGTGAATCATCAAGTCGAGCATTCGCTTGGATTCCGCCTGAAATTGTTTTTGTTCCATGAATCATACGTCACCTTTCAGAAAGAATTTAGCACTCATCATTCGTGAGTGCTAATATGATTATAGCATAGTTTAGATGGAAAGCAAAGGATTTCACGGAAAATTCATTGTTAATTTACATTTTGTTAATATGTTGCAGAGTTAGGTACCGCTTGTGCTTCGCGTGTTCATATACAAAAAGGACGGAGAATTCTATCTCCGCCCTTTTCATGCTATCATTCGTGCTAAAATGGGATTCCAAAGGGACAATGTCCCTTTGGCAG
>JAKSPL010000046.1 GCA_024404815.1 Oscillospiraceae bacterium
GAGATGGTTCTTCGCCCTTTTTTGCGTGTGGACACGCGAAGCGCAACGAAAGTTTTGGTCAAGCTTTTTCAAAAGCTTGCAGGTTCTTAGGGCGGCGCCCTAAGTCGCGCTCCGCAGAGCGCGAAACACCCTCTCCTTCCCAAACGCAGGAAAGGGTGAATTTGATTGCGAAGCAATCAAAGAGGGGAAACCCCAACGAGGGGTTTCCCCTAAAAACTGAACGGCACGAGAGATTTTTGGGGTGGAGCTCCGTGAGGCAAGCCTATGAGTTTGCAAGCAAACTCACCCCCACGCCCCCTGCCAAAGGGATACTATCCCTTTGGAATCCCATTTTCGCACGAATGATAGTATGATAAGGGCGGAGAGATAGTTCTTCGCCTTTTTGTATGTTGACACCGCAAAGAAAATGTGTTAGAATGAAAACAGCGGTCTATCCGCATGAAAAACGGGAGATTTTTAGTAAAGAAAAGGGAGGTTATCCTATGAAATTTCAACGACTGTCCAGATGGACGGCAGCGGCGCTTTCCGCAGTTCTCTGTATCGGCTGCATAATGCCGCAGAGCAGAGTTTCTGCCGATTCCGAAATTGCCCACGATCCCAGCCGCGATGTCAACGCGGAGGGCGTCGGCAATCCGTTCGGTTACGGCGAGCGCAATACCCCTGAAAACGCATCCACGGAGGAGATTCGCGCCATTAACCATGCGATGAGCGTGCAGGAGGTCAAGTACGCACTCTACAAGGAGATCGACGAGCATTGGGATCTGCTGACAGTACGGCTTGGTCAGACCGACCGTGAAAAGGTCTATGCGTTATTCCTCGGTGTTGGTACGCGTGAGTCCACGCTCGGCGGAAACGGCGACGGTGCAGATCTGGAAACCGCATATAGTCAGGGCTTCGGTGTCAGCTCTGCACACGCCTATGGTACGCTCCAAACCGCTGTTACGGCGTTTGCGGACTGCGACCCGACCTTTATGAAAGAGGAAGATGTCCCCGAAATGTACCAGTATTCGCTGTCAGAATCGACGTTCTACGATGCGATCATTTCGAACCATATGGGAATTCGGAAGATCCTGCACTTCGTCCACTCTGCGATGGTCGATTACAATCTGACAGGGTATCAGGTCGTCCGCGCCGCGCTGAAAGGTCACAACACAGGCTGGGCGGATTTCGATGAGAACAATGTGGGATATTATGCAAACTACCCCGATGAAATTATCGCACAGGCAAAGTGGTACTACGAGGAAGGACACCTTTACGACAATGTGTTCTCGTGGACAGGCAATCAGGCAATCGAAAGCTACCGCAACAGCGAGCCGTGGGAATGGTGGGGCGATGGTCAGCCGAGCCTTGCGGAAATTACCGCACAGCCGCAGCAGACAACGACAACTTCTACCACCGCGACAACAAGCACAACGGAAACCACGCTGAGTATCGAACAGAATACGCTCATGGGTGATGTGGATCTGAATGGTGCGGTGTCGATCGCGGATGCTGTTTTGCTTGTGAAATTCCTTTGCGGTACGGAACAATTCGTTTCTAAGCAGTCCAGAGCCGCAGATATGGATTACAACGGAAAACTGACGGTCGCGGACCTCACGATGCTGAAACGCTATTTGATCGCGCAGGGCAGATAACCTGAAGTCCATCAAGGGGATTCTCACACAAATTTGTGCAAACTGCCGAATTCGAAAAAAATGTGGAAATCCCCTTGACTTTCTACCTCTGTTTTGATATAATAGATGAGTAATGAACGCGAGTGTGCTGGAATTGGCAGACAGGCACGTTTGAGGGGCGTGTGCTTCGGCGTACGGGTTCAAGTCCCGTCACTCGCACCAACTGCATAAGCAGCCGTGTGATACCTGACTGCGTATCACCATGTGGAAAGATGGCTGAGCTGGTCGAAGGCGCACGACTGGAAATCGTGTAGGCGTTGATAGCGTCTCGAGGGTTCGAATCCCTCTCTTTCCGCTTCAATGAAATACCGTAGATTTGTTTGAAAAGACGAATCTACGGTATTTTTTGTTTGTGCTGCTTTTGAAATACTTTTTTGGAAATCGCATACGAATTTCCGCTGGAACCAGCACAAATTTCAGGATGCGCGATATTTTACATACTGTTCACTTGACAATCAATATGTGATATGATACAATATATATAAACTTCTTTACACTTTTATAGTTACTAGGAGACAGACATGGATTTCATCGCACATATTCGCCAGATTGACCATGAAGAACAAACAGTCTCTGAGCATTGTCGGCAAACAGCGAAATTGGCTGCGCAATACGGTCAGCACATTGGATTGTCCTCGTCAGCAGAACTGGCAGACTGGCTGCATGATATCGGCAAGCTGACTGCGGATTTCAATGATTATATCCATGGCGGTACAGAGATTCACCGCGGCGAACTGGATCACAGCTTTGCGGGTGCAAAGTATCTGTACGAAATTGCATCCAAATCAGAAGACAAAACACGAAAGCAGGCTGCGAATCTAATCAGCAGAGTAATCCTTTCACATCACGGCCTGAATGACTGGATCAACGTAGATGCACTGAATACATTTCAGAAACGAATTGCAAAAGAAAAGTACTATTCGGAGATACAGCAAAATCTTGTTGAAAGTGCGTTCCTGCCGGATGTCGAGATGCTGCTCTCCAAAGCCGGTTCAGAAATTGCTGCAATCAGCCAAAAACTGAAAACAATGGCAAAATGCGCGGAAACATACGCTTTTTATCTCGGTATGCTGGAACGCCTGCTGCAATCCATTCTGGTTGATGCCGATCGGACAGATACCGCCGACTTTATGTCTGCATCCAAAACAGAGGCGTTTTTTGATACCGAACAGCTTTGGCAAGAGATGCAGCAGCGTATGGAGCAAAAGCTTGATTCCTTTTCAGAGAAAACAGATGTGATCTCTATGCAGCGCAAAAGCATCTCAGAACGCTGTGCTGCTTTTGCTGCACATGATGTTCATATTTGCAAATTGATCGTTCCGACAGGCGGCGGAAAGACACTGGCTTCGCTTCGATTTGCGATTGAATATGCAAGGCGAAAGAAAATGCAGAGAATCATTTATGTTGCGCCGTTCATGTCGATTTTGGAACAAAATAGTGATGTAATCGGTGAGATAGCCGGACAATCAGCATTTCTTGAGCATCATTCCAATATCCTTGCAGAGATCTCCGGAGAAGATGACCGTTTACATGAATATGAGCTGCGCACCGAAAAGTGGGATTCTCCTGTTATCGCGACAACAATGGTGCAGTTTCTGAACGCGCTGTTCTCCGGAAAGAACGGTGCGGTTCGGCGTATGCACAGGCTTTCAAATGCAGTAATCATCATTGATGAAGTGCAGTCTATACCGCTGAAATGCGTGTATCTCTTTAACCTGGCAATGAATTTTCTGTCTCAGATTTGCGGCAGTACCATTGTTCTTTGTTCAGCTACACAGCCGATGTTTGATTTGCTTGAAGATTACTCGATTCTTCTGGATCAGAACAGCAGCATGAGCGGTGATACATCGGAGGATTTCGAGGTTTTCCGCCGCGCAAAGATCATTTATCAAAAGAAGAAAGGCGGCTATTCCTATGATGAAGCCGCTGATTTTTGCTATGATCGTTTCACGGAAAATGGCAGTCTGCTTGTTGTGGTGAACACCAAGGCTTCTGCCAAAGAATTATATCAGCGTTTAAAGGATACAGAGGGTGCATTGATACTTCATCTTAGCACGAATATGTGTCCGCAGCACAGACGCGATATCATTGCACAAATGAGAACTGCGCTTGCAGAAAAACAACCTGTGATTTGCGTGACAACACAGCTCATTGAAGCAGGTGTGGATATTTCATTCGGGTGTGTGGTACGCGCACTTGCAGGAATGGACAATGCAGCACAGGCGGCGGGACGCTGTAATCGGAACGGTGAATACCACCGAGAGTGCCCGGTATATATTTTGAAGCTGTTCGAGGAAAAGCTCGGCAGTCTGGCAGAGATCAAGGAGGCTCAAAGCATTTCTGCGCAAATGCTGGATCAGACAGAAGAGACTGACTTTTTGAGTGTACCGCTGATGTCGGATTATTTCCGAAAGCTGTATCATAATGCACAGCAGCGTAATCAGCGAAATCTACTGCGGTATCCCTTGCCGCAAACAACAGATCAGGATTTAATCAATCTGCTGTCTTTGAATCAGCACCGAAACAAGGAAAAGGGAATGAAATACAGCGGACAAGCATTCAAAACAGCAGGCAAATTGTTTGAGGTGATTGACAGCAACACGACAGATGTGCTTGTTCCGTATAATAAAGATGCGGAAAGACTCATTGCTGAGCTTGGCAGCGCACATAATCCGAAAGAAATGATGAAGCTGTTGCGGAAGGCACAAAAATATACCGTCAGCATTTATTCCGCAACAGAGCATGCCTTACAGCGTGAATCTGCAATTCGTACACTATATTGCGGACAAGATCAGCAATGCGGTGTGCAGATTCTGGATCAGCGTTTTTATGATGCTGATTACGGCATCACGACCGAGGGCGGAGCGCATGAAGTCTTATTACTGTAACTGAAAGGAGTGGTCCGATATGGATAAACCAAAGCACCGCAATACTGTCGAGTTTCAGGTCAGCGGTAAATATGCGCTGTTTACCGATGTGCTGACACGCACAGGCGGTGAACGCTGCACCTATATGATCCCGACTTATGAAGCTTTGAAAGGAATTCTTCACAGTGTATACTGGAAGCCCACCCTGATCTGGAACATTGATGCTGTACGTGTCATGAATCCGATACGGACTGTTCGCAAGGGCATTCGTCCAATTAAGTATGTCCATGGTCCAAAGGAAGCGTCTAATGATCTTGCGTATTACACCTATCTGGAGGATGTCTGCTATCGGGTGCGTGCCCATTTTGAATGGAATCTGAATCGTCCGGAACTGGAATGCGACCGCAATGAGCATAAGCATCATAATATCGCAAAGCGCATGATCGAGCGCGGCGGCAGAAGGGACATTTTCCTCGGAACAAGGGAATGTCAGGGATATGTTGAACCGTGCGTATTCGACCATGGAACAGGTGCATATGACAATACAGGCGAAATTCCCTACAGCCTGATGCTGCACGGCTTTACCTATGCTGATGAAGCGGAGTGTGAGGAAGACCGCGGCATGATGACAGTACGGTTCTGGCAGCCAATCATGAAAAACGGTGTGATTGAGTTTTTGCCGCCGAAAGACTGTACCGTAAAACGGCATATCAAAGAAATGCCGATTAAACCGTTCGGTCGGGAATACGAAAATTTCTCCGGTCTGGAGGAATCTGGCTTGGATCTGCTGGGAGGTGATGAGTTTGAGCTGGACGCAGGAACTGTATAATGTATATGAGCAGCAGTGCGGCAAAACCTTCAATGACGGGAGCGTGCTGCTTCCGGTCTCCCATTCGACGGCAAATGCGCAGATCGAAGTCACGCTGAAACAGGACGGCAGCTTTGTTGATGCAAGAGCCCTGACCAAAGAGGAAGGATTGAATACAATTATTCCTGTGACAGAAGATTCCGGCAGCCGAACAAGCGGTGTATGCGCCATGCCGCTGGCTGATAAGCTGATCTATCTCTGCGGCGATTATTCGGTATATGTTGAAAAGAATAATCAGCAGCATTTTGAAGATTATCTCCAACAGCTTGAAAAATGGCATAACAGCTCATATACGCATCCGGCAGTCGATGCAGTCTATGCATATATCGTGCAGGGAACACTGATGAAAGACCTGATCGACTGTCATGTGTTGACGCTGGATGAAGAAACCGGAAAACTTGCAGAAAAAGCCAACATCGCAGGCATTGCACAGGCAGATGCCTTTGTGCGTTTTCGTGTGTTCGGAGATGTGTCGGAAACATGGCTTGATCAATCGCTTTTTGATTGCTTTATCAAGTGGGACAACAGCGAAAGCAGTGAAGCAGGGCTATGTTATGCAACAGGAGAAACAGGTCCTGTCACATATAAGCATCCCTCAAAGATTCGGAATACCGGAGATAAGGCAAAGCTGATCTCATCCAATGACGAAAGCGGATTTACATATCGCGGAAGATTCCAAGATAAAACGGAAGCAATATCGGTCAGCTATGATTTCTCTCAGAAGATGCACAATGCACTTCGCTGGCTGATAAAGCGGCAGGGAATTCCATTTGATACGATGGTACTGCTTGTCTGGACGAGCAGCCTTGCAGACTCACCGAACCTCATGAATGCCGCGTGTGATTTCGATGAAGAGGATCCGTTCCCGGAGATCGTGACACCGGATACTGAACCGCTTTACTGTGATTTTCTGCGCAAGCGTATCTTCGGCACAAAACAATTCGATATCACATCAAAGGTCATGCTCATGGGTGTGGATGCCGCGACAACAGGGCGGCTTTCCATTGCAGTATATGAAGAACTGGAGCATTCACGGCTTCTGGAGCAGCTTGTGACATGGCACAGCGATACATCCGCTTTGCGGTATGATCCGAAAACAAAAACAGTCCGTCCGAATTCCTTTGCTGTAAAGGGCATCATCAACTGCGCATACGGCATGGAAAATGGCAAGGGCTTTCTGGAAGCAAAGCCGGAGATCATGAAAGACAATGTGCTTCGGCTGCTGCCGTGTATTACGCTGGGACGGCATATTCCTGCGGATATCGTGCAGAATCTCGTGAAAAAAGCATCCAATCCGCTGGCATATGAACACAGCTACAACCATCGCACCGTTTTGGAAACCGCCTGCGGCATGATCCGCAAACTGAATATCGACCGAAAGGAAGGGATAACCACTATGGCTTATGATCCGAATGAGACCGACCGCAGCTATCTGTACGGCTGCTTACTTGCGATCGCAGATGCAGCTGAATACGCAGCTTACAGCGATGAAGACAAGGGAAAGCGTGAAACCAATGCCAAGCGTTATTGGAATATGTTTTCCAAACGTCCTGCAACAACATGGAAACGTATCGAGGAAGCACTGCGAGTGTATCTGACAAAGCTGGGTGCGAGCAGTATCCGATATGAAAAAATGATCAATGAGATCATGTCCAAAATGAATACAGCCGATTTGATGAATGATGCATCGCTTTCACCGGCATATCTGCTCGGGTACCATCATTTCAATGCTGAGATCTACAAGAAGAAAGAGGAGGAGTAAACCATGCTGAACCACAAAATTGATTTTTCTGTCATCATTACTGCGACGAACGCCAATCCGAACGGCGATCCGCTGAACGGCAACCGTCCGCGCGAAGCCTTTGACGGCTGCGGAGAGATTTCCGATGTATGTATCAAGCGCAAGATTCGCAACCGTTTGCAGGATATGGGCGAGAAAATTTTTGTGCAGTCCGATGACCGCTGTGATGACGGATTGGATTCACTTCATGCACGCGCCAGTCAGAACGCTGCACTCAAAACGATTCTGAACGGAAAAAATACGGATCGGAATGAATTTGCAAAGGCTGCCTGTGCGGAATGGATTGACGTGCGAAGCTTTGGTCAGGTGTTTGCATTCAAGGGCGATACGGTTTCTGTCGGTGTGCGCGGCCCTGTCAGTATTCAGCAGGCAATCAGCGTATCACCGGTCGATGTCATCAGTATGCAGATCACCAAAAGCGTCAACGGCGAAAGCGGAAAAGACAGCAAAGCTTCCGATACAATGGGCATGAAGCACCGTGTCGCATTCGGATTATATGTGATCCACGGCAGTATCAACTGTCAGCTTGCGGAAAAGACAGGCTTTTCCGATGAGGATGCACAGAAGATCAAGGAGGCACTTTGTACCTTGTTTGAGAATGATGCTTCATCTGCAAGACCGGAGGGAAGCATGGAAGTCTGCCGTGTTTACTGGTGGGAGCATGACAGCAAAACACCGAAGATCAGTTCTGCAAAGATCCACCGTGCATTGCAGATCGAGCTGAAAGACGGTATCTCCGCTCCGCGCGGATTTGATGATTATGATATTTCGCTTGCAGAGATCGACGGTGTGAAACCGGAGATCATCGACCTGATGTGATGTATCCCGAGGAAGATTATCTGATGCTTTCCGGCATACAGCATTTTGCATTCTGCCGTCGGCAATGGGCATTGATCCATATAGAACAGCAATGGGCAGAGAATTACAGAACGGCTGACGGCAGGCTCATGCATCATCATGCACATGACGGAAACTTTCGGGAAAAACGCGGAGATGTGATTATCACACGGGCAATGAAGATCGCATCGGCAGAACTTGGCATTTCCGGCGAATGTGATGTCGTAGAATTTCATCGGGTACAAGACGGAATTGCATTGAACGGTTTAGACGGTACGTATCAGGTCATTCCAATCGAATATAAACGCGGTCAGGCGAAAGCAGATGACAGCGATGCCGTGCAGCTCTGTGCGCAGGCAATGTGCCTGGAAGAAATGCTTTGCTGTGAGATCCCGCAGGCATATCTGTATTACGGTGAAACGCGCAGGCGGCAGACTATTATTCTGGATATGGCACTGCGCGAAAAAACGTCTGGAATGATTGCGGAAATGCATGAGCTGTTCCGACGGCAGCATACACCGAAGGTCAAACGAACAAAAGCCTGCAATGCCTGTTCTCTGAAAGATTTCTGTCTGCCTGTTCTGAACAAGCAGCGCAGTGCGGCAGAATATATGGCAGATATGCTGAAAGACGGTGTTCTATGAAAAAACTGCTCAATACACTGTATATTACCACGCCTGACCGCTATCTTTCATTGGATGGCGAAAATGTTGTGGTTTCAGCTGATCGGCAGGAAATCGCCCGTGTACCGCTGCATAATCTGGAACGTATTATGGCATTTGGCTGTGTTGGAGCAAGTCCCGCACTCATGGGGAAATGTGTGTCCGAATCACGGGAATTGGTATTTATGTCGCGTTCGGGGCGTTTTCTGGCGCGTGCTGAGGGTGAAGTCAATGGAAATGTACTTCTGCGAAGAACGCAGTACCGAATCGCAGATGATTCGATACAGCGCTTGGATATTGCAAAGAATATCATCGCGGCGAAGCTTTATAACAGCCGCTGGACGCTGGAACGCATGATGAGAGATCATGCAATGCGAATTGATATGGAGAATTTCTCTGGAAAATCAGCTTATTTGCAGAATGCGATTTTTGCTGCGATGAATGCATCTGATGCAGATAGTCTGCGCGGCATAGAAGGAGAAGCAGCGAGCGTATATTTTTCCGTGTTTGATGATATGATCCTACAGCAAAAGCAGGAATTCTGTTTTAACGGCAGAAACCGCAGACCGCCTCTTGACCGCGTGAATGCGATGCTTTCGTTTGCATATTCGCTGTGTACAGGAATGTGTACTTCTGCGCTGGAAGCAGTCGGACTGGATCCATATGTCGGATTTCTGCATACAGACCGTCCCGGACGGCGTTCACTCGCACTTGATCTTGTGGAAGAATTCCGTTCTTTGATGTGTGACCGATTCGTATTGACAACGATCAACAAACGAATTATGGAACCGAATCATTTTGATATTCGGGAAGACGGGGCAGTATGGCTGAATGAGGATGGGCGAAAAGTGTTTCTCACAGCATGGCAGAAGCGCAAAGATGATGAACTGCGGCATCCGTTTCTCGAAGAAAAAGTGCAGTGGGGAATGTTGCCCTATGCACAGGCGCTTTTGCTTGCACGGTTTTTGCGCGGTGATTTAGATGCATATCCGCCGTTTTTATGGAAATGAAAATATGTTTATTTTGATAACTTATGATGTGAATACAGAAGATGCGGCAGGGCGAAAGCGACTGCGTCGCGTTGCAAAGACCTGTGTCAATTATGGAGTGCGTGTGCAGAATTCCGTGTTTGAATGTCAGGCAGATGCAGCGCAGTGGCGAGAATTGAAAGCGAAACTCCTGCATGAGATTGATGACGAAAAGGATTCTTTGCGTTTTTATTATCTGAATGAGAATCAGAGTAAAAAGGCAGAGCATCACGGTGCAAAAGAAACAATCAAGGTCAATGAACCGCTGATTCTCTAGTGCGAATTGGAAGCACACAGAAATCATCAGGGGGATTCGCACCGCATTTTACGAGTGAATCTTTATTTAGACCGGTGTTTCCGCCGGTATATAAATTGGAAATTTGTCAGAAATGCTGATTGCAGCTGTGATTTGTTGTTTTAATATCGGCATTTTTGCAGTCGCCCCCTACGCAGGGGGCGTGGATTGAAATTGTCGAGGTCTATGATAAGATCATCATTGAGTGGTCGCCCCCTACGCAGGGGGCGTGGATTGAAATATCAGATGAAAAGACGAACGGTGTAAGGCATATCGTCGCCCCCTACGCAGGGGGCGTGGATTGAAATACTTATTCTGCCGACGATCAGAGTGAGGGGCGGCAGTCGCCCCCTACGCAGGGGGCGTGGATTGAAATTGCCACGCTGGGCGGTCTTGAGTGCTGCCTGTCGTCGCCCCCTACGCAGGGGGCGTGGATTGAAATATATTCAATCTTGATTGCTGACCGCGCCGCGTTGGTCGCCCCCTACGCAGGGGGCGTGGATTGAAATGCCTTTATGCAGTTGTTTTATTAACACTTACATTATAGTCGCCCCCTACGCAGGGGGCGTGGAGTGAAATGACGTGGAGGGAGCGAGTGTATACGCTGGAGGTTGTCGCCCCCTTCGCAAGGGGAGCGGAGTGAAAGGGA
>JAKSPL010000047.1 GCA_024404815.1 Oscillospiraceae bacterium
GATGCGCCGTAGGTACGCATGACCTCGCGGCGGAACGGTTTCTGCTCATAGCTGACCTTGACCATAAATACCTTGCAGTCCAGCCCGAAATACGAGCAAGCCATCGACAGCGCCGTACCCCACTGACCTGCGCCTGTTTCGGTGGTCACGCCTTTGAGCCCCTGCTTTTTCGCGTAGTACGCCTGTGCGATTGCGGAATTCAGCTTGTGGCTGCCCGAAGTGTTGTTGCCCTCGAATTTGTAGTAGATGTGTGCAGGTGTACCGAGTTTTTCTTCCAGACAGTAGGCACGCACCAGCGGCGACGGACGGTACATCTTGTAGAAATTGCGAATTTCCTCAGGAATCTCGATATAGGCTTCATCGGTGTTCAGTTCCTGCTCTGCGAGTTCGCGGCAGAACACCTCCGACAGTTCATCGAGTGTGGCAGGTTTCAGCGTCTGCGGATTGAGCATCGGTGCAGGTTTCTGCTGCATATCGGCACGCAGATTGTACCATGCTTTCGGCATTTCGTCTTCTGTGAGGTAGATTTTGTACGGAACATTCTGGTTTTTCATGCGGATGCACTCCTTTCAGTCTGGACGGCAGTTTTGCCGCCGCGTTCGGATGTCGGAACACGGTATAGTATATCCAAAATGGAAATAAAAAACGCCCGTCCCCGACAAAAATACTTGTCAAGGACGAGCGGTTGCTCGCGGTGCCACCTTGATTCACGGCGTATATCAAAATGCCGTGCGCTCTGCGGGATACTTTTCATACCCCCGACAAATAACGGATGTCTTCCCGTCGCAGTTTTACCGGCGATAACTTGCCGACTGCGCCCTCCGCGGGCCATTTGATGATGTGTGTTCGGCTTGGCTCTCAGCACCCCAAGCTCTCTGTACGGGCATCGTCATCTTTATCTCCGCTTCAACGGTTTCTGCCTGCATTATAACATATGTTTTCTGATTTGTCAAGAGGGAAAATGTGAATTTTTCTGCCAAATTCTGACAGGCGTTATGTAGTCGGCTCGGTTTTCTCCGTGCGGATAGATGCACAGCAAACCGCCGTATATACGCGCTTTGCACCGCATTCTTTCAGCAGTCTTGTACATTCCGCAAGCGTTGTCCCCGTGGTCACAATATCATCGCAGAGCAAAATCGTCTTGCCTGCGAGGTTTTTCCCTGTATGAGAAAAGCGGTCGGTGTATTGTTTGCGTTCTTCGGCGGAAAGCTGATGCTGACGGATTTTTCCGTTTCGCTCGGTCAGCAGATGCTTTTCGACACGCACAGACAGCCGCTTGCCGAGAGCATCCGCCAGCAGTTCGCAATGCGAATATCCCTGTAAACTGCGGCGCAGTACCGTGACGGGTACAAAGGTGATGCAGTCGATTTCTGCGGTATTGTATTCTGCCGCGATACGTTCTGCAAGTGTATCAGCGGCGGCGTTCAGAAAACCTTTATGCCCTTGTTTCAGCGAGAGAATGCCCCGTTTTGCGGCATCCCGATAGGCGTAGAGCGCGAGGAAACCGTCCCACGGAAACGGCGTATCTGCGTGCTGACTCTGTTCCCATGCGTGCGGCGGACATTCCAGCTTGGCAAGCTCCTCGCGGCATTTGTCACAAACCCACGCACCGTAGGGAATCTTCACCTTACAGCAGTCGCAGAGATTCGGATAGAAGAAATCCAGTACGCGCATCCCGATGTCACTCATGCGTTGTATCCTCCTCCGCAGACAGCGGCACATCGTCCGAAATACTGCCCGTCATGTTTTGGAGCATCGTACCGAGGCAGGAATCGCGCTTTGTGAGGTAGTGGTTTTTCACCATATCGCTGACTTTTTTCGGTGAGCCGATGAGAATGAGCAGTTTTTTCGCACGGGTGACCGCGGTGTAGAGCAGACTGCGGTAGCTCAGACGGTCGGTACCGTCAGGCAAAACGAGAATGACTGCTTCGAATTCGCTGCCCTGACTTTTGTGGACGGTGACGGCGTATGCGAGTTCGAGCTGTTCGAGCTGTTCCGCGGTAAACCGTACCACGCGCCCGTCAAAATCGACCTGCATGGTATGTGTACCCTTATCGACCGACAAGACCGTTCCCATATCGCCGTTGAAAATGCCTGCGCCGCGTTCACCGTCCTTGCTCCACTCGATGTCGTACTGATTCTGTGTCTGCATGACCTTGTCGCCCTCGCGGAAGGTGTACTGCAGGTTTTTGAGAATTGTTTTCCCGTACTTCGGCGGATTGACGGTTTCCTGCAAGACCTGATTCAGGCTGACCGTTCCGAGAATGCCCTTGCGTGTCGGAGAAATGACCTGAATATCGCTCTGCGGATGGAATCCGTAGGCAGTCGGCAGACGTTTCGCGTAGAGGGATTTGACCAGTTCCGCGGCTTCTGCGGCGTTGCGGCGGTCGAAGAAAAAGAAATCGCTCTGTTTGTCCTGCAAGTCGGGCAGTTCGCCGCTGACAATGCGGTGTGCGCTGCGGATGATACAGCTTTCCTGCGCCTGTCGGAAAATCTCGCTCAGACGCACCACGGGTATCTTTTCACAGCGTGTCAGCGTGTGGAGGATGTTGCCTGCGCCCACGGAGGGAAGCTGATCTTCGTCCCCGACCAGCACCAGTCGGCAGGACAGCCGCAATGCGCGGAGCAATCCCTCAAAGAGCAAGGTATCGACCATCGAAACCTCGTCCACGATGACAACGTCGGCTTTCAGGGGGTTCTGCTCGTTGTGCTGGAAAATCAACTGGCTGTTCTCGTCGTAATCGACACCCAGCAGACGGTGAATTGTCTTGGCATCTCTGCCTGTCAGCTCGGTCATGCGTTTTGCGGCTCTGCCTGTCGGGGCGGCAAGCAGTACGGTACTGCCCGCTTTCTGACAAAGGTGAATGACGCCGTTGAGGGTGGTGGTCTTACCTGTACCCGGTCCGCCCGTCAGCACCATGATACCACGCGAAAATGCACAGGCGATCGCCTGTTTCTGCAAGTCGGCATAGGTCATGCCCGTTTCTTCTTCTTCCTGCTTGATGGCATCGCGGCAGTCGAAGTCCTCAGGCGGCGAAAATGCCAGCATCGCGGCAATACGCGTGGCGATAAAGTCCTCCGCGCAGAAATATTCTTCGAGATAGATGTAGTCCTGTCCGTCCGCGGTATAGCGGTAGAGCAAAGTGTCGTCCAGACAGTATTGCAGGGCGGCATTGCAGGCGGCTTCGTCCACACCGAGCATCCGCATGGCATAGGGCTTGAACTCCGCAAGCGGCATACAGGTATGCCCTTCGAGCGCACGAAGCTGTAACAGCCAGCGGAACCCTGCGGCAAGACGGCGTGCATCCGTGTTCGGAATTTCAAACGCTTTTGCGAGTTTTTCCGCCTGTTTGAATTCGAGGTCGATGCCGACACTGCACAGACGGTACGGATTTTCCCGAATCAGATCCCACGCATTGACGTCCCATTTACGGTAGGCACGCATGGCGGCAGAGGCAGGGATCTGATAGACGGAGAGCTTTGCCATGAGGTTTCGCAGTCCGAAGATCTGTTTTGCGGCGGAGGCGATCTCCTCGCACTTTTTCGGGGAGATGCCCTTGATGCGGCAGAGTTTTTCGGGCGTTTCTTCGATGACCTGCAAGGTGAATTCCCCGAATTCGCTGACGATTCGCTTTGCAAGTGCTCTGCCGATGCCGTGAATCACACCGCTTGCGAGATAGCGTTCGATGTTGACAACGGTGGAGGGCAATGCACGGACACAGCTTTCGACCTGTAACTGCTGTCCAAAGCGCGGATGCATGGTGTATGTGCCTGTCACTTCCAGTTCTTCGCCCGGTTCGATCGCGCCCAGCTCTCCGACGATCGTCACAAGCGCGGTTTCAGTTTCAACGTCTGCAACGACATAGCCGTTTGCTTCGTTGTAAAACATAATATCATCGACCGTTCCGCGAATCGACACAAGCTGCTGCGGCATGGGATGCCCTCCTTTCATTTTTTGTTGTGCTTGGGGGTTGTGTTTTTGGGGGACTCTCATGTTTCGCAAAGCGAAACGGGGCAGTTTGCTGCGCAAACGTGCCACCCCAAGCCCCCTGCCAAAGGGATACTATCCCTTTGGAATCCCATTTTTAATGAGATGCAGCGAATGGAAAACCTGCGGGCGACCACAGGTCACCCCTACAAACAAACACGCTATGCAATTCTCATATCAAAAGCCTGCACTTCTTCTCAATCCTACCCATTATACCAAAAAATCCCGAAAAAAGCAAGCGCCCGAAAAAAATACAGGAAATGGATTGAAAAAATCCGAGAAATATGGTATACTATATTTTGTATATGCTGCGGCAGCTTTCCACTTGCCGCAATTCTAATTTACAAAGTGAGGATATTACCATGGAACATTTGATCGAACTTGCAAAATCGCTCGGAAAAGAGATCCAGAAGGACGAACGCTATCTTGCATTCCGCAAGGCATCCGAGGCAAACGATGCCGATACAGAACTGCAAAATCTCATCGGTCAGTTTAATTTGAAGCGTCTTGACCTCGGCAACGAACAGGACAAGCCCGAACCCGATGAAGCGCGTGTCCACGCTCTCAACGAGGAGATGAAAGATCTCTATTCGCAGATCATGGCAAACTCGAATATGCGTGCATATCAGGGCGCAAGAGGCGAATTTGAACAGATGCTCGACAGCATCAACCGTATCATCGCCATGAGTGCCGCTGGTCAGGATCCCGATTCCTACGATCCTGCCGCAGAACATTCCTGCTCGGGCAACTGCTCCTCCTGCGGCGGCTGCCACTAATTGACGGCTATGGACGAGAATTTTTCTGTCGAACAGCTTTCCCCCATGATGCGGCAGTACCTCACCATCAAAGAGGCTTCGGGCGATGCCATCGTGTTTTTCCGCCTCGGAGATTTCTATGAGATGTTCTTTGATGATGCGGTGCTGGTGTCGAAACTGCTCGAACTGACACTCACAGGACGCGACTGCGGACTTTCCACACGCGCCCCGATGTGCGGTGTCCCGTATCATGCGGTCGAACAGTATCTGAAACGGCTGGTCGGACTGGGCTACCGTGTGGCGATCGTTGAACAGCTCGAAGATCCTGCGAATGTCAAGGGACTGGTCGAACGCGGTGTCATCCGCGTTGTCACTCCGGGTACGATCATCGAATCGACCATGCTGGACGAATCAAGCTGCAACTATCTGGGCGCAGTCTGGGCGCAGGGCGAGGAACTGGTTTTCTGTGCGGCGGATATTTCCACAGGTGCGGTGAATCTGCACCGCGCAGAGGGAAAAACCGTCAACGATGAACTGATCTCTTTGCTCGACCGCTATCAGCCGTCCGAATTGCTCATCACACAGGCATTTCTGGATAGAAAGCCCGTGACCGACTATCTGCGGACACGGACAAAGTGCATGGTGACACTCCGCGACGACGAATGCTTTTCGCAGACGATCCAGCGCGATACCCTGCTGAAACAATGCTCTGCGGATTCCTTTGCGGCACTCGGACTCTCCGAAACAGGCGCAGACAGCGCGTGTGCGTGCGGATTGTTCCAGTATATCGCAGAAACCCAGCGTGCGCTCGTCGGACGCTTCACAGGTATCACCATTCACGGAAAAGACGGCGTCATGGGACTCGATTCCAACGCAAGACGCAATCTCGAACTGACAGAAACCTTGCGTTCCCACGAGAAAAAAGGCTCTCTGTTGGGTGTGCTGGATAAGACACAGACCGCAATGGGCAGAAGAATGCTCCGCACATGGATGGAACAGCCGCTGACCTCGCCTGCAAGGATTCTGGAACGTCTGGGCGCGGTCGAAACCCTGACAAAAAACAGCGTTGCCGCTTCGGATCTGCGTGACCTGCTCGACAAGGTGTTCGATCTGGAACGCCTGATGTCCCGCGTCATGTTCCAGAAAGCAACGCCGCGTGATATGAAATCCCTCTCGCAGACTGCCTTGCAGCTTCCTGCGATCAAGGCACAGCTTGCGAGCCTGACACAGAGCAAACTCCTCCTCGCACTCGAACAGCAGATCTCACCGCTGGACGAAATCTCCGAACTGATCGAACGTGCGCTCGTGGACGAGCCGCCGCTTGCCATCAAGGACGGCGGTGTGATTCGGGACGGTTTCCATGCCGAACTGGACGCGCTGCGCCATGCGATGAACCACGGCAGCGAACTCATCACGGAGATCGTAGAGCGCGAAAAAGAACGTACAGGCATTAAAAATCTCAAAACAGGCTACAACCGCGTATTCGGCTATTATCTCGAAGTGAGCCGTTCGTATTACGAACTGGTGCCGCAGGAATGGATTCGCAAGCAGACGCTTGCAAACTGCGAACGCTATCTCACACAGGAATTGAAAGACGCGGAGAATACGATCATCGGCGCAAAGGATAAGGCACTCGCACTGGAAGCAGAAATTTTCTCGCAGCTTCGGGAATTCCTCGCGGAAAAGCTGGCGGTCGTTCAGCAGACGGCTTCCGCGGTCGCACAGGTCGATGTACTGTGCTCGTTTGCGGCGGTATCGGTCGAAAACCAGTACTGCAAGCCTGAAATTGCCGTGGACGGAAAAATCGAGATCCATGACGGCCGTCACCCCGTTGTCGAGCAGATGCTTACGGATACTGTATTTGTACCGAATGACGTTCTGCTTGACCAGAAGGCGAACCGCCTTGCAATGATCACAGGCCCGAACATGAGCGGTAAATCCACGTATATGCGTCAAACCGCGCTCATCGTTCTGATGGCGCAGATGGGATGTTTTGTCCCTGCGTCCTATGCAAAAATTTCCGTGGTAGATCAGATTTTCACCCGTGTCGGCGCATCGGATGACCTGACGGCAGGCGAAAGTACATTTATGGTCGAAATGCACGAGGTTTCGACGATTCTCAAACACGCGACAAAGGACAGCCTTGTCATTCTCGACGAGGTCGGCAGAGGTACTTCTACCTTTGACGGCATCAGCATTGCGCGTGCGGTCGCAGAGCATATCGCGGCGAAGATCGGCTGTAAGACGCTCTTTGCGACACATTACCACGAGCTGACCATGCTGGAAGGACAATGCGACGGTGTGAAAAATCTAAGCGTTGCAGTCAAAAAGCACGGCGATACGATTCGTTTTCTGCGAAAGATCGTGGAGGGCGCGGCGGACGACAGCTACGGCATCGAGGTCGCAAAGCTGGCAGGACTGCCGACAAAGGTCACAGCCCGTGCGAAATCCCTGCTGACCGATCTGGAAGCGCAGAGCCGAGCAGAAAAGGCTGCTCACGCCGAAAAACAGGCGCAGGAAGCACAGGGACAGATCAGCTTTTTCGCAGACGCGGAATCGCAGGTCATCGCACAGCTTTCGAAAACCCATGTCGGGGAACTGTCTGACGCGGAATGCAGAGAGCTTTTGCTCGACCTGACGAACCTTTTGCACCACTAAACCTTGATTTGGAAAGGGAGTACATATTTTGGATACCAAAGAACAGAGTGTCCGCAAGCTTTCGGACTGCAAGCGCGTGGTCATCAAGCTGGGCACATCGACGCTGACACATCCCACAGGCCGCATGAATCTGCGCCGTTTTCACAATCTGGTGCGTGTCATGGCTGACCTCCACAACGCAGGCAAGGAACTGATTCTCGTATCGTCGGGCGCGGTCGGTCTGGGCATCGGCAAGCTGGGACTGCGTGAGCGTCCCACCGCGACACCCGAAAAACAGGCTTGTGCGGCGGTCGGACAGTGCGAACTGATGTACCTCTATGACCGTCAGTTTGCGAATTACAGCGTTACGGTCGGACAGGTACTGCTGACGAAAGCCGTTCTCAACACGGACGGCGGCACGAACGCAGGCAACTGCATCGAACAGCTTCTCAAAATGGGCATTGTCCCGATCGTCAACGAAAACGACACGGTCGCCATCGACGAACTCGAACTGGAAATCGGCGAAAACGATTCTCTCGCCGCGATCGTTGCAGGCATCAGCAAGGCTGACCTGCTGATCCTCATGAGCGATATTGACGGACTGTATTCGGCTGACCCCCACAAGGATGCCGATGCACACCTCATTCCCATTGTCGAGAAAATTGATGCGTCCATCGAAAGCATCGCAGGCGGCGCAGGGACTCCGAATGCACGCGGCGGCATGGCAACAAAGATCTCTGCGGCAAAAATCGCCACACAGGCAGGCATCGACATGGTCATTGTCAACGGACAGCGTCCGGAGGTGCTGTACGATCTGTTCGAAGATGCACAGGTCGGCACACGCTTTCTTGCAAAAAAGTGATTAACGGGAAAAGGAGAATTTCTCATGGAACTGACACACGTAGAACAACTCGGCGCGAATGCGAAAGCGGTCGCGGTTACCCTCGCATCCGCCTCTCCCAAGCTGAAAAATGACGCACTTGCGGCGATCGCAGACGCGCTGATCGCACGCACCGATGAGATCATCAAGGCAAATGCGGTTGACCTCGAAAACGCTGTCAAAAACAATATGTCGAAAGCGATGCAGGACAGACTCCTGCTGAATGCGGACAGAATCAAGGGCATTGCCGATGGCGTCCGTAAGCTTATTTCGCTCGATGAAGTGGTCGGTATGGTGGACGAGGGTTTTGTCCGCCCGAACGGTCTTCGCATCCGCAAAACAAGAGTACCGCTGGGTGTCATCGGCATTATCTTTGAAAGCCGTCCGAATGTTACCGTAGACGCGGCAACACTCTGCCTGAAAGCAGGCAACTGCGTGATTCTGCGCGGCGGAAAAGAGGCATTTTCTTCGAACGTCTGCCTGACAAATATCATGCGCGATGCGGTCGCGGCGGCAGGTCTGCCTGCGGATGTCGTACAGCTTGTACAGGACACCACACGCGAATCTTCCAATCAGCTCATGAAACTGTCGCAGTACCTCGATGTTCTGATTCCCCGCGGCGGTGCAGGACTCATCAACGCTGTGGCACAGAATGCGACTGTCCCTGTTATCCGCACGGGTACGGGCAACTGCCATGTCTTTGTGGACGAATCTGCTGACCTCGAAATGGCTGTCAACATTGTGGACAACGGCAAAACACAGCGTCCGTCGGTGTGCAATGCCGTGGAAAGCGTACTGATCCATCGCGCAGTTGCAGAGAAATTCCTGCCGATGATGAAGGCAAAACTCGATGAACACAATGTCACCCTGCACGGCGATGCGAACACACAGAATATTCTCGGCGAATGTGTCCTCCCTGCAAACGAGGACGACTATGCAAACGAATATCTCGACTATCAGCTTGCCGTGAAAATTGTGGAAAATGTGGACGAAGCGATCGCGCACATCGGACAGTACGGCACCAACCACAGCGAATGTATCGTCACGAAATCGCTTGACAATGCGAACAGATTCCAGCGCGAGGTCGATGCGGCGGCGGTGTATGTTAATGCTTCCACTCGTTTTACCGACGGCGGCGAATTCGGTTTCGGCGCGGAAATCGGTATCTCGACACAGAAACTCCACGCACGCGGCCCGATGGGACTGATGGAACTGACCACCGTAAAATATCTCATCGACGGTGACGGACAGATTCGATAAAATAAGGAAATACGTAAAAAAAGGAGGCGCAGACCGATGAACACCGAAGAACTGGACGCTTTGCTTGCGGAACTGGGACATAAACCGTCCCATAAAGACACGGCTTCTGCGCCGATCCCCGAAACAGAACCGCCGCAGGAACAATCTGCACCGCCTGTTCCCGTTCCCGAACCGCCGCAGGAGGACGAAAAGCCTGTGGAAAATGTGGAAATCCAAGCGGAGAAAATGAATCTGCGTGAGCGGCTGAAGGAGAGCATGACGGAGGAAACCGCGCTCCCGACCGCAGAGCCGCAGACATCCAGACCGCGCAAAAAGGACAGCCGATTCGGCGAAACGCTGCTCGGTTTGTTCCTTGTGATTTTCGCGCTGATCGGTGTATTTTCCACGGTGACGGCAGTCGTTCGGGCGGCGAAAAACCGTAAGAGCGCAGACAGCATGGAAATGCAGGTTGCAGATGCGGTACTGCCGCTGGTGGTGATGGACTGCCCGATGTTTGGAAGCACGCTGGAACTGTCGGACGAGCAGATGCTGACGGCTAGTGTCTGGTCGCTGCTGACAAGCGGCAAAATCAACGAATATACGGAAGAAATGGGATACCGCACGGTGCCTGCCGCAGATGTGGAAGCGGAGATGTGCAGGCTGTTTTTCGTACAGCAGATGGAACCGCCGCAGCATCAGACGATCGGCGCGGCAAATGATCTGCATTGTTACTATGATGCGGAGTCGGACAGCTATCGGATTCCGACGGAGGTACTGCATTATTCGTATACGCCGAAGGTGACGAAGCTGGAAGAAAATCTGTATACGGGAATCAATTACTGGTATGCGGAGGTCGAGTACCTGCCAGATCAGCCTGCGTGGCAGCGGATTTTGGGCACCGAGCCGACGATTGGCAAGAGGGTGAAATTCACGCTGGTACAAGAGAATCAGACACAATGGCGTATTTTTGGCACGGAGCAGCTTTCGTAAATACGCAATTCCTGACAAATTCTCATATCAAAGGTTTTACTCGATTTTTTCAAAAATCGCGGAGTCCGGAGGCAGAGCCTCTGGTCGCTGTCCGCAGACAGCGAAATCCCCCTGAAAACAAAAGCGGCACGAATGACGCTCTTTTTGTACGTCATTCGTGCCGTTCAGTTTTTAGGGGAAACCCCTCG
>JAKSPL010000048.1 GCA_024404815.1 Oscillospiraceae bacterium
GACAAGGTCGCTTGCGAATTCCCGAAGTTCGTTCGGTGTGAAATCGTAACCGTCTGCATTGATTGCCGCGCAGGCATCCTCAGGGTTCATCTGTGTGATGACCGAGGTGCGTTCGACGTCCTCAGAGAAGTAGTTGGAGAGAAGTGTTTTGCGTTCGAGAGTCATTGGCTTTGACTCACCTCCTTGTGTTCAGCGCAGTATGATTTTGCGCTTCTGTATAGGTATACACATGACGGAGCGCAGTGTTACACACTCCGCGGAAAATTTCAAAAAAAGATGCCTGACATCTTGTATTACACGGGGAAATGTGCTATAATAAAGGTTGTATCTCTGAATTCTGCCCTATGGCAGACACTTCGCAAAGGAATAAATCCATGAAGCAGCATACAAAACAAAATGAAAACTGCCGCAGAAACAACAAGCCGCGCATCCTGGTGACAGGCAAAGCGTATGCGCCGCATATCGGCGGCATTGAAACCGTCATGCAGCAGGTCGCGGAGGGCTTTCGCGGCAAAGCTTGCGTGTCTGTGCTGACCTGCCGCGACAATTTCGGCATGGCACAAAAAGAACGCATCCAAAATGTCCGTGTTTACCGCAGCGGCAGTCTGGGCACATTTGCCTCTTGTCCGCTGTCGCTCCCGTACCTCGCAGATTTCCGCCGCAAGGTCATGCTTGCCGATGTGGTCGAACTGCATTTGCCGTTTCCGCTTGCGGACTTGGCGTGTATTTTGTCGGGCTATAAGGGGCGTGTGGTCGTTGCGTGGCACAGCGATGTCGTGCGGCAGAAAACCCTGCTCCGTTTCTATAAACCCATTATGAAAAAACTGTTGAAACGCGCAGATGCGATCATTGTAGCGACACAGGGACATATTGACAGCTCACCGTATTTACAGCCGTACCGCGATAAATGTGTCATCATCCCCTACGGCATTTCCGCCGCAGAGTATGATGCTGTTCCGAAAATGCCCGTGCTGACCTCGAAACTCCACGACAAGGACGCAAAGAAAATCCTGTTTACAGGCCGTCTGGTTTATTATAAAGGCGTGGATGTCCTGTTGGAAGCATTCGCAAAGGTCAAAGAAAACAGCGAGTTGTTTTTGGCGGGAACAGGTGTGCTGGAAACGGAATTGCAGGCGCGTGCGGAGGAACTTGGCATTGCAGAATGTGTGCATTTCCTCGGAAAACGCATGACACCTGAACTGCGTGCGGCGTTTGCGGACTGTGATATTTTCGTTTTGCCGTCGGTCGCAAACAGCGAGGCGTTCGGCATTGTACAGCTGGAAGCAATGGTCTACGGAAAGCCTGTCATCAATACTTCTCTGCCGACAGGTGTGCCGCTGGTCAGCTTAGACGGCGAAACGGGACTGACCGTACCGCCCTCGGACGCGGATGCGCTTGCGGCGGCGATGGACAAACTGCTTTCCGATGACATACTCCGCAGACAATACGGCGAGGCGGCACGGAAACGAGTACTCGAAACCTTTGAAATCGAGCAGGTACTGCGAAAAACATGGGATGTACTGCTGAAAGATACCCGACAGCAGGATGCCCCGTATGACATATAATTTTTCAGGAGGAACGCGATTTTGAAAGCGTTGATTATTGGCGCGGCAGGTTTTGTCGGACAGTATCTCATCCGCCATCTCGCAAGGGACTGCGGATATACCGTCTGCGCGACAAAATTGCCGCAGGAGGAGCTTTCCACAGAGGATGCGGCGGTGTACGACCTCGATATTCTCGATGCGGATGCGGTGTTGCGTTTATTTGATACGCTCAAACCCGACTGCATTTTCCATCTTGCCGCACAAAGCTCTGTGGCTCTTTCTTGGAAAAAGCCCGATTTGACTGTAAATATCAACATCAACGGAACACTGCACGTTCTGGAAGCGGCAAGACAGATGCAGACACCGCCCAGAATCCTGCTGATCGGTTCGGGCGAGGAGTACGGCTATGTGAAGCCTGAGGATTGTCCGCTGCAAGAGGAAACGCCCCTGCACCCTGCGAACATCTACGCAGTGACAAAAGCCTGCGCGGAAAACCTCGCCGCTGTGTACGCAAGAGCCTATGGACTGTGGGTGGTCTGCGTGCGTGCATTCAATCATGTCGGACCGAAACAGCTGCCGCAGTTTGTGGTCGCAGATTTCTGCAAACAGGCGGCGGAGATCGAATGCGGACTGCATGAGCCTGTGATCCGGACGGGAAATCTTGCGCCGAAACGCGATTTCACCGATGTCCGCGATATTGTCCGCGCCTATGCGATGCTGATGCAGAACGGCAGAAGCGGCGAAATTTACAATGTCGGCTCGGGACACGCAAAAGCGATCTCCGAACTGTTAGACGAGATCAGACGGCTTTCGACAGCGGACTTTGCGATTGAAACCGACCCCGAAAAACTGCGTCCGACCGACCTGCCCGTCATTGAAGCGGACATCTCGAAATTGCAGCGCGATACAGGCTGGACGCCGACCTATTCGCTGACACAAACACTATCCGACACATTGGAGGACTGGCGCGGCATTCTGAAAGCCGATGCAGAGTCCACCGCGAAAAAGGAGTGCTGAAACTACAAAAATGCGACTGATTCGTGAACTTGTTCAATACCGTGAAATGATCGCAAGCTTTGTCCGCAAGGACTTGAAGGGCAGATACAAGGGAAGCGTACTGGGCTTTCTTTGGACATTTATCAACCCCCTTTTGCAGCTTCTGGTCTATACGATGGTCTTTTCCGTCATTCTGAAAAGCAGCATCGAGAATTATTATATGCACCTGTTCGTGGCACTTGTCCCGTGGATTTTCTTTGCATCCTCGCTGACGACAGGCTCGCACCTGATCCTCGACCAGAAAAACATGATCAAGAAGATATACTTCCCGCGTGAGGTCTTGCCTGTTGCCTATACG
Organism: Oscillospiraceae bacterium; assembly: GCA_024404815.1. Classification (GTDB taxonomy): domain Bacteria; phylum Bacillota; class Clostridia; order Oscillospirales; family Ruminococcaceae; genus Firm-04. Next base: position 2,899 of record JAKSPL010000048.1, read on the forward strand.
ACCAGCAGCTTCTGCAATATGCTGTTCTCGTTTATCATCGTGTTTGCGGTGATTGCGACCATGCGGCTGGGTGTTTCGTGGGCGGCACTCCCGTGGCTCATTCCCGTCATGGCAATTCAGTATATTCTCGTACTGGGCATGAACTTCATCACCTCGTCCGTGACGGTCTACTGCCGCGACCTGGAGCATATCATGGGCGTTCTCAGCATGGCATGGATGTACCTGTCGCCCGTTGTGTACGGCGTGCAGTTTATCCCTGAGGGCTGGGACAAATTCTATATGTACAACCCGATGGCACCGATCATTCTCGCTTACCGCGATATTCTCTACTATAAGACCGCGCCGAATCTGGGACAGCTGGGACAGGCGTTTCTGATTTCTCTGGGTGTTCTGCTGGTCGGTGTGCTGGTCTTTGAAAAATTGCAGAAACGCTTCGCAGAGGTACTGTAAGGACATCTGCACAAAACGAAAAAGGAGCTTTTGAATGGCTGCAATAGAAATCCGTGATTTGCACAAAAAATTCCGCGTCTATGCGGATCAGGGAAATTCCCTCAAAGAAAAGATGCTCTCCAAAAAACGCCGCAGCTATGAGGAACGGTGGGTATTGAACGGCATCTCGCTCGAAGTCGAAAAGGGCGAGGCGATCGGTCTGGTCGGCAAAAACGGCTGCGGTAAATCCACGCTTTTGAAACTGATGAGCCGCATTCTGTTCCCCGAGTCAGGTACGGTCAAGTTAAACGGCCGTGTTTCCTCGCTCATCGAACTGGGCGCAGGCTTCCATCCCGATATGACGGGCAGAGAGAATATCTACACGAATGCGTCAATTTTCGGCCTGACACGCAAGGAGATCGACGAACGGTTACAGGAGATCATCGACTTTTCCGAACTGGAAGAATTCATCGACAACCCTGTCCGCACCTATTCTTCCGGTATGTATATGCGTCTTGCGTTTTCGGTTGCGATCCATGTCGGCGCAGATATTCTGCTGATCGACGAAATTCTCGCGGTCGGCGACGCGGCGTTTCAGGCGAAATGCTTTGAACGGCTGATGGAGATCAAGGCGGAGGGTACGACCATCGTCATTGTGTCGCACAGCATGGCACAGCTGGAACGTATCTGTGACCGCACGGTCTGGATCGAAGGCGGAAAGATCCGCATGGAGGGCGCACCCAACGAGGTCAACCCGAAATATCTCGAATATATGGGACAGCGCAGACAGCTTTCTGCCGCGAAAAACGCCAAAAAGGAACAGACTGACGCAGAGCTTTCCGAAGAAACGCCTGCAAAGTGGACAGACATCTGTCTGGTCAACGAACAGGGCGAACGGGTAGAAAAATTTGCGACAGGCGATACCATCACCTTACAGCTGACCTATCAGGCGGATACCGCAAACGCAGAGGAAGCCCTGATCGGACTTGCACTCTACCGCGCAGACAAGGCGCTCTGCTATGGTACAAACACCCAGCGTGAACATTTGCAGCCGATCGTGCTGAAAGAAAAGGGTGTTGTCCGCTGTAAATTCGCACCGATGAATCTGGTCGCAGGCACATACTGGTTTGATGTGGCACTGCGGCGGATGGACATGTTTGCATACGATTATGCCGCACAGGCGGTGCGGTTTGCGGTCTATGACCCGATCGACGAAACGGGCGTGACCAGACTTGACCATACATGGTCGTTCGATGATACGGCGGAATGAGCCGTACTCTGGAAAGGAAGATATCGTTATGCCGAAAGATGAAGCACTTGCACGCAAAATTCAGAAAGCAGACACGTTAAAGCAGACCTATACCGTACCGCAGCCGCAGGGCAAGGGTATCCTGTTCAAGCGGCTCGCCAGAAAGCTGATCTTCTGGTATCTGAATCCGTTCGGTGCGGCGCAAAATGAATACAACGAGGCGGCGTCAGACGCGCTGAATGCGCTGGAAACCTCTGTGGAGCAGCTTTCCGAACGCTTTTCTCAGCAGCTTGCGGATGTCAATACACAGAACGAACGCCGCATAGCCGCTTTTGCACAGGAACAGCGGCAGTCGCTTTCCCGTGCGCAGGCTTCCACACAGGATACGCTGAGTGCATTTTCGCAGGAGATGAACGAAACCTTCTGTGCCGCGGCACCCGAATGCCGTGCGGAGGTGGGAAATGCGCCGCTGACGGCATTGCCCTCGATCGGCACACAGTCGCTGTATCAGGAGATTCGTGCGGTACAGAACGCGCAGAATGCGGAACAGACCGATACTGCGCTTCAGTCGCTCGAAGAAAATTACACCAGACTGCTGCGCGAAAGCATTCAGGCAAAGCGCGAAACCCCAAGCGGCAGAGTCATTGCACTTGTCTGCCGCAATTTTGCAAACGGCAGCGGCATGGAAGCGGTCAAGAACGAGCTTTGGGACTTGTATCGCCTGCTGAAATCCGCAAGCCGCTATCAGATCTGCATTCTCTCCGTCGAGGCGGACGGCACAGAGCGTTCCTGCCGCGGCGATGTGCATTATGTTGCAGAATCGGAACTGTCCAAGTGGCTGGATGAGATCAACCCGATTCTGCTGGTTTTCTGCGAAAGTACGCTGGAAGTGCTGGGACTCGGCAAGCAGTGTATGCTGGTCCGCAACAGCGTGGTGCGTCTGACTGCACAGAACCCCCGTCAGGCACTCGGCAATTTGCAGCTCCCTGAACTTTTGCACCTCTCGGATTTCGGCATTCACCGCTACTGCACCGCGTCTGCGTATGCCGCAAACCGCATGGAGGGCTTCGGCTTCCGCAAACCGACCGTCATTTATCCGTATATCGACACGGAAAAACCGCTCTTTTGCCGCAGACCGCGCAGCTTCTCCGCAGAGAAATTCACCGTCGGCTTTGCGTCCTCGCCGATGAGCGGAGAACAGAGCAATTCCCGCGGCATTCCTGCGCTCTGTGAGGCGGTGAAAGCCTGCCCTGAGATTCGTTTTGTTGTGCTTTGGCGCGATGCAAACGCTGTTCCGATTCCTGAAGTGCTGCAAAACGCCGCAAACTGTGAGGTTCGGACGGGCAGAGTGGAAATGGCGGATTTCTATACCGATGTGGACTGTGTGCTGATTCCCTATGCGGATGAGAATTTCAATCATGCCTGCTCGCTTTCCGCGCTGGAAGGTATGCTGATGGGCATTCCTGCCGTTGCGACACCGCAGGCAGGTGTTTCCGAACTGATTTCCGCAACGGGACTCGGCGTTGTGACTTCGGACATCAGCGGCGCATCCGTGGCAGAATCGCTGCGGCTGCTGCGCGACAACTATACCGCATACCGCAGTTCGTGGCGGATCGACCGACTGCGGCAGATGCTTTCGGGCAAGGACTTTGTCCGTTTTGTGGAATACAGCGCAGAACACGCCGCACCGTATGGTGTGATCACGCTGTACGAATGGGACAGACAGCTCAAACTCGAAAACAAGCACCTCGTCAAGGGACACGCCGCGCTGAAAGCCTACTATCAGCGTGAGGATGTCGCAGAGGACTATACAAAAGAACGCTTTGTGACTTATCCGCAGAACTGTTTCGATCTGATGGAGCGGCAGAGTGTCGCCGTACTGCTCGAGCAGTATTTCAAGGGCGAATCTGCGCCGCGCCTGCTCGACCTTGCGTGCGGCGACGGCAGAATTTTGCAGACGCTGCTGCAATTCGGCGCGTGTACAGCAGGAGACGCTTCGCCTGCCATGCTGTCGCAGGTGCAGAAACGCTTTGAAAATGCCGCGCTGCAAACACAGACCGTTGACCTGCTGACCGATGAGATCACGGGCACATATGATGTGATCACGATTTTCCGCTTTATCCGTCACTACGAATATGCGACCAGAAAAATGCTCTGGAAAAAGCTCCGCGATGCGCTGACTGACCGCGGTGTCCTGCTGTTCGATGTGCCGAATCTCTGTTTTGAAGTCCCGAACCGCCGTCGTACCGGTTGGGGAAAATACAATATCTACGATGTTTTCTGGACAAAAGAATCCATTCGGCGCGAACTTGCGGACAACGGTCTGATTCTGGACGCGCTGGTACCAATCGGACAGGGATTATATCCGCTGTCTGCGGAATACCGCAATGAACCGATGACATGGACGGCTGCCGTCCGCAAAGCACAGGATGTGCAGGAATGACAAAATATTGATGGAAAGATAAAGGAGTGCAAAAAATGACGCGATATACAGACGATGCACTTGCGCGTGCGGTTTATTCGCTCGCCGAGGAACGGATGCAGGAGAACGGCGGAACCCTGCCTTATTCAATGGACGTTTTTTCGGTGATGACTTCTGCCGCCCCCGATTCTGTTTCTTACCCTGCAATGGAACCGCTGTCGAATGCGGATTTTTTACAGGCGGCGTTTCTGCTTTTGCTGCTGCGTCCGATCGACGACGGCGCAAAGAAAGCGTGGGAGGGACGGCTTTCTCTCCCGAAAACGGAGTTCCAGACCGCCGTACTGAATTCGATTCTCGGTTCTGCTGAATATCAGCGCAACATGATCCCGCTGACGGATTGTCCGCTGCCGATCAGCACCGCTTCGCCTGAGGTCAAGGTCATGGTGGTCAATCAGGGAATGCCGCCGCGTCTTGTCCGTATGTATCAGAAAATGCCGAAGCCGCTGCAAACGCTTGCCAAGAAGATCGCAGGAAAGGAGGAGGCATAACCATGCAGAAAACACACGTATACATTGACCTCTCGAGATTGTGCCTGACATCCTTTACCACAGGTATCCAGCGTGTCGCAAAGGCGATCGTCCTGCGTATGCTCGAAAACCCGAAGCTGGAAGTCACATTGCTTGCCGACCTGCCATCGCATACCGAGTGGCGTATTCTGCCGCACGATGCGTTCACGGAGTATTATACCGCACATACAGGTTCGCCCTACGGCACAGGCAAAATGCAGAAACTTGCGCCGCAGGATATTGCTCCCGACTCCATTTTCTTCGATATCGACAGCGCATGGAATATGCCGATGCACCGCGGCTGGCTGTTCCCGATCCTCAAACAGCGCGGTGTGACGATCGTTTCGCACCTTTACGATCTGATTCCCGTGACACATCCGCAGTTCTTCTATGAACTGACGGTGACACAGTTCCTTTCGTGGACTTCCTCCGTTCTGCAATACGCAGACCACATCATCTGCAATGCGGAAGCGACAAAAGATGCGCTCGCCGACCTTTGCAAGTCGCTGGACATCGCGCCGCCGCCGTGTACGGTCGTACCGCTGGGCGCAGATTTTGCCCCGAAGAAACAGGCGGCTGATGCAGAGGATGAGGAAGAAGAAAAAGATACGGAACTGCTCGAAAAACTTGTACCGCGCCGCTATCTGCTGATGGTCGGCACGATCGAACCGCGCAAGAACCATGCGCTGCTGCTGGACGCTGTGGACGAATTGTCCGCGCTGGGTGTCAAGGTCGTATTCGCAGGCAGAATCGGCTGGAATATGGCGGAATTCGAAAAACGCATGGAACACCACCCGAAAGCAGGCACAGACTTCTTCTTTGCAAATTCACCCACAGACGCGACGATCTCCGCACTCTACGAAAATGCGCTTGCCATCGCGTTCCCGACGAAAAACGAGGGCTTTGGCCTTCCCATCGTTGAGGCGTTCCAGCACGGTACGCCTGTTCTCGCTTCCGACATTCCCGTACTGCGTGAGGTCGGCGGCGAACTGGCAGATTATTTTGACAACACGAGTGTCGAATCGCTTGTGGCGGCAGTCAAAAAACTGCTCGACAACCCCGATGCCTATGCGGAAAAGACGAAACAGCTTGCAGAATATCAGCCGCGTACTTGGGATACTGCCGCACAGGAAATGGGCGATGCGCTTTGCCGCGTTTCGGAGAGCGCAGAACAGCTTCCCGATGATCTGACTGTCAAGCAGATGGTTGTCCTGACCGCACGCAATGAAGATCTGCTTCGCTCTTTGCCCTATTGGGATGCGTATCTGCCGTTTATCGAGGAACTGCTGATCGTCTGCCCCTCGAAGAACAATGCGGAATTGCAGGAGAAATGGCAGGGCAGGATCAAGCTGTCGTTCTTCAACGATGAACAGCTTCTGGAGGGCAATCCGCTCCCCGAAGATCACACCATGCGGAATTTCTATCTCCGCTGCCTGCTGATGCAGAAAGCACCGCTGGACGATGTGTTTATCATGACAGATGACGATTATCGTCCGCTGCTGCCGCTGACGCAGGAGATCTTCCTGAAAGACAATCGCTATCAGGCATACTATTGCTATGATCTGAAAGAATGGAAGGGTACACAGTGCAGCTACACCTCGTATGACGAGAGTATGTTCCGTACCCGTGACTGGCTGCTGGGCGAGCATTTCCCGACATTGCAGTATTCTTCGCATCAGCCGCAGATCATCGACCGCAGAATCTATCTGGAAATGCTGGGCGAATATCCCGAGATCCAGTCGCAGGGACTGGACGAATGGAGCACCTACTTCAACTTTGCGATTGCAAAGCACGCAGGAAAATTCTATGCATTGCCGTACTGTTCGATGGCATGGCCGGGCGCGATTACGGACTGGAAACTCTGGTGCCAGCCGTCCCACTTCTACTTCGAGAATTTCTACGATGTGCTGTATGAGGACGGACGGGTATTCGAGGGCATGGCGACCACGTTCGATGCAGAAAAAACACCTGCGGAGAATATGGAAAAGGTTATGCGCTGGACAAGGGAACTGGATTGTCAACGTGCAGAAAACACAGCAAATTCTGTGTTTACAACGCTGCACCATCGGCTGTATCGGACGTTGCCGCAGTTTGTACTGCGTGTGGACGGTGCAGGCAACCCGTCGTTTGCTGTGCCGCAGGTACTGTATTTCTGTGCAGGCGGACAGATGCGTGTATCGGTGCATACAGACAAGGAATTGCGGCAGGGGGATGCGGTACTGCGCTGTCAGCTGCTGAAAGTGGACGGCAAACCGCTGACACCTGTGCAGGAAATACCGCTTGCGGAGGTCAATGCAGATCTGCCGCCTGAGCTGATCCTGACGCTGCCGCAGTTTGCGTGTACGGGAATGCTGCGAATCGAATATGTCAGACAGCCGATCGCAGATGCGGAAGAACCGACAGAGCCGGATGCCGCCGCAGAGATCTCCTGTGTATTGGTATAACATGAAAGAGTATGGGGGAACCCCTTGATAGGGTTCCCCCAAGCCCCCTCCTGATCTTTTGGA
>JAKSPL010000049.1 GCA_024404815.1 Oscillospiraceae bacterium
GCACATTTGTCCGTAGGGTCGGTGGATAGAGCGGAAGAACTAGGGAGTACTTCGCTCTGACCGCGTGGTGAAGCCACCGCCCCCGAAAAATCATCAATCCACCAATTTCAGCGCACCCGTCGGACAGGCATCTACGCACTTTCGGCAGTCCTTACAGCCTGCGATCACACGCTCATCCTGAAATTCGGGGCGCACGACAGTCGGGAATCCGCGCCCGACCAGTCCAAGAATGCCCTTGCCTGCGACCTCCTCGCAGACGCGCACGCACAGCGCACACAGCACACACTTCTCGTTGTTGCGCTCGATGCACACGAGCTTCCGTTCTGTTTTGCTGGAATTCTTCGCACCTGCGAGTCTTTCGGGGTGTATCTCCTGCATATTTGCATAGCGGATGAGCTTACAGTTATCGTAGTCGTGACAACCGCATTCCAGACAGCGTTTTGCCTCATTCTGCGCGGTTTCGTCGTCCAAGCCGAGGTTCACCTCGTTGAAATCATGGCGGCGTATCTCCGCAGGTCGTGTCGGCATTTCGCATCTTGCCTGTTTCGGTCTGTCAGCGAATTCGTCAGCAGATACGTCCGTTCTCTTAGACACGAACGGCGCGCGGTACGGCTTCATTTCGCCTTTGAGTGCGCTGTCTACGACCTCCGCACAGCGGTTTGCCTCGCCGATCGCCGCGATTGCGATTCCTGCGCCGCGGTTTGTCGCATCACCGATTGCATACACGTTCGGCAGATTCGTCAAAAATGTCGATTCATCTGCCAAAATCGTACCTTTCTGCGTGAGGGTGATGTCCTCCAATCCTGCCGCATTCAGCTTCTGTCCGATCGCCATGATGACCAGATCGACAGGCAGTTCGCGGAATTCGCCCTCGACAGGCACAGGCGCACGGCGACCCGATGCATCCGGCTCGCCAAGTTTCATGACCTGCAATCGAATTTTCGTAACATGGCCGTTTTCGCCGATGATTTCTGACGGATTTGTGAGGAATTGATAGTTCACGCCCTCCTCGATGGACTCGGCAATTTCGATGTCCTCCGCAGGCATTTCCTCGCGCGTGCGGCGGTAAATGACATACACGTTTTCCGCGCCGCAGCGAATCGCGGTTCGGCAGGCGTCCATTGCGGTGTTTCCGCCGCCGCAGACCGCCACGTTTTTTCCCTTCAAATCTGGGATTTCGCCCTCGCCCGAAGAAATATCGTGCAGGAATTGGATGCCGCCGATGACGCCGTCCAGCTCCTCGCCCTTGCAGCGCATTCCCATCGACGACCACGCACCGACCGCGACAATCACCGCATCATACTCCTCGCGCAAAGCGGAAAGCGTCACGTCTTTTCCGATGCGGACATTGTTATTCATATGGATGCCAAGTGACGCAATTTCGTCGATTTCACGATCAAGTACTGCTTTCGGCAGACGATACGCAGGGATGCCGTAGCGGAGCATACCGCCCATCTTCGCGGATGCGTCAAAAATGGTAACGTCATGACCTTTCAGGCGGAGAAAATATGCAGCAGTCAAGCCGGCAGGACCGCCGCCGACAATCGCAACGCGCTTTCCCGTATCAGGCGCACATTCTGCCTTATAGGTATCAGACGCAAGATCTTTATCCGCTGCAAAAGCTTTCAGATACGCGATAGAAAGTGGCTGCTCGACCAATGCGCGGCGGCAGTTGTCCTCGCAGGGATGCGGACAGACTCTGCCGATCGCAGCAGGCAGCGGCAGCTTTTCTTTGATGATCTTAACCGCACCGTGGTAGTCACCCTGTGCAATTTTCTTGACATAGCCCTGACAGTTTGTACCTGCCGGACAGTTCAGGCGGCAAGGTCCCTGACAGTCGCCCGTGTGGTCGGACATCAGCAGTTCCAGCGCGATTTTTCTGGACTGGCTGACGCGCTCCGTGTCGATCGACACAACATAGCCGTCCATCGCCTTTGCGGAGCAGGCACGCAGCAGCTTCGGAATCGGCTTTCCGCTGCCATCGTCCGTAACCTCGACCGCGCAGAGTCCGCATGCGCCGTATACGCGCACAGATTCGTCGTTACAGAGGTTCGGGATCTCAATGCCGTTTTGCTGTGCCGCCTGCAAAATCGAAGCACCTGCTTCACATTTACAGACTTTTCCGTTAATGGTAAGCTGAATTTGGCTCATGGTTTTTTATCCTTTCAGCGTGATGTTCTCGAATGTAAAAGGGTGTTTCGCTGCTTGCGAGCAGCGACCAGAGTGCACAGTATGGCAAGCCGATGAGTTTGCAAGCAAACTCACCTCTGGACTCCGCGATTTTTTGAAAAAAATCGAGTAAAACTTTTATTGCGCTTCGCGGTTCTCACCCTTTATCAAAATGGGATTCCAAAGGGACAATGTCCCTTTGGTGGGGTTTGGGGCGAAGCCCAATCATAGATGCGCCGCAGGCACAATTATCCCACCTGTACCGCACCGAATTTACAGTTGGCTTTGCATTGGCCGCACTTGATGCACTTTTCCGTGTCGATGCTGTGGGCAGATTTGAGCGTGCCCGAGATCGCACCGACCGGACATTTCTTCGCACAGAGCGTACAGCCCTTGCACTTTTCCACGTCGATGCTGTATTTCAGCAATGCGGCACACGCACCTGACGGGCAATGTTTTTCTTGAATATGCGCTTCAAACTCGTCGCGGAAATAGCGAATCGCGGTGAGAACGGGGTTGGGCGCAGTCTGTCCCAGTCCGCAGAGCGCACCGTCTTTGATCGCGCCGCAAAGCTCCTCCAGCAGTTCGATATCGCCGTCTTTGCCCTTGCCGTCCACGATTCTGCCGAGAATTTCCTGCATACGTTTCGTTCCGATGCGGCAATGCACGCATTTACCGCAGGATTCTTTTGCGGTGAAATCAAGGAAGAATTTCGCCATGCTGACCATGCAGGTCGTTTCGTCCATGACGACCATGCCACCCGAACCCATAATTGCGCCCGTCGCGCCGAGCTTTTTGTAGTCGATGACCGTATCGAGCAGAGAGGCAGGGATACAGCCGCCCGACGGTCCGCCCATCTGTACCGCCTTGAACGCTTTTCCGTCACGGATGCCGCCGCCGATGTCGTAAATGACCTGCCGGAGCGTCATGCCCATCGGGATCTCGACCAGTCCTCCGCGGCGAATTTTACCCGTCAGCGCGAACACTTTCGTACCTTTGGAATCGGGCGTACCGAGTGCCGCAAACGCCTCGCCGCCGTTGTTGATGATCCACGCGACATTCGCATAGGTTTCCACATTGTTGATATTCGACGGCTTGTACCAGTAGCCTGCCGCCGCAGGGAACGGGGGTTTCAGACGCGGCATTCCGCGCTGTCCCTGCAAGGATTCGATGAGTGCAGTCTCCTCGCCGCAGACAAATGCGCCTGCACCTGCCTTGATGCGGAATTCGCACGAAAAGTCCGTACCGAGGATGTTTTCGCCAATGAATCCAGCCGTCCTCGCCTGTTCGATCGCCGTCGACAGACGCTTGATCGCCAGCGGATACTCTGCGCGGACGTAGACGATCGCTTCTTTTGCGCCGATCGCATACGCGCCGATGAGCATACCTTCGATGAGCGTGTGCGGATCGGATTCAATGACGGCTCTGTCCATAAATGCGCCGGGGTCACCCTCGTCAGCGTTGCAGATGAGATATTTTTCCTCGCCTGCGGACTGTCTTGCGGCGTTCCATTTGAACCATGTCGGGAAGCCTGCGCCGCCTCTGCCTGCAAGTCCCGAAGTTTTGATGCAGTCGATGACAGCTTCGGGTGTCATGCCGCCGTCTTCCTGCAAAATTTTACGAATCGCAGAATAGCCGCCTGCCTGCAATGCGCTGTCGAGTGAATTCGGGTCGATAATGCCGCAGTTTCGCAGGGCAATACGTGTCTGCTGTGTGAGAAACGCATTGTCCTCGTCGGTGATGCAGAGATCGGACACACCGCTCAGGTCGCCGCTTTTGCAGGCTTCAGCGATTGCGGATGTGTGCTCAGGCTGTACCTGCACCAATCGTGCTTTCAGCGTATCTTCTTCATAAATATCGACGATCGGTTCGAGCCAGCACATTCCGATGCAGCCCGTCACGCCGAGTGTAATACCAGAATCTTTCAGCAGAGGGACAAGCGCATCATAAACCTTTGCCGCGCCTGCTGCGATGCCGCAGCTTCCCTCGCCGACTGCAACGCGCCAGCTCATGCGTTTGTACCCTCCTTTTCACGAATTTCCTTCAAGATAGCAAGTGCCTTTTCGGGTGTCAGCGAGCCGTAGGTGTCCTCGTTGATCATCATGACAGGGGACAGCGAGCAGCAGCCCAGACACGCCACGATGCTCAGCGAAAAGAGCCCGTCTGCGGAGGTTTCGCCGTTTTGGATGCCCAGATACTCCGAAATTGCAGCGGCGATACGCTCGCTGCCGTTGACATGGCAGGCGGTGCCGTCACAAAGAAGGATCAGGTACTTGCCCATCGGCTGAAACCGAAACTGTGTATAAAATGTCGCAACGCCCAGCACCTTTGCAGGGGTGCTGCCTGTGCGCTCTGCGACATGGTAGATGACATCCATCGGGAGATAGCCGTAAATTTCCTGTGCCTGCTGTAAAATCGTAATCAGGCTGCCTTTGACGGCAGCGTACTGTGCAAGCACGGGTTCGAGCTTCGAAAGGTCGCTGTGTTGCTGTTTGCAGCTGCATTCCATAGGGGAAACGCCTCCATTTCTGTGGTATTCATCGGGATACTTTCTTATTATATCAGTTTGCGAAATGTTTGTCAATGTTACCATGTAGAGAAAGTGGATATGAATTTTGGCAGGATTGCAAAATAGTGCAAACAGGCGCAAAATAAGCAACGCATCCCCTCTTTTATTCATTCATTAAATAAATGCAAAATCTACATATTTTCATAAAACACAGCGTATTTTTTAATTGTTTCTGCTGCAAATCACAATTTATTCTCATTTTACAAAAACTTACAATTTCAGGTTAATATTTGTCTTTTTTTAAGTTTTCGTTATGGAAATTGAACAGAATATATTGACAAACTGTTACCGATATGTTACAATAAGGCTACACCAGAAAAATGATGCACATAATGCACAACGAATCAAAATAACTTTTGTGTATCATGCTGGATATGCGCTAAAAAGACAGAAATCAGAAAAAAGGGAAAAGGTCTGTGGGAAAAACATTACCCTGCGATGCAGGAGAAACGAGGTATCCCATGCGAAACGTGTGTACTACATTCAAAAAGATAATCCCTGCGCTCGTAAGTACTGTTCTTGCACTTACGGGGATCTCCGCTCTGCCTGCATCCGCAGCGAACGGGGCGCGTGCTGCCCAGACCGGTGTCAGCTACACCGATTCGGAAGCACTCGCCGCGCTGGTCTATGAAACACAGGCAGGCAACTGCAACCTCTACAAAGATACACAGCACAGTATCCCTGCCATTCTGCCGCTTGACACATCGCTAAACACCAACATCAACTACTATCTGTCCTGCGGCACAAAACCCTATTCCATCTGGGGTATGCAATGCTATATCTACGCACAGGGCGTATTTGCGCACCTGTTCGATGAGATGCCCTACCACGGCACCGACAACGGATACAGCTATCAGCACTGCACCAGCGTAATGGGTTCTACCCCGACTGTCAGCTTCGACCAGTTCCTCGACTGCGAGATCATGCCCGGCGCATATATGCGCACAACGCCGAATGCCAGCGGTGCCTATTCGGGCGGCGATGGCCATTCCCTCATCATTCTCGCCTATAATTCCGAAACGGTCACAGTACAGGAAGGCAACGCAAACGGCAAAGGTCTGATTCGTCTTTGCACCAAAACATGGGACGAATTCAACAGCAGTTTCCTCTCCGGCAAAGGCAGATATGTCGCGCACGTCGTACAGCCCTGCGATTATTATTACGAAAGCCAGTTCGGTCTTTCCTATGACTTCTCGAAGAACGCAGAACCTGTTGTCTCCGAACCGGAACAGACCGACAGCGAACCCGAACAGCTCTTTCAGCGTCAGCTGGACAGTACAATAAATCCTACGCTCCCGACACAGATGCTTGCCGAAGCACCACTTCCCACCGACGACGACAACACCGCAGAAGATGCGGTACAATGGGAATCGCTGGGTGACGTAGACGGCAGCGGTTCGGTCGATGCCGATGATTCCAACACGGTTCTTCTGACCTACCTGAATCACATGGTAGACGGCAGTCTGGCTGACGAAGCAGAGCTTTCTGTCTATGACATCGACAACAGCGGTGCGCTGACAGCAGACGATGCAGACGCTGTTCTGCGGTATTACCTGTCTGCAATGCTGAGCGGGGACGTTTCGGATGCCGAAACCCTCTGGAAAGAAATTCTTGCTTGAAAAAAACGTGAAAATATGGTACAATATCGTCTGTGAGCATTTTGTGCTTGCAGACGATATTTTCTGCGGCACATTCAGATAGAAGGACGGGAAACCATGGACAAGCACTCCATTCTCAAAGAATATTTCGGATATACAGCCTTTCGGCAGGGGCAGGAAGCCATTATCGACCGTATTTTGTCGGGCGGCGATGTGCTGGGCATCATGCCCACAGGGGCAGGAAAATCCATCTGCTATCAGGTGCCTGCCATGCTCCTGAACGGCATGACGATCGTTGTATCTCCGCTGATCTCCCTCATGCAGGATCAGGTGCGTGCGCTCGAAGAAGCAGGCATTCCTGCCGCCTGTCTGCACAGCGGTTTGTCCCAGCAGGCATATTTTACCGCGCTGGATGAAGTGCGTGCAGGGAGAATCCGACTGCTCTATGCCGCCCCCGAACGCCTGCTGACGGATTCCTTTCTCTCGCTGACCGAAACCGTCCCCATCGCAATGGTCGCGGTAGATGAGGCGCATTGTCTTTCTCAATGGGGACAGGATTTCCGCCCGAGCTACCTGCAAATCGCAGATTTTCTGCGTGCATTGCCAAGACGTCCTGTCGTTGCGGCATTCACCGCGACTGCAACAGACACCGTCAGCGAAGATATCAAACGTCTGCTGTCGCTGGAACATCCGCTGGAACTGGTCACGGGGTTTGACCGCCCGAACCTCCGCTGGATGGTCGAAGAAGCCACTCCGTCAAAAAAATACGAAGCACTCCTGAAAATTCTCCGCCGCAATCAGGGGAAAAGCGGCATCATCTACTGCATTTCCAGACGATTGACCGAGGAGGTCTGCCAAAAACTCTGCGCAGACGGCTATCAGGCAGTCCGCTACCATGCAGGACTCTCCCCCGAAGAACGTGCCGCCAATCAGGACGCATTTCTCCGCGATGATGCACAGATCATCACCGCGACCAACGCATTCGGCATGGGCATCGACAAATCGAACGTGTCGTTTGTGGTACATTATAATATGCCGCGCAGTATGGAGGCATACTATCAGGAGGCAGGACGCGCAGGACGTGACGGAATGCCTGCGGAATGCACGCTGTTGTTTTCGCCGCAGGATATTCGTACCAACGAGCTTTTCATCGACGGGGACAGCGAAAATGAGCTGCTCTCCCCCGAACAGCGTGAAATCGTCCGCAAACAGGACAGAAAACGCTTGCAGGAAATGGTGCGGTACTGCTATTGCAGCCGAACGGACTGTCTGCGGCAGTATATTCTCGAATATTTCGGGGAGAAAGCGCCCAGTTTCTGCGGCAACTGCGGAAGCTGTCTTGCGGACAGCGAGGAGATCGATGCGACCATCGCGGCACAGAAGATCCTCTCCTGTGTCTATCGTCTTGCACAGCGCGGCATACACGGTTCTGCACGGCTCATCAGCGATATTCTCGCAGGAAAGAAAACCAAGCAGATCACCGAAAACAGCTATGATACCCTCACAACATTCAACCTGATGCACGACACCGCCGCCGCACAGATCCGGCATATGACGGAAATCCTGCTGGCACGCGGCTATCTCGCCGTCCACACAGACGAATATCTCTCGCTCTATCTGACACCGCGTGCGAATGCCGTTCTGCGCGGACAGGAAGCCGTCCGCATGGCACTCCCGAAAAAAGATCTGCGGCAGACAGAGCGCGAACGTCTGCTTGCATCCATGCCCGATTTCGAACTGGACAACGATTTGTTTACACGCCTGCGAAAGCTCCGCGGACATATCGCCGCAAAGGAAAGTATGCCTGCGTACATCGTTTTTTCGGACGCAACCCTCCGCGATATGTGCATCAAACGCCCGACAGACGAGGAAACCATGCTTGCTGTATCGGGTGTCGGAAAGTATAAATTCGACAAATACGGAGAAGCATTTCTCGCAGAAATACGCGCATTTACAGAAGAATCCAACGTAAAGAAAAAGGCAGAAGGAGGCGTTTCCGCATGATAGATCTGCACACCCACAGCAGTTGTTCGGACGGGCAGTACACGCCGACCGAGCTGGTCAGACGGGCAAAAGCCTGCGGCATTACGCACCTTGCGCTGACCGACCACGACACCGTAGACGGACTTGCCGAAGCACATACCGCCGCAAAAAAAGAGGGAATCCGTTTTCTCTGCGGCATTGAGATCAGTACAGATTTCTCGCATCAGCATATTCTGGGACTTGGAATATCGCCCGATGCACAGGTGCTCCAAGATGCCTGTGCGGCATTTGCAGAGCGGCGGGAACAGCGTATGTACAAGATTCTTTCAATTCTCGCAGAGCAGGGAATCGTACTGGACGCTGACGCAGTACGAAGCCGTGCAAAAGGACAGGTCGGCAGACCGCATATTGCAAGAGAGCTCATTGCACAGGGCTACGCATCCTCCGTATCGGAAGCGTTTCAGAAATACCTGCGTCTGCCTGCGATTCGTGCGCTGAAAGACGAAAAACCGTCTGACAAAGATGCGATCGCGCTGATTCACGCGGCAGGCGGAAAAGCAATTCTTGCACATCCGCTGGAACTTTCGATGACAAACGAACAGCTGACAGAACGGCTGAACATTCTCCGCGGCATGGGGCTGGACGGCATCGAAGCGTTCTACCGTGTGAACACAGCAGAGGACAAAGCGTTTTTCTGCGCATATGCGAAGAAATACGGACTGCTGGTCACAGGCGGTTCAGACTACCACGGAGAACTCGTCAAGCCCGATGTACCGCTTGGAATTCCGACAGAACCTGCGGTTATCGCGCAGAAGGAGCTCGTTTGGTCGTAACTATAATGTAGGGGAACAGCAAACTCCCCTGCCCTGTCAACATACGAAAACAAGGGACAACCGTACAGGTTGTCCCTTGTTTCAGCTTGTCGAAAAAGTATGGGGGAACCCCTTGATAGCGTACACGGTATGCTTCGCATACCTACGAGAAACTGCGTTTCTCGCCCCATACCCCCTCCTGATCTTTTGGAAGGAGGGGGGTGTTTCGCGCTATGCGGAGCGCGATGGGGGGCGCCGCCCCCTCAACCCCTGCGATTTTTTGAAAAAA
>JAKSPL010000005.1 GCA_024404815.1 Oscillospiraceae bacterium
GCAAGAAATAAGGAGAAAGGTGAATTGCTATGGTAAAGAAAATTGACAGCAACAAGGCACGTCTCAAGAGACATCGCAGAGTTCGTGCTAAAATCTCCGGAACTGCCCAGCGTCCGAGACTGAGCGTATACCGTTCCACAAAGCACATCTATGCACAGCTGATCGATGACGTTGCAGGTGTAACCCTCGCAGCAGCATCCAGCGCAGACAAGGGCTTTGAAGGCAACGGCGGCAACAAGGAAGGCGCACGTCTCGTCGGCGCAGCGATCGCAAAGAAGGCTGCTGATAAGGGCATCACCGAAGTCGTATTCGACCGCGGCGGTTACCTCTATCACGGCAGAGTTTCGGAGCTTGCAGACAGTGCCCGCGAAAACGGGCTGCAGTTCTAATGAAGGAGGGAATCTGATTGGCATTGATTGACGCAACTGGCATGGAACTTGAGGAGCGTGTTGTCTCCATCAACCGTGTTAGCAAGACCGTAAAGGGCGGCCGTATTATGAAATTCGCTGCTCTCGTAGTTGTCGGTGACGGCAACGGCATTGTTGGCTTCGGCCTCGGTAAGTCCGGTGAAGTTCCGGATGCGATCCGTAAGGGTATCGAAGACGCAAAGAAGAATCTGGTTCGTGTTTCCCTCCGTGGTACGACCATTCCTCACGAAGTTATCGGTAAGTTCGGCGCAGGCCGTGTACTGATGATGCCTGCTGCTCCCGGTACCGGTGTTATCGCGGGCGGTCCCGTCCGTGCGGTACTCGAAATGGTCGGCATTAAGGACATCCGTACCAAGAGCCAGCGTTCCAACAACCCCTGCAACGTTGTTCGTGCTACCATCAACGGCTTGGTAGAATGCACCGACGTTAAGGAAGTTGCTGCAAAGCGCGGCAAGACACCTGCTGAGATTTTCGGCAAATAATTTTGAGGAGTGAGCTGTTATGGCAAAAAAAGTAGAGCTCATCAAGAGTCTGATCGGCAGAAAGCAGGACCAGATTGCGACTGCTCATTCTCTCGGTCTGCGTAAGATCGGTGACTGCGTAGAACAGCCCGACAACGCACAGACTCAGGGCAAAATCAATAAAATTTCCCACCTCGTGAAGGTCACGGAAGCTTAATTGCAAGGAGGTGCGATTCCATTGAAAATTCACGAATTAACTCCGGCCGTTGATTCGAACCGTGAGTCCAAGCGTATCGGCAGAGGTCATGGTTCCGGTAACGGCAAGACCGCCGGCAAGGGCCACAAGGGTCAGAATGCACGTTCCGGCGGCGGCGTAAGAATCGGCTTTGAAGGCGGCCAGATGCCCCTTGCAAGACGTATTCCGAAGCGCGGTTTCAACAACATCTTCGCAACCCGTTATTCGACCGTGAATGTCGGCGACCTCAATCGTTTCGTTGACGGCACTGTCGTTGACACCGAACTGCTCATGGCTTCCGGCCTCATCAAGAAGGTTGAGAACGGTGGCGTGAAGGTTCTCGGAAATGGAGAGCTGACCGTCAAGCTGACTGTCAAAGCCGCTAAATTCTCCGGTGCGGCTGCTGAAAAAATCGAGAAAGCAGGCGGGAAAGCTGAGGTGATGTAACGTGTTCAAAACGATGAAGAATGCATGGCGCATTCCTGAAATTCGTAAGAAGCTTTTGTTCACATTGTTCATCATCGTGATTTTCCGTTTGGGCAGCGTTATCACGGTTCCGTTTTTGGATCCCTCGATCGTATCCGGTTGGATGACTGAAAAGGCAGCCAACGGTAACTATCTGGAATACTTAAACATCCTCTCCGGTGGTGCGCTCTCGAAGGCAACCATGTTCTCCCTCGGTGTTACACCGTTTATTAACGCAAGCATTATCATTCAGCTTTTGACCTACGCTCTGCCTCCTCTGGAAAGACTCCAGCAGGAAGGTGAAGAGGGCAGAAAAAAGCTCAACACCATCAACTCGATCGTTGCATTCGGTCTTGCGATCTTCATGTCGGTAGCTTACTACCTGACTTTGAAGAATGCAAAGAATGACGCAGGTGTTTCTGCTGTCAAGTATACAGAAGGCGGTGCAGGCGTTTTCGCAGCGTTTGTCATCATCCTTTCGTTCATTGCCGGTGCATCCCTCGTTATCTGGCTCGGTAACCGTATCAGTGAAAAAGGCATCGGAAACGGCGTTTCCATGATCCTGTTCGCAGGTATCGTTGCTCGTATCCCTGAGGATATCGGTCAGATGATCGCACTCATCCAGGAGGATGCTGCGAAGTATTTTGGTCTTGTCGTTATCTATCTGCTGATCTTTGTTGTCATGATTGTCGGTATCGTTCTCTTTAACGAAGCAGAACGCCGCATTCCTGTACAGTATGCAAAGCGCGTTGTCGGCAGAAAGCAGTACGGCGGTCAGAGCACACATATTCCGATCAAGATTTGCAATTCCGGTGTTATGCCGATCATCTTTGCAATGAGCTTTATGTCCCTTCCTTCGACCATTTCGATGTTCAAGGAACCGATTGCAGCAAGCGAATATGCAACTGCTACCGCAGGTCAGAAGTTCTACTACAACTTCATTAACTTCTTCAATACCCGCAGCTATTCTTACGCTGCACTCTATTTCGTTCTGATTATCGCATTCAACTACTTCTATGTATCGATGCAGTATAATCCGATCGAAATGGCAAACAATCTCCGCCAGTCTAACGGCGGTATCCCCGGCATCCGCCCCGGCAAACCTACATCCGATTACATCAGCAGAGTTCTCAACAAGCTGACTCTCGTCGGTGCAGTTTTCCTCGGCATCATCGCGATCTTCCCGATCATCTTTGTCAAGCTCACCAACATGAACATCTCGTCCATGGGCGGTACTTCCATCCTGATCGTTGTAAGCGTTGCGATTGAAACAGTTCGTACACTGGAATCTCAGCTGATGATGCGCCATCACAAGGGCTTCCTTGACTGATCCGAAACGGAGGTACACGATATGAACAAAATGATTCTTTTGGGTGCTCCCGGTGCCGGAAAAGGCACACAGGCTGAAGCAATTTCCGATAAGCTCGGTATTCCTCAGATTTCGACCGGCAATATGCTCCGTGAAGCCGTCAAGAACGGTACAGAGCTCGGTCTGAAAGCAAAGGAAGCAATGGACAGCGGTGCTCTGGTATCCGATGACATCGTCATTGGAATCCTGAAAGACCGCATTGCGGAACCCGATGCAGCCAACGGCTTCATCCTTGATGGTTTCCCTCGTACCGTTGCACAGGCAGAGGCACTTGACACGATGGGTGTCGCAATCGACGTGGTCATGGAGATCGCAGTTCCCGATGAGAGAATCTGTGCAAGAATGTCCGGCCGCCGCGTCTGCGAATCCTGTGGCGCTTCCTACCACATCGAGTATAAGCCCACAACCGTTGAGGGCATTTGTGACAAATGCGGCGGAAAGACCGTACAGCGTGTAGATGATACACCTGAAACTGTTCTTTCCCGTCTGGCAGTCTATCAGGAAAAGACCGCTCCGCTCAAGGATTACTACGCCAAGACCGGTAAGCTCGTCACCGTAGAAGGTCAGGAAGAAGTCGCTGATACCACAAAGCTCGTTTTCAAGGCTCTGGGCGTTCAGGACTAATGTAAGAGGCGTATTGCAATGGTCACCATCAAATGTGCTTCCGACATCGAAAAGATGCGGGAGGCAGGTAAGATCGCAGCAAATGCGCTGCAAGTCTGCGGATCAAAACTCCGCAGCGGTATGACAACCAAGGATGTAGACAAAATCATCCATGATGAAATCACGAAGCACGGCGCGAAACCGAGTTTTCTCGGCTACGGGGGATTCCCCGGCAGCGCGTGTGTTTCGGTCAATGATGAGGTAATCCACGGAATCCCGAGCAGTCAGAAGCGGATTCAGGAGGGCGATATTGTCAGCGTTGACGTTGGCGCGTTCTATAAAGGCTTCCATAGCGATACTTGCTATACCTTTGCCGTCGGAGAAATTCCGGACAATGCAAAGGCTCTGCTGAAAATAACAGAGGAAAGTCTTTATCAGGGCATTGAAGCTGCCGTCGTCGGTGCGCGGCTGGGCGATATCGGTTCGACTGTTGAGCAGTACTGCCGTAAACACGGATATGGTGTGGTCAAAGACTTCTGCGGACACGGCATCGGCCGCGAACTGCACGAAGAACCCGAAGTCCCGAATCACGGTCGCGCCGGACATGGTATGCGTATCGTTGAGGGCATGACCTTCTGCATTGAACCTATGATCAATGAAAAGGGCGACGGGGTACACATTCTTCCGAACGGCTGGACAGTTCTGACGAACAGCGGTTCCCTCTCGGCTCACTTTGAGCATGAGATCCTGATTACCGCAAACGGCCCTGTGATTTTAACAAAACTCTGACGGAGGATACAGAATGCAGACACAATGCTGTCAAGCGGGTATGATTATCCGCGCAACTGCCGGTCGTGATGCAGGACGTTTTCTTCTCGTCACAGCCTTTGACGGAAAGGATGTTTTTCTCGCGGACGGGGAGCAGCGAAAGCTTGCAAACCCGAAACGGAAAAATCCCCGACACGTTCAGGCAACGAATCATACGCTCGACTTAAAAGGTTTGACGGATGCAGCACTTCGCCGTGCATTGCAGCCGCTTCAACCGCAAAAGTCAGCGCAAACCAGATGTAATCAAACTCGCAAGGAGGTCATCGTAGATGTCGAAGCAGGATGTAATTGAAGTAGAAGGCGTGGTCGTAGAGTCCCTGCCGAACGCGATGTTCAAGGTGGAGCTGAGCAATAAGCATATCATTCTTGCACATATTTCCGGCAAGCTGAGAACGAACTATATCCGCATCGTTCCCGGTGACCACGTAACCGTTGAGATGTCGCCCTACGATCTCACGAAGGGCAGAATCACCTGGCGTGCGAAGTGATCCGCGCCAAAGCTCAAGAAGGAGGTATTTCCCATGAAAGTAAGACCTTCCGTAAAACCCATCTGCGAAAAATGCAAAGTAATCAAGCGTAAGGGCAAAGTCATGGTCATCTGTGAAAACCCGAAGCATAAGCAGCGTCAGGGCTAATGCCACTGACCATATGGAGGTGTAATTAGGAATATGGCTAGAATCGCTGGTGTTGACCTTCCGAAGAACAAGCGCGTAGAAATCGGCTTGACCTATATCTTCGGCATCGGTCGTACGACGGCTACCCAGATTCTCAAAGCAACAGGTGTCAATCCTGATACGAGAGTCAAAGATCTCACCGAGGCTGATGTTGCAGCACTCCGTGAGTACATTGATAACAACTGTCTGGTTGAGGGCGATAAGCGCCGCCAGATTGCTATGGATATCAAGAGACTCGTTGATATCGGCTGCTATCGCGGTGTCCGTCACCGCAAAGGTCTGCCTGTCAGAGGACAGCGCACAAAAACAAATGCCAGAACCCGTAAGGGCCCGGCAAAGACGATTGCTAACAAGAAGAAGTAAGGAGGGACTGTATCTTGGCACAGCAAAAGAAAAAGGTTACGACTATCCGCCGTCGCAGAGAGCGCAAGAACATCGAAAACGGCGCAGTGCATATCCAGTCCACGTTCAACAACACCATCGTGACGATCACCGATACGCAGGGCAATGCAATTTCTTGGGCATCTGCTGGTGAGCTCGGTTTCCGTGGTTCGAAGAAGTCCACTCCGTTCGCTGCTCAGAGTGCTGCTGAAACCGCTGCAAGAGCTGCAATGGAGCATGGTCTTAAGACCGTTGAGGTTTATGTCAATGGTCCCGGTTCCGGTCGTGAAGCTGCAATTCGTGCGCTCCAGACCGTCGGTCTCGAAGTTCGGATGATCAAGGACGTTACGCCGATTCCGCATAACGGCTGCCGTCCTCCGAAGAGACGTCGCGTATAATCACAGGAGGTGTAGAGAATATGGCAAGATATACTGGTGCAGTTTGCAGAATCTGCCGCCGCGAAGGTAAGAAAATGTACCTGAAGGGCGACCGCTGCTACACAACCAAGTGCGCAATCGACGAGAGAAACGACGAGAAGCGCAAGGGTACCCCCGGCCAGCACGGCATGGCTCGTAAGAAGGTATCCGAATACGGTATGCAGCTCCGCGCAAAGCAGACTGCTAGAAGATACTATGGTCTGCTCGAAGGTCAGTTCTATCACTACTTTGAGCTCGCAACCAAAATGCCCGGTAAGGCCGGTGAAAACCTGCTGATCCTGCTGGAGTCCCGTCTGGATAACGTTGTTTATCGTCTCGGTTTTGCAAGCTCCCGCGCACAGGCTCGTCAGCTCGTTCTGCACAAGCACTTTACCGTCAACGGTCAGAAGGTAAACATTCCTTCCTACCTGCTGAAGTCCGGCGATGTCGTTGCATTCACCGAGAAGGCTCGCGCAAACGAAACCTTCAAGACTCTGGTCGAACAGAACAGCGGCAGAACCGTTCCGATGTGGCTCAGCTCCGACAAGGAGAACTTCAAGGGTACCATCGAGAGAATGCCTGTTCGTGATGACATCACTCTGGATGTTGAAGAACAGCTCATCGTTGAATTGTACTCTAAGTAATCTCTGAACTCGTGGCTCGCATTTATGCGAAGGCCCTTTCAACTTCAACACTACTGATTGCGATTTAGGAGGGTATTTATGCTGAAAACTATCGAGAAGCCCGAAATCAAAACCATTGAGCTGAAAACTGACGGAAAGTACGGAAAATTCGAACTTTCCCCGTTGGAGCGTGGCTATGGCATTACGCTCGGCAACAGCCTCAGACGGGTTCTGCTCTCCTCTCTGCCCGGTGTGGCAGTCAGCGCCGTCAAAATTGAAGGTGTCCACCACGAGCTCTCCACAATTCCCGGTGTGAAAGAAGATGTAACTGAGATCATCCTCGCCATCAAAGGCTTGACTGTCAAGCTGCAGGGCGACGGACCGAAGCAGATCTACATCGAAGCACAGGGTGAGTGTGAGGTCACTGCCGGTGATATCAAAGCAGATTCCGAGGTCACGATCCTCGATCCGGGTATGCACATTGCAACCCTGATGAAGGGCGCAAAACTCGATATGCAAATCACCATCGACAAAGGCAGAGGTTATGTCTCCGCGGAACGTAACAAGCAGCAGTTCCCACAGCAAACGCCGCTTGAAACGATTGCCGTTGACAGTATTTATACACCTGTTTTGAAGGTCAACTATAAGGTTGAGGATACACGTGTCGGTCAGATTACTGACTACGATAAGCTCACGATGGAAGTCTGGACAGATGGTACGATCTCCGCGAAGGAAGCCCTGTCGCAGGCCGCCAATCTCCTCAACGAGCATCTCAAACTCTTCGTTGATTTGTCTGAAGAGTCTACAATTCCGCCCGTTCTGGCAGACAAGAACGACGGCGGCAAGGAGAAAATCCTGGAGATGACCATTGAGGAGCTTGACCTGTCGGTTCGTTCGTTCAACTGTCTGAAGCGTGCCGGCATCAACACCGTTGAGGATTTGACCAGCAAGTCGGAGGACGAAATGATGAAGGTCAGAAACCTCGGCAAAAAATCCTTCGACGAGGTGCGTGAGAAGCTCCAGTCCCTGGGCTTCGACCTCAGCTCGGACGATAACGACTAATCCCCGATTTTGCATGATATGATGTGAAATCTGATACAAAGGAGTGAAACAAAATGGCTGGTTCCAGAAAGCTCGGCAGAGCATCGGATCACAGAAAGGCTATGCTTCGCGGCATGGTAACCTATCTGCTCGAAAACGGTCAGATTGAAACCACCGTCACCAGAGCCAAGGAAGTTCGTGCTATGGCAGAGAAGATGATTACTCTGGGTAAGAACGTTCAGGGTAAAGACGCAGCCGCAGATCTCCACTGCAAGCGTCAGGTATTTGCTTATGTCACGAAGGAGAGCGTCGCTAAGAAGCTCTTTGATGAGATTGCTCCTCGCTACGCAGAGCGTAACGGCGGTTATACTAAGATGGTAAAAACCGGTCCGCGCCGCGGTGACGCAGCGGAAATGGCAATCATTCAGCTTGTCTGATTGGTGCATACTGCATTAGAAGAAAACGGTATTCCGATTCGTCGGGATACCGTTTTTTTATACAATCGGTCAGTAAGTGTGAATGATTTCACATTTACAAACTATCACAAATCTTGTATAATGAAATGACAGCAAAAGCTGTATATACAAATTATGGGGGAACTACAAATGAGAAAAAGAAAACTTCTTGCATCGCTGACGGCAGCAGTTTTTGCTTTCGGCAGTCTGGTGACTGTGCCTGTATCTGTCGATGCGGCAGATTATGCGGCAAAGAAAAGCCGTGTTTCCGTGCATGACCCGTCGATTTTTAAGGATCCTGCGACAGGGACTTACTACGTGTTCGGTTCGCATATTGATGCAGCAAAATCGCAGGATTTGCAGAACTGGACGCTGTTCACCAACGGCTATGCGACCAGTAACAACAAGCTGTTTGGTTCGCTTTCGAGTAACCTTGCAGGCGCGTTTGCATGGGCAGGGGAGAATCTGGAAGACTGTGCCGGCGGCTTTGCAGTCTGGGCACCCGACGTCATCTGGAATCCCGATTACATCAATACGGACGGTTCGAAAGGTGCGTATCTGATGTATTTCTGTACATCGTCCACTTATATGCGTTCGGTGATTGCATTTGCAGCATCAAAGAATGCAGAAGGTCCGTACCAGTTTGTCGATACGCTGATCTATTCGGGCTTTACGTCGGGTGACAGCTATGCGACATCATCCACCAAGAACGTCAACCGCAAGTACACCAGCACGAATATTGATGAACTGATGGCGCAGGGGCAGGTGACCTACAACGAAAGCTGGTTCAATAAGGGAAATTTCAACAACCAGACCTATCCGAATGCGATTGACCCGACAATTTATTACGATACGGACGGCAAAATGTATATGTGCTACGGTTCGTGGTCGGGCGGTATTTTCACGCTGGAAATGGATGCAAAAACGGGCAGATGTATCCATCCGAGAACAGGCACGACTGCTGACGGAAGATTGGTGGACAGTTATTTCGGTACAAAAATCAGCGGCGGTTTTGGAAAATCAGGCGAAGGCCCGTTCATTGAATATAACGCAGATACAGGATATTACTATCTCTGGGTGACCTATGGCGGACTGACCGCGACAGGCGGCTATAATATGCGTGTGTTCCGTTCCAAATCGCCGACAGGACCGTTTACGGACGCGGCAAACAACAATGCAGTATTGGCGTCCTCAGGCGGCATTGACGGTCTGGGTGTCAAGGTGATGACCAACTACAAATTCGCAGGCTTGCAAAGCGGTTATCAGGCGTGCGGCCATAATTCTGTGCTGCATGACGACGACGGACAATGGTATCTGATCCACCACACACGCTTTGACGGCGGCACAGAGTACCACGAGGTACGTGTTCACGCGATGCGTTTTAACGGTGCAGGCTGGCCTGTTGTGATGCCCTATGAAAACAGCGGCGACACATGGTCAGAGGCAGGCTACGAACCGTCTTCGCTGGCTGGTACATATGAATTCCTGAACCATGGAACCGCGACAACAGGTGATGCGACCTATGGCAAGAGCATTACGCTGAACGCAAACGGCAGTATTTCAGGTGCAGTATCAGGCAGCTGGAAAGAAGCGGAGGGGAGTGCGCAGGCAGTATTCACCATCGGAAACGTCAAATATCACGGCTATTTTGCTGCACAGCATGACGAATCCCAGACAGGAAAACGAGTGATGACCTTTACTGCGGTCGGCAACAACAATCAGACGATCTGGGGTGTGGGTACATCCGCATGGAATGGAGAGGAACGCGATTTTCTGCACGATCATTCAAACAATACGAGTAAACTTGTCTATGCCCCTGACAGCGTTGCGCTTCCTACGGGCGGTGTCCGCATTGGCAATACGAGCCTGCTGAGCGATGTGCCGTATGTACTGACCAACGTCAACAGCGGCTTAGCGATGGATTTACCGTCAGGCAACACAGCGGATGGCACAGGCATTCAGCAATGGTCACGCAGCGCAGGCGGTCAGCAGGAGTGGCGTATCGTTGATTTAGGGAACGGCTACTGCAAACTGCTGTCTATGGCAGATGAAAATAAATGTATCGCGGTCAAGAATGCAACCGCAGAGGACGGTGCAGACGTTGTCCTGCAAACGTACACAGGTGCAGAGAATCAGCAATGGAAGCTGGTATCGACAGGCGGCTACTATGCGATCGTTTCGCGCTGTTCGAATGATACAGGCTGTCTGGACGTATATGAGTGGTCAAAAGACAACGGCGGTGTTATTAAGCAATGGAACTGCTGGGGCGGCGACTGTCAGCTCTGGGAGATCGAGCCTGTGCATCCAGCGCTCACAGAGGGCGCATATGCGCTTCGTAACATCAACAGCGGATATTGTGTCGAGATGGGCACAGAAGGGCTGATACAGGGCAATCTGAACCAAATCTGGACGTTTGCTGCAACATCTGACGGCTTCTATACGATTTCCAACGAATATGGTCTGGCAATCACAGCAGCCGATGCCTCAGACGGTGCGGCACTGACATTTGCGGCGAATCAGCAGACGGACGCACAGAAATTTGCTGTCTGGTGCAATGCTGACGGAAGCTACACGATTGTGTCGAAGCTGTCCGACTGCAAATCGGGTTTTGATGTGTATGAGATCAGCCGAGAGCAGGGTGCAACCGTATGCCAGTGGAATTACTGGGGCGGAGAAGGACAGAAATTTGTTCTGGAACCTGCGATTGCGCCGCCGCCGGTCGAAACGACGACAACAACCACAACAACTACAACAACGACTACAGATACTATCACCGCAGAACCGCAGTTTTCTCTGCTTGGCGATGTGGACTGTGACGGGGAGGTTTCTATTTCGGACGTTATTCTGCTGAGCCGTTACAATGCTGAGGACACGACCGCATCGGTATCCGCGCAGGGAAAGAAAAACGGCGACTGCGATCATGACGGAACATTAAAAGCATCTGATGTCGTTTTGATTTTGAAGCACATTGCAAAACTGATAATACTGCAATAAATAAACGCTGCATCTCCGCAAGAGGGGATGCAGCGTTTGCATTTTGGCAAAAAAATACCGGATCGCTCAGGGGGAGCAATCCGGTTATAAGGAAAGAGGTTACCAGCAATGTTTAGATGGCGAAACGGAAATGAGTCGGCAGACCGTTTCGCATGACGGGCGCGACTTCGCCCTGAATCAGCGGCAGGAAATAATTGACTGCTTCATCAGATATCTGATTTCCTGCGTCTGAAATCCATTTCGACGGGAATTTTCTCGTGATGTTTGCGACAGCATCCGCAGCGGTATCCGAATACTCAACCCGATACGGTGCATCAGAAACACGGCGCATCGTCACGACACGGCCTGTACGGCCCTGCATGGCAAGCTTTGCGGCATAACGCCCGACATTCTCCGCTTCTTTCAGATCACAAGCAGAGGCGAGGTGAGAAGAACATCGCTGCATGACGTTCAACTCCATCGAGCGCACCTTAACACCGATTTCATTTCGCACCTGCGTTTCGAGGAATTTGCCGATACCGGAAAGATACGCGTGACCGAATTCGTCGTTTGTACCGGAACGAAAACAGTCAGCGTCCGGAGGCGTAACGCCCTCAGAAACCGCACAGATAACGGTATTGCGCTGTGCAAGCTGCTCACGGACATCCGCGAGAAACTGCGAAATGGAAAAATCGCTTTCCGGAAGATAAATGAGGTGCGGTGCATCTTCCCCGTTCGCACGAAGCACGCAGGTCGAAGCAGTAAGCCAGCCCGCGTCGCGCCCCATAATTTCACAGATAGCAACGGATGGAACATTGTAAACCGAGGAGTCCCGAATGATTTCCTGAATGGTCATGGCGACATATTTTGCTGCGGAACCGAAACCGGGTGTGTGATCCATACAAACCAGATCGTTGTCGATGGTTTTCGGAACACCGATGACCTTTACGGGACTGTTATGTGCGGAAAGCCAGGCACTAAGTTTTGCAACAGTATCCATGGAATCATTTCCGCCGATATAAAAGAAAGTGTCGATATTATTTTTTTCGAGAATGTGCTGAATTTTTTGATAGATGGAATCATCTTGTCCAACGGCCGGCAGACGAAATCTGCACGAACCGAGTGCGGTAGAAGGTGTTTTGCGAAGCAGGTCCACATCGTCCTCAGACTGTAACGCCTCATTCAGATTGACAAACCGTTCTTCGAGCAAACCTTGAATTCCATTCCTGACACCGAGAACTTCGATTGGCGCAATATGTGCCGAATCATTTCCATTTGCAAATAGCTCTAAATGAACACCAACGAGCGAAGCGTTGATGGCACAAGTAGGGCCTCCCGATTGCGCAATGGCAAATCTCATACAGAAAATTCCCCCTCAATACGTCAATATTTTGGTTTCCTCTTTCTGTTTTCGTGTCTGAATCCAGTATACATGAAATAAAAGGAAAAGTCAAGGGGACTGAGCATTTTTCGTCTTTTTGGATAGTGACTGACCATTTTTTGCGTTACAATCAGACGAATTGCCAAACATAAACGGCATATATTGCCTATGAGCAATATAATCATACTGCCAATGCGAAAAATGCAGATACTTCTTTTAAAATACAATCCGGATCATCTGGTTGAAAAGGGGAAATGGATACAATAGGTGCGCATTTGCACAAAAATTGCTTTTCTGATTCGAAAAATTACGGCATGGAAGATATGAAAAAACAGTTGCAATTCGTAAAAAAGTGCGGTATAATATAGGTGTGAAATGGTAAGATGCCATCCACTTACAAAATTCAAAGGAGAATGTATCATGGAATTGAAAAACGCATACCTCAAATCTGTCATCGAACAGGTTGAGAAGCGCAACCCGAACGAGCCTGAATTCCTTCAGACCGTTACCGAAGTGCTCGCAAGCATCGAGCCTGTTATCGAGCAGCGTCCTGACCTCGTAGAGGCTGGCGTTATCGAGAGAATGGTTGAGCCTGAGCGTCAGGTTTTCTTCCGCGTTCCGTGGGTAGATGACAATGGCAAGCTGCAGGTCAACCGTGGTTTCAGAGTTCAGTTCAACTCTGCAATCGGTCCGTACAAGGGCGGCCTTCGTTTTGCAAAGAACGTTAACGCTTCCATTATGAAATTCCTGGGCTTCGAGCAGACCTTTAAGAACTCCCTGACCTCTCTGCCTATGGGCGGCGGCAAGGGCGGTTCCGACTTTGATCCGCAGGGCAAGTCTGATGCAGAAGTTATGCGTTTCTGCCAGAGCTTTATGACTGAGCTGTATCGTCACATTGGTCCTGACACCGACGTTCCTGCTGGTGACATCGGCGTTGGCGCTCGTGAGATCGGCTATCTGTTCGGTCAGTACAAGAGACTGAAGAACGAATGGACCGGCGTTCTGACCGGTAAGGGCATTCCGTTCGGCGGTTCTCTGATCCGTCCGGAAGCAACCGGTTACGGCGCAGTTTACTACACTGTCAATATGCTCAACTACTTCAAGGATGACATCAAGGGCAAGACCTTCGCAGTTTCCGGTTTCGGCAATGTTGCTTGGGGTACTGTTCTGAAAGTCAACGAGCTGGGCGGTAAGGTTGTTACCATTTCCGGTCCTGATGGTTATATCTATGATGAAGATGGTATCAGCACCGAAGAAAAGGTCAACTATATGCTTGAAATGCGTGCATCCTGCCGTAACCGTGTTCAGGATTACGCTGACAAGTTTGGTGTACCGTTCTTCGCAGGCGAGAAGCCGTGGGGCGTTAAGGCTGACATCATGATGCCTTGTGCAACCCAGAACGAAGTTGGTATGGAAGAAGCAAAGAAGATGGTCGCAAACAACATCAAGTATTATGTTGAAGTTGCAAATATGCCGACCACCAACGATGCAATCACCTACCTGAAGGAAAACGGCGTTATTGTTGCTCCTTCCAAGGCAGTAAACGCAGGCGGCGTATCCGTTTCCGGTCTGGAAATGTCCCAGAACTCCATGCGTTACAACTGGACCGCAGAAGAAGTTGACGAGAAGCTGAAGATGATCATGAAGAACATCTTCAATGCATCTGTTGAGGCTTCCAACAAGTACGGTCTGGGCGATGATCTCGTTGCTGGTGCAAACATCGCAGGCTTCCTGAAGGTTGCAGAAGCAATGAAGGCACAGGGCTGTGTCTGATTTAACCCTTTGAATGATATAAAAATAACCGATTGCTTCGGCAGTCGGTTATTTTTTGTATATGAGGATTCGAAAGGGGAATCCTATAACCATGAAAAAACCGTGAGCCGAAGCCCACGGTTTTTTTCTCATTCAAGTAGCCGAGGTTTCTGCATTGAAAGCAGTAGACTCGGGAGTAACGGCAGATGCACTTTCCGAAGCTGCCGGAAGGGCAGTCGTTGTTGTCGTAGCTGTCGTTGTAGTAGTTGTAGTATTCTGAACCGTTGTTTCAGGCTGTGCAGCGGTGGTAATCAGCGTTGCAGGAGGAGGCGTATTGCCTGCCTGATAAACGAATTCAAATTTCGGCGATTTCAGTCCAAGTGCTGTGCGGAGGTCGTTGCCTTTGACAGTAACCTTACCGCCGATGACAGCGGAAGCAACATAGCCGCCGTCGCCATAGTTGAGCTGAATCCAATCGTAAGGTGAGCCGCTGAGCGACACATGGTAACGAGATTCAAGCTTTGACTTGAGCTGACTCCAAGAGAAGATCTGGGAATCGCAGAAATGGGGGTCGCAGTTATCATCGTACTGAACGGGGATACTGCGGAGGTAAGGAATATCCATAGAGAAGATATCCTTACAAGAGGCGGTCGCACCGCCGCTGGATGCATAGAACATTGTATCCGCAGGTTTTCCATCGTAATAGAGTGCCTGACCGACGACCGAACGAACGGCATCGACAATGTTCTTGGAGGGATTGCTCTTGCCCTTCAAACCGGAACCACCGTTGTGGTGAAGGTAGAAGGAGTAGATTGCAACCGCCTGAGCTTTGAGGGCTTCCTGCGCCATGCTGGGGCCCATCTCGCGGTTGACGACCTGAGCGATAACGGAAACGATATCGCCGCTGCAATTACCAATGGTAATGTGCTTGTTGGGATCCACGCCCGTGTTGACGAGTGTGGTGCCGGGGTAGTAAAGGGATAAAATCTGATTGTAAGAATAACCGTTATATTTTGCGTAGAAGTTTGCGCCGTT
Organism: Oscillospiraceae bacterium; assembly: GCA_024404815.1. Taxonomy (GTDB): domain Bacteria; phylum Bacillota; class Clostridia; order Oscillospirales; family Ruminococcaceae; genus Firm-04. The sequence goes on from JAKSPL010000005.1 coordinate 15,121, forward strand.
CTGGCTCATTCCTACGCCGTGTCCAAATCCATACGTATAAAATACAACGCTATTTGCAGGTGCGCAGACAGTAGTTGTTGCGCGAATAGCAGGTGCTTCGAGGGTTGTTACGACAGTAGTTGTGGATGTTGTAGTAGTGGTTGTCGTTGTAGCCTCAGTGGTGTCTGTTGTCACTGCAATGGTCGTCGTAAGCGGGTCCGGCTGAGTAGCTGCTGCCTCGTACTTAATGAGTGAAAGACTCTGATCATAATCAGAAATGTCCGCCTTCCACCATTCCGTAACGTCATAGGTTTCCGTCTTTTTCGTAGACGGTGCGCAGTCCGATACCGAAGCTCCGGAAACAGCTTGTTCTTCTGTTAAGTTCGCATCCGAACCGGTTGTTGCAGCGTAAACCATGTCAGCAGCTCCAAAGCGCTGCATCGCGTTTCCGTTGCCCTGAAATTCACATGTACTGGTGAACAGGAGGGCAGATGCCGTAGCCAGAATCGCAATGCGGTTTCGTCGCATTCGAGCTTGCATAGTTTCTCTCCATTATTTCAATCTCACCGGTTGAAACCGGCTTTATTTCCCCAAGATTGGATGTGGGGATTTTGTCAAATCGTTTCTGTCATCCTTATGAGCCGTCTAAAAATCCACATTCAGACGGGTTTTGTTCTGCATAACATCTCTATATTTACGCCGCAAGAGTTCATACTGAGATGGATTGCAGATTGCGTTGGCTGTACGCCGGAACGCATAAAGTATGAAATGCGGCTTCCAACGCAGCGAGTGCCTGCTTCTTCAATTGTAAAACAGTACGTTTGCATCAAAGCGCAGCCAAACGCGCCTTGGGTGATGATCAGTCGGCATTATAAGGAACGAACCGACTCTCATCGTAGGTAAAATCGTGATTGTTGTAATAGACCTTCGGCCAAAGAATGTTATCATTCAAGCAGCCGTGTTCTGTGCCCGCAAGGGGATCTTCATCAGGACGCACCATGCGAGCCATGACGATCAATTTACCGCTGGGGATCATACCTGAGCAAGTGTAGAGCGTCAGGAGCTGGTCGCCGTAGGTGACATCGACATCATTTTTCACAATATTGCGTCGTTTTGCATTATTCACATAGGTGTAGAAGCTGTCCTCGTCCTCAAAATCAAACGTATTCCAACAGTCGAACGCGTATTCCGAAGTGGTATCTCCGCCGTCCACGAGGAACACTGCGAAGATCTTATAGTTGTAAGTCTTGTAAAGTGAATGAAGGGTGATAACAGGATGCTTACTGTAATACGACGTTTTTTCGGGGTCGCTGAAGACATTACGCTGATAGTATTTGAGTGTGCCAAACATGGATTCGTCTTTCATGTTGTGGCCATAGATGAGGAGATTATCGGAGTTCTTGACAGAGAGTCTGTGAACGACAACATCGTCGAAGTGGCAGCGATAATCCATAAAAATGCAGCCGGCTCTACTTTCCGATTGATCAAATGCACGGTACAGATAATAGTCGTTGGTATTGAGGTTAATATCCGAAGACTTTTTCTGTACAACAGGGTAGTTGACCTTTGTGTCAGGAATTGTGATATATCCGACAAGGTCAGGATTCTGGGCAAGTAATTTGTTTCCTAGATCGTTATATTCATAATATTCATCGAATATGCCCTGATGCTGGTGTTCATTCACTGCCGGTTCCGAATCGGTAATAAAGCTGCCGAGTTCGTCCTGAATGTCTTCATATTTATTTTCCGCTACGTGCAGATCGAAGTAGTAATCGATAAACAGGTAGAAACAGACAACAAATACAATGACTGCAATCAGAAAGACAATTTTACGAATGACTTCCAGCGGTTCGTCACCTTTGCAGGGGAATACATTTCTCCATGCAGCAACGAACGGATTGACTTTTTTCTTCTTCTTTTTCGGTGAAGAAGGTTTCGATGACGTCTTCTTTTTCTTCGGCGCGTCTTCCTCTGTCTGCGAAGTATCCGCGAGATTCGTTGGAGTTGCCTTAGAAATCGGAGATGCATCAGGCTCAGCTGAATTTTGTTTCCGCATCGCATCGACATCATTCAGGATCGCCGTAATTTCACCTACATTCCCGCTCTTTTGATTTTGACTGTCCGTGCTTTGTTCCGAATCTGACCGAACATTTTCCGCTTCATCATCGCAGACATTTTTCATGGCATCCGACTGTACGCCGGAGGAGCCTGAATCGTGGCTGGACTTTGCAGCATCAAATCTTGCAGCAAAATCAGAATTACTTGCAGAGGATAGCGAGTTGGAATCGGGTGAGACTGCCTCGACCTTTGGAGCATCGGGACAGCTTGGCTCTTGGGAATTTTGCAAATGGTCTTGCATAGTAGAACGCCTCCATCTTTTGCAGCTCTCAGCGTGCTGTGCCTTCAAGGAACGAAAGCGACAGGGGACGGGGAGAGTCTGTACAGGTACTGCTCATCTTGATTCAGAAGTGTCCGAATCAGCTAAGCAGGATTTGTTTCACGAGTTGAAACACACAAGTCGCAGTCATATGCCGTATGCCGTCTCTGTCCAGCTCCGGAAGTTCCCAGAGGCGAAGACGAGTTGCGGCGACCTGATTTCCGAATGCGAAACCGGCATAAACGGTGCCGACGGGTTGGTCGGGAGTACCGCCGCCCGGTCCTGCGAGTCCGGTGACTGATATGCAGATGTCCGCATGAGAAAGGGAAGTAAGCCCCTTTACCATCTCATAAGCGGTTTCCCTGCTGACAGCACCATGTTCGCGGAGCGTTTCGAGAGAAACGCCGAGCTGCTGATGTTTCATTGCATCGGAATAGGTACAAACTCCAAGGGCAAAGACTTGGGATGCGCCTGCTACAGATGTAATACGTTCGGACAGAAGCCCACCGGTCAAACTTTCACAAGTTGATATAGTACGCCCCTGTTCCAGTAATAATTTTACTACATCAGACACGGTTTTGTCAAGGGATACCTGCATAACTTTGGAATTATGCCCATACTCGGGCTGGATGATTTGCTGAATATTCATAACTCCTCCAAAAAGAATCTCTTTCGTATGGATTCTTTATGAATGTGTTAAATACTATAACATGAATTTAAGGTTACAATTTGGTTACTGTGGAAAGAATTTTGTAATATTCTGCCAGAAAGCCATGTGGACTTTCGTGCGAAAACGACAAAAACGGAAGGATACCATACGATTTAGAGGACACCGTTGTTCTCGGCGACATGGAGTGCAAAAACCTTTTTGGTAGTTCCTGCAACTGCCTGTGCGATCATATCTTCCCACGAAACAGAAGCCTGCACTTCTTCGATTTCTTCGAGCTTCGGGCGCAGTTTCGGGTGACGGGGAGTGAAGACGGTACAGCAATCCTCATACGGGAGGATCGAAGTTTCATAGGTGTCGATTCTTCTGGAAATGTCCATGATCTCGGTTTTGTCCATGCCGATGAGCGGACGCAGGACAGGAATTTTCGCAGCAGCATCTGTGCAGGCAATGGCTTGGAGCGTCTGGCTTGCGACCTGACCGAGCGATTCACCTGTAATGAGTGCGCCGCAGTCGTCCATTTCTGCAATGCGCTGTGCAATTTCCATCATCAGGCGGCGCATCAGAATGGTGAAGTATTCTTCGGGACATTCGCGGCGCAGTACTTCCTGAATTTCAGTAAACGGCACACAATAGAAAGCCATACTGCCGCACCAGGGTGTCAGCTTTTCGCAGAGCGATTCAACTTTCAGTCTTGCGCGTTCCGAGGTATAGGGCGGTGCTGCAAAATGTACGGCAGAGATCCGCAGACCGCGTTTTGCCATCATCCAGCCTGCGACAGGGGAATCAATACCGCCTGACAGCAGCAGCATGGCATTTCCGCCTGTGCCGACAGGCAGACCGCCTGCGCCGCGTTCTTTTGCCGCATGAATATATGCGTTTGTATCGCGGATCTCGACTGTGACAGTTACCTCAGGTTCTGTGACATTGACTTTCAGGTGGTGGAAACGGGAGAGCAGTACGCCGCCCAGTTCCGCACAGATCTGCGGCGATTTCATCGGGAATGCCTTGTCCGCACGTTTTGCCTCGACCTTGAATGTTTTGGCATTGGAAAGAACATCCTGCAAATGGGGAATGGCGCGTTCAGCGATGTCTGCAAAATCCTTTTCGCAGGCGAGCGCACGGCTCATTGCCGCGATACCGAAGATCTTTTTCAGGCGCGGCATTGCGTTGTCGAGCAGTTCGGCACATTCTGCATCTGTTTCCGCTTCGGGAGTAATATGGATCGTAGACTGTGCTTTGGAATAGGAAAAATTGCCGACATATTTCAGTCTGCGGCGAATATTGCGGAGGAGAACATCCTCAAAGGTGTTGCGGTTAAGTCCTTTGAGTGCCAGCTCACCGTATTTGACAAGAATGATTTCACGCATAATAAATCCTCTTTCTATTATATATAGTATAAAGTGCGGCTCAGGAAAATGAGCAGAACGACAGCGATTCCCTAAATATGAAGCATCGCTACTTGTCAGCGCTTGTGAATGAGTGTCTGCTGGGCGAGTGTAACAAGCGAAACGAGGGTGTCGATGTCCTCCGCCGTGTTTTCCGCACAGAAGCTGACACGAATGGTGGAGTCTGCGAGGTTGTCGGGAATGCCGAACTGTTGTAAGACACCGCTTTGCTTGCCTTTTGAACATGCAGAACCGCTGGACACGAACACATCCCGTTCTGCAAGAAAATGCAGGAGTGTTTCAGAGCGCAGTCCCTTTGCAGAAAAACTCAGAATAAACGGAGAACCGTTCGCAGGGGACTGAATGCGGATGCCGTCGATGGCGGAAAGCTTTTCAATGCAGGTGTTACGGAGTGCGGAACAATATGTACGGCGGTCGTCCAGTGTTTCTCGCATCTTTTTGACAGCCGCACCGAAGCCGACAATCAAAGGCACAGATTCTGTACCGGGTCGAATGCCGCCCTCCTGTTCGCCGCCGTGGAGCAAAGCGCCGAGTTTGACGCCTTTTTTGTGCCAGAGTGCGCCGACACCTTTTGCAGCGTGTACTTTATGTCCGCTGACTGTAATGAGATCCGCCTGTAAATCTGCGGCGCGAAACGGAACTTTCATGAATCCCTGTACGGCATCGCAATGGGTGATCAACTTCGGATTTTTCTTTTTCGCCGCAGTGAACGCCGCTTTGACGGGGAGAATATGTCCTGTTTCGTTGTTGACGAGCATCATGCTTGCAAGACAGGTATTTTCATCGACTGCTGCCGCAAACTTCTCTGCAAATTCATCCATAGATTCGCACGGTGCAACACGAATAACTTCAAAGCCCTGTGCTTCGAGTGTATCAAAAGCTGCACGGACAGAAGCGTGTTCGACAGTCGTGGTGACAACTCTGCGAGCGCGTTTTCCATAGCGTGCGGCTGTACCGAGAACTGCCATATTGTTGCTTTCGGTCGCACCTGATGTAAAAAGGATGGAATCCGTTTCAACGCCGAGTGCGGCGGCGATCTGCGCGCGTGCGGCATCGACATCGAGCTGTGCCTGTAAGCCCATGCTGTGGAGTGAGGACGGATTTCCATAATGTTCCGTCAGCGCATGGCACATCGCTTTGACGCACTCAGCGGACGGTTTTGTGGTTGCTGCATTGTCAAGATAAGCTGACATTATTATAAGTCCTTTCTATCGTCTATCTATCCTTTCTATTATAGCATACTTTTTTGAAAAATGCAAAGGCTTTTTTCAGTCTTGTCCTGTGATTTTGAAAAAAGCATCCCATTCGGACAAGTTTTCCGAATGGGATGTTTGAATTAGTAGATGGTCACAGTCGCGGTGACGGTTCGGTACTTTTCAGAGAGGAGATGTTCCTGTGTCATGGTGAGAACAGGAGAGCCGTCCGCCGCAAAGCATACAGGCATGAGTCTGGTGTGGCGGCAGGGGTCATAGAGTGGGTCGGAATTGTAAGTGCCGCATTGCTTGTTGCTGTGGGAAGAAGGTCTTGCGTGGTAGACCAGCAGCAGACTGCCGTTTTCATCGGTAATGAAGCTGTTGTGTCCGGGGCCTGCTTCTCCGCTGAGGTTTGCGGTCTGGAGAACAGGGTGGTTCAGCTTTGTCCAGTTTGCAATGTTCATCAGATCGGCGTCAGCACTCGCTTCCATTCTGCCGATGCAGTATTCCGAGCCTGTACCTGATGCAGAGAAGAACAGATAGACTTTTCCGTTGACCTGCAAAACGCTTGCGCCCTCGTTGACACGGTTGTTGACCATTTCCCAGTCGTACTCAGGCTTTGTCAGCAGGATGGCTTTCGAGGTCAGCTTCCACGGTTCAGACGGATTGATCTCCGCCATAAACAGGGAAGAATCGCCTTTGATCTCCGCCCAGATGACATAGTGTTTGCCGTTGCAGGAGAAATAGGTCATATCAAGCGAGAATCCCTGGAACGAATCGTTATCGCCGTAGGATGCCTGCATCTGTCCCATTTCCTGCCAGTTTCCTGTATAAGGGTCGCCATCGCAGCGGAGCACATACGGACGGATCGCCCAGATATTGTCGCTGTTGCCTGCGGCGTAGAAGATATACCATTTTCCGCCGATATAGTGCATTTCGGGTGCCCAGATATGTTTTGCCATGATACCCGAGGAATGTGCTTTCCAGATGGTCTTTTCCTCAGCATTTGCAAGTCCTGCAACGGTCTGGCTTCTGCGGAGAATGATTCTGTCATAGCCTTTGTCTACGCTGCCGTATGCAGGATAGGATGCTGTAAAATAGTAGTAACCCGTGTTTTCATCCTTGGTCATAAAGGGGTCAGCGCGTTCTTTGATAAAGGGGTTCTGGTAGGAAGTGGTCTGCACTTTGCCTGTGATGGTGTAAGTGCCTGTCGGACGGGATGCCAGCTGAGAAACGGCTGATGAATCCCATGTAACGGGCAGAGCCATTTTGCTTCCGTCGCTGTATTGTGCGGATACGGTTTCAGGCAGATTGGGGGTATCGCCCTGTTTCATGCTGAATGAAACGGCATCCATGCCTGAATTATAGGCTGTGACCGCAGAGGACGGGTATGCGTTTGCGAGTGCCTGATACTGCGATGCGGTAATGGGAATGACATAGCCGTGGCGCGGTGTAAAGTCGAAGCTGTACGAATTGCGGCTGACGGTGGTGAAGTTCTGGAAATCAGTTGTTTCCTGCATGACGTAGTAGCCGTCGCCGTAAGCGTCAGACATCATGACCCAGCGGTTTGTACCGATGATCTGATAGATATTCGGGCCTTCCACGCCGAGGCTTCCCTCCGAAACCTGCTTGATCTCGCTGTACGGACCGCTTGCATGGTCTGCTGTGGCAAGATAGATGCGCTTGTTGGTTTCGTTCTTATAGTACATATAGTACTTGCCGTTCTGGAAAATAATATCGCTGTCGATGGCATCATTGCCGTTTGCAGGAGCAAAGAGCAAAGCAGGCGCAGTGTCGAGATGCTTTAAGTCCTTGCTGTAGGAATAGTACATAATGGTACGGTCGTCGCGTCCGGGGACTCGGGCGGCAAAGTAGATCATGTAGGAATCTTTTTCCGCATCATAAATTGCCTGCGGTGCCCATGCGCGGTCTGCACCCTGCATCAGCGGGTATTCGTTTGCGATTTTGATTTGTGTTTCGTCAAACCAATGGACGAGGTCGGTGGATTTGGCAGAGAGGAGATGTCGGTTACTGCTCCAGCCGAGAGAGGATTTCATATCGGTCGCGAGCAGGTGATAGAGTCCGTCCTCGCCTTTGAAAATATACGGGTCGCGCAGGCATTCCGTGCCGACACTTGATTTCCAGACTGAGCGTCCGCCGTTCAGCGCATTGAAGTGATAGCCGTCCAGACTGATGGCATAGGAAAGCTGTTCCTGTTCGGGGCTGTTGCCGAGGAAGTAGGCGAACAGGTAAGCAGAGTATTCCTCTTTGACAGGAATCAGGCAGTCTTTTGTGTATCCCGAAACGGCCTTGCCGCAGAGCAGTTCTGTCATGGCTTTGGCATCCGCAGGGGAGAGAGAACCGTCCCCGTTGATGTCCGCGATTGCTTGGACGTATTGATCTGCGCCATAAAAAATGCCGTGTTTGAGCAAGGTTAAGTCAGATACGTTCACCGAACCGTTACGGTCAAGGTCGCCGCGCAGATAGGTGTAGGTATTCTGATATGGGCGGATATAGAATTTCTGATTCTCACCGCCCCAGTAGTTCCACTGGTCAAGGATCGCATTGTCGTCATAGCTGATGTCGAGAATATCCAGCGCGGTATTTTTTGACAGCGAGCATTCTGCGGTAATGATGTAGGCATCATCCGCCTGTGTGAGCTTGAATCGTTGTGCGGAAGAATTGGTATCTGCCGCAAGCTGAATGGTATTGCCGTCATCTGCGTTTCCGTTTGCAACTGTCCAGACCAAAGACGGATCTGATGCAAGACAGAATTTGCAGAATCCGCTTCCTGCATCCTGAATGAGCCATTGCTGGGACTGATTGCCGTTTTCAGCGGCTTGCATCAGTCCGCCGTTCGAAGACTGTGTAATATATTTTCCGCTTAAACGTACCATAACAGAATAGATCGTACCGCATGGAATATTTTCGAACCCACAGGCATTCGGAATGCTGACAGGTGCAGAAACAGCGGCGGCTTTTGCGGATATAGTCGGACATTGGAGCGGCGACAGCTCACCGAGATTGGCAGCCAGCAAAAGCATGGCAGTTATCAGTCCGAGTGCTTTGCAGTTCTTTCTCATATTCAAATCCCCAATCTTCGCGCAATCGCGCATAGTATAGTATCAGAATAGCATATTCGCAGGGGTTTGTCAATGTCTAATCTTCGCGAATTGTTCAGGTATCGTACTCGACTTCTTTGGAATAGTTCTTTGCGATTTGAACAGCAGTCTGAAACGGAAGGATGCCGTGCTTTTGGAGTTCAGCCGAATAGCAGAATCCGATGACGGCGGTGCTTTCGGCGGCAAACAGTATGCGGTCATAGAGTTCTCCGTCGAATGCGGCCTTGAGCAGATAGCGTTGGAGAAAATAGGATGCGATGCGCCGCAGATAGCCGTCCGCTTCGATGGGAAAAGGGGAGCAGCTTTCCGTATACGGCAGGATGCTCTGCAAGTACGGGTGCCATGCGCTGTCCATCGCTTCCTGTGCAAGCAGTTCCTCCAGCAGTTCACGCATCGGCGGCGCATAGGGATATTCTGTTTGAGGAATTGGCTGCAAAACGGGATTCTGTTCGAGCAGTTCCGCGGCATCCAGCAGTCGTCCGAATGCTTCTGTCAGGGGAATGTTTGTATCTGCAAGCAGTGCAAACATCTCCTCACGGGTATCGGTCAGCAATGCAAGCAAACCGGCGTCGGGACTATCACATTGTTCATCGGGGATTTCTGTTTCAATGAATGTCATTGGGAGCGGCTGTGTGAGGATCAGTTCAGCGGCAGCCTCACAGCAAAGACCGATACCGCCCTCTTTTCGTGTCCCGAACCAAGCATAGTACCGCGGATGGTCACGGCAGATATTGCAGAGATGTTCTTCGCCGAGTGAACAGATGATCTCGCAGAGGTTGTCGGCTTGCAGAAACGGGCAGCGTTCTTTTTCATCCAGTCGGAAATGCGGTGTATCGGTGCAGTCGATTTCCCTGCGGAGTTTTTCGCCGAGCGGACCGCTGACGGAGTGATAGTATGCAAGACTATCCGCATCAATGTCGATTTCCCATCCGATACAGCAGTTGTCAGAACAGGCGGATGCTTTGCAGGCAAATTGTTCGCAGAAACTTGGAAATATTAGCTTCATATTCTGCCTCCTTTTTTCCAATTATATCACAATCCGATAGAGAATACAAGGGAAATCTTGTGGAATTCGCGGAGAGGATTCTGCTTGATTTTCTGTAGAAATTGTGGTATAATAAAGCCATTGCTCTGCCTGATGACAGGTATGCAAAACGACAGAAGAACGAGGTTTTTGAAATTGAAAAAAGGAACAAAGCTGATACTTGGCGCAGGGGTGATCCTCCTTGCGGCTGGTATTGGTGCAGGCGGCGCGGTCTGGTCCTACGGACAGGATCCTGATACGCAGGTGAAACTGATTGAACCGATTGTGCCGATGAACGAAACAAATCTGACAACAGAGCCGTTACAGTCAACTACTTCTGAATCCAATGCGACAACAACGGAAACAACGATCGCTGTTTCGCATGATTTGCCTGAAGATCTACAGGTGACAACAATGGAACGGCTGGAAGTATATCAGCGAGTGACATTGGCGGAGTTTGTGGCGGCGACAAATGGAGTAGTGGTATCTGAGGGAATGCTGGATACAGCAGTACTTGGAAATCATGAAGTCACGATTCGTCTGGAATATGACGGGACACTATATGAAACCACGCTTCCGTACACGGTTGTCGATACGACACCGCCGCTGATCCTGAATAGCGGCAGTAATGCAGTGCATACAATCGGGAAAGCGTTTGACATCAAAAAGTATATCGGCTATGCGGATAATTATGATGCAGCACCGATCTTGACCTACGAAGGAGAAATCAATCCTGATGTGCAGGGGAGTTATCCTGTCCATGCAACGGTAACGGATTCGTCAGGAAATGCAACGGAGTTCTCGTTCCATATGGAAGTGGTAGAAGAAAAGCCGCCGACCAAATTGAGCGGCAGCCAGATCACATTCGGAGATTTTTGCACGAAGTACGCAGGAGAGAATCGCACTTTCGGAATTGATGTATCAGCATGGCAGAAAGAGATCGACTTTTCCGCAGTAAAAGCGGCAGGATGTACGTTTGTGATCATGCGAATTGCGAAGTGCTATGATTCCATTGACGAGGATGAATTCTTTGTACGGAATTTGCAGGCAGCAAAAGATGCAGGCTTGCAGGTCGGTGTGTATCTCTATACAACAGCGAATACACGCGAAGAAGTTTTGGAACAGACGGCATGGCTGGAAGAAAAGCTGGCAGGTACGCCGCTGAATTTCCCTGTGGTATTTGACTGGGAAGATTTCAGTACGTTTCAGGAATATGAAATGAGTATCCATGACATCAATTCGCTGTTTGAATTGTTCTCGCAGGAGATGGACAGAATCGGATACGGTTCGATTTTATACAGCTCAAAAATCTTCTTGCAGGATGTCTGGGAGAACTGGGAACATCGTCCTGTATGGCTCGCGCACTATGTCAACGAAACGACTTATATGGGCGAGTATATGATGTGGCAGGAAACGCCGCGCGGAAAAATTGACGGCATTGCAGGCGAAGTTGATTTTGATATATATTACCGCGTACCGATGAATGCGCAGTCCTAAAAACGAATAGACAGAAAAATCCCACCCTACGCAGCACAGGGTGGGATTTTTCTGAACGGGGAAATGTTCGATTTCTGCCTTCAAAGCGGAGTATTGAGAGGGGGTTACTCCTTGACGCCGCCCAGTGCGACACCAGCAATAATGTACTTTGAAAGCAGGAAGTAGATGACAAACAGCGGTAAAACGGTAAGCAGCAGGCCAAGATAAACCGCGCCGTATTCCGTTTTGTAAATATCGCCATTGAGCTGTGCGACCATCATAGGCATTGTATACTTTTCCTTGTCGGTCAGCAAAATCATAGGAAGAAACAGGTTGTTCCAGCTGGAAACAAAAGCGAAAATCGCCTGTGTTGCCATAGCAGGTTTCATCATGGGGAGAGCAATCTGGTTAAAGATTCTGAATTCTCCTGCGCCGTCGATACGAGCAGACTGGAGAATTTCCATCGGAAGGGAAGACATCATGTACTGTCTCATGAAGAACACCGTAGACGGAGCAGCGATTGCAGGAAGAATCAGTGACAGGAAGTTGTTCGTCATACCGATGCTGTACATAAACTTGTAGAAACCGATACTGGTAACAGTAGCAGGGATCATCAGTATGCACATGATCAGGGTGAAGAACGGTTTACGGAGTTTCCAATCGTAAGCAACGAGCGCAAAAGCGGTCATTGTTGAGAAATAAATCGTACAGAATGTAACGCCAACCGAGATAATAAGCGAATTAAAGAAGCCTGTAAGTGCATTAAATGCCTTATCGTTCAGGACTTCGAGGTTGTTCATGAGGTAATGAGAGGGAATGAACGAAACAGCGTGCGACTCGATCTGAGAGGAGCTTCTTGTTGCATTCACAACCATAATCACGAACGGCATCAAGCACATGAGAGCAAGGAAAATGCAGACAATGTACTGAAAGATTTTGTAAATGATAGGCAAAGCCTTACTCTTTACTGCCATTGTCTCGCCCCCAGTCTTTTTGCAGCTTTCTTCTCCTGCTTTTTGATCTTCTTCAACTCTTCAGCATCCTTATCACGCATGATATAGAATACAAAAGCGGAGCAAACACAGATAATGACAAACATAACCATACTTGCACAAGCTGCACGGTTATAGAAGTTTTTACCGGTAAATGCCTGTTTGTAAATGAAGACGTTGGTCGTATTGGTTGCTTTGTCCGGACCGCCGTTCAGGTAGAGGTACGGAATATCGAACATATTCAAACCACCGATCAAGCTCGTAACCAGAGTATAGAGCAGGATGGTTTTGATATTCGGAAGTGTAATTCTGAAGAAGGTCTGAACGCCATTTGCGCCGTCGATATCAGCAGCTTCATAGATGTCAGGGCTGATACCGAGAACACCGGAGATCAGGATGATCATAGTGTAACCGTACCAAGTCCAGAACTGAATGAAAGCAACGATGATTTTCGAACCCCACTTCTGAACAAAGAAGTTGTAGGCTGTATCACGGAGACCGAAAGAAACGAGCAGGTCGTTCACAGGACCGATGGGGTAGCTGAACAGTGCGTGGAACAGAAGAGCAATCGTCGCAGCCGTGATAATGTTCGGCATATAGAAGATTACCTTAAAAAGGCCCTGACCTTTGACAGCAATACGGCGAGCCGTAAACCATGCAGTCAGAAGCATAGCAAGACAGATCTGCGGGATGAAGTTCATCACCCAGATGATAACAGTTGTTTTAATAGATTCTAGGAACGTTCCGTTGGAAAGAACTGATTTAAAGTTGGCCAGAGGCTCATCGAGAATGTGCCAGTCGGTGTTTCCAGCGCCCTGACAATCCGTGAAGCCGATGAAAGCCGTATAGAAAGTCGGATAGAGCGAGAAGATCAGGAAAGCAATGATAAAGGGCAGGCTGAAGAAGTAACCGTATTTCGCATTCGAAATGCCCTTGATATACTTACTCTTGTTCATTGGAAACGCCTCCTTTCGTGCAAAACTGCACATGGGGAGGGAACAGATTTCCTGTTCCCTCCGTGCAGCGAATTTTAAGTGCTTAGAGTGGTATCTGATTCAGAAAATCAGGTATCGAGGCCGAGTTCGTCAGCAACAGCCTGCTTGAAGTCCTTCAGAGCGTCTTCCTTGGACTTCTGACCGGAGGTGTACTGTCTAACCTGGTCACGCCACAGGGAGTTGATGGACTCATCATACTGGGTCAGGTTCTTACCGTTTGCATTGTCGTTAGCAGGAACGAATACGTCGAACATATTCTGGCCGCCGAGGAAGTCAACGGAACCGTCAGACTTCTTCATAACAACGTTGGATGCAACAGCGTCCTTGGTGCCGCCTTCGCCGTTCAGAGTGCCGTTAGCCCACTTGTACTGGAGGCCGTCTTCAGTGGTGTCGAGGGTGATCCACTCGATAACCTTACCAACAGCTTCCTTCTTCTCAGATGCAGCTGCACCGATAACCCAAGTGCCGCCCCAGAAGAAGCCGACAGGAGACTCACAAACTGCCCAGTCACCATAGGTGCCTTCGCCGACCTTAGAGCCGCCGCAGTTGTCAGCCATGGAGTAGTTGATCAGCCATGCAGGACCGAAGAAGCCGAGGATACCCTTAGCGCCTTCACCCTTCATATCAGCGAACCAGCCTTCCTGCCAGTCCTGAGTATCGTTGTGGAAATCGTTGTCCATGAGCTTCTTGGACAGATCGAAGAATTCTTCACGCTTAGCATCAACAACGAGCTTGTTGCCGTCAACCCAACCAGCATCGGAAGAGTTTTCAACAGCGTGCCAGATGTCACCGTCGCCGGAGCAGATGCCGTAGCCCTTAGCCTTCAGCTCTTCAGCTGCTGCGAAGAACTTATCCCAGCCCGGACCAACCTTATCCTTAATGGTAGCAGGATCATCAGTGCCCCAAACGTCCTTAGCGATAGAACGACGATAGATGAAAGCACCGCCAGTAGCCTGGTAGCCCAGACCTACGATCTTGCCGTCTCTGGTACCGATATCGATGGTGTACTGAGCGATTTCAGCTTCCTTAGCCTTAGCGTCAGCATCGATGCCGAGTTCTTCATAAGTTGCAGCGTAAGAAGCCATGTCACCCTGGGTGTACTTCTTAACGAAAGCAGCTTCTGCAGCGTACATATCAGGAGCTTCGTCGCCGCCGCCGAGCAGAGCCTGGTCGAGAGCCGGCTGATACAGACCATCAGTAGTAGGAACGATGGTGTCCTTGATTTCGAGGTTCAGTTCCGGATGCAGTTCAGCGAACTTCTTAACCATGCCGGGAACTTCGTCGGTGAATGCGTAAACATTCAGAGTGGTCTTTTCACCATTGTTGTCTGCGGGAGTGGTCTCATCGCCGCCATCAGTAACGGCCTGAGTCTCAGCAGGCTTGGTGGAATCGGTACCGCCGTTGTTAGCGGTGTCTTCGCCGCAAGCGGTGAAGGTGAGCAGCATAGTCAGAGCTGCCAGAGCGGATACAACCTTTTTCATAATAAATCCTCCATGAGTATTTTATTTTGACCACCAGCAGAAATGAATTTTACTGATGGTACTCGACGTATAAATGAATAAGAGATCAGAGGCTGAACAGGACGTTGTTTACGATAGATTCGAGCATTTCCTGTCTGCCGCTTGTGAGAGAATCGACAACCTCGCCCTTGGAGAGTGCATAAGCTTCGAGTGCTGCAAGGTCAGCCTTGCCGCTGATGATATCAGCACCGATGCCGGTCTTCCAGGAAGCGTAGCGGTCAGCGATGAAGGAATCAATTCTGCCGTCAGCAATGAGCTTGCGAGCAGCCTTGAAACCGAGTGCGAAAGCATCCATACCTGCAATGTAGGACAGGAAGATGTCTTCCATGGTGAAGGAACCACGGCGAGCTTTTGCGTCGAAGTTCAGACCGCCGTTGGTGAAGCCGCCGGCTTTGATGACTTCGAACATGCACATTGTGGTTTCGTAGACGTTGGTGGGGAACTGGTCGGTATCCCAACCGAGCAAAACATCACCCTGGTTTGCGTCGATGGAACCGAACACGCCGTTGGTGCGAGCAACATTCAGCTCATGCTGGAATGTGTGCTGAGCAAGGGTAGCGTGGTTGGCTTCAATGTTCATCTTGAAGTCCTTGTCGAGGCCGTACTTTCTGAGGAATCCGAGAACAGTAGCAGTATCGAAATCGTACTGATGCTTGGTCGGCTCCTTCGGCTTAGGCTCGATGTAGAAATCACCGGTGAAACCGATGCTTCTGCCGTATTCAACAGCCATCTTCATGAGGCGAGCCATGTTATCGAGTTCGAGGCCCATATCTGTGTTCAGCAGAGTTTCATAACCTTCTCTGCCGCCCCAGAACACGTAACCAGTACCGCCGAGTCTGACTGTTGCTTCGAGTGCCTTCTTGATCTGAGCAGCTGCATAAGCGAACACGTCAGCAGACGGGGAGGTGCCTGCGCCGTGCATATAACGCGGATGGTCGAAGCATTTTGCAGTACCCCACAGGAGTTTCTTGCCGGTTTCCTTCTGCTTCTGTTCGAGGTAAGCGACAACCTTTTCGAGCTTTTCATTGCTTTCAGCAAGAGAGCTGTACTCAGGGGAGAGATCGCGGTCGTGGAAGCAGTAGTAGTCGATAGAAAGCTTATCCATCAACTCGAAAGCGGCATCAACTTTAGCGATAGCACGCTTTTCGGGATCGGATTCTGCCCAGGTTTTGTCGGTGGTACCGCAGCCGAACATATCGGTGCCGTCGCCGCCCATGGTGTGCCACCAGGAGAGTGCGAACTTCAGATGTTCGCGCATCGGCTTACCGTCGATGATCTCATCCGGATTGTAGTACTTGAACGCAAACTGGTTCGTAGAATCCTTGCCCTCAAAGGGGATTTTGCCAATGCTGAAGTATTCTTTCATGCTTAAAATAACCTCCATTTTGTATTACTCACAGAATAATCTGTGTGGTCAGGCATTTTGTGCCGATAAGCTGTTCGCTGATGGCATCGGGCTGATGCGTACCTGCGAAGAGCGTGTACTGCTTGCCGCGGATCGCACGCACACCGTTTTCATCAACGGATTCAAAAGCGTACTGCGGAAGCGTCATGGCAATCTGCTTGGTTTCACCTGCTGCAAGTGCAACACGTTTGAAGCCGCAGAGCGAATAATTCTTGACAGCACACGGAGCATCGTCTTTCATATAAAGCTGAATGACATCTTCCGTTGCGCGGTCACTATTATTTGTAATATCAAGTGTGACGTTCATGCCGTCCACTTTGAGATTGCTGCACACGGTTTCTGCATAGGAAAGACCGAAACCGAACGGATACAGGACATTGTCCTTAATGTTTCTGTAAGTACGGTTTTCCATGGAGTAGTCGCAGAAATCGGGGAGCTTTTCAGCAGATTCATAGAAAGTAACAGGCAGTTTACCGGAGAAGTCGGTTTTTCCGGTGAGCAGGTTCATCAGAGCCTTGCCGCCGAACTGACCTGCATACCATGCATGAACGAGTGCATCGCAGTCTGCTTCGACATTGATCGCACTGCCTGCTGCTGTTACTATAATAGTAGGCTTTCCTTTTGCAAGAATCTTGGAAACCAGCAGACGCTGCGGAGCGGGGAGGAACAGGTCGAGCTTATCGCCGGAGGAGAACTCGTTGCCTGCGTCGCCTTCTTCACCCTCAATGTAAGCATCCAAGCCAACACAGAGAATGACGAGATCAGACTGTTCTGCAACGACTTCTGCTTCTGCGAGTCTGTCGTTTTCTCTTGCAAGTCCGCTTGTGCGGTCCTGATAGAGGTGACAGCCCTGCGAGTAGAGCACTCTGCCGTCGAACGCATCCTGAATGCCTTCGAGGAATGTGACATAGCGGTCAGCTGTACCACAGTAGTTGCCTTCGAGTGCTTCACGGCTGTTTGCGTTCGGTCCGATCACACCGATCGTCTTATATTTGCTGAGATCCAGCGGCAGGATACCGTTGTTCTTCAGCAGAACCATCGAACGCTCTGCACATTTGAGCGACAGCTCTTTATGTTCTTTGCAGGCGACGACATCGTAAGGAATCTTGTCGTATTCGGTTTCCGCATCAAACATACCCAGACGAATTCTGGTGCGCATGACATGAATGCAGGCTGTGCGGATATCTTCTTTTGTAACAAGTCCCTGTTCAAGGGCTTCCATCAGATGTTCATAGACTCTGCCGGCATTCAGGTCAAGACCTTTTTTGATGGCAACAGCAGCCGTTTCCACCTGATTCTTTGTGAGCTTGTGGTTGATATCGAAATCTTCAAGAGCATTGAAGTCGGAAACGAAATGACCATCGAAGCCCCATTCCTTCAGTTTATCCATCAGGAAATTGCTGGAGCAGGCACCCTCACCGTTGACACGGTTATATGCGCCCATGACAGCTTCGACTTTCGCATCTTCGACCAATGCACGGAAAGCGGGGAGGTAAGTTTCCTCCATATCCTTTTTGGAAGCGACTGCATCGAACGAGTGGCGAATCGCCTCAGGACCGCTGTGAACAGCAAAATGTTTTGCACAGGCGGCGGTTTTCATAACTTTGCCGTCACCCTGAAGACCTCTGACAAATGCTTTTCCGAGTTCAGCGGTCAGATACGGGTCTTCACCGTAAGTTTCCTGTCCGCGTCCCCAGCTGGGATCACGGAAGTTATTGATATTCGGCGACCAGAGCGTCAGACCTTTATAAATGTCGCGGTCACCGTGCTTGGGAATTTCGTTGTATTTTGCGCGTGTTTCAGTAGAAATGACATCTGCAACGGCATGAAGACCGTCTGCATCGAACATTGCAGCAAGAGCAATGGCTTGCGGGAACATGGTAGCAACACCGGCGCGTGCCAGTCCATGCAGACCTTCATTCCACCAGTTATATGCGGGAATGCCGAGACGTTCTACAGCAGGCGCATCATAGATGAGCTGTCCGCACTGTTCTTCAACAGTCATGCGGTCGGTCAAATCAATGGCACGTTCAAGTGCAGAAAGTTCTGGATTCTGATATTTCTCCAAGATGATTCCTCCAATGGGTTGTTCCCTTATATTTTTTGAATATACGAGGAAATAACATCATCAGGAGAAAGTTTGGTTTCGGTAATTTCCCAGGATTCTTTCAGCGATGCGGTTTCCATCGGATTATATTCACGTTCCTCGCCGAGCAATTCGACTTCGAGGAAATGCTTATTTGTATAGGTTTCGAAGTTGCAGCAGTAATCAGGGTAGTTGGCTTTTTCGTAGTTTGCGAACGATTTGCGGAAGACCTGACCGTTCGCCGCGTAGATGACATAGCCGTCATCGACATTGAATCCGACCTTGAATGCATCCTTGCGGTTTGCATCGTGACGGAGTGTCGCGTAGTTGTTGGTGAGATGGAAGCGTTCATCCCGAATATCGGAATAACTCCAAAGAGCCATTGTGCGGTTCGGGAGAAATCCTGTTTTGGTGCTGCAAAGCGGAATCAGCTCTGTGCCGCCAGAGGCGAATCCAGTGACGGACCAGGGCGCAAACCGCTGGGGTTCATCTGAACAGTTGGTGATCGAGTTTGTAATATGTACAACATTTCCCTCAGTCATTTCGCAAACCAGCTGGAACTGTTTCTTGGAAATGGTCATATCGGGAGTAAGAACAAGTGTGTTGTTCTTAAATGTGTAACTGACGGGGTTGTTATCGGGGAGATAAGTTTCCGGCATCAGTTCGGGTGCTGACCAAAGTCTGTGTCCGCCGTAGGCATACCAGATGCCGTAACCGCGGTTCATCTCATAGAAGTCGCGTTCAACATCCTCAAAGAGGATATTGCTTTTGCCCTGCGCACCAAAATAGATGATACGCGGACCGACTTCAATGGTCGCCATCAGCTTGATGATACCGTTTTCCAGACAGACGCACCGCCCGAAATTTTGATATTCGGTTTCGTAACATTTCACAGACATATACGGTGCTCCTTTCATTTGCTTATCATTATATATCATATTGACCAAATAGACTAGCCAAAAATTGCGGTTTTGTTGCTGAAAATTGCTCATTTCGTACAAAATGTTCGAAAGGTATTTACAAAAAAACAACTCTGTACTATAATAATAATGTAGTAAAAAGGCAATCTGCACAATTTTCGGGGAGCAAATTTTGGGCAATCGAAAATCTGTCAGCGGATCGTCTGTGAAAAGAAAGAAAACCTTCTGCCATTCGACTTTAGGGAGAGATTGATATGATTAAGAACTTATCCGGTGATTTTGAAACGGTAGAGTACGAAAACAAACGATTTGTCATGCTCTACGACAATGTGCAGACGGAGTTTTATCCGACACATTGGCACAATGCGATTGAAATTATCATGCCGATTGAGAATTCGTTTACAGTTCGGACAGGCGGAGAAAGTTTTTCGCTGAAAGAGCGTGAAATTCTGATCATTCCGCCGCGTGAGCTGCACACCCTTCCGCCGCAGGAAGGCAGACGAATCATCTTCCAGTGCGACAGCAGTGTTTTGACGGATGTCAGTGCTTTGGATGCCATCAAACCGGTGCTTGCCACGCCGCAGCACATTACGCCTGAACTTGACAAAACGCTGTATCTGCGTGCAAAAAAAGCAATTCTTGACATTTATTCCCAGTACTATGCTTATTCGGAAATTTCCGATGTAAAGATCTATATGAATCTCATCAGTCTGCTGGTTGCTGTCCGTGAGTATCAAATTGAACGGACACGGATCTCCCTTGCCTGTGCAAAGGACAAAATGTACCAGTATTCTGAGAAATTCAACATGGTGCTGAAATATATCGACAAGAACTATATGTATGATATTTCGCTGGACAAGCTTGCGGATATCGCAGGTTACAGCAAGTATCATTTCTCTCGTATTTTCAAAGAATTCAACTCGATGTCCTATTTGCAGTATATCAATCTGCGCCGTACCCGTGCCGCAGAGATGCTGCTGCTTGACCCGTCGATTCCGATTACCGAGGTCGCAATGCGCTCAGGTTTTTCGAGCCTGACGACTTTTAACCGTATTTTCAAGGAAATCAAGCATTGTACCCCGTCCGATTACAAGCGTTTTTATAGCACGACGGGACAGGATTCTCTGCCCGAAAATGCGGAGGATGATTTTGATACCGAAATTTAATTACCGTTTTGTAATATTTGTTACTCAATAGCAATATTTGGTGAACAATATAACAAATCATCTTGAAGACCATTTTGCACCTCTGCTGCAACAGGACAGAGGTGCATTTTTATCCGATTTTATGAAACGAAAGCAGGTGTAAAAAATGGAGAAATTTGTACCATATGAAAAATTAAGCAAAAAAGCAAAAAAAGAGATTGATGAGCAAAAGCGCGGTGACTGGGACGGCGTCAACCCCGTAACAAAGATAATAGAGGAAAATCCAAAAGCCTATAAACGCAAGCCGAAGCACCCGAACCGTTCCGATGACTGGGAATAACGAATTAAAATAAATAACCGACTGTCGCAAGGGCAGTCGGTTATTTTGTTTATGGGGTATTTTGTGACGCGCTGATTATTATTTCGCGGTGAAATTCTCTGCGATCCAAGCGGATGCGGCAGATTTTTCGGGGGCGGTCACATTGGTCAGGACATCGCACTGATAGAAGATGTTCTGACCGATTTCGGAGAGATTTGCACCCATTGTGACATCTGTCAGGCTCGAGCAGCCTCCGAATGCGGTGTTGCCGAGTGTGACGGTTGCTTCGGGAAGAACCATGCTTTCCAGAGCAGTGCAGTCGAAGAATGCGCCGTCATCAATTCTGACGATACTCTCCGGCAGGATGATCTCTTTCAGCGTTTTGTTTGCGCGGAACGCATCAGAACCAATTCTCGTGATTGTATCAGAAACCGTATAGGATTCGCTGTTTGTAAAGCAGCGGTAGAGAATATTGGAAGCGATGATGAGATCCTGCGCGTTTTCCTTTTTGTTGTTCTGATATTCTGTACCGTAGAACAGTTCCAGACCAACATTTTCCAGAACCTCACTATTGGTGCTGAAGCTGGACAGGTTTTTACAGCCGAAGAACGCATAGTCTGCAATCGTTTCAATCGGAGCATTGACCGAGCAATATACATAGCTTGCATTCGGGGTATCGAGGCAGGGCGTACCGTTTCCGATCTGTACGATGGGAAGACCATCGATCTGATCGGGCAGGTAAATACTAAGGCTCTTGTCTGACTGAGAAGAAATCTTATCAATGATGACGCCATCGCCTGCTTCATTCAGATGATAGGTAATACCCTGAGTCTTCCAAATGACATTCGCACCGGGATAGCTTTCGAGGTAGTATTGCTGGTTGGTGCAAGGCATCATGGAAAATGTGACAGGCTTTTCAGAAGGAATGAGGGTAGTTTCGCCGTCCGTTGTGACAGACTGGAAACCAACACAGTTTGTACCGTAACTGAAATAGGTTGCTTGCGAATTGATTTCCGTCAGATTCGGGCAGTCAAGGAAACTGTACGTTGAGAAGTACAGATTATCCATTGTTTCGAATGTCACACGTTCAAGAGCAGTACAGCCGCGGAATGCTTCGGTATAGACATTTGTGATCTTGCTTGGAAACGTGATTTCTTTGAGTGCTGTACAGTTGCGGAACATATAATTGTAAATGGTATCAATCTTGTCATTGAACGTGATGGATTCGAGCGAGGTGCAGTTTTCAAATGTACCATCGTTGAGGTAGCTGATGTCCTTCGGGACGACAAACGATTTCAGCGAGGTGCAGTTTGCGAAGACATGGTCGCTCAGGTATGTGACCGCGTCAGGCAGTTCGATGCTTTCCAGTTTGGTACAGCCGTCAAATGCGTGGGAGGAAATAGAGGATACCATTGCAGGGATCTGAATGGAAGCCAGAGCTGAGCAGTTGTGGAATGCATAGCTGTCGATGGAAGTGCAGTAGTTGGAGATCTTGACAGATTCCAGAGCCGTACATCCGTCGAACAGATTGCTTGGGACATAAGAGCATTCACCGGGCATGGTAAATGCAGTCAGAGCAGTACAGCCGCTGAACGCGCTGCTGGATACAGAGCTGAGAGACGGCCATTTCTGGATGTTGAGCGATGTACAATTATGGAATGCGTTGGTGTAGATGTAATTGATGTAGGTGGTCGGGAAATCAGTCAATGCAGTACAGCCATCGAAGCAGCTTTCGGGAATTGTGTTGACCTGATAGCCGAATGAAATGGATTTCAGGGCAGTTGCATTCTGGCACATTTTGTACGCCAGACTGGAAATGCTCTTCGGAAGCGAAATGGATTCCGCCATCGAATTTGCAAATGCAGACTCGCCGATGTAAGAGACCTGAAGTCCGTCGATCTTTTCGGGAACGATCAGTTCGGTTCTTTTCTTGTCGCAGCCGACGATGGTAACGGCCTTTTGGTTTACGGTGTAATACAAACCGCTTTCTTCATCGTACTGTGTTTTGTCAGGGAGAGTGACAGTGGTTGTTTGGGTGGTGGTTTCCGTTGTGTCTGTGCCGATCTCTGTGGTTGTTGTTTCGGTCGTTGTTGTCTGGACTTCATCCTCGTTCAATTCGTATTTGAAGTTGTATGTGACAGCAAACTGCTCAGCAGGAGAATCCTTTGTAACGACAAGCGTAATGTCCTTATCGAATGTCGAGTAGTTGTTGATCGTTTCAACAGACTGCGGAATGGTCAGCGTTTTCAGTGCCGGACATTTCAGAAAGCTATAGTACTCAATTGATTTCAATGTGCTCGGCAGAATGACTTCGGAGAGTGCTTCACATTCTTGGAATGTAGAGGAATTCAATGCAGTGACGCCTTCCGGAATTGTGATCTTTTCGAGCGTACTGCACTTGTGGAATGCAGAAGAACCGATCGTTTTGACGCTGCTTGGAATGTCAATGCTCTTGAGAGCGGAACACTCCGAGAAAGCACTGTTTCCGATGCTGGTGATCGTATCAGGGAGCGTGACAGATTCGAGTGCTTTGCATCCCTGGAAGAGTGAACTGTTGATTTTTTGAACCGAATCAGGAATGACGATTTCCGTGAGAGCGGTACAGTTCATAAACGCATTGGAGTTTATAAACGTGACAGACTTCGGGATCTCTATGGATTTCAAAGAAGTGCAATTTGAGAACGCATAGCTGTCGATAGAGTGGATGTTGTTTGTGAGATTGATGGTTTCCAGTGCGGTACAGTAGCTGAACATACCGATCGGAATCGTAGACATTTTCGGAGGAAGTGTGACATTCTTCAGCGCAGAACAGTAGCTGAATATCTGCGATTTGACAGAACTGAGTGCGTTGGGAAGCGAGATCTCTTTCAGACCTGTGCAGCCATAGAACACACCAATATCGAGTGTTGTGAGTGTTTTCGGCAGATAGATGTTTTCGAGCGCGGTGCAGCCTTTGAACACATAGTCGCCGAGATGTGTCAGATTTTCAGGCAGAGCGATCTGTTCGAGTGCTGTACAGTTCAAAAATGTATTGGCTAAGATGTCACGAATGGGACTGTCCGCAGGGAACGAAACGGATTTCAGTGCAGTACAGTTTTCAAAGACATTTTCGGCCATATATCTGACTGAAGAGGGAATTGTGATAGATTCCAGTGCTGTGCAGCCGGAAAATACCTGAATATTGAGCTGAGCGAGCTTGTTGGAGAATTTGACTTCTTTGAGGTTGGTACAATTCTTGAAAGCTGTATCACCGATTGAAGTGACGGTTTCAGGAATTGTGACCGAAGTGAGATTTTTACATCCCATATATTCGCCGGGATAAATGTAAGTGGTATTTGCATCAATGAGCGTGTGGTCGATGCCTGTGCCGGCAAAGCAAGCGTAGCCGCGGCTTTTCAAAGGACCGGCAAATACGAAATCCGTAATTCCTTCACAGTTCGAGAAAGCATAGCTGTTGACGGTAGCATTGGCAGGGATCTTCACAACGCCCTGAATGTTCTTGCAGTTTGCAAAGCAATTATATCCAAAGTTTGTGATTGTATCCGGAATTGTAAATTCGAGGTTTGTACAGTTCAAGAAGAAATTTTCCGGAATGGATGTGAGCGTGCCGTGATAGTCAACGCGGCGGAGATTGGAACAGTTGCCAAACAATTCTTTCGGAAGTGTGTAGGATGCGATGTCGCCTTCAAAGCGGACAAAGCGCAGGCTCTTGCTGGATGCGAACATAGAAGCGGAAAGTGTGATGTCTTTTCCGATTGTCAGTTCCTGAAGTTCAGTCATGCCGGAAAATGCGCTGGCTCCGTATTGGCAGTCAGGAGAGAGCGTCAGGCGCTTGATGCCTTTGCTTCCGTTGAATGCATTATTTCCAATACTATTTACAGTATCCGGCAGTGCGTCAAAGTACAATGCGGTGCATCCGAAAAATGCATTGTATCCGATTGTCGTAATTGTCTGCGGAAGTTCGAGCGTTTTCAGGGACGAGCAGTCTTCGCACAGTCTTTGAGGGATCGCCTCCAAAGTCGAAGGCAATGTCAGCGTTTCGAGTGCTCGGCATTCGATGAATGCACCGTCGCCGATGGCTTTGCAGTTTTCCGGCAGAGAAACGGATTTCAGGTTTCGGCAGCTTTCAAATGCAGAGCTTCCGAGATATTCCAGTGCATCGCTGCATTTGAATTCTTCTATGCCGCTGCAATAGTAGAATGCATAATCGTCGATGTATGTAACATTGCTTAATTGCAGTTCTTTCAGAGCTGAACAGTTTCTGAATGCACTTTTGCCGATGGCTGTGACGGATTCAGGAAGTGTAATATCACACAAAGACGAACAGGACTGGAAACAGCCGTCGGGGATAACAGTCAGCGTTTCAGGCAGTACGAGGGTTTTGAGTGACGTACAGTTTTCGAACATATAGCTGCCAAGTGCTTCCGGATTTTTCGGGAGCGTGACAGATGTCAGACTGCGGCAGTACTCGAAGATGTACGAGCCGAGTGAACATTCGGCATCTTCTGCAAAGACGACTGTTTTCAGAGCATAGGTCGAGGCGAATGCATAGTCATCGATTCTTTGTACCGATGCAGGAATGGATACAGATTTCAGACCGTAGCAGTAGTAGAATGCATCTTTTCCGATGTATTGCAGTCCGTCTGGGAACTTCAGGTCGGTGAGATTGTAGCAGTAGCCGAACGCATAAGTTCCGATAGACACCAGAGAGGATGGAAATTCCACATCTGCCAGAGAATAACAGTCATAGAATGCATCGTCACCAATGGCTGTCAAACCGGAAGGGAGTTCCAGTGTTGTCAGCGCACGGCAGTAGTAGAAGCAGTAGTTCGGGATAAAAGTCAGATTCTTCGGAAGTTTCAGGGTTTCCAGAGCTTTGCAGTAGTAGAAAGCGTCCTCGCCGAGGCTTACGACGGAATCAGGGAGATTCACCGAGTGTAATGCGGTACAGTCGCCAAAGGCGTACCTGCCGATGGATTTCAGACCGTCATTGAAGTTGACTTCCTGGAGGCCGTAGCAGTATTCAAATGCATTATCATCAATTTGGGTGAGGGTTGACGGGAAAGTAATGCTTTCGAGTGCATAGCAGTCGTAGAAAGCGTTTTTTCCGATTCTGGTAAGACCTTTGGGGAGTGTGACATCATGCAGAGCCTGGCAGTAGTTGAATGCATAATCATCAATCACTGTTACGCTGTCCGGAATGGTAACGCTGACAAGGCTATGATTTGAAAAAGCGTTCTTGCCGATTTCTGTGACGGGGAGTTTTTCAATCGTTTCAGGGATCTCGACAGTCTCGCCGTCATTGAGCCAAGCGTTGATAGAAACATGGTCATCATAGACCGTATAGGCAAAGCCGAGTTTTTCATTTTCGTTGATTCTGGTAGTTGTTGTGGTGGTTTCTTCGGCGACAGTCGTCTGAACGGTCGTTGTTTGGGTAGTTTTGGAAGTGGCGGTCGTTTTGGATGTTGCTGCCGTGGAAGTGGTGACAGGAGCAGTTGTGGTAGCAGCCTGCGGAACGATCGCTTCGGCATTTGCATCCAGTACGATCGAATTCTGCCGCCATAGTGCCGCATTTGCAGCACTATGGTCGGGAGTGAGATTCGAGAAAATGTCTTCGGAGCCGCCAATTCCTGCCTGAATCAGCATGGCAAAAGCGGCGGCAAAAGCAGCAGTACGTTTGAATGTATGCTGTTTCCGCGTGAATAAAATGGAAGGTTTCATTCAGCAGTACCTCCTGTGAAATAGGAATCAATGAACACAGGCAGCGGGTCAGTCGTCAGACCCATCATCGTGTTCAGGTAGTAGAGCAGAATCATGTTTGCGTCGTCGGCATTGGAAACGCCGTCCTGGTTGACATCGGTCATATTTGCCTGAGCTTCCGTGATGCAAGGTTCAGAACCGATCATGGTGTCAAGGAAATACTTGAGCGCGAGGTCAGCATCGTCGCTGTCAATGACACCGTTGTAGTCCACATCGCCGAGGATCTCATCGTGGAAACCGCCCTGCGAGAGGATCAATGTCTGCATATTGTTTCCTTCATTGAAGTCTTCAACAGCATCAGAAACAACGGTCAGAGTGACAAAGTCGCGGTATGCCGTGCCGAGCAGTTCTTTTCCGTCAACAGTAAATATGACGGAGCTGTGCGGTGCAATTTCATCGGGGATCAGGCGCATGGTTTCCTCGTTGGAATTTTCCGCCTTGATGTATGCTGTGGTCGGAAGATTGCCCTTGTTTTCGACGATAATGGTAACATCCTCGTCGTCGCCCACATATTCGATATAGCTTGTGAGGGTGAGGTCAGTCAGCGCGAGGTTGAGCTGTGCGGAATTGTCCTCGCTGTTGGTTTCTTCGCCGTCCGCTGCAATGCGGATCTCGTAATACTCGGTGAGGAAATCTGCAGGCAGTTTCGGAGAGAAGGTGAATTGACCGCTCTGACCGGAACCGAGGTCTGTTGCGATCTCTGCGGAATCAATGACCGCTTCATCATGACCGATCAGCGAAGCAGTCACCTTAGAAACAGCCTTTGTACCATCGTTGGTGATGGAAAGTGTGATCGGGAATGCTTCATTTGCCTTGGCATCCGAAGCGGAGAAGCTGACTTTGTCGAGTTTGACGTTTGTCGTTTCCGCGATCTTTCCGCCGAGGAGGAGATTTGCGGAGCTGAAGCTGTCTTCTGTGCTGACGAACTGCAAGCCGTGGAGTGCATAAAGCATCGTGTCACCGACAGCGATCGTCTGGGGTGCAGTCAGGCTGATATCCGCAGACTGTGAGAGAACAACAGGCTTCGAGAAGCTCTGGCTTTCGGCGTCGTACTCTACGGAGCAGAGGACACTTCCGTTATCGGAGGGAGCCGTAAAGAGCATACGGTTTCCGCAAACGGTAAAGCCGTTCATGAGATAACCTGCGGGTGTATCCATTTCAGCAGCATCGCTGAGGTTGACGGAGTAGTTGAACTGGGACTGATTCATCCAGAGCAGACCGTTTCCGCCCTGCGGGAGTTCGCCGGAGTAGAGGTGGCTGAGTGCGCCCTCTGCGAGAACGTGTGTGGTACCCTCCATGTCTGCTACGATCAGCTGAATGTCATCTGTCGTTGCCGGATCACAGTCTTTATCGCTGAAATATGCGATTACAGGAGCGCCCAGTTCATTGCAGAGGCAGACGAAACTGTCAGGACTTGTAATATTCTGAACGAATGTCTGGGGTTCTGACCAGCCATCCTCACCGAGGGTTGCATAACGCAGAACATTGTCTGTGTCAGCAGAAGTAAAGCTTCCGTTTGTGTTTTCGCTCCAGATGAGGTAGAGAGTGCCGTCCGTTGCTTCGATGAAGCTCGGGATATTGGCGTGGGTTCCTTCGGCAGCGGCAGGCATTGTATTGAAGTCTGTAAATGTGCCTGTTTCTGCATCGAAGCGGCAAGTGGTAATGGTATAGTGCTTGGAGAATTCTGCGAAGTCGATGGTGTCATCGTCTGCATATTCGGTGTCGATTTCCTGATATGCTACATAGATGCCGTTTTCGGTTGCGACAGCAGCAGAGAGAACATCAATATTCTTGTTGTCATCGACAGCCTTCGGTTCGCTCCATGTACCTGTTTCGGTGTTGTAGATGGAGTATGCGAGGTAGTTTGCGTTGTACTTACCGCGTTCGGTGTTCTGGGAATTCCAGAGCATCATAGCGGTGTCGCCGTAAGGAATGAGCTGAACATTGGAGGTGCCTGCACAGTTGGTTTCGAGAATATCGAGTGCATTCGAAGCGGAGATCGTGCCGTTCCAGATTGCCTTCGGGGTTTCAGGAGACGGCTGCTGTGCAGCTTCTTGAATTGCCGCATTGATTTCCTCTGCCTGTATATCGGAAAGACCAAGCGATTTAATCATATCACGGGAGAGAACTTTGTCGTTTGGAATGATGTTGACATTGAACAGGTCGAACAGCTTGATGTCAGCCGAACCGATGACGTAGTCAACGTGGAGATAAACTTTGCCCGAGATGTTCCAAAGTGTGATCTTTGCAGGGAGGAACTCGAACTTAAAGGTCGAAGATGCCGAAACTTTCGGACCGATACCGACGCCGATGCTGGTTCCGGGAACTTTTGCGCCTGCACAGCCGTAAGCTGAAAGTGTTGCAGAAGCTTCGAGGAGAACGCGGAATTTCCAGCCTTCAGTTTCTTTCGTGGAGTAAGACAGCATGAAGCCGCCGCTCAGCGTAAAGCCGAAATCCAGACCGTAGTAAACAGGGATGACCCAAATGACTGTCCGACCGGAGAAAATGGTGTCATTGAACGAGAAGTTTGCCATGACCTTACCCGTGAAGGTATGGTCGCCGGTTTTCGCGTCATAAGTGCCTTCGAAATATCCGCTGATAGAGAAGGAGCCTTTTCCTTTACCGATTTTGAATTCCTTGTGGGATTTCGGATCGGAAAGGATATTGTCCAGATCGGAAATACCTTCTGCCAGAGTTTTCTCAGGCTTTTTCTTTGTATTGAAAGTAGCGGAGAACTTGACAACACCCTCATTGGAAACAGACATGGAAACACTGACATCTCCGCGGGAGAATGCAGAGATTTTCAGGTTGATTTCCATACCTGCACAGAATTCGATCGCATCCGGGATACGGACACTGACAGAAGATTCAGGAGCAGTTGCATTCGCAACAGCCTGTGCAACGGTTTCTTCGTATCTGCTGGGATCTTCATTGATGACCAGATTGAGCGGGGTATCAATGTATTCGCCTGTTTCGATAAAGCAGCGGACGAATACATTCTTTTGTGTACGGAAGTCAGAGGTTTCGAGATTATCAAAGACTGCCGTGTTGCCTTCGGGTGTGCAGGTATCGAGAGTTCTCTGATCCTGCATGAGCTGGTATTTGGTAATACCATCCACGCCGGTTGCATGGATCTCGAACTGTTTTCCGTCACCGACCATCAGCGAATAGGAGCTGCGGAGCAGGTTGTGGTAGCGGGAATTTTCTACGAGATATGCACTGACAAGCTGGTAATCCGCCTCGTCATAATCGCCGTGAAGGATGATGGTATCAGAGATACCGGTGCTGGTAAAGTGGAAGTTCGGATCGTAGTAGCGGTCGTAACCATCTTTCTGTGCGGTGACATAGTACTTTTTGGTCGGATCGCCGCGCGGGATAATGATTCTGCCGCGTTCATCGGTATCGCCTTCGCCGAGTATAACCTTCTTGTTGTTTTCATAGGAGTATACGCAGACATGGGCGTCAGAGAGTTCGCGGCGTGCGTTGTTGCGGACTGCAAAGAGGAAGTCCTTTTCGCGGTCGAACGCAATGCCGTAGAACAGGGAATTGGTATCGACTCTCGAAACGGGCGTAATGCTGACAGTAACCTTTGCATCGCCCTGCACTTTTGCTTCGAGGGTATCGCCGATAGCACTGAGGGTCTTGAAATTGTATTCGCCGTTGAACCCTGTGATGCTGTATAGGAGACTGAATGTTTCACCGGGGTTGAGGGTTTCGACAACATTCGGCATTTCATCGAGGACTTTGAGGATCTTGTCCTTACCGGTGAATCGGGACTGAATGAGGGTTGCAGTACCGAGAGCCAGTTCGGAGTAGTTGATTTCATAGAGCTGGTCTTTGATGTCTGCACCGACCTCATATACAGGGATAGAGGAAACGTTCTTGATCGCAACTTCTGCGAGCAGACGGTTGCCTGCGATATAGGGGTTCAGATTGACATGAATGTCAAGTGCAGAACTGCCGATGACATTGATTTTCTGTTCGGATACAAAATTTCTGGAAACAGATTCGTTGAATTTCGAGAGTACCGCGCTGAAATCTGCGGAAACATTATATGAACCTTTTGCGTCACCGCGAACGATCCACGAAGCTTCTGCGGAGCTCTGACCGGCAATGTCGCCGAGTGTAACAGTACGCGGAGAGGAATTCTCCTCCATAATGGTCAGACCTGCGGGAACATTGAGGGTGACAGCAGTATTCTGGAGGGTATATTCGGTATCTGCGTTGTTTGTAACGATCAGGCTGACTTTGAAGAATTCTTTCAGCGACTGAACTTCTGTCGGAATGTTCATCAGAACGATCGCTGAGATCTCCTCATTCTTGTCGAACTGTACAGAGTGGACTTCATAGCCTTTTTCTCTTAATTCGTCGGGGAGATAGAAACGATGTTCATCGTAGTCATAGAACATCTTCAGTTCTTCCTTGGAGTGGATCACGTCGGAATAGCAGATCTGAACATCAATTCGGACGATGTTGAGATTCTGACGGCTTGTGACGTCAATGCCTGCTGCCTTGATTTCGGACAGCGACATACGGGAGATCTTGAAGGTTGCGTCCACGATCTCGTCACAGACAACAGAGAAGTCAACTTTGTTTTCTGCGCCTGCGATCAGCGTGACAGTTTTGGTAACAGGGAGATAGTTCGAACCGAAAACGCCGATTTCGTGGTCGCCGTCGGTTGCGGTAAAGGAAACAAAGCCGTTTTCGTCGGTAACATAAGTGACCTGTTCATCTGTTCCGACATCTACGTAGACGGTTGCATTTTTCGCAGCGGTACCTGCTGTTGTCTTGACATTTACAAGGACTTTTGCGATGTGCGAAGCGTCTTCAACGACAATGGTCTTGGTGCAGCTCTTGGAAATGCCGTCGGAATTGCTGCACGTAAGGGTAGCAGTGTAAGTACCCGTTTCTGCGTAGGTGTGCTGGAATTTTGCAGCGGAAACCTTAGAAGCGGTGTCGGTGGAGCCGTCACCGTAGTCGAGGACGACAGAGGTGATCTCGTCAGCGTTCTGCGAAGCAGTCGCATCAAAGAAGTAGGATGCACCGAGCTGCTGCGGAGAATCGACATTCAGAACAGGGCGAGGGATCGACTGTACTTGAATCGGTTCTTCGGTGACAGAATTCTTGTTGCCCGTGGTCTGTGTTGCGAGAACGCGGTAAACATAAGTGCCGGATTCTTCCAGTCTGGTATCAGAGAAAGTATAATGGGTGGTGTCAGGAGTCGGACGAATCGAACCGAGGCAGTATTCTTTTCCGCCGTTGACAGTACGGAACACTTCGAACAATGCGGTTTGTGAAACGTCAGGGGAATCCCAGGAAATCAGCACCTGCGAATCGCCTTTTGTAATGGTGAGGTTTGTGATTTCGGTTTTTCCGTTGTTGACGATATAAGAATAGTCTTTCGGTTCAGACGAATTGCCTGCTGCATCCGTTGCAACGACACGGATCTTGACGGTCTTTGCATCGAGGACAGCGTCAGGCAGTTCACCGATGATGTGGAGCTGTTTTTTGTCAGCAGAGAATTCCGTTGTGCCCGAAAAAGCAGTCCAGCTATCGGAATCGTCAGCTGCATAGGAGAGATCAATCGAAGCCATTGCGACCTCATCCTTTGCAATGACCTGGAATGTTCTTGCAGATTCGCAGATGATATCATTGTAGGAGAGGTATACGCTGTTGATGACAGGAGCGGTTTCATCCTTTGCATAGTGGATGGAAACTGGCTCAGAGTATTGGCTCATGTTTTCGAGGCTGTCGAAGGAAGCGATACGATAATAATAGGTAGTGTCGGGACGAACAGTTGTATCGGTGTACTGCGTGGAGTAGAAACGGTTGGAAATGTATTCAATGCTTGAAAAGCTTTCGGATGTGGAGCGTTCCAGCTGATAGGACGCAGCGGTTTCAGGCGCGGTCCATGTGAGCTTGATGCCGTTTGTCAGCTGTTCAGCAGTGACATCTTCGATCGCAGCAGGGGGCGTGACATCAGCGGTAATGGTAATGATTTCCGCTTCATCGGGATTACCGACATTGCCATAAGCGTCCCGTGCGTAGACACGGACATAAACAGGGCCATCTACCAGATTGCTTTCGTACAATGTAAAATAGTAGTTGCTGCTGGAATGGGTAGTCCAGTTTTCCTTGTCCTGAGATAATTGAATATAGTATGTTGTAATGGCGGAGTTATCTACTGCTTTAATGGTGAAATATGCAGCGGCTCTTGAAGAGATAACTTGCGGGCAGGAAACATCTGTGATCACAGGGGGCGCAATGTCATACGGTGTTTCAAAAACGAACGGTTCAGAAACCGCACCGACATTGCCTGTCTGGTCAACAGCAGCGACAGTAATAGAATATTCCACACCTGCGGACAGACCTGTCAGGCTGATACCGAGCTGAGTGTTGACAGTATAGGTTTTGACGGTGCTGCCTGTAGAGAGGTAAACCAGGAAAGCAGAGAAATCTTCGTCTGCAACATCATTCCATTGAATGACAGCAGAAGTCGGCTGCGCAGGTTCTTTCAGGCTGACGCCGGTGACTGCTTCCGGAGCGGTGTTGTCGAAATCGAGGGTGACAATGGAAGTTTCAAGGCTCTGGTTGCCGGCGGCATCGTAAGCCATTGCTTTGAGCTGATAGATACCGTCTTTGTAATCGGCGGTATCGAGTGTCCATCTGCCCTCTGTGCCGTCTGCGGTAAACAGGTCATTCCATGTTTTGCCTTCATCTTCAGAGATCAGACAGGCAACATGGTCCATGCGGCTGTTGTCCGAAGCGCGGACAATTACAGTGTTTTCGCCGCTGAGACGAGCATTCTTTGTGGGGTAGAAATAGGTGATTTCAGGTTGTACGGTGTCTGCTTCCGGCTTCACGGTCACGAGATTGCTCATTTCGCTTTCGATACCGTAGCCGTTGACCGCGGTGACACCATAGGTGTATTCGAGGGTTGCATCGAGTTTTGTATCAGTATAGTCCAGCTTGGAGCGGCTGTCGATGGTGCCGATCAGCTGGAGTTCCTTGTCATCAGGTGTCTGACGATATACGCGGTAGCCTGTGACATCTGCTTCGGGGGCAATTTCCCATGTCAGAGTAGCGGTTTCGCCGCCGGCATAGCCCTGAATGGTCAGCGGTGCAGGCTGAGAGTTCTGAATAAAGACGGAGATCTCAGCAGAATCTGTTGCACCGTCCAGATCGGTAACAGTGACCTTGACAGGATATTCTTCTGAAGCAAGTGCAGAAACGTCAAGGTGATGTGTCCATTCTGTGATACCCTCCGGATCAAATTTCACCGTGTCTTTCACAGCAGTCTTTCCGGTTCCGACCAGGATGGTCATTTCAGACAAGACTGTTTTCTGTGCGAGTTTCACAGTCAGATCACAATTTGTGAACGCAACTGAATCAGCAGGGAATGCCGCACTTTCGATTTTCGGTGCGGCTGTGGTGACAGTCAGCGGGAGAGAGGGGTCTGTCTGGTCACCGTTCACATTATAGGCACAGACGGTATATGTATATTCGGGATCGGGAGCCAGATCTGTGTCAAGATATGAGGTTTCGACGGAGTCTGCGATCTGTTCGCCGTTACGGAAAATACCGAAGCCGGATACAGGAGCTTCCGAATAGGGCATTTCCCAGCTGAGCATGACAGATTTGGAAGAGATACCGTCAGCGACGAGTGCGACAGGGGAGAAGGTGTCGTAAACGGTAACGTTCGCTGTCGGGTCTTCGGAATGATAATAGTTCAGTTCGGAGTCGTAGACATTGGAAACATCAAGCGAAACGGGAATATCGCCGCTCAGATCCGAGTGGAAGGTCAGCGATGCAATTTTACCACGGTTGAGTTCCAGATCGCTTGCCAGACCGAACACGCGGATGGCGTTGCCTTTGACGATCGTTCTCGCTGAGCCTGTGCAGGCAGCAGATTTCGGGGTCAGACCGTTCGGTACATGGAAGACAAAGTCGTATGCTGCAATGTCTTTGGACCAGTCAACGATCGAGAAATCAAGCGTCGCGTCCTCGCCGACAAAGCAAGCCGAATCTGTCAGGGCGAAGGTCAGCGAATCATCGAGGTAATCGCCGTAGGGCGCAGGGAGCGCCTTTCTTGTTTTTTTGACATACTGGTCAACTGCGAGTGCATCGGCGGCATCAACGATACCATTATTATTGGCATCGTATTGTTCAAAGCCGTCAATGGAGGAGATGGTTTCGATGGACGAGGCGATGACATCTAAAATGGCATCCCTGTCCTTTTCGTCAATGGAGCCATCACCATTGACATCTGCGCTGAAAGCGGGAGCTGTTTCATCAGCTGCGACTGCAATCGTCGGAGACAAATTACTCAGCAGGAGGGAAACCGCTGTCAGTCCGCAAAGGGTTTTGAGAAATCCTTGTTTCATGGGAACATC
This sequence comes from Oscillospiraceae bacterium, assembly GCA_024404815.1. Lineage (GTDB taxonomy): Bacteria > Bacillota > Clostridia > Oscillospirales > Ruminococcaceae > Firm-04. The sequence goes on from JAKSPL010000005.1 coordinate 49,903, forward strand.
CTTTCTATAAAATTTCGGTATAAAACACCATCCTAAATTATATCACTATAAGGGCTTGCTGTCAATAATATATTGTATCCTGTTTTTGTATGTCAGGCGATAAAGTTAAATGATAGATTTATAGAAATAGAATAAAAATAACGCATATATGATTAAAATATTCGCACATTGCTGTTATATAATCTGATTAAACAATAGAAATATCAAGTGAAAAATATACAGAACGGATTTCTTTCGCAAAGTTGTTTCGAAAATCAACAATCTACGCGGATTTTGCAGAGCCATCAGAGCAGGCAGAGAAAATGAATTGCAAAAAAACATTGCAATTTCCGAAAGAGTATGGTATACTGTATAAGAATGTATCAAGAAACGGAGGAACCACTTTTGGCAAATCAGAATATCCGCAATTTTTGTATCATCGCGCATATTGACCACGGCAAATCGACACTTGCCGACCGCATTCTGGAAAAGACCTGTGCTGTTGCCGTCCGCGATATGGAGGAGCAGCTGTTAGACAATATGGATATCGAGCGTGAGCGCGGCATTACGATCAAGGCACGCGCAGTCGCGCTGGATTATACTGCAAAAGATGGGGAAACCTATCGCTTCAATCTGATAGATACCCCCGGTCATGTGGACTTTAACTATGAGGTCAGCCGTTCGCTTGCCGCTTGTGAGGGTGCGCTGCTGATCGTGGATGCCTCTCAGGGCATTGAAGCACAGACACTTGCGAATACTTATCTTGCGGTAGAAGCGGATCTGGAACTAGTACCGGTTATCAATAAGATTGATTTGCCGTCCGCAGAGCCTGAACGTGTCGCGCAGGAAGTGGAATCCGTCATTGGTATTCCCGCGCTGGATGCGCCGCGTGTATCTGCAAAGATGGGAACAAATATCGAAGAAGTACTGGAGCGTATCGTCACAGATATTCCTGCACCGCAGGGCGATGAAAATGCGCCGCTGCAGGCTCTTATTTTCGACAGCTATTATGATTCCTACAAGGGTGTTATTATCTATGTCCGCCTGAAAGAGGGTACGGTAAAAGTTGGTGACCGCATCCGTCTGATGGCAACTGGCGCAGAGTTTACGATCGTCGAAGCAGGTGTCATGAGTGCATCCGAGCACATCAATCGCGGCAGCCTTACCGCAGGCGAAGTCGGCTACCTGACCGCATCCATCAAGAGCATTGGCGAAACACGTGTGGGCGATACGGTAACGCTTGCAGAGAATCCGTGCGCAGAGCCGCTGCCCGGCTACCGCAAAGTCAGCCCGATGGTCTTTTCTGGTATCTACCCTGCGGACGGCGCACACTACAACGACCTACGTGATGCACTCGAAAAATTGCAGCTGAACGATGCCGCTCTGACGTTTGAACCAGAAACTTCGATCGCGTTGGGCTTTGGATTCCGCTGCGGTTTCTTGGGACTGCTTCATATGGAAATTATTCAGGAACGTCTGGAACGCGAGTATGACCTTGATTTGGTCACGACCGCGCCGTCCGTTATTTATCGTGTCACGCTGACAAACGGCGAGGTCATGATGATCGATAACCCGTCGAATTATCCGAATCCTGCCAATATTGCAGATGCAGAGGAGCCTGTGGTAAAGGCGGATATTCTCGCACCGAAAGAATATGTCGGCGGTATTATGGATCTCTGTCAGGAACGCCGCGGCGTATTCAAGGATATGCAGTATATTGATGACAACCGTGTGAACCTGCACTATACGCTGCCGCTGAACGAAATTATCTACGACTTTTTCGATGCATTGAAATCCCGTACACGCGGCTATGCGTCGCTTGACTACGAGCTTGCAGGCTATGAGCCGTCAAAGCTTGTCAAGCTGGATTTCATGCTGAACGGCGATATTGTCGATGCGCTGTCATTCATTGTGCATACGGACAAGGCGTACCCGAGAGCGCGTAAGATCGCAGAAAAACTGAAAGAAAACATTCCGCGTCAGTTGTTTGAGGTTCCGATTCAGGCAGCGATCGGCGGAAAGATCATCGCACGCGAAACGGTCAAGGCAATGCGCAAAGACGTTCTTGCGAAGTGCTACGGCGGCGATATTACGCGAAAGAAGAAGCTGCTCGAAAAGCAGAAAGAGGGCAAAAAGAGAATGCGTCAGCTGGGAACGGTCGAAGTCCCGTCCGAGGCATTCATGGCAGTCCTCAAATTTGACGAATAAGTGCATACAAAAGGAGAAGTCCCAATGAAATTTACCTGTCCGATCTGCGGAGAGAAAACCTTTTCACCGCTGCTGAAAGCAAGAGCTGGCGGAATGTCCTCATCGGGGGCACATTGCCCGTCCTGCGGCGGCAGATGCGTCAACGGAAAGCTGAACCTGATCGTCAATTCGGTGACAAGCGGCATTGCCTGCATCATGGTCTTTGTGACGTATTTTCTGCATACGAATAAGACACAGCTCTTTCTGTTTGCTTTTTTGCCGATCGTAATTGCACTTGTGTTCAATTTCGTGTTCAATATGTTTTTTGGCAAACTGACGGAAGCCATTAAGCACGAATGATGACGGGGATTTATATTCACGTACCGTTCTGCGCGAAAAAATGCCCGTACTGTGACTTTTATTCCTGTTCCTACACCAAATCTGCGGCAGACGCTTTTGTAAAGGCGGTCTGCCGCAATTTGGATACGCTTGCGGAAGGAACGGATGTAGATACAGTCTATTTTGGAGGCGGAACACCGTCGCTGCTACAGACTGCATCAGTTGCGGAGATACTGGACAAGATAAGCGCGCGGTTTCACCTGCATCATCCTGAGATTACCTTGGAAGCGAATCCGCGGACAATGACCGATGAAAAACTGCGCGGCTGGAAAACGGCAGGCATCAATCGTCTGTCTGTCGGTGTGCAGTCCTTTCGGGACGATTTGCTTGGGACACTTGGGCGCAATCATACGGCGGAACAGGGGAAAGATGCCATATTTCGAGCAACTGCGGCAGGTTTTCAGAATTTGTCGCTTGACTTGATGCTTGGACTTGCAGGGCATACCGAAATGGTACTTGCGGAGGAGGTACAGACGGCACTTTCTCTGCCGATCACACATCTTTCTGTGTATCTGCTGAAAATCGAGGACGGCACGCCATATGCGGAACAACCGCCGCTTCTGCTTGACGAGGACGAAATGGCAGACCGTTACTTACAGCTGCATGACTTACTGACCGCGGCAGGTTTTTCTCACTATGAGATTTCCAATTTCGCGCGTTTGGGCTATGAGAGCCGTCATAACTGCAAATACTGGCGTTGTGAACCATATTTCGGTATCGGTCCTGCGGCACATTCCTGTCTGAACGGAGAGCGGTTTGCTGTTCCGCGTGATTTGACTGCTTTCTGTATGTCAGAGCAACAGCCGACCGAGTTGACAGACGCATCTCCTTGCGGCGCGGCGGAACGTATTATGCTGGCAATGCGGCTGAAAGAGGGAATACTGCTTTCGGATTATCCGTTGGAACGGGAATGTCTGCTCCGCAATGCAAAACCGTTTCTTTCGACCTATCTGTATCTGGATGGTGAAAGGCTGACCATGACACCTGAGGGCTGGCTCGTATCTAATTCTGTTTTGGTATCGCTTCTTCGCGGCATATTATAATAATAGAAACACCGCCGTATCGGTTTACGGCGGTGTTTTTGTGCTATAAATGAAATCTGTTATTCTTCTGTTTCCGCAGGCTCAGTCTGAAACTGCTGCAAGAACAACTGCAAATCGAACAGGTTGACCATGCCATCGCTATTGACGTCTGCACCGTCCCAGCAGATAGAATCCTGTGGGAATTGCTTTGCTTCGCCTGTGAGATAGGAGAGCATGACAGCATCCGCCATCGACACTTTGCCGTCATGGTTGAAGTCGCCCGTCAAGGGCGTAGCAGTCGGTTCTTCCGCTGCATCGAGATTCAGATACGCAAAGCCGTAATCAGCGGAATAGTCCGATGCCGTACAGCCATTATAGCCGTATACCGTATACGGAACAGGCAGTTTGCTGAACGCGGCTTCAGGAACAAATGTGACAGGATAACCTGAAACGGTCGGGAGGATCGTTGCTTCATCGGTTTCTTCCGTATCCAGACTATATACTTCTGCGTATTGCAAAGCAGGGCAGGTGCGGTAAGTAACGCCGTGTTCTATGTCGTGAACATTCTGAAATACTTTGCCGCTTGTGTCTGCAATATACATAGAATAGGTCTGGTTTGTGCTGTTGATGTCAGATGCCGACATGAGGATATAGACGGTCTTGCCTGCTGACAGACTGAACGGGATCTCACCTGTGGAGGTGAATTCACCGCTCTGGATGAAATCGCCGTTTTCGTCATAGATCTGGAGTGTCATGCGGCAGTACAAGTCGAAAATTCGCAGAGCGAGCTTGGTATCCAGTCCGGATGTGTAGCTGTAAACGAGGTAATCGCAGTCTGTTTCCTCCTCTGCTCCCGTATATTTTTTCTGGTGAAGCATCGGGAATATCGTGAGGTCTTCGAGTCCGAACAAATCTTCAGCAATGATGTCATAATGTACATCGACCGTACCGAAATAGTCGCCCAGACCGATAAAGTTTGCGGTTGCCGTACCGATATTGACGTTGTCATAACAGTAGCGGAGCTGATAATCCACACCCTCCGTGAGCGGTTCTCCATCATATGTGAATGTGACATCAGGTGCGGTTTCTTCATCCGTCCAGAAAATCGGATTGCTTTCGATCTCGCAGTCCTCCAGCAAGCGGAATTCATTGCGGAAATCGAAATGCAGAACGCCCTCACGGTCAAATCCGTTGAACTTGATCATAAAGTAGTAGGTTTCGCCTGCTTTTGCGTCGAATGTGAGGGATTGTGTACCGTTTCCGTGGCAGACGGTGATGAGGTTTTCGTCCGCGTCAAATATACGCATAACGGTATCCATAACATCCGTGCTTGCAATCAGACAGCGCATATCTTCTTCGGGACAAATGCGGTAAATTGCGAGTCTGTTTTCGAGTGTAACAGCGGTTTCATGTTCGCCGAGTGTCAGGAGCGGAGCATCTTTCGGCAAATCGACCACGATATCAAATGTACCCATACAGGAATCGTAAGCAGTATAGGAATTGACAGGAACAATCATGAAGGACGTGGTACCATTTGCGGCGTGTTCATCGTAGAAACGGAACTTGAAATCCTCACCGAGTACGAGTTCTTCGCCGTCCACGGTAACAGTAATTTCAGGTTCTTTCGGGTCGCCTGTATAGATCGCATCTTTCGTGGTAATGACAGCTTTGTTGAGATTATAGGGACGGTGTACGGTAACTGCCGAGCTGAGAGTGACGTCAGAATGTTTGGTGTAAAAGACCAGACAGTACGTTCCGTTTTCCAGCGTGAATGCCTCTTTGCCGTTTGTGACTAAAACAAGGGAATAGAAATTCATTGCCGCATTGAATTTATAGATACTGCAAAGAATTTCGTTGGGCTTTTCGGTTTCGATCGTATAGAGTGTTTTCTTTTCGTCAGGATTTCCGCTGTCAGCGGTGAACCAGCAGGTCGCAATGCGTGAGCTCGTAAGGTCGATCGTTTGGGGTTCTTCGAGTGCGATGGTATTTTCGCTGCAATGGAGTCCGTTGTAGCTGATATTGTATTCCTGTGTGTAAGTACCGACATATCGTCCGATGCCGATGACATGTGTGCTTGCTGTGCCTGGCGCATTGTTCAGTTCGTGTACGACAACATAGTCGGTGCCTTCGGTGAGGGAATCACCGTCGAGTGTGACTTTTACGGTTGGCGTCAGCGGTGTTTCGTCATTGTATGTGCCATAGAAGCCGCCGACAACTTTGATTTTCCGCAGGTCGTGCATAGCCGGTGCGATCATGAGATTGTACTCCGCAGCGGATTGTGAGCGGCATTCGAAATAGTATTTCTGACCTGCAAGGAGCTGAACCGTTCCGGAAAAACCGTTGGCTGTATAGGCATTGTATGCATTGTACGCAAGCTGTTTTTCGTTGCTGTCAAGGACAGTACAGGACACTTTGACGTTGTAGGAGCGGTGTGTGCCGTAGGAACCTGTACGGAGATAGTATTCATATTCTCCCTTGTATCGTTCGGTGTTGGTCGCATAGAAATAATATTTGCCGGATTCTTTCGGGATAAAAACATAAGTCTGAACGTCCTTGGCATCGCTGAGGGTTATCAGGTTCGGCGTTTCTTCTTTTGCAAGCGGATAGACCTGAACGGGAACTGTCATGTATCCCGTGTATTTCCCGATACCGAATATGGTCAGCGTACCGTTTTCCTGAGTGAACTGACTGACGATCACATAGTCTTTGTTTTCTGTCAGGAGTTTTCCGTTGGGTGCGGTGACTTTCAGCGCAGGAGTATACGCAGTATCCGTGTCCTGGTAGCTGACAGCCTGACAATCGGCTTTGCATTCAGAAATCGGAATTAGTGTATCATCCGTTGCGGAAACAGAGATCTGTGTACTGCCTGTCCAAAGCTGTCTGACATGAAGTCTGGCAGGGAAACTTTGCGGCAGCTGAGAGGATACAATCCCTGTGCGCGGGTCGATCTCACCGATGTAATGGTTATCCTCATCGGTCAGAACGCCGACCATACGTGCAGAACTGATGCATTGGAATTTGTAGCCGGCGGTCTTGCCGGAAGTGAAAGAAAGTGTTTGTAGATTTGTATTGTCGAGATAAACGGGAGAATCTTCTGCGAGGTACAGCGGCATACTGCCGGAGGTGACTGTGAGAACATAGTCCGCAGAAATTTCATTTCCGTTCGTATCTATCGCTTTGCAGACATAATGAAATTCGCCTGTCTGCGCGGTACTTGGTGTATAGAAATAGCTGTCTGCATCTGCAATGAGCTGCAGACTGTCATCTGTGCCGCGTTTGTACCATTGGTACGAAATATTGTTTCCTGCCGCGAGTGCAGCGAGTTCGGTGTAACCGTACTGTTCGACGCTGCGTGCCGTACCTGATTTGCGAATCCATTCGGGCGCAGACATTCTGCGTTCCGCAAAACTTTCAGGCAGTACGGTGTCGGGTGCTGCAAAGAATTTCACATTGCCGCCGACTGTTTCGCTGAGTTCTGAGAGCCCATCGGGAAGCAGAACATACTGACATCCGAACATACAGTCGTCAGGAATCGTTTCAACGGCAGGAATATCCAGCATACCAATGACACCGTTTTCAAATGATTTTGCAGAGATCTTTGTCGCATTTGGGAGGGTAAGTCCTCCTGCGAGAGCCTCGGAGAAGGCATGATACGGGACAGATGTCAGGGCATCAAACGAAACGGTCGAGAAGCCGTCACCGAGCGGAAAACCTGCAAAAGCGTCTGAACCGATCGCTGTAATTCTGTCAAACGGCAGATCGGCAGAAAGGTCAAAGGATGCCTTGTGGAGTGCGAGAGCGTAATCGCCAAGCACGGTAACATTCGGTGCAGAGAGATAGACAAGCCGTACACAGCCTGCAAAAGCCTTGGCGGGGATTTCCGTCATGCTTTCAGGGAGCAGGACACTATTCAGGGAAACCATCCCTGAAAATGCTTCTGCGCCGAGCTGTTCCAGTGCGTCCAGTTTGAATTCTCCGCTGAGTGCGGTGCATTCGGACAATGCGGCTTCACCGATCAAAGTGACCTGATTCCATGGACATTCGAGTTTTTTGAGCCCTGTGCAGTTCAGTAATGCACGATCACCGAGGACTGTTGCTTTTGGAATTGTGAGTGTTTCCAAGGCTTTACAATCCATAAAGCATTCGTCAGGCAGTTTGGTAATGCTGTTGAGATGTATTTCTTCGAGTGACGAACATCCTTTGAATGCTGCGGCACCAACAGTTGTCAGTTTTTCGGTGCAGTCAGCTTCTTCTAACTCTTCACAGCCTGCAAATGCATTTTCTCCAATAGACTGGATATTTTGGAGTTCTGCAGTTTCGAGTGCAGAACATCCTGAAAATGCGCGGTCTGCAATTTTTGTAACAGTATCCGGCAGGTGAAGTGTGACAAGGAACGAATTGTTTTTGAACGCCTCAGGTCCGATTGCCGTGACAGGGTTTCCGTCGGCATCTTCTGACGGAATGACAGGTGCAGCGGCAATACCGAGATATTTTGTGATCACACCGTTTTCGATTTGGAAAGCATTTTCTGTATCCTGTCCGCAGATCGTATATGCGGCTTCGGAAAGAATACTGTCCTCACATCCTGTTTTGACAGCAATGGCACGCAGCCAGGTGGAGGATTCAATGGTGATCGGCTCGGAATATAGCGTACCATTTTCTTTGGAGGGAACGGTTCCGTCTGTGGTGTAGTAGATGTCCGCTCCGTCTGTTACGCATTCCGCTTCCACATGAATGGTATTCCCGTAAAAACCGCTTTCAAAGGAAAAAGTCGGCGTATGGCATACACCTTCACACCAGTTGAACGGGTCCATGCAGACCAGTCCCCAGCCGAATTCCTCATCAAATCCCACATCGCCGATATCCATAGCATTGGCTTGCAGTAACCCTTGGATTTTCGCAGGAGAAAGAGATTTATCGCAGCTTTTGAGCAGGGCTGCGCAGGCAGCAACGTGGGGTGTTGCCATACTTGTGCCGTCCCAAGCTTCTGTTTCATTGTTTTCGCCGAGTACCGTACTGAGAATTCCGACACCGGGCGCGGCAACATCGATCATGCTGCCGTAGTTGGAAAAATAAGCAAGATCTAGTTTTTCGGTTACAGCAGCAACAGTAATGCAGCTGTCGATGCCGCCGGGGTAGTAGTATGCCGCATCATCGCCGTTGTTGCCTGCCGCCGCGACACAGGTGAGTCCTGCTTCATCGGCAATGGACATGGCTTCGATTTCGAGCGGGCTGACACCCAGTCCGCCAAAGCTCATGCTGACGACATCTGCGCTGTGTTCGATCGCATACATCAGTCCGAGATAGATTTGTTCGTCAGAGCCGCTTCCGTCCTTATCAAATACTTTGATCGGCAGAATTTTGACGTTATCCGTGGTCAGTTCACAAATTGTACCTGTGCAGTGCGTACCGTGTCCGAAATCGTCATTGGCGGAATCGTTGCCCGAATTGGAATAGTTCACTTCGTCATCAAGGATTCTGCCGTCAAAAGCGGACTGTGCGCGGTTGATGCCTGTATCAACAACAGCGACAACGACCTCAGGGAGAAGTTCACTATTGAGATTCTCCTCGATAAATTCATCCACACCGAGATATTTTGCGCCCCAAGTGTTATAGCTGTGCGTCTGTGTATTGGAGATAAGCGCATTGGTAACAGACGCATCTGTCGGCTTTGGAAGCTGTAAGATGTGTGACGGCTGGACAAATTCCACATTGTCATCTGCCTGATATTTCTGATAAGCGGCATAAGCATCCGCAGGGGAGGCGTACTGGAAAATATGCAGATTTCGGTATCCTTCTGCTAAAGCCTTTGCCCCATACGAATCAAGTGTGCCGGCCGCTTTGACGATCAGTCTTGCGGTCTGAAATTCGTTTGTGACGGTAATGGCATCTTCTGTTTCGGAGATGTTGTACCCCTCTGTTTCCGCACAGTCTGTCAGCAACACGGAATCGGAACGGTGCAGTGCTCTGCTTGGCAAAGCATCACTTTTCCGAACAAGTGTCCCGTTTTCCACGGCAATATCTCCGTAGGAATCACCGACAGGCACTCCGTCACAGTAGAGCGTATTGCTGTGCTTGTCATAGACGAGTTCTGTGTAGGTATCTTGTGAATCGTTATACAAAGACAGGGCGTTCACCTCTGCGGCGAATGCGTCAAGAGAGCAGTCTGCGGCAAAGGAAAGTGCTTTGTGCTGTGGGCAAACGGATGCTTGCTGTATGATGAATGCGAGCGTGAGGAACAGCCCCGCCGTCCGCTGAAATATTCTGTTCAAGAGAATCCCTCCTGTTATGTGTAATTACATTATCAGCATACCATATTTTCACGGGAATGTCAATGATTATTGTCGTATATTCTGAAATTTCATTCTTTTTACACAAATGCCGGATCGTATTTTTGGCGACTGCAAAATAGTATCATTCGGATACAAAAGCACCGTCTGTGAGCAGAATCCCACAGACGGTGTTTTGTTGACTATTCAGCAGCAGAATCCTCTGCTTTTTGCAAATGTGCAGTCCATTGCAGGATCCGCGTTTTCATCTCGTCGATTTCGAGAATTCCATAGGCAAACCCCTTTCGGACAAGTTCCGCAGGGACATAGTCGTCATATTTTTCAAAAACGGGGACTTCATTCGGGTAGACAAGTTCCATCGGGTCGAGCGGTTTCTGAATCTCATCATACAGCACCTGAAAGAATTGTTCTTTGTCAGCTTTCATGCGGAATTCGAGGAAATAGGGGCGTGAGGGCGCAAGTCCTTTGAGCTTGAGTGCTTCCGCACATCGAACTTTCAGGAAGCGTTCGAGTGCCAGAAACGCATAGGTGCCGAGCCACGGCATCAGACACCACATATCGCCGCCCAGACAGATGAGGGGTTCTTCCGCCGCACCTGAGTTTCGTGCAGTATGTCTTGCGAGTGAAAGTCTTGCAGCCGCATTTTTCATCAGATACGGGTAGGACAGATCTTCGCGCAGAACCTGCCGCATCCGTTCGAGGATCTTTGTCTGAATGTCGCCCGGGCATTCGCCGAAATAGGCAGGCACTTTTCCTTTGACCATGGTGCAGTAGACCAGATGTCTGTCGTGGTCCACCTCATCGACCACCCAGACGTGTCCTGCAATGGCGATTTTCTCGCCGGCAGGAGGCGGCTGTACGATCGTACCGATTTCGTGAGATTCGGAACGGACGGTGTATTCTTCATTCTCCTGAAATACCGCATAAAACTTGAAATTATTGGTGACACGTTCTCCTTTGATGCCGACGATCAGACCGCCCTCATCGGTGCGTTGAATCTGTTCGGTTTCGATGAGATGTCGCAGAAGTACCGCATAATCTTCTTTTGAGATCCTGTGGAAATATTTGAGTGTCAGCACACGGGAAGCAAGTGCGGCAGGTGTCATTTCTCCGCAGGATGCGAGAGTACTCATAGTCTGATGGTAGAGCAGACTGAACGGCAGTCTGCGGAAATTGGGTGGTTCTACCCAGCGTTCCTCTGTATACAGCTGAACCAGCGCAATGCCCTGCAGGAGTTTCCAAGGAATTGTTGTCGGGAGCATGGCACGCGGCTCCGGCTGTTCTTCACGCATGACAAACCACATTTCGGGCGGCAGATCGCGTCTGCCTGTACGTCCAAGACGCTGCAAAAACGAGGAAACCATAAACGGTGCATCGATCTGAAAAGCGCGTTCCAGTCTTCCGATGTCGATGCCGAGTTCAAGGGTAGCGGTGGTGACTGTCGTCTGAAACTGCGTGTCGTCCTTCATGACATCCTCAGCAGTTTCGCGGTAGGACGCAGAGAGATTGCCGTGGTGAATGAGAAAACGGTCTGGTTCGTGTTTATATTCGCAGTATTGCCGCAGAGAGGTCGTGACAGCTTCGGCTTCTTCGCGCGAATTGACAAACACAAGGCATTTCTTTCCGCGTGTATGCTCAAAAATATATCCCATACCGGGGTCAGCAAAATCGGGTGCGGTGTCTGTTTTCTGTTCGAGGACTTCCAGCGCATTCTGTTCGGTTTGTTCGTCAGACGCCTGCGGCCCCTGTATATAGAAATGCTCCATTGAGATCCGCCATTTGGATTTCGGCTGTTCGAATTGAGGAATTACAGTTGGTCTGCCTGTACCCGATGCGAGAAATTCGCCGGTCTGCTGTAAATCTCCGATCGTTGCAGACAGTCCGATTCTGCGCGGCTGTACACCTGCCATACGGGAAAGCCGTTCGATGAGACAAAGTGTCTGACCGCCTCTGTCGCCGCGCATGAGTGAATGTACCTCATCAATGACAATAAAGCGCAAATCGCAGAACAAACGGGAAACGGCGGCGTGCTTGTGGAGCAGCAGGGCTTCGAGCGATTCGGGGGTGATCTGCAGAATGCCGCTCGGATTTTTGAGCATTTTGTTTTTGTGAGATTGAGAAACATCGCCGTGCCAGTGCCAGACAGGAATATCCGCCTCTGCACAGAGTTCTGTCAGTCTGGAAAACTGGTCATTGATCAGTGCTTTCAGCGGACCGATATAAATAGCACCGACTGATTTCGGCGGATCTTCCGAAAAGAGTGTCAGGATGGGGAAAAAAGCGGCTTCGGTTTTGCCCGACGCGGTTGAGGCAGAGAGCAGAACATGGGCATCCGTATTGAACACAGCGTCTGCGGCCGCCACCTGTATCGCACGCAGATTTTCCCAGTTATTCCGAAAAATATAGTCCTGCACGAACGGCGCGTAGCGTTCAAAAGCATTCATGGCATTCTTACACCTTATATTTCAAATTCCGCAAAGTTTTCATCAATGGCATCATCAGACTGTAATTCTGACTTTGCGTAGGAAAACGCATCGGATTGGAGAAGTTCTTTGACATTGATCTGCGGATTCTGATATGTAATATTCAGCAGTTCGATAAAATCACGGATGACCTCACGAGGGGTGAGATTGGTGTCCGCGCCGATTCTGCCGAATTCGATGCGGATAAAGCTGACCATATCATCCTGTTCAAGGATCTGTGTGTAGTCATAAAGGGATGCATGGATCTCCGCAAGTTTTTCGACCAGTACGAGCATTTGCTCCGCAGTCAGCGGCTGGAGGGGAATGACAGGCGCGAGCATATCTTTCAGTCCGTCGCGTGAAAATTTTCCTGCGGCAAGACGGGAGCGCAGAGCCTCATAGCTGTAAATTCCGCGTCTTGTATCCTCCATGCACTGCGGTGTTCCCGACATGATAATGCCGAGATACTGCGCTTTTCCTTGGAGTGTATCGTTGTACATGGTGAGAATTTTCTCGTAATTATACTGACGGGTAATGCTGTTCGGAATCTTATAAATATTGACGAGTTCATCAACAAGCACCAGCATTCCTTGATATCCTGCCTGATGGAAGAACACAGCGAATAATTTCAGGTATTCATACCAGTCGTCGTCCGAAATGACTATGTTGACGCCAAGTTCGGATTTGGCTTCTTTTTTGCCTGTATACTCACCGCGAAACCATTTGACGACCTTTGCTTTTACCGCATCATCCCCTGTGAGATAGGATTGGTAATAGAGAACGAGCAGTTTTGCAAAATCGAATCCGTGAACCATCTCGCTGACTGTGCCGACAACCGCATAAATACGCTGTTCGACCAGTGTACGGAAGTTGGCATCATCTGGCGTGATGCCATGTTCGGCAATGACATCTGTCTGAATACCGCTGATCCATTTGTCGAGGATGAGAGTCAGCGCACCACCCTCAGATTTCGTTTTGGTGGAGAGATTCTGAATCAGTTCCTTGTAGGTGGCAAGTCCCTGTCCGTTGGAGCCGTGCAGACGGCGTTCAGGCGACAGATCTGCATCGCAGACGACAAAATTTCTGTCCATCGCGTAGTTGCGGATCGTTTGGAGCAGAAAACTCTTTCCGCTTCCGTACTTTCCGACGAGGAAACGAAAGGATGCGCCGCCCTCTGCGATCATCTCGACATCGTGCAAAAGAGCAGAGATCTCGCTGTCCCTGCCTACGGCAATATAGGGCAGACCGATACGGGGTACAACACCGCCTTTCAGGGAGTTGATGAGTGTATTTGCAATTCGCTTTGGGATTTTCATAGGTAACATCCTTTCAGGGCTATGTGTGTAACATCGCATTCAGTTCGTCAAGATAATCAGGGATCAGTTGGATCGAATCTCCGTCCTGTTCCAGTACGGCATCTCCGATTTCGTCATAGAGCCGTTCATTGATCTCATCGACCAGCAGAGAGAGCATCATACCGCTTTGCATGGTCAGCCTGTCATACGGCTGATCGTTCAGCAGGCAGTCCAGCAGGTAAGCTGCATTGTCTGACAATCCGAGTGGATTTTCTGTCGGCATTGGCTCAGATTCCGTAACGGGAGTTTCTATCGTTTCACATTCTGCCTCAGCACGTTCTTCGGGCAGCACCAGTTTTTCACAGGTGTTTTCTGCTTCTTCACGTATCGTTTGCAGCTTTGACAGGTCAATTTCGATTTTAGGAATTTTGCGTTGTTTTTCTTCTTTGACAGCCCGCGCGATCGCATTATCGAGCAGTTCGATATCCTTGGGTTTCAGTTCGTCCTGCTTGATGCGATAGTGGTATCCTGTGAAAATGCGCAGTCTGGCATCGACAGCGCGGAGCAGCTTTGTCAGTTTCGAAGATTTCCCGTGCGGCAGAGAATAGGATTCAAACCGCCAGTTTCCATGCACACAGCGATATTGCCGCACGCCGCTGATCGGGTAGACAGCATCGTGACATTTTCCGTCTTTGAAATAAAAGACAGCCGACTCAAACGGGTAGTAGGGGATGGACTGCTTTGCACCAAAGAAATGGGCGAGTGTATCCTCTTCACGTTCTGCATATGCATCGTAGGCGTAGCAGACAGCGCGTTCTGTCAGTTCCTGGTGTTCTTTATAAAATCTGGAATTTGTCAGCGCGCTGGAAGAAAGTTCAGTCAACGCGAGAAATTTCGTGTGAATATCGGCAGATTCGTCCAGCAGAGTCATGAGATGTTTGTCGTAGTCGGGACAGCTTTTCGGAGAGAGTGACTGCGGCAGAAGTCCGTAGTAGACAACAAAATCATCGAGCCATGCGGGAACATATTTTTTTAATGTCGGCTCAATGGATTGATACTCCCGATAAAACTGTTTCAGCTTTGCGAAAGCATCAGCAGGGGAATCTGCGCCGATCAGGTTCAGAAGTTCATAGCAGTAGAGAAAGGCATAGGCGGTCGGGGCTTTTTCGTATTTCCCTTGTCTGACATCGGCACGCCAGGTAAAATAGCCGCGAAGCTGACGATCGGTGAGTGTCTGATAGGTCGGAAAGAATCGCGCAAAGTCATCGTAATGGTGATAATTGTCGGTAAAGTCCGCCATAAAGCAGCCCTGCTGATAGAACAGGCTTTCCATAGAGCGGACATTTCCGTTTTCGATGCCGCTGATGGAGCGCATTTCGCGGATACGCGGCGGAGTAGCCTGCTGCATCTGGGAAGCAGTGCGGAGAATCGGTTCATCGTGATAAACCTGCGACTGCATTTTCTGAATGGATTTGTCGGAGTGCAGCATTCGCAAAAGTTCATATACGTCCATATTCTCCACTCCCTTTCCTTGGATTATCTGCTGTTTTTCGTGTGCTTCTGCGTTTCAAAACCGCAGAAGGTCTTCTGAAAATGAATATCTTAATTATACTGCATTTTCGATATGATTGCAACACCTTATGAAAAGAAATTTGCAATCAGACGCAGAATGTGATATAATAGGACAAATGCATCAATGATAAAGGAGGCTGACAATGCAGCATCTGACGATCGGACTGATGGCGCACGTCGATTCAGGAAAAACGACGCTTGCGGAAGCGATTCTTTACCGCACGGGAGAAATCCGTCAGCTGGGACGTGTGGACCACGGCAATTCGTGGCTGGATACAAACAATATCGAGCGCAGCAGAGGAATTACCATTTTCTCACATCAGGCAAGCTTTCCATTGGGAAAGGACGTAACGGCTGAACTTCTGGACACGCCCGGACACGTAGATTTTTCTGCGGAAATGGAACGTACCTTGCAGGTTCTGGACTATGCGGTACTTGTCATCAGCGGAACAGACGGCGTGCAGAGTCATACGCGGACGCTCTGGCGCCTGCTGCGGCAGTATCAGATCCCTGTGTTTCTATTTGTCAACAAAATGGATCTGTCCGAACGGAATCAGACGGCAGTCATACAGGAATTGCAGGCGAAGCTGTCGCCTTCCTGCGTAGATTTTTCTGCCGAAATGGATACAGTCTATGAAAATGCGGCGACCTGTGACGAATCGCTGATGGACGAATATCTGGACAGCGGAACGATTGCGGACGAACAGTTACAGGCGGCGATTTCTGAGCGAAAGCTGTTTCCGTGCTGTTTCGGTTCCGCGCTGAAATTGAAAGGCATCGAGCCATTTTTGAAGGTGCTGGAACGCTTTGCGGCAGTACCGCGCTGTCCGAAAGAATTCGGCGCACGGGTATTCAAAATTTCGACGGATTCCAAAGGCAGCCGCCTGACCTATCTGAAAATCCTTGGCGGTATCCTGCGCAACCGTGACGAACTGACCTATCATTCTGCGGACGGTACGGAATATACCGAAAAGGTAACGAGCATTCGTTTTTATTCGGGTGCGAAATATCGTGCGGACGAACAGGCGGAAGCAGGACGGATTTGTGCAGTCACAGGTCTTTCTTCCGCATACGCAGGGCAGGGATTCGGCTTCGCGGAGGATGCACAGGCAGCGGTTCTGGAGCCTGTTATGCGCTATCGAGTGATTTTGCCGCCTGAGGTTTCTCCGCAGGATGCTTTGGGACATTTCCGACAACTGGAAAGCGAAGATCCGCAGCTCCATGTGATTTGGAATGCACAACTCCGTCAGATTCATGTCGGGCTGATGGGTACGGTACAGTTGGAGGTTCTGACGCAGGTGATTGCGGAGCGGTTTGGCTATGCGGTGACATTTGAAAGCGGCGTGGTCGCATACAAGGAAACGATCGAAGAGATTTCGGAGGGCGTTGGACATTACGAGCCATTGCGTCATTATGCCGAGGTGCATTTACTGCTGGAGCCGTTGCCGCAGGGGAGCGGACTGCAATTTGAAACACGCTGCTCCGAAGATGTCCTTGACCGCAACTGGCAGCGTCTGATTCTGACGCATCTGGAAGAAAAACAGCATCTTGGAGTGTTGACAGGTTCACCGATCACGGATATGAAACTTGTGCTGATGAGCGGAAAGGCGCATCTGAAACACACAGAGGGCGGTGATTTCCGACAGGCGACATATCGTGCGGTGCGGCATGGTCTGCGCTGTACGGAGAGCATATTGCTGGAACCATTCTATGATTTTGAACTGGAACTGCCTGCGGAGTGTGTCGGCAGAGCAATGACAGATATTCAGCAGCGGTTCGGAACATTTCAGCCGCCGACACAAAACGGCGATACTGCGATCCTTTGCGGAAGTGCTCCCGTATCAGAACTGAGCGACTATCAGACTGAAGTGATCAGTTATACAAAGGGCAAAGGCAGTCTGACCTTGACTGTAAGCGGCTATTGCCCATGTCATAATGCAGAAGCGGTGATCGAGCGAATCGGCTACAATCCTGACAGCGATTTGGAAAATACAGCGGATTCTGTATTCTGTTCGCACGGTGCAGGATATAACATCAGTTGGGATGAGGTGCATAATTTTATGCATCTGCCGTCCTGCCTGTACCGCAGAGAGCATTTCGAGGAAGAAATCGTCGCACCGATGCGCCGCAACGGAATGCCGGATGCGAGCGATGAGGAACTCATGGCGATTTACGAACAAACTTACGGAAAAATCAATCGTGAACCGCGCAAGATGTTCCGTCGGAATCCACATGAGGAAGCGAAACCGCCGAAAGACATCAAGCTGCCTGTTTATACAGGACCTGAATATCTGCTTGTAGACGGTTATAACATTATTTTTGCGTGGGACGAGCTGAAAAAGCTTGCACAGGACAGTCTGGATTCAGCCCGCACCCGTCTGACGCAGATTCTTGGAAACTATCAGGGCTGGCGCGGTTGCGAGGTGATCCTTGTCTTTGATGCATATAAGGTCAAGGGACATCATCGGGATATAGAACACGACGGCAATATCAGCATTGTCTACACCAGAGAAGCAGAAACGGCTGATACCTATATCGAGCGTGTGTCGCATGACTTGTCGAAAAATCATCGTGTGAGTGTTGCAACTTCGGACGGATTGGAGCAGATCATTGTACTCGGCAACGGCGCAAGACGAATTTCCGCAAAAGAATTTGCGCATGAAGTAAAGCTTGCAGAAGAAGCCATCCGAGCATATCTTTCATAAAAAATCCCCATTTCACGAACTTTGTGAAATGGGGATTTCATTTTGCCTATGGTAATTATTTTTTGAACTTTTCGAAGATATCTTTCGCCTTGTCTGCAATGTCCTCAGCGATATCCTTTGCCTTTTCTGCAAAGCCTTCGGCTGTATCCTTTGCATTGTCAGCCAAATTTTCGCCCTTGAGCTTTGCCTTGACAGCATCGACGACGGCATCAAGCTTGTCCTCAGGGATAATGTTTCCTGCGAGTTCCTTGATCGTGTCAAGCGGGTTCTTCTTGAAGCGTTCCGTTGTTGCGGAATCCTTCGTGACGGCTGCGATGATTTTTTCGATCTCTGCTTTCAAATCCATGATAATAGCCTCCAAAAATATATTTTTTCTCTGCAAGATGTGCAGATTACAGATATTATACCGTATTTTCATAAAAAAGTCAAGCGGATAAACGAATTTTTATGAAGGTTATATTTCGACACAATTCGCGTGATGTCCATGCTATACTGAAATACGGGTGATGCAAATGGTAATCTATCTGGATGTATTGCTGCTGTCAAACCTGTGGGTGAACTATCTGTTGTTATGGGCAACGGCGAAGTGGACGCACAGACATCTGAAAACGCGGCGCGTGGTGCTGTCTGCAATGCTTGGCGCAGGGTTTTCGATGATGATTTTTCTGCCGCCGCAGCCTGCTGCAGTCTGTCTGCTGCTGCGGTTCGGTACAGCGATGTGTATGGTGTTTGCAGCATTCGGCAGACTTTCTGTGCGTGATATGATCGTTCAGACGATTTGGTTTTGCATCCTCAGCTTTCTGTTCTGCGGCGTGGTATATGCAGTCAGCACTTGGGTAATCCCCATCGGCCTGCAAACGAAAAATTCCGTACTGTATATGGATATTTCTTTGCTGGTTTTATTGTTTGCATCGTCTGCTGCTGCGTTTTTTGCATCCTGTACCGTTCGAAAGACTGATATGCCTGCGGTTTGTGACTGGACGCTCCATCTGTGGATCGAGGGACAGGAATTTGAAATGGACGCATTGGCAGATACGGGCAGCGGCTTACGGGACACGTTTTCAGGAAAACCGGTGGTGGTCTGTTCCAGACGGGATTTGCGTCCGTGGCTTATGCGCTATGCGGACAGCGTGGATGCGGCATCCCATTGCAAAGGCTTTCGGATGCTTTCTGCTTCAACGGTCACAGGTACAAGACTACTGCCCTTGTTTAAGCCTGAATCGGTGGTGGTCACACACAAGCACCGTCAAAAGGAACTGGATGCGATGATAGCGATCACAGAGGAGCAGACAGCGGCGATCATCCCTGTCTGCTGTCTGCGTGGATAACAAGGAGGAATATGGAATGCAGCTTTTGGAGAAATGTTTCAGCCGTCTGCAAATCTGGCTGTTGGGCGGCGGAGAATCCGAACATCAGGTTTTTTACATACATGGTTCGGATGCTTTGCCGCCGCCGCTCGGCAAGGCAGAGGAAGCAGAAACCTTTGCACAATTTGCGGCAGGGGATATGGAGGCTCGCAATACGCTTATCGTCCATAATTTACGGCTGGTGGTGTATATTGCAAGAAAATTCGAATCGGCAGGCGTCACGCTCGAAGACCTGATATCAATCGGAACGATCGGACTGATCAAGGCAGTGGAAACTTTTCATCCCGAAAAGAACATCAAGCTCGCAACCTATGCGTCACGCTGTATAGAGAATGAGATCCTGATGCACCTGCGGAAAGCGGCGCAGTATCGGGGAGACATCTCGATCGACGAGCCGCTGAACGTAGACTGGGACGGCAATGAACTGCTGCTGTCGGATCTGCTTGGTACAGATGAAGATATCGTCAATCGAGGTGTCGAAAACGAAGCAGAACGGGATGTACTGCTGCATGCGGTGGCAAAGCTTTCTCCGCGGGAACGTCAGATTATGGAGATGCGGTTCGGACTCTGCGGCAGGGAGGAAAAAACACAGAAGGAGGTCGCCGATGCCATCGGCATTTCGCAGTCGTATATATCCCGTCTGGAGAAAAAAATCATCCGCCGTCTGCGGAACGAATTAGAAGCAGCAATGATTTCGTAAATACGTAAAAAATCATAATATATCGCAAAATTTGGTCGAAAAAACGCGAAAAAATCGGAAATATATACTTGACATCTTGAAAGAATCGTTATATAATGATATTGAGGAAATTTTTGTTTCCGATTTATTGAGTTTAGGAGGTCTTTCAAAAATGTCTTTGACGAAGAACCCGAATGTCAACAAATGGGTTGAAGAAATGATCGCACTCTGTAAGCCTGAGAAGGTCGTCTGGATCGACGGCTCCAAGGAACAGCTCGATCAGCTCACCGATGAAGTTACCGCGCTGCCGGATGGTCATCCCGACAAGCTGTACCGTCTGAATGACGAAAAGCTGCCCGGATGTCTGTATCACCGTACCCGTCCGAACGACGTTGCGCGTGTTGAAAACAGAACATTCATCTGCTCCCGCAAGGAAGAAGATGCAGGTCCGACCAACAACTGGTGTGACCCGAAAGAAATGTATGCCAAGCTGACTCCGCTCTATGACGGTGTTATGAAGGGCAGAACCATGTATGTCATTCCGTACAGCATGGGCCCGATCGGTTCTTCGCTCGCAAAGGTCGGTGTTGAGCTGACTGACTCTATCTATGTTGTTCTGAACATGAACATCATGACTCGTATGGGCGCACAGGCATTTGAGAACCTGGGCGATACCTCGGACGACTTCGTTCGCGGTCTGCACTCCAAGGCAGATGTTGATCCTGAGAACCGCTACATCGTACAGTTCCCTGAGGACAACACCATCTGGAGCATCAACTCCGCATACGGCGGAAACGTTCTGCTGGGCAAGAAGTGCTTCGCTCTGCGTATCGCTTCCTATCAGGGCAAGAACGAAGGCTGGATGGCAGAACATATGCTGATCCTCGGTCTGAAGAAGCCCGGTCAGGAAACCAAGTATGTCTGCGCAGCATTCCCGTCTGCCTGCGGCAAGACCAACCTTGCAATGCTCATTCCGCCCGAAGGATATCGTGCAAAGGGCTATGAAGTCTTCACCGTCGGTGATGATATCGCATGGCTGAAGCCCGGTGCTGACGGCAGACTGTATGCGATCAACCCTGAGAACGGCTTCTTCGGCGTTGCTCCGGGTACCAATGAAAAGTCCAACTTCAACGCACTGGCTTCCACCAAGTCCAACACCATTTTCACCAACGTTGCTCTGAACAATGCAGACAACACTGTTTGGTGGGAAGGTCTTGACAAGAATCCTCCTGTTGATGCAACAGAGTGGAAGGGTGAGAAGGTCAACGGTGTCGAATTCACTTCCGTTGTTATGGAAGACGGCAAGAAGCAGAAGCTTGCTCATCCGAACAGCCGCTTCACCGCACCGGCAATCAACTGCCCGTGCATCAGCCCTGAGTTCAACAATCCGGCAGGCGTTCCGATTTCCGCAATCATCTTCGGCGGCCGCCGTGCACAGACCACTCCGCTGGTATATCAGTCCTTCGACTGGGAACACGGTACTTTCGTAGGTTCCATCATGGCTTCCGAAACGACCGCTGCTGCTGCCGGTGCAGTCGGTGTTGTTCGTCGTGACCCGATGGCAATGCTGCCGTTCTGCGGTTATCACATGGGCGATTACTGGGCACACTGGCTCGAAATGGGCAAGAAGCTCGGCGACAAGGCTCCGAAGATCTTCAATGTCAACTGGTTCCGTACCGATGACAATGGTAACTTCGTATGGCCTGGTTTCGGCGACAATATGCGTGTTCTTGACTGGATCATCGACCGCTGCGACGGTAAGGCTGATGCAGTTGAAACTGCGATCGGTTACGAGCCGAAGCCGGAAGACATCAATGTCGAAGGTCTGGAAGACATCACCACAGAGACCATTGCTGACCTGCTGACTGTCGATAAGGCACTCTGGAAGCAGGAAGTTGAAGGTATCCGTGAATTCTACGGCAAGTTTGGCAGCAAGCTTCCGAAGGAAATGTCTGCTCAGCTCGATGCACTTGATAAGCGTCTTGGCTAATTCCTAGATTTGCAAAATGCCGCGGCATTCGTGCTGCGGCATTTTTTTGTAAGAAAATGCAGATACATCGTATGATTTTGAATTCCCATTTTCATTCTGATATGCTATACTAATTGAAAGAAGTGCCGATTTGTCATAAAAGAGTACAGATTAGGCATTGAAAAACGCTTTGTCATCTTGTATAATGTTAATATGGCAGAATATTTCTGCTTTTGGAAATTGATGGGAAGTTTGAGGTGCAACATGAAAAAAGGAAAATTACTCGCAGCCGCAGCGGTATTGCCGCTGGCTGCAAACAGTCTGGCAATTCCGTTTGCGAAACAGAATGTTTCCTCCGCAGATGGACAAATGCTGGTCGAATACCTGAATCGCGGGATCAGTGCGATCAATACAGGTTCGGGCATGATGGTCAGCTGGCGTTTCAATGCAAACGATGCTGATAATGCGACATTTCGTCTTTCCCGAAACAATGAGCTGATTTATGAGAGCACAGAGGGCAAGGCGACCAGTTATCTCGATGCGAGCGGTAATGCCAACAGTCAGTACCGTGTGGATTGTGTTGAGAACGGAAAAGTTGTATCGTCAGAAGTCTGCACCAATATCAGCAATACGAATTATCTGAGTGTCCCGATGGATGTGCCTTGGGGCGGTTCAGATTATTCCTATGTCGCATCCGATACATCTGTCGGTGATGTGGACGGTGACGGTACGTATGAGCTGTTTGTCAAATGGGATCCGACCAACGCACAGGACAACTCCAAAGATGGCTATACAGGCAATGTCTATATCGACTGCTATACACTGGACGGCAAGAAACTCTGGCGCATTGACTTGGGACGCAATATCCGCGCAGGTGCGCATTATACACAGCATCTTGTTGCAGATTTTGATGGTGACGGAAAGGCAGAAATGTGCTGCAAAACAGCAGACGGTACACGCGACGGCTTAAACCAAGTGATCGGCAACGCGAATGCGGACTACCGAAACAGCGGAGGCCGTATACTGGACGGTCCTGAGTATTACACGCTGTTTGACGGTCAGACGGGCGCGGCACTCGATACCGTTGACTATGAATATCCGCGTGGTGACGCGACCAGTTCAAACGCCAAGAAAACGTGGGGTGACGACTGGGGCAACCGCTGCGACCGTTTTCTCGGTGCTGTCTGCTATCTGGACGGAGTGCATCCGAGTGCGGTGTCTGTCCGCGGATACTATACCCGTATGACCGCCGTAGCATATGATGTGGTCAACAAGAAGCTGGTCAAACGCTGGGGCTTTGATACGGGCTTTAATTCCTCCGCACAGGGCTATGGCAACGGCAACCACAACTGTATGCCTGCCGATGTAGACGGTGACGGCAGACAGGAGCTGGTACTTGGTGCAACTT
Source organism: Oscillospiraceae bacterium (assembly GCA_024404815.1). Classification (GTDB taxonomy): domain Bacteria; phylum Bacillota; class Clostridia; order Oscillospirales; family Ruminococcaceae; genus Firm-04. The sequence goes on from JAKSPL010000005.1 coordinate 73,237, forward strand.
GCCTTGACGACAACGGCAAGGTGCTCTGGTGTACGGGCAAGGGACACGGTGACGCAATGCACTTGGGCGACTTGCTCCCGAATCGTCAAGGCTTGGAGCTTTGGGTTTGTCACGAAGCTGCACCTTACGGTGTTTCCCTGATCGATGCACGCAGCGGACAGACGATTTTCCACTATGACCGCAGCAAGGATACCGGCAGATGCTGTGCAGACAATGTGCTGGCAAGCAATCCCGGTGCAGAATTCTGGGGTGCGGGTTCAACCGATGTTTATAACGGCAGCGGTCAGGCGATCAGCACCACAACGCCTTCGCAGAATTTCCTCGCTTACTGGGACGGCGATCTGGAACGCGAATTGCAGGACGGTACATCCATCACCAAAATGGTGAGTGCATCCTCTATCCAGACGATTTTCACGGCATCGGGCTGTGCAACAAACAACGATACAAAATCCAATCCTTGTCTGACCGCAGATATTCTCGGCGACTGGCGTGAGGAACTGCTGTACCGTACAACCGACAGTAAGGAAATTCGTATTTTCTGCACACCGACACCGACTGAGTACCGCATCACCACATTGATGCACGATCCGCAGTACCGCAATCAGGTCGCAGGTGAACAGAACTGCTATAACCAGCCCGCCCATCCGAGCTTCTATCTCGGCTCTGACGCGAATCTGCCTGCAAGACCGAATGTACAGGTCAACGATGACGGCAGTCACAATACGGTCATTGAACCGCTGAACGGTAAGCTGATTCAGGATCTGAACGTGTTCGATATGAGCAACTATCGGAACTGGACGCTGGACGATGCACTCTATCAGGGCGAAACGATTTTTGGTGACCGCGATTTCACTTATACCTCTCTGCCGAGTGAGCTGAATGGTCTGGAATCCGTTTTGACTGCTTGCGATTCCAAGTACAGCACGAGCGATTTGGCGAGCTTTACAGTGGCGCAGGATGCAACAGTCTATGTGCTGCTTGATAACCGTGTAGAATCTGTTCCGAGTTGGCTGTCAGGCTATCAGAAAACGGGCATGACTGCGCAAAGTTCCAATGATGTTACATTTGATGTGTACAAAAAAGACGTATCTGCAAATGATACTGTTACACTCGGACAGAACGGACAGTCAAGCTACTGCGTGAACTATACCGTATTTGTCGGTGAGCGTGTAATCGAAACAACGACGACCACGACAACAACTACTACCACCACAACCACAACTACAACTACGACAACAGAAACAACAGAATCCGCGGGCGGTGTCCTTCTGCTTGGTGATGCGGACTGCAATGGAGAGGTCGATATCTCGGATGTCATTCTGTTGAGCCGTGCCAATGCAGAAGACAGGGAAGCCGTGATGACTATGCAGGGCAAAGCAAATTCTGACTGTAACCATGACAATCGTTTGACCGCAGAGGATGTTGTTATGATTCTTCAATCGATTGCCAAACTGATCACATTATCATAAAAAGAGACCGCCGTCATTCCGATAGGGGAGTGACGGCGGTTTTGTATTCAGATGAGAATTCCGTTTGTGTGGTCGATCTCATGCTGGATAATTTGAGCGGTTCTGTCTTGAAAAGTTTGTGTTTTCGAGCGCATCAGTGTATCCTGATATTTGACGGTGATCTTGCGGAACCGCGTGCAGGTGCGTTGACCGTCAAGTGACAGACAACCTTCCTGCGTTTCATATTTTCCGGCTGCTTTGGTGATTTCAGGATTCAGCATGACCAGATATTTGTCTTTGCCAAGCGAAACAGCGATAATACGTTTTTTGCAGCCTATCATATTCGCCGCCATTCCGACACAGCAATCAGCATTGGCTTTGAGTGTTTCGAGTAAATCAGCAGCAATGGACAAATCGTCTTTTGTGGCAGTATCGGCTTTCAGGCCGAGAAAAAACATATCTTTGCAAATAGTACGAATCATATATATTCCTCCAGATTTTCTTCCAGATACGCAATGAGTCCGCGGCATCCGCGTTCAATGTCCTGATACGCAATATCGAAACGGTCGCTGTACCAAGGGTCTGCAACATCGCGTGGCGCATCCGTGAATTCGAGCAGTTTGTGAATCTTTCCATCGGGATCATTGCCGAAGATGCGCATTAGATTCCGAAGATTGTTTTGATCCATGACAATAAATAAATCGTAGTCATGGTAGTTGCTGCGCTGGATTTGTACAGCGCGTTTTCCGTCGCATGAGATTCCGTGTTTTGCGAGTTCTGCTTTTGCAGGCGGATAGACAGGATTTCCGATCCCATGCCAGATTTCTTCGGTACTTGTCGCAGAGGAGGCGCAAGTGCAGCGGTTGGCAAGCTTTGAACTATCATTCACCATGCGTCGAAATATAAATTCAGCCATTGGCGAGCGGCAGATGTTGCCGTGGCAGACGAACATTATTCTAATCATACGTTTTTTCCTCTCTGATTTGCTCAGTATTGCCGTATTTTGCGCGGTATATCGCGGCATATTTTTTCTACTACCAATTTGGCAGAACGGGGCGAAAACTACAAAACGCGGCAAGATTTTGCAAACTGCGGACGTCGTTAGTAGTAAAATAGTAGTAAAATCCGGGTGTTTTACTACTAAGGATTTTGGCGCGTGTTCCGGCTGATCGCCGGTTGTATATCAATTACTACTACGGTTACTACTGCACTTACTACCAAGATCATAGTATGATACTACTAAAGCGCCGGTATATACCTTTTCATTATACCATAATCTTTCCAGTTCATCAAGTCAAAACGGGAAAAAAATAACGGCTCACTTGGTGTGAGCCGCAGCCGGAAGCATATCATACTGCTTCATCCTTTGTTCTTTTCATTTCCTGACGGGCGTTCTGGAGTTCCTCCATGCGGTGAAGCTCCGCAGCAGCGTCCTCCAGCCCCAGATGTGTATAAACGTCAAGCGTAGTCCTCTTGCCAAATAGTAACACACTTCGTATGGTTAATAAATAACGTAAATACGCCTTAAAACAGGCTTCTTTTGTCTTTCAGTGGTTCATCAAGCAGCTTGTAGTAGATGTAGATCTCACGGGGTTGCCCTTCGATATAGGCATCAAGGGTGATATACTCGATAAGCTCCAAGCACATCTCACGGGTAAGCTCCTGCACATCGGTGTACTTTTTCAGACGCTCCATGAACAGGGCCACATCTTCTTCGTCCTGCCTGATCGTGGAGAACTTTTCTTCAAGGTCAGTAACTTCTGCGGACAGCATTTTCTGCTCTGCTTCGTATTTCGCTATCAGCTTCATCGCTACATCCTCAGAAACCTTGCCGAGGACTTTGTCCTCATAGATGTTTTGGATCAGTGTGTCAAGCTCCTGCAAGCGGTATCTGCCCTCTGTGAGCTTCTTGGTGTCGACGGAATACTGCTCCTCATGATGCTTCGCCTTGCGTGCAAGAAACTCTCCTTCAGCCTTTTCTTCATCTTCTACAACAAGCTGTGCGAGACTGCGAATATCCTCCAGTACAATAGCATCCATATCCTGCATTTTGATATAATGACTGGGACAATAACGCTTTCCGAACTTCATGTAAGATGTGCAGTTGTAATTGTGGCGAAGGTATTTTCTCGGCTTTTTCTTACTTCCGTTCGTGGTGTTGTTCCACGCAAGTTGGACTTTGTTTCCGCAGTCCTGACAGTAGATCAAACCGCTGAGATTTGCAACATATCCGCTGCTGTTACGCTTGCCCTGCGACACCGACTGCTCCATCTCACGCACTCTGTCCCAAAGCTCCTGAGAAACAATAGGCTCATGCGTATTTTTTACAACGATCATATCGTCCTCATCGTTCTTGATGACCT
>JAKSPL010000050.1 GCA_024404815.1 Oscillospiraceae bacterium
GGTTACGCAACCTTATCTTCAAATCATAAAAACTTCTTTACGAGTACCCGTCTTTTGCAATCGGGGGTTTGTGTTTTGGAAATTAACGAACGTAGTCGTAAACTTCGCCCTTATACATGGTCTTGCCGTTTGCTGCAAACATTTCAGAAACGGTGACGTTCTGCCAGCCCTTCTGCTTCATGGTAGCGAGGAACTGTTCCATAGCGGAAGCGGTAGAATCGTAGTTCTCGTGGCAGAGGACAACCTTATTCTGCAACTGACCGGAGTTCATAGCGTTGGTCAATGTGCCGATGATCTGGTTTGCCTGTGCGCCATCCCAGTCCTTGGTATCCAGACCGCAGTTCGGCATCGGAGTCGGGATGTTGTTCTTAACATTCTGGTTGGTGGAGAGGTAAGGCGGACGAACGAGGTAATCCTGCTGACCGCAGATCTTGCGGAGAGCATCTGCACACATATTATACTGGTTCTGAATGGAGTTGCCGTCCAAACCGGTGAGATCCGGATGCGACCAGGTGTGGTTTGCAACTTCGAAGCCGCGCTCGTAAGCCTGCTTGATCTCAGCTTCCTTACCCTGAATTCTTTCGCCCCAGTAGAAGAAGGTAGCGTGGAAGCCGTTCTTCGTCAGAGCGTCATGAATTCTGGTAGCGTTTGTGTTCATACCGATCGGGCCGTCATCGAAGGAGATAGCGACCATCGGCTTGGATTTGTCGATCCAGGAGGTATCGCCGACCGGTACCCACTTGTTGCCGTCCATGTATCCGCCGCCGCCGACCTTTACTTCGGGAGTGGTGGTGGTAGTGGTGGTAGTAGTGGTAGTGGTGGTGGTGTACTTCTGCGGATACAGTACGCGGCGCTTCAGCAGCGAGAGGTCAGAAACGGTGATGATACCGTTCTTGTCGAGGTCAGCTGTATCCATGCTGATCGAAGCATCTTTACCAAGTAAGAAGTTCAGCAATTCCTGCACATCCTGTCTGTTTACGCTTTCGTCGAGGTTTACGTCGCCAAGCGCATAAATTGTGGGCAGCGAAGCTTTCACAGAGTCAACATAGAAATCACAGAGATCCTCAGTCGTTTCCACGTAGATGGACATATTTGCCGCACCTGCAGGGAGCTGATAGGATGTATTGGAGAGAACCGTCCAGGTATCACTTGCAACCGTGTCGGTTACGATCTGTGCGTAGTTGGTTGTGCCGTCGATGTCATACTGCAAAGACATCTGCATGACAACGGAGCTGCCGCTCTTCTGCTTTACTGCGCAGGAGATGGAGTAGCTCTGACCGGCAACCCAATCATTGCCCAGAGAATAAACAGGACCGTTCCAAGCTTCGGTACGGTTGGAGCAGACGATAGAGCCGCTGCCTTCGTAAGCTTCTGCGGTAGTTCTTTCAACGGTTTCAGAGGCGCGTGCAGAGAAGTAATCGGTACCGGACTCGAATGTAGCGTCCAGCAGCTTCTGTGCAGCGAAGACTTCGCTGGTGATAATACTTGTTGCGACGATGCTGGCACATACCGCAACAGAGAAAACTTTACGGAATGAACTCATGTTTCAAAACCTCTTTTCTGTAATTGGGGAAAACAAAACGATGTGTACGTGTGGCAAAAGCGCAAAGAACGGGAGTTCTTCGCGCAAATAGGGGCTAAAAAGATGTGGTGCATTGAGCATGGGTGAACACACCCAACGCATCACGCAAAGGGGAACTGATATTGCGCTCCTGATGAGCGCACAGGGAAGGTATACAGATTCCTTTCGGAATCCGTGAAACAACTGGAAAATTTGAAGGGGATTCAATGGTTTTTCCTTGTTTTTCATTCTATCACAGTTTCTCTATGAAAGCAAATAGGAATCTGTTATAATACATATAGGTGTTTGCTTATAGGGATATACTCTGCATCCTATATCATATTATGAAAGTGCGAAAATACGTAAGAAAAACGATTCATCCCAAAAATTGCGATTTCAAAAAGCACAAAAAATGCTCAATATCGCAAAAAAATCCGCAATTTTTGAGAAATAGAAAGTGAAAATTTATACAATTTTCAGGTTCGTGCTGTCAGTCTGCAAGCGCAATCGCAGAGCGAATCATCAGAATGACAAAGCAGACCGCGATACCGAGCACGGCAATTTTCGCCGCAGACATTTTTTTTGTCGTATTTCCAGAAAAAAACTGTGCGCCGTTCTTAGCAAAATCGTTCATCGGCTTGGCAAGGAAATCGCTGCCGAACAGCAGACAGAGGACAAATGTGCAGCCGATGGAAAGGAGAATTTTCGGAGCGTTTTGCAGATTTTGCATATTACTGCTCAGGATCAGAGTGAATGGTCTGTGGAGCAGGAAGATCCAGAGGGAATTGCGTCCGAATGCCGAGAGCAGCGGAATTTTTCGGTTCGGAGAAAGCACAGCGAGTGTGAGAATACCGAGTGCGGCGATTCCGAACAGACAGATCCGACCGAGTGCATCAAGCGGTGCTGTGTAGAAATGCATGATCAGTGCTTGGTCGGTGTATTGAAATACTTTACCACAAAATGACGCTGCAAACAGCATACAAATCAGCAGGGCAATTCCGCAGACTGCTCTTGAAGAATATTTCGTCTGCCGCAGCTGCTCTGCTTTTATCGTTGGCAGAAGGTATCCGAGCATATAATAAGGGTAAAATCCGATGATGCGCGATACGGCAAAATTGTTGTCGATGGTTTCAAAGAATCCTGCACCGATCGCAAGTACAAACAGAATCGGAAGTGTGAAGCGGAATTTGGCCAGATGCTTTGCGGTCAGCCGCCATGCGACCAGTGCAAGGAGATACCAGTAGGAAAGCATCGGTTTCAGCAAAGAGGTGAACCCATAAAGGAATCCGACCGCGCTGTTGAATATGAAATAGAGGAATACCAGCCGAAGAATACTCTCTTTGCTTTGTGCGCGTTCGCTTTTTCCGAAATAACCGGAAATGAACACAAATGCGGGCATATGGAACATATAAATAAAGTCTGTGATGCGGTCGATTGCAAGTGACGCTGTCTGATGCTGATACAGACAATGCGCGAAAACCGTCAGCAGCATGAGGATTCCTTTGATATTATCCCAGTATGCACTCCGTTCTTTTGCCATGATACATTCCTCCATTTCCAACATTATACCACACCCATTCCGAGAACGCAAGAGGTACCTGCGGTGCATTCTTATGGGGGCGCTGCCCCCAAACCCCTGCCAAAGGGAATGATTCCCTTTGGAAACCTCATAGATAAAAACACTCAGGCTGCCGAAGCAGCCTGAGTGTTTTTATAAATGGGATTCTCAAGGGGCGCAGTCCCTTGAGCGGAGTTTGAGGCGGAGCCTCAATACGGATGCGCCGCAGGCACTACTGTTTTTCAGCAGGGGCGGACATACGGCGGACGATGGTGGTATAGATTTTGTCGTCTACCTCGATGAGGACACGTTTCTCGTTGACAAATTTGACAGCGATGGTATAGATGCCCTTATTCTGCATATGCTCGGAGGCATGGAGTTTGAGATTTGTGAGCATTGCAGGGTCGAGAGAGCCTGTCAGCAGGAGAGAATTGCCCGAACGGATGGTATCTTCCGTCAGGACTTCGAAGCGTGAAACGAATTGTGGGGTAAAGGGAATATCGTCCATTTTCTTCATTGTACCGGAAATATAGGCGAGGTTAGCGGACGGCCGAAAGATACGGCAGCCGGTAAAATCGCCTGCAAGAACCATATTTTTTGCAGAAGCCATAGGATTGATTCCTCCTTTCTGAACTGTTTTTAGGTGCTTTTGCACCCTGATGTAAAACTATTATACCATTACACACAGGAAATGTCAAGTGTCTTATTAAAATTTGTTGAATATGCCAAAATCAGATTCTTTAAAGAAGTTCGCTGTATCCCTTTACATCGACAAAAATATATGTTATAATAGAAAGGAACCCATAAAAGGAGGGGCGATATGACAGCACTTGAACTGGTGCTTCTGGCGGTCGGGCTTTCGATGGATGCCTGTGCCGTTGCCATGTCAAACGGAATGTGTCACGGGGAACTGAAACGCGGACGGATCTTTGCAATCGGTGCGTATTTCGGACTCATGCAGGGGCTGATGCCGCTGCTGGGGTATTTTCTCGGGGGACTGGTTTCCGATATTATCACAACATTTGACCACTATATTGCGCTGATTATTTTAGGCTTCATCGGCGCAAAGATGATATACGAAGCATTTCACGGCGAAGAAAGCACGGAAAATGAACCTTTTACCACGCGCCTGCTGCTCTTGCAGGGCATTGCGACCAGTATGGATGAATTTGCAGTCGGCATCAGTCTGGCTGCCCTGCCGAATGTATCTGTCATTGTGGCTTGCGTATTGATTTGTGCGACGGCTTATGCGCTGAGTATTGCAGGGTATATGCTCGGAAAACGCTTTGGTACACGCCTGAGCGGCAAAGCGCAAGTTGTCGGCGGTCTGATACTGGTTGGTGTTGGATTGAAGATTTTTATTGAACATATGTGGTTTTCGTAATTAGCGAAGAACGGAAAAATAACGGATTGTCCGTAAAACTGGAGGGAATTGCAGTCATGCTGGAGTCAGAGTTGCCAACACCCTGTTATCTCATTGACCAGGCGAAACTAAAAGAAAATCTTGCGCTGCTCAAAAGCATCCGCAGACGGAGCGGCATCAAAATTTTATTTGCGCAGAAGGCGTTTTCTTCATTCCCGTTTTATCAGATGATTTCGCGCTATCTGGACGGCACGGCGGCGGCTTCCTGCTATGAAGCAGAACTTGCGCATCTCTATTTTCACGGCGAAAATCATGTGTTTCAGACAGTTTACGAGCCGCAGGAGATAGAAACGCTCTGTGCGGTATGTGACCATATCGTATTCAATTCGCCTGCACAGCTTGCAAAGTACGGTGCACAGGCAAAAGCAAACGGCTGTCAGGTCGGACTGCGTATCAATCCCGAATTTCGTTCGCAGGAATATGATGATTTTGACCCATGTGCGCCGTTTTCACGTCTGGGTACGACACTTGCGAATTTTTCTGCGGCTGACAGAAGCCTGATTTCCGGACTGCATGTTCACGCGCTTTTCGAGCAGAATGCAGGTGTACTGGAACAGCTTGTCGATGCTGTCATTGAGAAATTCGGGGCGTATCTGCCGTCACTTTCGTGGATCAATCTGGGCGGCGGACATCATATTACACGCGAGGGTTATCAGGTCGATCGTCTGGAAGCCTGCTGCAAGAAATTGCAGGAGCAGTATGGGCTGACGGTATACATTGAACCGGGCGAAGCGATCGTCTGGCAGGCAGGCTATTTTATCACATCGGTGCTGGATATTGTTGACAACGGAATGCCGATTGCGATTCTGGACAGTTCTGCGGTCTGCCATGTGCCGGATGTCACACAGCTGCAATACCGACCGCCGCTGATCGGTGCGGAGGGCGCGAATGAATTGCCGTATACGGTGCGTTTGGGCGGCAGAAGCTGTCTGCCTGAAGATGTGTTCGGCGATTATTCATTTGATCATCCGCTTCAAATCGGGGAACGGCTGGTGTTCCGTGACATGGCGATCAATACGCTGACAAAAGCGAGTATGTACACGGGAATCGGGATGCCTGCGGTGGCAGTCCGAGAATCGGACGGCTCATGCAGAGTTCTCAGAAAGTTCAGTTTTGAGGACTATAAAAATCGGTTTTGAAAAACGAAAGGGCGGAGATCAAATCTCCGCCCTTATTGTATGCTTTCATGGAAGAAAACAGCAAGTTTAACGCTTGACGAAATACTCCTCGTACCAGACAAGGAACGTATAAATCGTCCAGACCTTGCGCCAGAGGTCAGAATTTCCGCCGATATATTCCTCGAAAATCGCCTTGATCTCGTCGATTTTGAAGAACTTTGCAGCAATGTCGCTATCGAACAGGCGGCGGACATCCGCATTGTATTTCTCGTCTGCAAGCCAGATGCGGATCGGGACAATAAACCCGAGCTTCTTGCGGAATGCGATCTCATCGGGCAGAACCTTTGCCGCAGCAGTACGGAACGCGACCTTGTTCTGCTCCTCGTTGACCTTGAAGCGCGACGGCATCCGCGATGCAATGTCAAACACGCGGCGGTCAGTCAGGGGCATACGAATCTCCAGCCCTGCCGCTGTACTCATCTTATCGACATTCAGGTAAATATCGCCCTCCAGCCAGATCTGAATATCCACATCGGACATTTTGGTCAGAGGATCAAGTCCCTCTGTTTCCTCGTAGATGGATTTTACCAGATTGATCGGTAGAACGTTTGGATTATAATGCGCGAGAATGCGTTCTTTTTCATCCTCTTTCATGATGTTGGTGTTGCCGACATAGAAGGTTTTGAGGTTCTCACCGTAGCGTTCAGCGTTGCGGTACATATTGTATCCGCCGAAGAATTCATCTGCGCCCTCGCCCGAATAGCAGAGTTTCGTGTGCTTTGCGGTTTCGCGGCAGGCAATGGCAAATGCGATGGCAGAAGCGTCACCGAGCGGCTGTTCCATGTTGTACATGACGTATGGGACGATGTCGAAGTAATCCTCAGGGGTGATGCGGCAGCGCGAATTCTGTCTGCCGAGGAGGTCAGCAGTCTGCTTTGCCAGTCCCGACTCATCGAAGCGTTCATCGTCATAACCGCAGGAATCGCTCATTTTTGCATCGGACATTGCCAGCACATAGGAAGAATCGACACCGCCCGACAGGAATGATTCTGCGGTTTCGTCGTCGGTTTTGACCTCGCGCATCATCTGCTTGACGGTTTCATGGATCTCGTCCGCAAAGGCTTCGAGGGATTTATTTTCGTCCGCGTGGAATGTGGGTGTCCAGTATCTGCGGATGGAAATTTCGCCGTTTCGGAATGTCAGCGTACAGCCGGGCATCAGCTTTTTGAGCCCCTTGAAGAATGTGTCCTCGCCGCCGACATAGGTCAGGCTCATGTAGATTTGGAGCATATCGGCATTCAGTTCTTTGACAAAGCCGTCCTGCGCGAGAATGCCGCGGATGGTCGTGCCGCAGAGGAGTTTGCCGTCCGCTGTCTGATAGTAGTAAAACGGTTTTGTGCCGAAGTGGTCACGCACACAAAACAGCGTATCTGTGTCGGTATCGTAGAGAGAAAATGCAAACATACCGTAGAGATGGTCGGGGAGATCTTCGCCCCATGCCGCATAGCCGTTTGTCAGAATTGCGGCTTCGCGTGCCTCATGGGAGAGTGTCTTGTCGAGTTTCAGTTCCTCGCAGAGTGCTTCCCAGTTGCGGATATGTCCGCGGTATTCTTTCAGTTGAATCATATATACACCTCGTTTTTTGGATTGCTTCATTCTGGATTATATGCCGAAAACGGCGGATTTATGACTAAATGGATGCGCCGCAGGCACAGCTTACTGTTTCCCTGCGATTTTATACTCATCGCCGTCGCGGTAGTAGGGACAGCGTGTGGATTTGTTTTGTAAAAACCGCGCATATTCGTCCTCATCGAGGTACAGCTCACAGGTGTAGCAGTCCCAGTCCTCGTCGTAGGAATTGTATGCACAGGTGTCACAATCGTTCATATCAGTTCTCCTGCCAGTTCATCAATGCGGGACTGCGGTGTTTCCGGATAGTTCCCAAGCGGAAAAAACAGTCCGAGCTGTTCATATTTTGCGGTACAGAGTTTTCGGAACGGCAGCAGTTCTATTCGCTTGATACACGCATACTTGCGTTTCTTTTCTGCGAGAATCCGTACATTTTCTGCCGTATCATTGATACCGCAGACGATGACCTGCCGAAGCCATGTGTCAATGCCGCGTTCATCGAGATTATGCAGAAAATCCTCTGCCTGCTGCATTTCCATGCCTGTGAAATCAAGATAGTCAGCCGCATTGGTCATTTTGTAGTCGAGCAGTACGGTATCTGTGAAATCCAGTATCTGCTGTACTTTTTCATTCAGCACACAGCCGCTGGTATCCAGACAGGTCGAGATGCCCTGCATTTTGCAAAGCCTGAACAATTCTGCGGTAAACTCCGCCTGCATCAGCGGTTCGCCGCCCGAAACGGTAATGCCGCCCTCTGCACCGAAATAATTGCGGTATCGTGCCACGCGCTCTGCGACCTGCTGCGGAGAATACTCCGTGCCGCCCTGAAAATCCCATGTGTCGGGGTTATGGCAGCATTTACATCTGAGCGGACAGCCCTGCATGAATATCACAAAACGCACACCGGGACCGTCTACCGTGCCGAGGGACTGAAAGGAATGAATCTTGCCGTTTGCCATGGCGATTCCTCCGCATTATGCGTCTTTTTTCACCCATTTCATCGAGATATCGAATGCTTTGACGCTGTGGGTGAGTGCGCCGATGGAGATAATATCCACGCCTGTTTCCGCAACGCCGCGGAGGGTTTCGTGGGTAATACCGCCCGATGCTTCGAGCATCGCTTTTCCGTCTGTGATGCGGACAGCCTCTCGCATGGTATCGTTGTCCATGTTGTCAAGCATGATGATGTCCGCTTTTGCATCGAGTGCCTGCTGTAATTCGTCAAGATTGCGGACTTCGACTTCGATGCGCACCATATGTCCGATATGTTCGCGGAGCTGTGTGATGGCAGGCAGAATGCCGCCGCAGGCATCAATGTGGTTGTCTTTCAGCATTGCGCCGTCCGAGAGATTGAATCTGTGGTTTTTGCCGCCGCCGCAGCGGACAGCATATTTCTGCATCGCACGGATGCCGACCATACATTTTCTGGTGTCCGCGATGGAAGCATTTGTACCTGCAACAATATCAACGCATCTGCGCGTTTCTGTTGCGATGCCGGACAGGTGCTGCAAGAGGTTGAGTGCGGTACGTTCGCCTTTCAGGAGCGTTCTGGTACAGCCGTGCATGGTCGCCAGAATATCGCCGTATTTCACGCGGTCGCCGTCCTTGGCCTTTGCGGTAAAGGTCACGCCCTCGCCGACCAGCTCAAACACACGCGCCGCAATATCCATGCCGCAGACGACACCGTCATCTTTTGCCATGAGATAGCAGTCGGATTCGTCCTCAGGGGAGAGCAGAAAGTCGGTCGTGACGTCAATGCCTTCGATGTCCTCGGTGATGGCGCGGCGGATGATGTCATCGACATACATCGGTAAAAGCTGCATCATAATTGTTCCTCCAAAATCAAGTATGCACAAGTTGCCTGCGAACGCGCTTCGAGATAATCGAGGTCCATTTTCCAGTCCTCGCAGGCGATGAGCTGGATCAGTTCGGTGACACGTTCATAAGCGTTGCGGATGTTCTCGGTATTGGGAATGACGAAATAGTTTTCCTGTAAGATCTTGCGAAGTTCTGTGCGGATGCCGTGGGGGATCGGTTCGGTCGCGGTGACAGGCTTGAACTGTCCCTCCTCGAAGCGCGGACTGATATCTGCGGCTTCTTTTCCGATCTCCTCGGC
>JAKSPL010000051.1 GCA_024404815.1 Oscillospiraceae bacterium
TTTGCTTGCAAACTCGTGGGCTTGCCCTAGCGGTGTCCCCATTACAAATCCATCGGAGATACCTTATTAGAACTGGTTGTAGATAAACTGGCTGGAATCGTAGCCGATGCCGTATGCGCCAAATAGGAGAATGGCGAGGAACATGGCAACGGTCAGCGCACAGCTCAGGACGGGAGATTTGTCGAGGATCTGTTTGCGGACGCTGCCTTTTCTGCCGAGAAAGCTGGCTGTCAGCAGGACACCTGTACCGATCAGCAGGATCGCGTAGTCCCAGCCTGTCAGCGAAAGCTCCATCAGGCTGCCGTCCCAGAGAATATGAAAATTGAACTTTGTGAACATCGAGCCGAACATTTTGAATGTCAGCGGCACATCGCGGTAGCAGTCAAACATACGCAGACAGCCCATCATCAGGGTGGTGCGCAATGCCTGAAAACCGTCGTAGGCGCGTGTATTGCTCCATGCAAACTTCTTGTGGAATTTGTCATACAGCGGCGTCAGACGTTCCGAAATGAGAATAATGACCGCGTTCAGCAAGCCCCAGACGATGAAGTTCCATGCCGCGCCGTGCCACAGACCTGTCAGGAACCAGACAGCAATCGTTGCAACATACACAGGTACGAACTTTCCGACTGTTTTGCCGAGCTTATCACGGCTCCATTTCGAAAGGTTGATCATCGGCTTGCAGACGCTCAGCGGATAGAACAGATAGTCTTTGAACCAAGTGTTGAGCGTGATATGCCATCTGCGCCAATACTCCGTAATATCTTTCGAAAAGAACGGTCTTTCGAAGTTTTCAGCGATCGGGATACCCATGACCTGACCGATACCGATGGTGATGTCGATACCGCCCGTGAAGTCCGCGTAGAGCTGGAGCATATAGTAGAGAATGCCCAGAAATGCGTACATTCCGTAGTGCTGGTCGGTGTCGGAGATCAGCACCGTTACCGCAGGGAGAATGCGGTCGGCGAGGATCATTTTTTTGCAGTAACCCCAGAGGATGCGCTGTGTACCGAACAGCACGCGCCGCGCCTGAAATCCGTTGCCTGCAAACAGCGGCTCGGAAAGTTCATCATAGCGGCTGATCGGGCCTTGGATCAACTGTGGGAAAAACGATACGAAAAGTCCCAGTTTTGCGATGTTTTTCTCGTGCGGATACTTTTCGCGGTAGACGTCTATCGCATAGCCCATCGTCTGGAATGTGTAGAACGAAATGCCCATCGGGAGCAGGAACTGCGGAATCGGGAGCGCATCTGCTTTCCCGAACAGTCCCACCAGCGCATTGACATTTTTTATCGTAAATGCGCCGTATTTGATGACCGCCAGAATGCCGAAGTTCAGCACGAGCAAAGCGACCAGCAGTAAAAACCGTTTTTTGTTCGCGGCTTCCTTGTACGCTTTTTTCTCCTCGCGGCTCATCTCGGATTTATGTGCGGCAAGATAGTCTTTGCGTGCCGCCGCCATCGCGTCCAGCTTTTTCGTCACAAAGAACGTGCTGACGGTCGTTGCCGCGATGTAGAGCAGGTTGCTGACACCCGAATAGGCGTAAAACAGCACACTTGCGAGCAAAAGAAGCATCCAGCGGCATTTCTGCGGAATCAGGAAATACGTGATGCAGAGAACGACCAGCCCGATGATAAATGCGGAATCGGTGAACAGCATCAGTCTTCCTCAAGCGAGTCGATGAGTGCTGCCAAAGCCTTTGCGGAGTTGAAATTCTCAGGGATGATCTTATCCGCAGGGATCGCAACGTCAAATTCGTTGCTGATCTCGGTGATTACGGTAATGATGTCGAACGAATCGAGAATTTTGTCGTCGATCAGGGTTTCGCAGGTGTCAAAGTCCACATCCTCGTGCAGGTCTTTCAGGATGCCCAGCAGGGTTTCATAGGTTTCGCTCATGATTGTTTCCTCCATACAATAATCTTTGTATTTATGCGTTATCATAAATTGCTTTCAAAGCCTTTCTGTCGAGCTTGCCATTCGGCGTATGCGGCATTTCATCCAGCTTTCGGATGAGATTCGGCTGCATATAGCGCGGAAGCCGCTGCTTCAAATATGCCGCAAGTTCGGGCTTTTCGACATTGCCCGTATAGAAAAGGACGATTTTGCCCTTGACTTTATCGTAGATACATCCGACCGCTTCGATGCCGTCGTAGAGTCCGCAGTTGATCTCGATCTCGCCGAGTTCGATGCGGTGTCCCATGTGCTTGATCTGATAGTCCTTGCGCGATACAAACACGAGGTCGCCGTCCGCATTGTAGTGTGCGATGTCGCCTGTGCGGTAGATGAGTTCGGGGAAGCGTGTTTGCAGGGGGTTCTGTGTGAATACCTCTGCGGTTTTGTCGGGCTGTCCGAAGTAACCCATCGTCAGGCAGGTACCGCGGATACAGATCTCGCCCGGTTCGCCGAATGCCGCTTCCTTGTTGTTTTCGTCGAGCAGAATGATGCCCGTATTGCGGAACGGTTTGCCGATCGGGATGGCATCGGTTTCTTCAAATTCGCGGTTAACGTGGTAATAACAGCTCATGCCGGTTGCTTCGGTCGGACCGTAGAGATTCGTGAAGCTTGCGTTCGGCAGGACTTCTTTCCACATCCGGAATTGTTTCACGGGGAACACTTCGCTGCCGAAAGCGACGGTGCGGAGTGTTTCGGGTTTGACGGTTTTGAAGGTTCCTGTTGCGGAGATCATCGTCAACGCGGATACCACCCAGCAGATCGTGTTGATCTTGTGGGTATTGAGGTATTCGACCAGCTTGATCGGGAATGAGAAATACTGTTTCGGGACAAGATAGGTCGTTGCGCCGAATTTCAGCGTGGGATAGAGTTCTTTCAGGCAGGCATCGAAGTAAAGCGGTGTCTGGTTGCCGAAGACCGTATCCTCATCAAATCCCAGCGTTTCCGAGAGATTTTCGATATAGTCGATAACCGAGCGGTGGCAGGCGAGAATGCCCTTCGGCACACCTGTCGAGCCGGAGGTAAATACAATATAAATGGGGTCAATGTCGAGCTGTTTTGCGCGGATGGCAGAAAGTGCGGCATCGTCCACAGCGGTTTTTGTCATCTCGTCAAAGAGATAGCTTTTTCCCTCGTAGCCGAATTGTCCGAGCAGGGGTTTTGTGGTGGAATCGCAGATGACCGCACGGGGTTTTAACTGTTCCAAAATCATTTCGATTCGGAACGCAGGCATCTCCACATCCAGCGGCACATAGTAGCAGCCGCCGTACAGCACGCCGAAGAATGCGTTGATCGCGGCAGGAGATTTCTCCATGAACACGACAACAGGTTCGCCGTAGAGTCCGTCGCCTGCGAGGGCGGAACCGATCGCTTTTGCGTTGTTCGAAACCTCCGCAAAGGTCAGCTCTCCGTTTTCGTCCGCAAATGCGACCTTATCGGGTACGCGCGGAACGGTTTGTTCGAGGTATTCCAGTACATTTGTTTGCATGGTCTGACTTCCTTTTTTGTTCTATCATAATCCTGTCTGAACGTAGACAGGGGGTTATAATGCCATCGGCTCGATCTTACACCGATACCCGCACGCCTCAATGGCACGCGCGGCAAGGACTTCCATTGCGTCAAGGAAACCCTCCCCGACCGTCTGTGTCTGCTTGATGACCGAAAGCTCCGTACAGCCGAGAATCATACGGTCTGCACCTTGCGCACGAAAATACCGTGCCGTTTCTTCGAGCATATCCAGATCCGCAGGCTGTCCTTTTTTGACATTCTCATAGATCAGGTGCATGACGAGCTTCTGGTGCTTCTCGTCAGGCACACAAAAAGCAAGTTCCTGCGCGGACAATGCTTTTTGAAACAATCCGACCTGCAATGTTCCGTCGGTCGCTAAGATGCCGATTTTTCGGTGTCCCTGCATCCGCAGCAGCGACGCTGTTTCCGTGATCGGATTGACAAGCTTTGCGCGGACGGCGGCAGAAAGTTCTGCGCTGAAACTGTATGCCGTCATACACGGCATCGCCAGTACCTCCGCACCCATGTTTTCCAGCGTTTTCGCACTTTCGAGCAGTTTTGGGAGCGGACTGTCCGTGCTTTTTCCGAGCAGAAATGCAGTTCTGTCGGGTGTCGCAGGGCGGCTGTATAAAATGGTTTCGATATGATCCTGATCGGTCTGTGCATCCGTCATTGCCGTCAGCAGCGCGAGAAACTGTGCGGACGCCATCGGTCCCAGACCGCCGATAATTCCGAGTTTTTTCTGTTCCATGTCTGATGTCCTCCCTGCGGTATCAGGAGGTCGGCGTGGCAGGATACAGACTCTTATCACGCTTGAAGCAGTTGCCGTTTTTCGCGGAATAGCTGTCCATCCATGCGTCTGTTTTCATAAAGAAATTGGAAATGCCGACACGCGGCGTGGGGTCTGCGTGCCACCATTCGCCGTCAATTTTGATCATATTCCACCAATGGCGGTCTGCGCCTGCACGGTTTGCAGGGTGGAATACCATCATATTTTCAATGCCGCAGCAGGTATAAAGCAGTCTTGCAAAACCGTAGTAGTTGCGGCAGTCGCCGTACTTCTGACGAATCGCAAGTGCCGCAGGGTACATCCATTCGGTGTCGAGATCTTCATATTCCAAGTTGTTGTCCACGAAATACATATGATCCTGCACATAGCGATAGCACGCATAGGCACGGTCTTTTTCGCTCATATCGGGATCTGCGTCCTCGAACAGCTTGTCCGTGATCGCATAGCCCATCAGCATATACATTTCCTTGTCGATTTTGGTCAGGTCGGTGTCTTTCGGCAGGACAGTCACCTTGACTTCTGCGGTCGCCTCGTTGCCTGACGAATCCTTTGCGGAGTAGGAAACGGTGTATTCGCCTGCGGTTTTCAGGCTGAAATCGGAAGATTCTGTCGCAGTCACTTCGCAGTCGCCGTCCACATCATCAGTCGCGGTGACATTGTGCGTGTAGGAGATCGCGCAGCCTTCGATGGTTGTCAGATCGACACAGCCTTCCAGTACGGGCGGTGTCGCGTCGCCTGTTACCATGTATTCCACAGGGAGTTTTGTTGTGTTGCCTGCGGCATCTGTCAGCACCAGAACCGTCGATTTTGCACCTGTGGAAGTGGTGTCGGGTTCATTCGAGAACGAAATCGAAACCTCAGTTGCATCCGAATAGGATTTCAAAAAGTCCTCGGCAGTCAGCTGCTGATTTGCGCTGAACGAAAGATTATCTGTCAGTTCCGCGGCAGGCGGCGTGGTATCTGCGGCAAGAAGCGTGAACGGATAGGTATTTTCGCCGAGTCTAACCTCCACGGAATAGGTGCCTGCTTCGGAAAAATCGGAATCCTGCGCTTTGATCTCCGCATCGGTATAATCCTCGCCGAGGAGTGCCGCCGCAGAAAAGTCCGTTCCCATTTCCCAGTTCAGGACTGCCTCTTTGATATTCAGCAGGGCATTTTCTGTACGGAAACTGCCGTCTGCAAGCTGTAAAGAAACGGCGATATTCTGTGTGCCCAGACCGTCAGACGGCTTCACTGCATATCTGACATCTGTCACGAAGTCTGCTTGATCGGGGTTGAGCAGCGCGGAAGCTTCAGGGATCGGTTCAACGCTCCAGATGCTCTTTTCCGCAACGACATAGTCGGGAGCATTGGAAAGTGCAGAATCGTTTTTCTGCGGCTTTGTTGTGAACCAGATGACTACAAGAATCAAAACTGCCATAACCAGAATTGCTGCCAAGCTGTAACATATTGTCATCAGCGTCCGACTGCCGGACTGTTGTTTTCGACTCATAAAATACATACCCTCTATCCGTAACTTTTTTGGATATGGATGCCATAAGCATTCAAACACTCCCTTCTATTATATCGCTTTCTTTTCCGCGTGTCAAGCAAAAAAACCGTGTTCTGGGATGCCCTCCTGAGAATTCGCCGATTCACAGGCGATTTTTAGTAATATTGCAGAATTCGGAAAAAGTCTTCATAAATTCTTAAGCCTTTTCGTACTTGCATCTTTTGCAATTATCCGATATAATAAGAATAGTATGCCGTGAAACCGCCGTTTGTATCTATACGGAAAAGAGAAGAAAATCGAATGAAGGGGATGTTTGGATGGAACGGATTCTGGTCTGTGACGATGAGCGTGATATTGTATCCGCGCTGAAAATTTACCTGACTGCCGAGGGGTATGAGGTGCTTTGCGCCTACAATGGCAGAGAAGCTGTGGAAATGATGCAGAAGGACAGTCATATACACCTCGTCCTTATGGATATTATGATGCCCGAAATGGACGGCATTACCGCGATGGCTGAGATCCGCCGTTTCAGTAATGTCCCGATCATCCTGCTGTCGGCGAAGTCAGAGGATACTGATAAGATCCTCGGTCTGAATGTCGGTGCGGATGATTACATCACCAAGCCGTTTTCGCCTGTGGAGGTCATTGCAAGAGTCCGTTCGCAGTTACGCCGCTATCTGCGGCTGGGGGCGGCGGCACTCCCCGACCCCGATGTGCTGAATGTCGGCGGGATCTCCCTTTCCACAAAGGCGAAATCCGTGACACTCGACGACACGCCTGTCAGCCTGACACCGATCGAGTTTGACATTCTCCTGCTGCTGATGCACAATGTCGGGCGTGTGTTTTCGCCGAAAGAGATCTATACGGAGGTCTGGAAAGCCTGTGCGGACGGCGCGGAGAATACGGTCGCTGTGCATATCCGTCATCTCCGCGAGAAAATCGAGATCAACCCTGCCCAGCCGCGGTATATCAAGGTCGTCTGGGGACAGGGTTATAAACTCGAGGGCTGATTGTTAGAGGAGCATTTGCATATGAAAGCATCTTGGCGGACAAACCATGCCGCAAAATTTTTCGCCGTCCTGTCAGCGATTCTGTTTCTCTGTGCCGCCTGTTTCAGCGGTATTCTTACGATCGTCTACGGCGAGGCATATACCGCACAGGGGAATCGCTATCGGAGAATTCTCCTTCTTCACAGCGACATCTACGAAATCGTTGAATATTATCGCAGTACACAGTATATGGAGGGCGCGGCGGAGCATTCCGATGAACGCGTGTTTCGTGCGTCCATGGTGGAGCAGTTCCAACAGGACTTCGACGAAAAGCAGAGCAATCTCCGCTTTGCCATCTGTGACGGAAACGGCGAGCTGCTGCTGACCAACGACTCCCTCTACGGTCAGGAGCAGGAGCTTCTCACCGCACAGACATTCAACAATCTGGTTGATTACGACACCGCGTCTTACGGGCATCAGGTGCATTTCAAAACGCTCAGCGAAGTGCTGGCTGCGGATATGTCCGTCTATCTGGACGAGCCCTCGGACTTCCAAAGCTGGTACTTCACCGATGACCAGATCGACTGGGCGTTTCACAACGGTGTCGATGTCGTCCTCACAGAGGGAGACTCCCAAACCGCTACCATCTACTTTGATTCTCTCAAAGAAGCGGCACAGCATGATTATATCGCAGATTACGGAATGTTCAGCAAGTGGAAAACCGTTTCGACAGATGCTCAGAACGGCGGTGTGGCGGTGGAGGTCACATACTGGGACGAATCTGTCGATAACCTCCCTCTGGAGATGTTCCTGGAGCGCAAAAGCATTGGTGACATGGTCATGCTGGTGGACGATACCCTCAAGGAGAAACTCGCAGGCGGCTTTGATATCACCATCAATGCAGCGAAGAATGTCAGCGAGCCGATCATCATTCAGACATATCTGCCTGCCGCACTTCCCGTTCAAGACAGCATTCGGGAAGAGGTGCAGACTGCCGACAAGCTCTGGGGCTGTATGGACTGGCTGATCGGCGGAACGATTGGTTTTCTTGTGCTTTCGGCGATTGCCTGTATTCTGCTCTGTCTGTGCGCGGGCTGCAAAAAGCAGGAAACCGTTACTGCAACGGGCATCCACAAGATCGCCTACGAGCTGTACTGCCTGATGCTGCTGCTTGCGCTGATGATCGGCTCATTGGGCTTAGATTTCCTCGCGCAAGCCGAGATCACTGTTCGCGGCAAGTTTTTCGTACTGCTGGGGCTTTGTTTGCTCGCCGCAAGTATCTTTGTCCTCTGGCTGTATACCACGGCAGTCCGTACCAAATCAGGCACATTCTGGAGCAGCTTCGGCATCGTCCGTATTCTTCGCTTTGCCGCAGGACTGTTCCGCGGCAGACTGATCGTCAGCATTGCCGCAATCGTGCTGATGATCGCCTTGTTTGTGATGAATTTGTTTGTTCTTCCCGAAGTATCCAATGGTCTGCTGATTTTATTTCTGGACATTGCGGCGGCAGGACTGGTGCTCTACTGCATCTATGCGTTCTATGCCCTCAAACGCCGTGCGGAGGGTATCGAAGCAGGCGAGCCTGAAACCAAGGCTCCGAGCATACCGCTGGTCGCAGATTTTCAGGAGTTTTCCCATTCGCTTGACCACATGAGCGACAACATTGCGGAAACCGTTGCACAGCAGACAAAGTCCGAACGGATGCGCTCGGAACTGATTACCAATGTATCCCATGACCTCAAAACGCCGCTGACTTCTATCGTCAGCTATATCGACCTGCTGAGCCGCGAACCGATGCAGTCCGAACAGGCGGAAGAATACATCGGGGTTTTACAGCGGCAGTCCGCAAGGCTCAAAAAACTCACGGAGGACTTGGTGGAGGCATCGAAAGCGTCCACAGGCAGTCTGAGTGTTGATTTACAGCCGACCGATATGCAGGTGTTGATCTCTCAGCTTTCGGCGGAATATGCAGACCGATTTGAAACGCGCGGACTGGAACTGATCTCCACACTTCCCGAACAGTCTGCCCGTATTCTCGCAGACAGCCGCCACATTTGCCGTGTATTCGATAATCTGCTTGGAAATGCGTACAAATATTCGATGCCATCCACGCGGATCTATCTGCATCTCACGGTGGAAAGCGGGCTTGTACGGGTGGAGATGAAAAACGTATCGGAGCATTCGCTGAATATTTCGCCGGAAGAACTGACTGAACGCTTTGTACGCGGCGATGTTTCCAGACACACCGAGGGAAGCGGTCTGGGATTGTCGATTGCAAAAGATCTGACAGCATTGCAGGGCGGAACGCTGGAAATACAGATCGACGGAGATTTGTTCAAGGTCCTGCTGACATTTCCTGAATATACGGAATAGGCGGAATGCGCTTTCAGTCTGTCGAAAAAGTATGGGGGAACCCCTTGATAGCGTACACGGTATGCTTCGCATAC
>JAKSPL010000052.1 GCA_024404815.1 Oscillospiraceae bacterium
TGATATGAGAACCTTTCATATGCGATTCGTAGGGGCGACCTGTGGTCGCCCGCATTCAACAAACGATTTCTGCTGTAATCGCAGATACAACTATATCGACAAAAAGGCTGCGCAGCATTTTAGCCGCGCAGCCTTTGCGTTTATTCTTTGGAAATCAATAATCCATACCGCCTGCGGGCATTGCAGGTGCAGCAGGAACAGGTTCCTTGATGTCGGTGACAAGACTCTCGGTGGTGAGGACCATTGCAGCGACGGAAGCCGCATTTTCAAGTGCGGAACGGGTAACCTTGGTCGGGTCTACGATGCCGGCAGGAATCATATCGACATAGGTTTCGTTGTAAGCATCGAAGCCGTAGCCTGCCTTGTTCTCGCGGCGAATGTTCTCGATGATAACAGAACCTTCCAGACCTGCGTTTGCTGCGATCTGACGAATCGGTTCTTCGAGTGCGCGGAGAATGATCTGTGCGCCGGTCTTTTCATCGCCGGAGAGGGTAGCGACCAGTTCTGCAACTGCCTTTGCAGCGTTCAGCAGAGCAACACCGCCGCCTGCAACGATGCCTTCCTCGACAGCAGCCTTTGTTGCAGCGAGTGCATCTTCGACACGGAGCTTCTTTTCCTTCATTTCGATCTCAGTCGGTGCGCCGACCTTGATGACTGCGACACCGCCGACGAGCTTTGCAAGACGTTCCTGCAACTTCTCGCGGTCGAAGTCGGAGGTGGAGTTTTCGATCTCGGTGCGGATCTGTGCAACACGAGCCTGAATTGCAGCGGAATCGCCTGCGCCGTCAACAATAATGGTGTTCTCCTTGGAGATGACGACCTGACGCGCACGGCCGAGCTGTGTGAGCTGGGTATCTTTCAGCTCCAGACCGAGGTCGGAGGTGATGACTTCGCCGCCCGTGAGGGTAGCGATGTCCTTGAGCATTTCCTTTCTTCTGTCGCCGAAGCCGGGAGCCTTGATAGCAGCGCACTTGAATGTGCCGCGGAGATTGTTGAGGATCAGGGTGGTCAGAGCCTCGCCCTCGACGTCCTCAGCAATGATGACCAGACGCTTGCCGCTCTGAACGATCTGTTCGAGCAGGGGCAGGATCTCCTGAATGTTGGAGATCTTCTTGTCGGTGATGAGGAGGAAAGCGTCATCGTAGACAGCTTCCATCTTGTCGGTATCGGTGACCATGTAGGGGCTGACGTAGCCGCGGTCAAACTGCATACCCTCGACAACTTCGCTGTATGTTTCAGCAGTCTTGGATTCCTCGATGGTGATAACGCCGTCCTTGGAAACCTTCTCCATAGCTTCTGCGATCAGTGTACCGATCTTCTCGTCAGCGGAGGAAATGGTAGCGACTCTTGCGATGTCTGCGCTGCCGTCCACAGCCTTGGAGTTTGCCTGTACATTGGCAACAGCAGCCTTGACTGCGCTGTCCAGACCTTTTTTGAGGATCATCGGGTTTGCGCCTGCAGCGATATTCTTCATACCTTCGCGGATGATCGCCTGTGCAAGCAGAGTTGCGGTGGTGGTACCGTCGCCTGCTGCATCGTTTGTCTTGATGGAAACTTCCTTGACGAGCTGTGCGCCCATGTTTTCAAACGCATCTTCCAGCTCGATCTCCTTTGCGATGGTAACGCCGTCGTTGGTGATGAGCGGTGCGCCGAATTTCTTATCGAGAACGACATTTCTGCCCTTCGGGCCGAGGGTGATCTTTACGGTGTCGGCAAGCTTATCAATACCTGCCTGCAAAGCCTTTCTTGCTTCTTCGCCGTACTTCAAATCTTTTGCCATGGTAAAAACTCCTTACATGATATTCTGTCTATACAGATAAAAGCGGGTTCCGAATCTCACTCAACGACTGCGAGAATATCGGACTGTTTGAGAATTGTATATTCCTGACCGTCAAGCTTGACCTCGGTGCCTGCATACTTGGAGAGCAGAACCTTGTCGCCGACCTTGACATACATACCAATTTCCTTGCCGTCTACCATGCCGCCGGGGCCAACTGCCACGACTTCTGCGAGCTGCGGCTTTTCCTGTGCAGATGCGGTGAGGATGATGCCGCCCTTGGTGGTTTCCTCAGCCTCTGTCATCTTGATGACGACTCTGTCTGCTAACGGTTTGATTGTCATAAGAGTTCCTCCTGTTCTGGATATGGGAATGCGCAGTGCGGAGGCACGGCACATCCGATTCTTGTTTTAGCACTCATTCTCTTTGAGTGCTAAGTCTATTGTACCATGAAATGGAAAAAAATCAAGGGCTTTTTCTATCTTTCCGCGGATTTTGTATAGTTACACAGATTTCAAGGTGCCCCTCTGTACGATATTGTGAAACCTGTTTTTGGAATATCATGTCCTGTCTGCCGATAAAATTTGATTTTTCAGTTATAAATTCGGTACCAGTTCACAGTATGTTCACATAATATTCATATTTCAAACAGGAAAGTATAGTATACTGTAATATGTATAGTTATATCATGCTCCGCCGTGTCAGGTGCGGAGCGAACGACTGTATTTGAATGCAGAAACGAATATTTTATCATCAGACTGGAGGAGATTTCTTATGGCTATGGACAAGGTACTGATTGTGGACGACGACAAAAACATCTGTGATTTGCTGCGTGTATATCTCGAAAAAGAGGGCTATACCACGATGATTTCCAACGACGGCGAGGAGGCTGTTGTCAAATTCAACGCCCTGCATCCGGATGTTGTACTGCTGGATGTCATGCTGCCCGGCATGGATGGCTGGCAGGTTTGCCGTGAGATTCGCAAAAAGTCGAATGTTCCGATTATTATGATCACCGCGAAGTCCGAGACTTTTGATAAGGTGCTGGGACTGGGACTTGGCGCGGATGACTATATCGTCAAGCCGTTTGATACGAAAGAAGTTGTCGCAAGAATCCGTGCGGTATCGCGCAGAGTCGGTCAGCCGCCTGCGGAATCCGAGGTACGCGAGGTACACTACGACAAACTGTCCGTCAACATGACGCGCTACGAACTGAAAGTGGACGGCAAGGTACTGGAAACACCGCCGAAGGAACTGGAACTGCTGTTCTGTCTGGCGTCGAACCCGAACCGTGTGTTCACACGCGACCAGCTTCTGGACGAAGTCTGGGGCTTTGAATACTACGGCGATTCGAGAACGATCGACGTACACATCAAGCGTCTGCGCGAAAAGCTGGAGGGGATTTCCGACCAGTGGGCACTCCGTACCGTCTGGGGCGTGGGCTATAAGTTCGTCGTGGAAGAAACCAACGGCTGATACTATATATATAGCAGAATCATATGTTAAAAAGTGTATACAGCAGAATTTTCTATTTCTGCACGGTTATTCTGATCTTTTTCTGTGCGCTGACGGGACTTGTTATTACACTTTGCGCGACATACCGCTATAAAAGCGAGGCAGAGAAGGAATTCAGAGATACGGCACAGGTTTTGCTTGTGCGTGTCCGCGATGCGTATATGCAGGCGAATGAACTTCCGCATGAACAGTTACAGCAAGAATTGCAGGACTATACCCGTACCTATAATATCGACTGCTACCTGTTCCACGGGATCTCTGACTGTGTGGTGCGTTCGGACTATAATTATGTGGATATTCCGCTTCCGAAAGCGGCAAGAGCCATTGCTGTGGATGAGGAATACTGTGAGATCGGTTCGGATTTCGGCAATTTCGAGGGTGCATCCGCCTGTTTTGTCAAGCGTTTTCAGCTTGAAGATGACAACGGCTATTACCTGATGCTGATGATCCCGACCGAGAATATCAACGAATTTTCGTTCCATTTGATTTTTGCTCTGATTGTGACGGTCTTGCTGATCGCGCTGATCGTTGCGCCGCTGTTCTATCTCAACACGGCATCGCTCCTGAAACCGATCATCAACATTACCCACACGGCAGAAGCCTATGCGAACGGTGATTTTTCGGAGCGTCTGGAAACAGGCGGCGGCGATTCGGAACTGGATTATCTTGCGGAAACGATGAACCGTATGGCAGATTTCATCGACCGCAATGAGCAGAGCCGCAAGAACTTTGTGTCAAATGTGTCCCACGAACTGAAAACCCCGATGACAACCATCGGCGGCTTTGTGGACGGCATTCTGGACGGTACGATCCCGCCCGAGCAGGAAAAGCAGTATCTCCGCACAGTATCTTCGGAGGTGCAGAGAATGTCCCGTCTGGTGCATTCGATGCTGAATATTTCGAAATTCGAGGAAGGTTCGCTCGAACCGAATTTTGTCCAGATGGATATTACGCATCTGCTGATAAAAACGCTGCTCTTGTTCGAGAAAAAGGTCGATGCGAAGCATTTGTCTGTCGAAGGGCTGGAGGACTGTCCGCGTACAAAGGTCGAGTGTGATGAGGACCTGATGCAGCAGGTGTTCTATAACCTTACGGAGAATGCGATCAAGTTTGTCAATGACGGCGGAACGCTTTCCGTGCGCGTCCTGACAGATGACGATATGGCGCATATTCATCTCCGCAATACGGGCGAGGGACTCACAGACGATGAGATCACTCACGTATTTGAACGGTTTTATAAGACAGATGCCTCTCGTGGAAAAGACACGACAGGTGTCGGACTGGGACTTTCCATTGTCAGCCGCATTGTCCGTCTGCATGACGGTACGGTGACGGTCAAGAGTGTCCCGAAGGAGTACACGGAGTTCGTGGTCAGCATTCCGCTTACGCACAAATCGTCTGCGGAACAGGGGGATGCGCCGCGCAAGAGCAAAAAGAAAGAATAAACCCAAAGGATTGGAGAAAACCTATGTTAGATGAAATACGGGATGACCTGCCGATGCCCGAGGAGGCACAGCCGCAGGAAACCGTGACCGCCGAAGAAACGGCGGAGAACATCACAGATATCGCGGAAGCAGCGGTGGAAGATCCGTTTGCGGAAGCGGAGAAACTCTTGCAGACCGCAGCTGACAGCATTCCTCCCGAGGAACAGTCGATTTTCTTCTCGGACAGCGCACAGATGCCGGTCATGGAAGAACCGCAGAAACCGAAAAAGCATATTCTGGGTGTGTTCTTGCTGGTGCTGATGACGCTGGCGGTCGTAGGCTTTTCGGTGTTCTGTATCATCTGGGACATCCGCAAAGGCACGCCCTCAAAGGGCTATGTCGCAGGGAACGTCATCAACGTACAGATCGGACAGCAGAAAAAGCCCGTCAAGTCCGAAGAACTGACGGACGAGAACGGCAGATATACCGTTGCAGGCATTGCCGAAGCGGTCATGCCGAGTATTGTGGAGATCTATACCTATAAAGTGGGCGAACTGGTCAATACGGGTTCGGGCATTCTTCTCTCGGAGGACGGCTATCTTGTGACCAATTCCCATGTTGTGACCGAGGGCGACAGCTACAGCGTGACGCTCCACGACGGCAAAAAATATGACGGCAAGCTGATGGGACACGATGCCAAGAGCGATATTGCCGTAATGAAGATCGAAGCACAGGGTTTGCAGCCTGCGGTGCTGGGCGATTCGGATGAAGTGCAACTGGGCGAAGAAGTCTGCGCACTCGGCAACCCTGCCAGACTGTCAGGCTCGATCTCGTCGGGTATCGTATCCGGTCTGAACCGACAGATTCAGGCGCAGGACAACGCATTTGTCATGGAATGTATCCAGACGGATGCGGCGATCAGCTCGGGCAACTCGGGCGGTGCGCTCGTCAATCGTTACGGTCAGGTCATCGGCATCACTTCCTCGAAATACACATCCAACATGATGATGGGCGTATCCTACGAAGGTCTGGGCTTTGCAATTACCATCAACGCAGCACTTCCGATCATCACCGAATTGATCGAAAAAGGCTATATCAGCGGCAGAGTCCGTATCGGAATCCAGTTCTATGAGGCAGACATCGCGGCACAGATGGAAGAAGTGACCGTTCCCGAAGAATTCGGCGGCAGCGGCATTCTGGTCATGGAGATCGCAGAGGATTCCGACTTGGCACAAACGACGTTCAAGCCGAATGACTGGATGCTCAAAATGAACGGCAAACCCATATCTGACTACGACAGCGTGCTGGAAGCGATTCAGGGCTGTGTCGCAGGCGATAAGATCCATGCACACTGCGCCCATGTGGACGAAAAGGGCGAAGTAACTTACTACGAGATCGACTTTACGCTGATGGAGGATAAATCCGGCGATTATTGAACCAATCGAAAGGACAAAGATATATGACAGAGGCAGTCAAGGAGAAGCTTGCCGCATACGGACAGCTTCACATTCTGGAGGGATATGAGAACCTGACACCGCAGCAGCAGGATGCGCTGTGCCGTCAGGTTATGGAATTGGATTTTGAAGTACTGAAAACAGCCGCCGACAGCGAAAACAACCGCCGCGGTACATTTGCCCCCCCGACAGCCATGCCGATTTCGGAGATTTCTGCGCGTGCTGAGGTTTTGGAGAAAATCGGTCTGGATGCACTCCGCAAAGGCGAAGTGGGTGCGGTACTGCTGGCAGGCGGCGAGGGGACAAGACTCGGCTACGACGGCCCCAAGGGTGCTATGAACATCGGCGAAACGAGAGAACTTTCGCTTTACGAACTGCATTTTTCCAATCTGACGCAGTATTGGAAACAATCCGGAACACCGATCCCGCTATTCATCATGACCAGCGCATCGACCGACAGCAAGACCAAGGCTTTTCTGGAAGAAAAGAACTTTTTCGGCTATCCGCGTGAATCAGTATTCTTTTTCAAGCAGGATATGGCGGTTTGCTCTGACTTTTCGGACAAGCTGTTTTTTGACGCACCTGCGCATATTGCAGAAGCACCCAACGGCAACGGCGGCTGGTTTTCTTCGATGATCGGTGCAGGACTGCTGGAAAAAATCGAACAGCTTGGTGTCAGGTGGCTGGATGTGTTTGCGGTGGACAATGCGCTCCAAAAAATCGCAGATCCGTGCTTTGTCGGCGCGGTCATTGAAAGCGGCTGTGAGGCAGGTGCAAAGGTTGTCGAAAAGCAGCGTGCGGAGGAAAAAGTCGGTGTGCTGTGCTTAGAGGACGGCAAGCCTTCGATCGTTGAGTATTTCGAGATGGACAAGGCGATGAGCGAACTGCGGAATGCAGACGGAAGCCTGACCTACCGCTACGGTGTCATACTAAACTATCTGTTTTCGATGGAGCGGCTGAAACGAATTGGACAGGCAAATCTTCCGATCCACAAGGCGAAGAAGAAGATCCCGTTTCTCGGCGCAGACGGCACCACACAGAAGCCTGATGAACCAAACGGCTATAAGTATGAAACGCTGGTACTGGATATGGTGCGCTTGCAGGAAAGCTGTCTGGCGTATGAGGTGGAACGTGCGGCGGAATTTGCTCCGATCAAAAACCGCTATGGTGTAGATTCGCTCGATACCGCAAGAGAATTGCTGAAAGGCGCAGGCTTTATACTATAGTAAAAAACAGTATCGTGAAAGTTGTCTGAAAAAATCATAAATACATGAAATCCCGAAAATCTCCCATCCTGCCCGAAAGGGGTGCAGAATGGGAGATTTTTGCTGTTTTCGGACAAAGTGTACAAAATACAACCGCAATATTCTACCAAAACGCCATTGATTCTTATAAAAAAATACGGTATAATGAGGAAAGACGAAAATTCGATAAAATTCGCACGAAAAGACAGGAGGTTTCGTTCATGGTCTCGGATGCGCCCGAATCAATCCCCAATCCCCTCGATACGCGAATTCTCAAAACACCGAGCGCCGCGGCACGCCGCGCGTTCTTTTATTTGCAGGAATGCGGACACCTGAAAGCGAGTGTCGGACAGTCTATCAGCCGCCAGAATTTGCAGTCGTTCCTGTTTGCAGTCGTGCTGGACGGCAAAGGCACGCTCAGCTATAACGGTCAGACACATGATCTGGAAAGCGGCGACTGCTTTTTTATCGACTGCCGTGTGCCGCATACCTACCGCAGCGATGACGAACAGCCGTGGGAACTGACATGGGTGTACTTCAACGGCTGCACCACCGAGGAATATTATAAATTGTTCAGCGCACAGCTTCCGCCTGTGTTCCACCCTGTCACTACGACAAAGCTCGTGGCGGCAGTACAGGAAATGATGCGGCTGAATGCTGAAACTTATGCAGATACGGAAATTCTGACGTCAGGATTGCTGATGAGCCTGCTGACGATGCTTCTGACCATCAACAGCATCGGCGAGGAGAGCGATACCGCGCTGAAATCCAAGCTGAAAACCGTTCTTGCGTATATCGACGCGAACTTCACGATGGATATTACGCTCGATGACCTTTCCCACCGTTTCTACATCAGCAAATATTACCTGACACGCGAATTTAAGCGTGCCTACGGCGAAACGATTTTCCAGCACATTATCGGACTGCGTGTCAATTACGCCAAGCGCTTGCTGCGGTTCACGGACAAATCCGTGGAGGAAATCTCCGATTTGTGTGGATTTAATGACCAGAGCTACTTCTCGAAGCAGTTCAAGAAATCCGAGAATATTACCTGTCTTGCCTTCCGCCGCCGCTGGAGAGAATGAGGCGATGCGGTTTCCGCTCGTCACATTGCGCGGAGCGAATGCAGCGGATGCCACACGGTCAGATTATCGGAGATCGACACGATTTTAGGCGATTTCCCGCTGGTGATCAATACGATTCCTGCGAAGATACTCACGGCAGAACGTCTTGTGTATCTTGCGCATAAAACGCTGGTTCTCGATTTGTCCTCGACTCCTGGGGGCGATGGCTTCGAGGACACAAGCCAAGCAGCAAGTTCCCATATCAGCACACAAAAAGGGCGGAGAACCGAATCTCCGCCCTTTCTTTATAGTCGTTCGTGCTGAAATGGGATTCCAAAGGGGCAATGTTCCAAATTTCAATTCATCAGAGATACACGTTTTTGTTTTGGGGATTTCGTCGCTTGCGAGCGACGACCAAAGGGGCACTGCCCCTTTGGAAACC
>JAKSPL010000053.1 GCA_024404815.1 Oscillospiraceae bacterium
GAGCAATCAAAGAGGGGAAACCCCAACGAGGGGTTTCCCCTGAAAACTGAACGGCGTGAAGTTTTGGTGGTGGATGCTGTCCCCCACGCCCCCTACAAAAAGCGGAGAACCCTTTTCGGATTCTCCGCTTTCGATCAGTCTTTAATTTCGTTCTGGTCAGCGATCAGGCTGTCAGCACCGTACATCTTACGAAGCTTCGGCTTCTCGATCTTGCCCGTAGGATTTCTCGGAACATCTGCGAAAATATACTTGCGCGGACGCTTGTATCTCGGCAGTCCGTCACAGAATTTCGCCATTTCCTCCTCGGTGCAGGTGCAGTCCTCCTTGATGGAGATGATTGCCGCTGCGATCTCGCCCAGACGCTTGTCAGGCAGACCGATGACAGCTACATCTTTGACCTTGGAATTGGCACGGATAAAGTCCTCAATCTGGACAGGGTAGAGGTTTTCGCCGCCGCTGATGATAACATCCTTTTTGCGGTCTACGAGGAATACAAAACCGTCCTCGTCCTCACGCGCCATATCACCTGTAAACAGCCAACCGTCGCGCAGTACCTGCTTGGTTGCCGCTTCGTCATGGAAATAGCAGGTCATGACACCCGGTCCCTTGACGCAAAGCTCGCCGACCTCGCCGCGCGGTACGATCTCACCGTTTTCATCGACGATCTTCGACTCCCAGCCGTAGCCTGCCTTGCCGATCGCACCGACCTTGTGGATATTCTCCACACCGAGATGAAGTGCGCCCGGTCCGATGGATTCGCTCAGACCGTAGTTGGTATCGTACTGGTGGTTCGGGAAATACTTCTTCCATCTTGCGATCAGGCTGGGCGGTACAGGCTGTGCGCCGATGTGCATCAGCCGCCACTGTGAAAGCTCATAGTCGCTGAGGGATACCTGTCCGCTTTCGATGGCGTCAAGAATGTCCTGTGCCCACGGAACAAGCAGCCAGACGATCGAGCAATGCTCCGAGGAAACCGCATCGAGAATGATATTCGGTTTTACACCGTTGAGCAGAACTGCCTTGCCGCCGACCAGAAAACTGCCGAACCAGTGCATTTTTGCACCCGTGTGGTAGAGCGGCGGAATGCAGAGGAATACATCATCTCTGGTCTGACCGTGGTGCGCCTGTTCGACTTTGCAGGCGTGCATCAGACTTTCGTGGTTGTGGAGAATCGCTTTCGGGAAGCCTGTGGTACCCGATGAGAAATAGATCGCAGCATCGTCCGCATCCGTCAGGAATACGGAGGGGGAACTGCTCGGGAAATTCGCGGTGAGTGCGTCATAGCTTTCTGCAAAGCCGGGGCAGCCCTGTCCGACAAAGAGCAGCAGACGATCGTTACCGAGGGTATCGACCAGTTCTTCGACTCTGCCGATGAATTCAGGTCCGAACACGAGGACAGAGATCTCTGCGAGGTTGACGCAGTATTCGATCTCGCTTGCCGCATAGCGGAAATTCAGCGGAACTGCGAGCGCACCGATTTTCAGGATACCGAAATAGATCGGCAACCATTCAATACCATTCATCAGCAGAATGCCGACCTTGTCGCCTTTTTTGACACCTCTGGAGAGAAGAAAATGTGCGAAACGGTTTGCTTTTTCGTTGAAAACTTTCCATGTGATCTCGCGGCGGTAGTAGTTTGGTCTGCGCGGTTCGATGAGTTCATACTCTTTCCAGGTGACTCTGCGCGGTTCGGTAATAGACGGATTCAATTCAACGAGCGCGACATCGTTGCCGTAGAGGGCGACATTGCGCTCCAAAATATCAATGATAGGCATTGGTTCAACTTCCTTTTTGCTGCCGCATCGCCTTGAATTCGGGCGGAATACGGCTGAATTTGAGAATCACTCCCGATTAACATTTTAGCACAAAAAAGCGTTAAAGTCAATACCTTATCCAAATTTTTTCCGAATTCGCCTCCGGTTTTTTATCGTACCCGTAAAAATACGCCAAAACTGGAATAACTCTGTATTATTCACAAAATATTCACAAAATATTCACGTTATATTCATGGCTATTGCTTCCTGTTTATGGTATAATAATTCTGCCGTCTACGCGGACCGGGGGCTTTGCCTGTTTTTTGATACAGGAGTTTTCACCGATCCCCTCTCTGCGTTCATCGGTAATATGATTCAAAGAGGTGAAATTGAAATGCTGCGTAAGGAAGAAAAGACAGAGGTCATTCTTGCAAATGCTACTCACGAGGGCGATACCGGTTCTCCTGAGGTTCAGATCGCAATCCTGACCCGTCGTATCAACGACCTGAACGCCCATCTGAAGGATCACAAGAAGGATACCCATTCCTACCGTGGTCTGCTGAAGATGGTTGGTCGCCGCCGTAACCTGCTCAACTACCTGAAGAAGAAGGATATCGAGCGTTACCGTGCAACCATCGAGCGTCTTGGTCTGCGTAAGTAATTTCGCATCGTGCATGAAGGCAGGGGGATGCCTTTCCCTCTGCCTTTTTGTTCACACCCCATGTTCAGGCATCTGTATGTTTGGCGAGAACATTAGCATGAAATCGTACTCTGCGCCGTATGGCAGAGCAGGGTTTTGTGCTAATCCTCGCCGCAAACCACACCATTTTATTTTCGAGGAGGCATTTTCCGTATGTTTGAAAAACACAAGATTTTCAAAACCACATTCTGCGGCAGAGAACTGACCATCGAAACAGGCAAGACCTGTGAACTGTCGAACGGTTCCTGCTGGGTACGCTATGGCGATACCGTTGTCATGGCAAACGTCACTGCAAGTGAAAAACCGCGTGAGGGCGTCGATTTCTTCCCGCTTTCCGTTGACTATGAGGAGCGTCTGTACTCCGTCGGCAGAATCCCCGGCAGCTTCATGAAGCGCGAGGGCAAGCCGTCCGAAAAGGCGATCCTTACTTCCCGCTGTGTTGACCGTCCGATCCGTCCGCTGTTCCCGAAGGATATGCGCAACGATGTCGCGGTTGTTATGACTGTTATGGCGGTCGATCAGGACTGCCTGCCTGAGATCTGCGGCATGATCGGTACTTCTGTCGCAATCTCCATTTCCGATATTCCGTGGAACGGCCCGATCGGCGGCTGCTCTGTCGGTCTGATCGACGGCGAGATCATTCTCATGCCCAACAAGGAGCAGAGAGCAAAGTCCGACCTGAACCTCACCGTTGCAGCAACTGCTGAGAAGATCGTTATGATCGAAGCAGGCGCAAACGAAGTTCCCGAAGACCTCATGCTCGAATGCATCTGCAAGGCACACGAGGAGATCAAGAAGCTCGTTGCATTCATCTCCGACATTCAGAAGGAGATCGGCAAGCCGAAGTTCGCATTTGAGTCGATGGAAGTTGACCACGAGCTGTTCGATGCGATCGCTGATTTCGCACGCAAGGATGTCGAATTCGCACTCGACACCAACGACAAGAACGTCCGTGAAGCAAGACTTTCCCCGATCAAGAACGCGATCCACGAGAAGTTCGATGCTGAAAACGAAGAACGCATTCCGATGATCGACGAGTGCATCTATAAGCTCCAGAAAACCATCGTCCGCGAGTGGCTGTATCAGGGCAAGCGCGTTGACGGCAGAAAGATTGACGAGATCCGTCCGCTGGCTGCTGAAGTCGGCCTGCTGCCGCGTGTTCACGGTTCCGGTCTGTTCACCCGTGGCCAGACACAGGTTCTGACCATCGCAACTCTCGGCCCTGTTTCCGATGCACAGCGCATCGACGGTCTGGACGAGAACGAAGAAACCAAGCGTTATATGCACCAGTACAACTTCCCGTCTTACTCCGTCGGCGAAACCAAGCCGAGCAGAGGTCCGGGACGCCGTGAGATCGGTCACGGTGCGCTGGCTGAACGTGCATTGCTCCCTGTTATCCCGTCTGTTGAGGAATTCCCGTATGCATACCGTCTGGTATCCGAAGTCCTCAGCTCCAACGGCTCGACTTCTCAGGGTTCCATCTGCGGCTCTACGCTCGCTCTGATGGATGCAGGTGTGCCGATCAAGGCGCCTGTTGCAGGTATCTCCTGCGGTCTGATCACCAAGCCGGATTCCGATGAATTCATGACCATGGTCGATATTCAGGGTCTGGAAGACTTCTTCGGCGATATGGACTTCAAGGTTGGCGGTACCCACAAGGGTATCACCGCAATTCAGGTCGATATCAAGGTTGACGGTCTGACGCCTGCGATCATCAAGGAAGCATTCGAAAAGACTCGCAAGGCTCGTCTGTACATCCTCGATGAGATCATGCTGAAAGCCATCGAAGCACCGCGCACCACCGTCAGCACCTATGCACCCAAGATGCTCCAGACTCGTGTTCCTGTGGACAAGATTCGTGAAGTCATCGGTTCGGGCGGAAAGGTCATCCAGAAGATCTCCGCAGAGTGCGAGGTCAAGATCGACATTAACGAGGACGGCAGCGTATTCGTTTCCGGTCTGGATCTGGCAAAGGCACAGAAGGCGATCCAGATCGTTGACACCATCGCAAACGGTCCTGAGATCGGTGCGATCTACAAGGGCAAGGTCACAGGCATTCAGACTTTTGGCGCATTTGTTGAGATCGTTCCCGGCAAGGAAGGTCTGGTTCACATCTCCAAGCTCGACAAGAACCGTGTCGAAAAGACCGAGGACGTTGTTTCTCTGGGCGATGAGATCGTTGTCAAGGTCATGGAAATTGACGATGTAAAGGGCAAGATCTCCCTCTCCCGTAAAGACGCGCTCGCTGAACTTGAATCCAGAAAGCAGCTCCAGACAGAGGAATAATTCCTCGCGCTGAATCCGAAATGAGGAAACCGCACAGTCCGCTTTCTCTCCGAAAGTGAAAATGTGCGGTTTCTTTTTTGTGATTTTGGTAGAATTTTTTTATGTTGCTTGACATTTTCGCCAAAATATGCTATGATATCCAAAAGAAGCTTATTGAATCCTATCAAGAATTACCTTTCAAGGAGGGCCCATCCAATGGAGCTGACACCCGAACACCTCGAAAATGCAAAACAGAATTTCGCGGTTCTGCTTTCTTGTCTGGAACAGCGAAAACTGAAATATTCCGTAGAAACACCCGACGGCGAACGTCCGCACGTTCTGATTCACTTCACGGGCAATGATCTGCCGATGTCGCTGCATATCATTTTCCGCGCAGACCGTCAGATCGTGTCGGTGCTGTCCGCGATGCCGTTCCGCATGACGGAGGAGCACCGCCGTGATGCAGCAGTCGCTGTCGCATATGCAAACAACGGCCTGATCGACGGCTCGTTCGATTTGAACATGGATACGGGCGAGATTCGTTTTCGCATGACTTCCTCGTTTATGGATATGACTGCGACAGAGGCAATGTTTGCGTATATGATCTATATGTCTGCGGAAACCATCGACCGCTACAATGACCGTTTTATGATGCTGAACACGGGCGCGATGAGTCTGGACGGCTTTATTGCAGCGGACCGCCAAATTGAAGACGAATCCGTGGCAGGCAGACAAAAGGCTGCTGCGGCGGAGCAGGAAACGGTATAAAATACGGAAAATGCGCAGGGGGTTGCAATGCGTAAATATTTGACTGCATATCTCGAACAGCTTCAGGCAAAGCTGGATAGTAAGGATGCGCTTGACTATGAGGAACTGATTGCCGAGCATCTGCGAAAAATCGAATTCATGCAGCACGAACGGCTGATTCATCTGCTTGTGACGATGATGTTCACACTCAGCTTTCTTATTATGTTGGGTGTTCTGCTGATGACAGGCGAGATCCTGCTGATTTTGCTGTTGGTGCTGGCATTGGCACTGCTCATTCCGTACATCTGGCATTATTACTTTCTGGAAAATTCCGTCCAGAGAATGTACAAAATGTATGATGAACTGAATCAGCGAAGAATGCAGGAAAAACGCGACCGCTGAACGCACATCCGATAGAGAAAGAACGGATGGCCGTATGACCGAATGCATCAGTCGATTATGGAAAGGGAGACCAACATGGAACTATTTCGACCGGTATCTGAAAATGAATTCAAGGAAATCGAAAAGTGCGAATTTTCGAGCTTCCCACAAATTGAAAAAGCACGCCCGCTCTTTACGGCATTGCTGTCTGAGAACGGTGCGGTAGATATTGCGCGGCATATGAAGCTTGCCCCGACACAGGGAAATATGGTGTATGTGCTGCGGTTTTTGGCGGAGGACGCCTTTGCACGGCAGTTTCCTGTGCAGAATATGGATGATCCCGACCGCCGTGCGCTATGGCTCTCAGAGGAGGACTTGTCGCTGCTGAATCAGCATCTGCTGGGAAAAATCAGCGTCATTGAAACCTTTTCGAGTGACCCGTCCATGATGGACACGTTTTTTGTATAACCCAAAGCGGAAGGAGCTTTTTTTACATGGCTATGACCATTTTGTACCCCGTCGGTTCGCATCTGTATGTGAACCTGACAAATCAATGCCCTTGCAGCTGCACATTCTGCATCCGTCAGAACGGCGACGGTGCCTACGGTTCGGACAGTCTTTGGCTGGAACATGAGCCTGATATGGCAGAGATTCGTGAAGCATTTGCGAAGTTTACGCTGTCTGACTATACGGAGCTGGTGTTCTGCGGCTATGGCGAGCCGACTGAGCGGCTGGATCTGCTGATCCGGACGGCGAAATATGCCAAGTCGCTGGAGGGCTGTCCGAAACTGCGTCTGAATACCAACGGATTGTCTGATAAAATTCATGGTGAACCGACTGCGGCAAAGCTGGAAGGCTTGCTCGATACGGTTTCCATCAGCCTGAATGCAGGCACAAAGGACGCATATCTTGCGGTAACACGCCCGAAATGGGACGATGCGTTCGAGGCACTGCAAGCATTTGCTCTGGACTGTAAGCAGTATGTTCCCAACGTGATGTTTACCGTTGTGGATGTCATTTCCAAGGAGGAGATCGACGCTGCGCAGGCACTTTCCGATTCGCTCGGTATTCCGCTGCGTGTCCGTCCGTATGACTCGTGAGGAGTACGGTTGGTGTTTTTTTCCTTGGGGAGCGCCGTAAGGCAAGCCTATGAGTTTGCAAGCAAACTCACCCCAAACCCCTGCCAAAGGTACATTGTCCCTTTGGAATCCCATTTTAGCACGAATGATAGCATAAAAAAGGGCGGAGATTCGTTTCTTCGCCCTTTTTGCATGAAAACAAGGGCACAAAAAAGAGAACCCCAAGTCGGGGTTCTCTCAGTCTGTCGAAAAAGTATGGGGGAACCCCTTGATAGGGTTCCCCCAAGCCCC
>JAKSPL010000054.1 GCA_024404815.1 Oscillospiraceae bacterium
TGGCATCAGTGGGCATTATTATACAGAGCAAAATGTATAACTGAGATACCACAGCACAAATCGCCTAAACAAATTTGTTTAGCGTCTGGCGAAATCTGGGGAGTGGGAATAATATCAATAACAAAGCGAACCGATTTATTTCGGTTCGCTTTTTGTTATACATCTTCAGAGAAGAAGTCAGAATCTATACGCTTGATTGTATATGTTGCAACAGGTGATACTCCAAGATTAAAATCAATCATGAGTTTGGCGAGTTGTTTTCCATCCACCAGTACAATTTTGCATTGAAGTTGTTTGGCGGCATAAGCAACTGCTTCTTTGGAAAACTGTGCGGTTGTAATGAAAATACCTTTTGAAGCCCCTTGTCCTGCAAGCGCACCGAGAAATTTTTGGATTTCCGGACGACCAATTACGCTATCCGTTTTCCATTGTTTTGCTTGAATGTATATGGCATCAAATCCGAATTTGTCTGCGCTGACAATACCGTCGATGCCTTCATCTCCTGCTTTTGGAGTGACTGCATCAGCATTTTCTTCCATTTTTCCATATCCCATTGCAATCAGTAGCTTGACAACAAGTTTTTCAAACTCATATGGAGATATTTTCATTATTTCCGTCATTAAGTCATCTGCTAATTCGTCATTTAATTCTGCTAATGCTGTATCAATTTGTTCTTGTGGACTTTTTGCGGTGCTGATAGAGGCAGGCTCGCTTGGTATTGAAGCAGGATAGTTTTTCCCAAGGAAATCATTGAAAGAGTCATATTGTTTCAAATACTCTAATGTGACGCACTCAGCACCGGAGCAAAATGCTTTTCGTCCTTCGTCGGTTAGACGAAAGTGTGCTTTTTGTGGACTTTCGATCAGACCTGCCTTTTTGAGATAAGCTTTTGCCCACCCGACACGGTTGAGAAGTCTATTCTGCCCGCAAGAGAGCGTTTCATTCTGTTCAGATTCCGTTAGCTGAAAAACTTTTGCGCAATATTCTTTCAGTTCTTTTAGCGTGTGAGTTTGTTCATCGCCCAAACATTGGATAATCGAAGGCACCAATTTGTCATATTGGGGAACAGCCATATTGTATCTCCTTTTAGATGATTTTTGGGGGACGTTATTGTATCACATATGATATGAAATTGCAAGATGAAAGGGCTTCAATTCGCGTATTCCCGTGACGATGCCATGAGATCCCTCCTGAAAAATCAATACGTATGTTTGCTTTGCAGTTTTTGCAGACAGTCCGACAGCGGCATGATGAGCAGCCCTGAAAAGAGATTACCCACCGCGTGCAGGCTGTCAAACGGCAGACCTGCAAGCCACCATGCCTTTGCCTGTTCGAAATTCAGTCCGAACATCAATGCCTGCGCAGGGGCATAGAGCAGGCCGAAACACAGTCCGTGCAGCGCACAGACGATCGGGTAGACCACAAAAGCGGCTTTCTTCGGCAGATTTCGGGGGAGCAGCATTGTGACACCCCAAAGCACCGTCCAGAGATAGAGATACGGCAGCCACCATGCGGAAAAGCCGCCGAACAGTCCTTCCAGCATGACATAGACATAGAGGGGGACAAGTGCCTTTTTGCGATAGACCAGCGTCAGAAC
This sequence comes from Oscillospiraceae bacterium, assembly GCA_024404815.1. Classification (GTDB taxonomy): domain Bacteria; phylum Bacillota; class Clostridia; order Oscillospirales; family Ruminococcaceae; genus Firm-04. Next base: position 1,598 of record JAKSPL010000054.1, read on the forward strand.
CATCGTAAACATTCCGAGCAGATGGATATTCGGCAGAGCCGCCATGACAAGCTTTGAGCAGTACATGACCGCGCCGAACATCGCAAAGACCGCCATTTCCTGTATGGACAGTTTCGGTTTTGCGGTCTGTTTACTGTTCACGGACGAGTTCATAGTGGTCACCGTCCGCAATTTCTGCGGCATCGACACCGACATTCATGTAATTGCCGTTCTGATAGAATGCCCAGTAGCTTTTGTCCGTATCGTAGTCGGCGGTCATGCCGTTGACGGACAGGATATACATACCGTAGTCGCCCTCCTCACCCGTGATGAGGTTTTCGGAAAGCAGTGCATCACCGAGCACTTTCTCATCGGTGTGAAGCGTAAAGGTCACGGATTTCTCCTCTGCCTTGACTTCGACCTCGACTGTGGTTTTGCCGTCCCCGAATGCGGTATCCTCCTGATAGAGCGCACTGTCCCAGAGAGAAGCGTGGGTATCGTCCTGCGGCTTTTCACAGGCAGACAGCACAAAAATCATGGGAACGGTCAGGATTGCGGCGCAGAGGGATTTGCAGAGATGGTTTTTCATAGAAAACATCCTTTCGAAAAAATATTTGCAAAAGGACAAAATAAAAGCACCCTTCCATGAGGGTGCGGACTTGGCAAAACGGCGGCAGGCTGGTTTTCAGCCGTGCGGATTTGCGCAGAACCCCTTCATGCTGCCCAAGGGACTTTTACAGCGCACAGACTGATAAGCATTCCGACTTGACGGTTCTCTTTCGAGAAACGAGTTACGGTAATGGCTGTTGCTGCGGATTTGCACCGCGATTCCCTTATCCCCTCCCGTGCCGTCAAAGCGGCAGGTTCGGTTCTCCGAAGGTACGGAGCAGTCTGCGTTTATTCTTTTACGCTATCCAGTATAACACATTTTCTCAGAAATTGCAAGAGTCAAAACAGATTCCTATGGAAATTTCCGTATTTGAGAAAGAAGCGGACAATGCTTGACAATCGGAAACGGATGTGGTATAATTTTGAAGGGAATGTCCGAGAGGGTTTCTTTCGGAATTTCTGCATTCCCAACATTCGGTATCAGGAAAGGAAACGATTATGGTAACAGCGATTGTAGGCGGTAACTGGGGCGACGAAGGCAAAGGCAAGCTCACAGATGTCTTTGCAGGCGACGCAGATTATGTCATTCGGTTTCAGGGTGGTGCCAATGCCGGACACACCATCATCAATGAGTACGGCAAATTTGTTCTGCACATTCTGCCCTCCGGTGTATTCCAGAAGAACACGATTAATGTGATCGGTTCGGGTGCTGCATTTAATTGTGAGGCTTTCAAGCGTGAACTGGAACAGATTCAGCAGGGCGGCGTTCCCACCCCGAACATCAAAATCTCCGACCGCGCACAGATTGTTATGCCGTATCATGTTTTGTTTGATAAACTCGAAGAAAAGCGTCTTGGCAAGCACAGTTTCGGTTCTACTCAGTCGGGTATTGCACCGCACTATTCTGACAAGGCGATGAAGATCGGCTTCCAGCTTGCAGAACTCTACAACAAAAATCTTGCAGAAAAGGTCGAGCGTGTCTGCCACATCAAGAACGCGACCATCAATGCACTCTACGGCGGCGAGGAACTCCTCGAACCGGGCAAGATCCTTGCATATCTGCGTGAATGCGGTGAATTCTTGAAGCCGTACCTCTGCAACATGGCAGAGATGATGCACGATGCGATCCAGTCGGGCAAGAACATCCTTCTGGAAGGTCAGCTGGGTTCTCTCCGCGACCTGACAAACGGCATCTATCCGATGACCACTTCTTCCTCGACACTCGCAGGCTACGGCGCAGTCGGTGCCTGCATCCCTCCGTATGAGATCAAGCGCGTCATCACCGTTGTCAAGGCATATTCTTCCTGTGTCGGTGCAGGCCCGTTCACAACCGAGATCTTCGGTGACGAAGCGGATGTTCTGCGTCACAAGGGCGGCAGCGACGGCGAATTCGGTGCAACGACCGGTCGTCCGCGCAGAATGGGCTGGTTCGATGCAGTCGCAACCCGTTTCGGCTGTATGCTTCAGGGCGCGACAGATGTTGCGTTCTCGCTGATCGACGTTCTCGGCTATCTGGATGAGATCCCTGTTTGTGTAGCATATGAGATCGACGGCGTTCGTACAGAAGAATTCCCGAGCGGTGACCGTCTGGATGCAGCAAAGCCGATTTACGAAACACTCCCCGGCTGGAAGTGCGACATCGCAGGCATCAAGAAGTACGAAGACCTGCCCGAAAACTGCCGTAAGTACATCGAATATGTCGAGAAGAAGATCGGCTATCCGATTACGATGGTATCCACAGGTCCTGACCGTGCAGATATGATCTATCGCTGATGCAAAAGCGGTATTTCTGATTGGTCAATATTGAGGATTGTGTTCTTTTCGAATTACGATAGTAAAAAAGGCGAAGCTGTAAAGTTTCGCCTTTTTTGTATGCCATGCTGAGATGCGCTTTTCTCTTTCACACAAGAAACTGTCCGCGCTTTACCCGCCGTACAGACGCTTCGATTGCCGCACATTCCGCAGACAATTCCTCGCTTTCCGTTTCGCACAGCGGCATCAGCCTTGCAATCAGCGTATCGGTTTCTTCCAGTTCGGTCGTCGGCACAAAAAACTGCATCACCGTCCGCGCCGATCCCCACGTTTTCTCCATTTCCCGAATCTCACCGCATAGTATTTCTCTGTCCGCCTGCGTATTCACCAGCTGTTCGACTGCCGCGATTTTATCCAGCACAACGCTGCATTCCACCGTCACCGCATACAGCGAACCGCCCACCAGCAGCAGAATGCCGCCCAGTACACCGACCGCAATTTTCATCCGTGCATTTCTCATTTCTGCCGCTCCTTTTTCACCAGACATTTTACCCCGTCCGCATCGACCGTCAGCAGAAAAACATCTTTTGCCGCGAGGTGCTTTCGTTTGAGCAGGGCAGAGAGCATCTGCTCGGAAAAGCCTGCTGCACGCATTCCCTCCTGACTGATACAGCCATCTGCGATCAGGACTTCGGGCGGATCTCCGCCGCTGCCGCCGCAATGCAGATCGCCGCAGGTCACGGGCTGATACTGCGGTTTCGGATAGATGGACACCGCTCCGTTTGTTTCGACAACCGCATACTGTACCTCTGCAATGTCAAATGTGCCGCCCGACCGCAATGCCGTCATCAAATCCTCCAGCGAGAACCGCAGATCCGCCATTGCCTGCTGATTGATTTTCCCGTTTTGGATGACCGTCTGCGGACTGCCTGTGATGATGCGCCGCAGTCGTTTCCAACGGAGTGTGCCATATGACAGCAGTACCTCAAAGCATACGATCGTCAGCACAGTCATGAGCCCCAAAAGCAACGGAATTTCTTGATTTTCCAGCGGAAGTGTTGTGATATTGGAAATCAAAATCGTCACGACCAGTTCTGACGGCTGTAATTCCCCGATTTGCCGTTTGCCCATCAGCCGCACCGCAAAAATAACCACAGGATATAAAATCAGCGCACGTAAAAAACCTACCAGCATCGGACTCCTCCTTTTGCGGTTAGCATTTCCCGTGCGCATTCAAATATACAAAAAACACTCGCATCCGAATAGAATGCGAGTGTTTTCTGCGTTCAATCAAATTAAGCGTTCAGAAGCTTCATGAGCTGAGACTTCTTGCGAGCTGCGCAGTTCTTGTGAATCAGACCCTTTGCACAAGCCTGGTCAACGCGCTTGATTGCATAACGGACAACAGCTTCCTTGTCCTTGCCGCCGACGAAGTTTGCCTTCTTGATAGCGGTTTTCAGAGCGGAACGAGTTGCACGGTTACGAGCAGCGCGAACTGCGTTGATTCTATCTCTTTTTTCAGGTGTCGGACGCTTTTTCGGTGCGTTCACTTTTGCGTTTGCCATTTTGGTTTACTCCTTTTTCTCGAATAATCATAAAACCGAATAATTTCGGAAAAGCGGCATACAGTAATGCAAATCGGTTATGGCGGGACCGATTTGTCCGGCGCGGGTGGGGACCGCTATTTGTGATGCTGCAAAACCATATACTATTGTACCATTATTTCCAAAAAATTGCAAGCGGTCAGACAGAAATCTTTCGGCAATTTTTTCGCAAGGTTTTCAGCAGTTTGCACAACAACAAGGAGGCATCAGCTATGCAGACAAGAACAGATCTGGCTCTGGAACAGGCAGGAAACGTAAACGGCGGCGAGGGCATTGTTCTGCGCAGGCGCGGAAAAGCTTTCCGTATCACCGAGATCATCATTGACAGCGATGCACACGGGGCGGCGATCGGGCGCGGCAAGGGACGCTATCTGACACTCGAAAGCGAGCGGCTCAGTCAGTTTTCCAACGCCTATCGGGAACAGGTCGAGGAGCTTGCGGCGGAACTGCGGCAGTTTCTGCCTGAGGGCGAGATCCTTGTAGCAGGACTCGGAAACAGCGATATTACGCCTGACTCGCTTGGCCCTGCGGTCGCAAATAAGCTGCTTGCAACACGGCATCTCCGCACAGAGCTTGCAAACGATACCCCTGATGCGGAATTTCTGCACAGCTTGCGGCCTGTCAGCGTTCTCGCGCACGGCGTTCTGGGACAGACGGGTATCGAAACGGCGGAGCTGATCGACGCACTCCGAAACACGGTGCATCCGCAGGCTGTTGTGGCGATTGACGCGCTTGCCTGTTCAGATTTGCACCGACTTGGCACAACGATACAGATTTCCGATGCAGGGATCTCTCCCGGCAGCGGTGTTCGGAACAGCCGAAAGGAATTGAGCGAACGGACACTTGGCGTGCCTGTCATTGCCATTGGCGTGCCGACCGTTGTGGATATGCACACGATTGTGGCGCATTATACAGGAACAAACACACCCGATGGTCAGGCTGGCCTGCCGAATATGATGGTGACACCGCGTGATATTGACAAGCTTCTGTTCCGAGCGGCTGCGATGATCGCGGCGGCACTCAATCTGGCATTGCATCCGCAGCTTGGATTTGAGGATGTCGAGGGACTGGGATAATGCTGGAAAAAGTTTCTTTTTCGCATTTCGCAGAATTCTGCATATACTAGCATCAGCGGCGGCGATACGCTCCGAGGCGAAACGGGAGTGGCAGACGGGATACTGCCTGTCCTATGAACAGCTCTCGGATTCGGGAGCTGATTCGGCGGCTGTTCAGATAGACAGGGGAATGGGGTGTGCGGACGGATGCCGCCCCGACCCTGTCAAGGGAATACGGTCTGCTCTGCGCGGTGTCCATATCGAAAATTATGAATCTGCAATTACAGCAGGAATCATTCGAAGAATGCGGGCGATCACAGGTCGCCCCTACGAATCGCATATGAAAGGTTCTTATATCAAAAGCTTTACTCGATTTTT
>JAKSPL010000055.1 GCA_024404815.1 Oscillospiraceae bacterium
GAACGATGCCGGCACCTTTCAGCCAGAGATTTCTTCTCTGGCTGTTCCTATATCTGTGAATCATCGAAATGATGGGGTATAGCCAAGTGGTAAGGCACCAGACTTTGACTCTGGCATTCGTAGGTTCGAATCCTGCTACCCCAACCAGACGCTCCTTTGTGAAAGCAAGGGAGCGTTTTTGTTTTGCAAAGAAAAACGGTTGACATGAATCTCATGCCAACCGTCTTTTTATGATTTTGCGAATTTGGGGTTATCTGCCCGAAGTACGTAGCCTGCATTTCGGATCGTGTGCAAAAGTTTTACTGAGAAGCCATCGTCGATTTTTCTGCGCAGATAGTGGATATATACGCTGATGACCGAATCGTTTGAATTGATTTCATCCGAAGAAACGTGCTTTTCAATGCTTTCTCTTGTCAGCGTCACGCCTTGATTGTCAATCAGATATTCGAGAATAGCGAATTCTTTTGCAGAGAGGGGAATCCGTTTTCCGCCGCGGGTTGCGATCTGCTTTTGCGTGTCAACCGTCAAATCTGCAAGACAGCGTATGCCGTTGTCCACGTTCGTTGTACTGCGCTTATAGGTTCGAACCATGCGGCGAATGCGTGCCATCAATTCATCCAGATGAAACGGCATTGCAAGAAAATCATCTGCTCCGCTGTCAAGGGCATGGACGCGGTCGGAAACTTTGTTTTGTGCGCTGAGAAGCATGACAGGTGTGTCGATGCCTCTGGTGCGGATTTCGCGCAGGACACCGATTGCTGTAATATCAGGGAGTGCGGTATCCATTAGTATTGTATCAAAACGCGGCGCGTCAAGCATTTGCAGGGCTTTTGTTCCTGTCAGCGCGGTTGTGACCTGATAGCCTTCCTCCGCAAGCCGCCCCAGAATACTGTGCCGCATTAAATTGTTGCCTTCAATCAGCAAGATTTCCATTGAAACACGTCCTCTCCGAATCGGCTTTTCCGACTCTGATATGAGTGTAACACCGCAAGATAAAATGAACCTGAAACGTTTTATAAAATTGCATCAGACAGTTCGGATTTTTCTCCGTCGGACATGGAAAGTGTTGTGCCGAGATGATAGAATGCCACACCGCCGCAGTTTGTATTTGCGAGGACGGTTGCTGTTTCTTTTGCAGGGATGCCTTGTGTGTTCACCCATTCATTTGCGCCGTTTCCTGCATAAGTGTCCACCTGTCCGACTTTGTATGTTGCAATTCCGATCAGCAGTTTTACTGATGCATCGCGCGGAAGCAGACACCATTCCGTCAGAAGTCCCGAAAATGGCATACTGTCGTTTTCAAATCCGTAGTAGAGCTGAGGGATCAGCCAGTCGCAGTATCCTTCTTCTGCACACCAAAGTGACACATCTGCAAATAATTTGTTGTGGTTGTTTTTGATACTTGCCTGCGGACTGATGGAAAATATCGCGTCATTTGCAACATTGTGAACGGTTTCGCAGAGTTTATGGACGAGTGTGGAAATCTGACTGCGCCGCCATTGTGCGAGATTGTCCGCTTTTGATTCGGAAAATTGTTCGGCATCGAAAGCTGTGCTGATCGTTGGGTAGAAATAGTCATCTATGTGGATGCCGTCGATCGGATAGCGGTTCAGAAGTTCTGCCGCCACACGGCACAGATAGTCCTGTACGGCTTCCTCTGACGGACTGAAATACCAGCGGTTTTCCCATTTGATCAGGCAGCGATTCCGCATTTTTTCGTCCTGATACCAGCGTTCGGAGAGCGCGTCGCCTGTCCAGTATTTGTCCATATGTTCAGCCGTTTCGAGCCGCAGAGGATTCAGCCATGCGTGAAGTGAAATTCCAAGACTGCGGCATTCCTCTGAGATCATTCCGAACACATCAAATTGACAGTTCAGATTTGCACGCGGCATCAGATCCGAGTCGTAATATGCCTCACCGAACGCGCAGGCGTGTGCAAAAATCGTATTGATACCAATCGCTTTGGCGGCGGCGAGATAAGAGTGGACAGTACTGCGGCAAGTTTCCATGTCCTGCGATCCAAACAGCGTATCATAGAGCATATACGGCAGCCATGCGGCGATGACCGGTGCATCTGTATGCGGACGGACAATGTCGTGTTGGGCAGAATAACATTCTTGAATCTGGCTGAGCGTTTGTTCCTGATAGAGAACGGGGGTGTATTTTGCAGCTTTTCCCTGCGATGCGGCAATTTTCGAAAGGATTTGCCGCGGAACACATCCTGACAGCAGGACAGCGGCGAGCAGCAGGGCGGCAATTCTGCGGCAGGGGTGCGGTTTGAACATGAGAAGATTCCTCCTTTCGGCGATCTGTTTCTGATATGATTGTAGCAGATACGGACTGCGGATTTTGCCGAAAAAAGGAAATGGTAGAAAATGTTTGTGAGAATCCTGACGGAATTTGTCGAACCGCAAATTTTGACTGGACAAACGGGAATGATTGTGGTATACTGTATCATGGAGATATTTGGGAATTTTGTTGTTTTGAAAGGGAGCATTGCAATGCCAATCGAATGGACAAAACGCAGCACCTACGCATATGATCTTCCGCAGGAGCTGATCGCACAGACACCGGTCGAGCCGAGAAGCGCGTCCAGAATGCTTTGTCTGAACCGTCAGACGGGAGAGATCGCACACCATCATTTTTACGAGCTGGGAGATTTCCTCAAAGAGGGTGACCTGCTGGTCATGAATGATTCGCGTGTACTGCCTGCCCGACTGTACGGTGTGAAAATCGAAAACAATACCCCGATCGAGTTTTTGCTGCTGAAGCCTGTGGCGGAAAAGGTCTGGGAAATCATCTGCAAGCCAGCAAAGAAAGCAAAAATTGGTACGCGGTTCCGCTTTGGGGATAAACTGGAAGCGGAAGTGCTGGGCATTACTGAGGACGGCGGCAGAAAGGTGCGCTTTGAATGCGAGGGCAACCTCTACGCGGTGCTGGACGAGATCGGACAGATGCCGCTTCCGCCGTATATCACAGAAAAATTGCAGGACAAGGAACGGTATCAGACAGTCTATTCCCGTGAGTTGGGTTCCGCTGCCGCGCCGACCGCAGGACTGCATTTTACGCCTGAACTGCTGCAATCGCTGAAAGACCGCGGTATTGATGAGGCATTTGTAACGCTGCACGTAGGTTTGGGAACGTTTCGCCCTGTCAAAGAGGACGATATCCGCAATCACCATATGCACATTGAGCACTATACTGTCCCCGAAGAAACCGCAGAGAAGATTCGCAGAACAAAGGCGAACGGCGGCAGAGTCATTGCTGTCGGCACAACTTCCTGCCGCACGCTGGAAGGTGCTTGTCAGGCGCACGGTGAGATTTGTGCCTGTGAGGGCGACACGGGAATTTTTATCTATCCGCCGTATGATTTCAAGTGCATTGACGGACTCATCACGAATTTCCACCTGCCCGAATCGACACTTATCATGCTGGTTTCGGCATTCGCAGGCTATGAACATACGATGCACGCTTACGAAACGGCTGTTGCGGAGCGTTACCGCTTTTTCAGCTTTGGCGATTCGATGCTGATACTGTAATTTGAACGAAGGAGCAAAGTAATGAATCAGGTTTTACGAAAGACAAAAATTGTTTGCACAGTCGGCCCTGCTACCGATAAGGATGAAGTCATGCGTCAGATGATGCAGGCTGGCATGAATGTTGCACGTTTTAATTTCTCCCACGCGGATTATGAGATGGACAAAAAGCGGTTTGAACAGGTTGTCCGTCTGCGCGAGGAGCTGGGACTGCCGATTGCCACAATGCTGGATACAAAAGGTCCTGAGGTGCGTCTGCGCCAGTTCCCGAACGGTCCTGTGGAATTGAAAGACGGCGATACGTATACGCTGACCACCAGAGATGTTCCGTGCGATGAGCAGGTCGGAAGTGTGACATATGCGCGACTGACCAACGACATCAAGCCGAACGATACGGTCATGATCGACGATGGTCTGGTGGAACTGCGTGTAGATCATGTTTCTTCGACTGATATTACCTGCACAGTTGTCCACGGCGGTACGATCAAAAACAATAAGTCCTGCAATTTTCCGGGTGTCAATCTTTCCATGCCGTACCTGAGCGATGCGGATATGAACGACTTGGAATTTGGTTCGAAACTGGGCTTTGATTTCATTGCCGCAAGTTTTGCACGTACCGGCGCAGATATTCGTTACCTGCGGAAATTTACGCAGAGTCTTGGCTGGTACGGTGTCCGCATTATTGCGAAAATTGAAAACCGCGAGGGTGTGGACAATATTGACGAGATTCTTGATGCGGCGGACGGCATCATGGTCGCACGCGGCGATATGGGTGTTGAGATCCCGTTCGAGCAGATTCCTGCCATCCAGAAAGAACTGATCCGCAAGGGTTACGAGGCAGGCAAACAGGTCATTACCGCGACACAGATGCTTGATTCAATGATCTATCATTCCCGTCCGACCAGAGCGGAAATTACTGACGTTGCGAATGCGATCTATGACGGTACAAGTGCAATTATGTTGTCGGGAGAAACTGCCGCAGGACAATTCCCTGTCGAAGCTGTCCGCACAATGAAGCGTATTGCTGTGACGACCGAGAGCAACATCGACTACAAGGGCGAATTTCTCAACCGTATGGGCAATAAGGTGACGATTGCTGATGCAATTTCCCATGCAACGGTGACGACTGCGCACGATTTGGACGCAAGTGCGATCATTACCGTTACAAAGGGCGGCGAAACAGCGCGTCTCATCTCGAAATACCGCCCGATGTTCCCGATCATCTCCTGCACGATGGATCCGATGGTACAGCGGCAGATGAATCTTTCGTGGGGTGTGCATCCGCTGGTCATCTCCGAGGAAACCAACACGGATGATCTGTTCCGTCATGCTGTGGAAGCCGCTTGTCAGGCGGGCTATACCGAGCCTGACGATCTGGTCGTTATCACAGCAGGCGTGCCGCTTGGTGTCGAGGGTACGACAAACCTCCTCAAAGTTGAGAAGATCGAGTGATACGGGTATCTCCGATGGATTGATATTGGGGACTCCGTCCCCAAACCCCTGCCAAAGGGACATTGTCCCTTTGGAATCCC
>JAKSPL010000056.1 GCA_024404815.1 Oscillospiraceae bacterium
AATGGGATTCCAAAGGGATAGTATCCCTTTGGCGGGGGTTTGGGGGCAGCGCCCCCATTACAAATGCGCCGCAGGCACCTCTATCTCCCCGACCAGCGCCCAGTTTTTCGCTGCTGTGATTTTTACACGCACCATGCGGCCGATATACTCCGCCGCCGCGTTGTCTGTGATCTCCACATTCATCGCCTCGCGTGTCTTGCCTGTCATTTTCTTTGCATCTGCGTCATATTTCTCAATCAGCACCGTGCAGGTCTTTCCGACAAACCGCGCATTATGCGCCTCGGAGATCTCTCTTTGTCTTGCGAGCAAAACCTGCATCCGCGCAGAAATTTCCTCCGCAGATGACACCTGTTCCATCTCCGCCGCCTTTGTGCCCGGACGCGGACTATATATAAACGTGTACAAATTGTCGTATTTTACCGCGTCGATGAGAGCGAGTGTCTGTTCGAAATCCGCCTGTGTTTCGGTCGGGAATCCGACGATCAAATCGCTGGAGAACGAAAAATCCGCTGACTTTTCGCGTGTATAATCAATTAAGGTACGATATTTTTCGATTGTGTACCGCCGATTCATCTCCTGCAAAACGCGGTTGCTGCCCGACTGCACGGGGAGGTGCAGGTGGTGTTCGATATGCCGCGAGCCGAGCATGACATCAATCAGGCGCGGTGTGGCATCTTTCGGGTGTGAACTCATAAACCGAATCCAGTATTCCCCGTCTATCGCATCGAGTTTTTCCAGCAGGGACGGGAAATCCAGCGGTTCTGCGAGGTCTTTTCCATAGGAGTTGACATTCTGACCGAGCAGGAGAATTTCCTTGCAGCCCTGTGCGACAAGGCTTCTGACCTCTGCTTCGATGGCTTCGGGACTGCGGCTGCGTTCTCTGCCGCGGACATACGGAACGATGCAGTAGGTGCAGAAATTATTACAGCCGTACATCACGGGGACGCTTGCGGCGAATTTGCTGTCGCGGACGGTGGGCAGCGATTCATCGGGGATGCCGTCCAGACCGCCTGTTTCAAAGCGTTTTCCGTTTTCCTGATAGATTCGGAGCAGGGCATCAGGGAGCATTTCCATTGCGCCTGCGCCGAGGATCATGCGGACAAACGGATAGGATTTCCGCATCAGTTCGCGGACTTCCTCCTCCTCCGCCATACAGCCGCAAATGCCGATAATGAGGTTGGGGTTCCGTTCATAGAGGGATTTCAGGCTGCCGATCTGTCCTGTAACACGGGACTGTGCGTGCGCACGGACAGCGCAGGTATTGAAAAGAATCACATCGGCGTCGTCGGGGGAATCGGTGAGGGTATACCCCAGAGATGCGAGGACGCCTTTATATTTTTCGCCGTCGCAGAAATTGAGCTGACAGCCGAAGCTTCTGACGAGTGCTTTTGGGGGATGGTCAAAAGCGGTGAGCACTGCACGTAGTTTTTCTGCGGCGTTGGGATTGAGCGGCATGGGAAAAACATTCCTTTCGGGTGAAAATTCAGATACATAGTTATCATAACATATTTTCGAAAAAAATACAAGTATCTGCGGCAAAAGTTTTGATATGAGAATTTTTAATATGCGATTCGTGGTCGCCCGCAGGGTTATCATTTGCGTCCCCCAAAAAACCTCCCCCTTCCCTGTTCTAAATCCAAAGGACGCGCCATATACTATACCAAATCATGCGCCGCGTCCGAAAGCCGATGCCGCGCAATTTACAGGAGGAGATCTATGGGAACTTCAAATGAACTGACGCTGCACCGTGAAACCATCCTTGTTCCTGCAAAACTGTTGGATACTGTTTCGGAGCAGAGTGTCGAGCTGGACTGTGTCCTCCCCGATTATTACCCTGATTTTTTCAGACTGCTGTCGTGTACCGCAGAGCCGACCGTCACAAACCGTGAACTCCGTGACCACACCCTCACTCTCTCACTGTCCGTGAAGATCACAGTCTGGTATCTCGCAGAAAATTCTCCGCTGATACAGGTCATGACACAAAAACTCGCCTACCAGAAACAGATTCCGTGGCAGTCCGACTGCGCTCTGGACGAAGTGTCGCTCTCTGTCACGCCCTCCCCCTCGTACATCAACTGCCGCGCAGTCAACAGCCGCCGTATGGACATTCGCGGAGCGGTGCGGCTTGCGGTACAGGCGGTCGGCATGACGCCAAAACAGGTGCTGTCCGATGTGTCGGGAATGTATACCCATTGCAGAAAATCCCCTGTTTCGTTTGTGTCGGGCATCCGCCGCGGTGAGAAACGCTGTACCGTGTCCGAGGAAATTGCCATTCCCGACGCACAGCCGCCGCTGTTGTCTGTCCTCCGCACAGAGCTTTCTGCCCGTATCACAGAATCACGCTGTATCGCAGGCAAGCTGATCGTCAAGGGAGAAGCACTTTTGTCCCTCCTGTACACCGCAAAGGATTCGGTCGAAACGCTTCTCCGCCCGATTCCGCTGAGTCAGATCATCGAACTGGACGGCTTGGAGGACAATATGCCCTGCACGGTGCAGGCATCTGTTCTGGAGCATCTGCTGACGACCGAAGCCGACAGCGGCGGCGACATCCGAAAGTTCCATCTGGACATACAGCTTCGGTTTGACTGTGAAGCCGTCAAGACCGCCGCCGCAGAGCTTGTAACAGACCTCTATTCGACCGTCTGCCCGATCGCGGTACAGCAGGAATCTTTACCCCTCGCCGCGATGCCGCAGGCACAGCAGTCGCAGGTGCAGGTACAGGCGGAGATCCGACAGACAGAACGGGAAATTGCGCGTGTCTATGCGGTCTGGGCGGATGTCCGAGAAACGTCGCTTTCTGCTGCGGAAACGGGCGAAACGGTTTTGCAGGGCAGTCTGACCTGTTTTGTTCTCGCCGCAGACGCTGAGGGAATGCCGATGCTCCTGACACAGACCGAGGCGGTTTCCGTACCGTATACAGGCGGCGGACTCTGCCCGAAGCTGACGGTTTCGAATTGCAGTTATATGCTGTCGTCTGCGGCGTGCGTTGCGGTACAGGCGGAACTGACACTCACCGCGCATCAGATGCAGCAGAGCGAGTATGCCCTCCTGACCGATGCACAGGCGAATGCGGAGGAACGGCTGCCGCAGACGGGCGGCTATGCGCTGCGGCTGTATTTTGCACAGGCGGAGGAATCCCTCTGGGAGATCGCAAAACGCTACCACACCGCCGCCTCTGCGATCATGGAGGAAAACGATTGCAGGGAGGACATTCTGCAATCGCCGCAAATGCTGTTGATTCCGATTGTGCAGTAGAAAGGGGAAGACAAAGCCTATGAACGATATTTATCACGATATTGCAGAACGCACGGGCGGCGACATTTACATTGGTGTCGTGGGGCCTGTCCGCACAGGAAAATCCACGCTGATTCAGAAATTTATGGAAACGCTGGTCATCCCGAACATCGAACAGGAGGCGCGGCGTGAACGCGCAGTCGATGAACTTCCGCAGAGCGCAGGCGGCAAAACGATCATGACGACCGAGCCGAAATTTGTCCCCGAAGAAGCCGTACAGATCACACTTTCGGAGGGCGCGGAATGCAGGGTGCGGATGATCGACTGTGTGGGATATATCGTGCCGAGCAGTCTGGGGTACATCGAAGAAGAAGCACCGCGCATGGTCAAAACGCCGTGGTTTGAGGACGCTGTCCCGTTCAACATGGCGGCGGAGCTTGGCACACAAAAAGTCATCACAGAGCATTCCACGGTGGGGCTTGTGGTGACGACGGACGGTTCTGTAACGGACATTCCGCGCGAGGAATATGCGCAGGCGGAGGAACGTGTGGTGAATGAACTGCAAACGCTGGGAAAGCCGTTTGCGGTACTGCTCAACTGTGTCGAACCGCAGTCCGAAGCGGCACAAACGCTGGCGGCAGAGCTGGAATTGCAGTATCATGCGCCCGTGATGGCGGTCAACTGTCTGGACTTGGATGAACACATGATACGGGAGATCCTCACGCGCCTGCTGGATATGTTCCCGATACGAGAAATCAACGTAGAAACGGCACATTGGCTGCCTGCGCTGGAAAAGGGACATCCGCTGAAACAGGAGATCTTCGATGCGGTGCGCAATGCGGCGGAGGGGATGAAAACCGTCCGCGATGCGCAGGGACTTGCGGAGCGTCTGCGCGGACTATCGCACCTGAAAGCGGTGTCTGTGCGAAAGATCGACCTCGGCACAGGAAGCGTCAGCTTACAGCTGGAACTTGAACCGTCGCTGTTTTATCAGGTGCTTGGCGAAGAAACGGGCATCGAGATTCACGGCGAGCAGGAACTTTTCCCTGTGCTGATGGAACTGGCGCGCATCAAAAAGGCGTATGAACGGGTACAGCCTGCACTCGAAGAAGCGGAGGCAACAGGCTATGGAATCATTATGCCGGAAGCGGATGAACTGACGCTGGAAGAACCGGAAATGATACGGCAGGGCGGACGGTACGGTGTTCGGCTGCGTGCATCCGCACCGTCGCTGCATATTATGCGTGCAGGAATCCAGACGACGGTCAGTCCGATCGTGGGGAGCGAAAAGCAGAGCGAGGACTTGGTGCTGTATCTGCTGCGCGAATTCGAAGAGAATCCGACAAAGATCTGGGAATCGAATATATTTGGAAAATCGCTGCATGAACTGGTGAATGAGGGACTGCACACGAAGCTCGGGAAGATGCCGACAGAAGCGCGGATGAAGTTACAGGAAACGCTGGAACGGGTTATCAACGAGGGGTGCAGCGGCTTGATTTGTTTTATTCTCTGAGAAAAAAGGGCGGAGTTGTAAGACAGATACCTATATAGAAGTTTTGCCCCTGAGTGTTACAAAGCACTCAGGG
>JAKSPL010000057.1 GCA_024404815.1 Oscillospiraceae bacterium
GCAGCAAGGATGGCAGCACAACTACCACCGAAACTACTTCTACCGTAAGCGGCGATACCGAACCCGGCACAAGCAGCAAGGATGGCAGCACAACTACCACCGAAACTACTTCTACCGTAAGCGACACCGAACCCGGTACAAGCAGCAAGGATGGCAGCACTACTACCACCGAAACTACTTCTACCGTAAGCGACACCGAACCCGGCACTGGCAGCAGCGATGTCAATACTGACACCACTTCTACCACTTCTACCACTACAACCACCGAGACCACTCCGATCTCTGGTCTGAAGGTCGTTACCGTTTACGAAACTTCCTTCGCACCTCCGACTCGCGTTTACTACTGGTCTCACGACTGCCGTCCGCTCGCAGTTAGCGGTGGTCTGGCAGACCTCGCAGCTTCTATCACTCTGAAGAAGTACTACGAGGATGCTGATGGCAACATCGTTGACGCAGACGGCAACAAGACTGACGAGCCGTTCTACACCAACTCGATCGATGCTACCAAGCAGACAAGACCGAAGGAGTCTCTCGATTCTCCGTTCGAACTCTACTACGCAGTTGAGCATCCGGTTCAGGCATATGATCCGAAGCTTCATATGTTCCCTGTCCAGTGCTACTACAACTGGGAAGAAGCAGACGGCGATGACTTCAAGGGCTTTGACGGCGAATACTTCGGCGAATTCACCATCTATATCGGTCTGAAGGGCGATATCACCCTGAACGAACGTGTAGACGCGGATGATGCAAACGAAGCTCTGCTGTTCTACCTGTACATCAATGTCATGAGCGAAGAGTACTACTCGTTCAACGAAAACGAGTATCTCCAGTGCCTCGCATTCTACCTCGGTGATGTATGTCTGCCGATGGGCATGGATGAAAGCCAGGAGAGAGCTGCCGGCTTCAACGGCAAGTACTCTTACTATCAGAATATGACGGCCGATGACGCAAACGCTATCCTGCTGTACTATCTGGAAACAGATGTTATGATCGATGGCTTCAGCGATATGGACCCGACTTCTGACGAGTATAAGAGCCTCCAGCACGAAACTTGGAAGCGTGACGCAGGTCAGGACTTCCTGGATGATTACTTCGAAGCACATTACCCTGAATACCAGTAATCGTCTATAACCCTTTGATGAGATTCATCATGAGAAACGGTACACTTCGGTGTACCGTTTCTTTTTTGTGCATGAAAAAGTGCTTGTATTTTCGGCGGCAGTATGGTATAATAATGATATAAAAATTGTGGAGGCGGCTATGGCATCTATTTGGAATCATCGTATCAGCATTTCTTTATTCGGCGAAGCAGAAGGCCCTGCAATCGGTGTCGTCCTCGACAACCTTCCGCCGGGAGAATATATTGAACTCGAACAGCTTGCGCGGTTTATGACGCGCCGCACACGGTCATTGTTTGTACCGTCTGACCCCAATCAGCCCAAGGCAGAACTGGATTTTCCGCAGGTGCTGTCGGGACTTGTCGGCGACCGTACAACAGGCTCGCCGCTCTGCGCCTTTTTGAATAATCCGCGTGGTTCTGAACCCTTTGACTATCGAAGTGTGTCGCATCTGGCGCGTCCAGGTCATGCGGACTATACGGGTGCAATGCGCTACCGCGGCTTTGCGGACTGCCGAAACGGCGGCCATCTTTCCGAGAAAATGACAGTTCCGCTCTGTTTTGCAGGCGCGGTCTGCCAGCAGATGCTCGAACGCCGCGGCATTTATGTCGGTGCGCAAATTACATCCATCCACAATATCAAGGACAAATCGCTTTCCCCGACCGAGGTCACAAAAGAGGACATTCTTGCGATTCGAAACCGACGTTTCCCTGTCAACAATCCGACACAGGGCAAAAAAATGCTTGCGGATATACAGAATGCGTCAATGGGCGGAGAAACGCTTGGCGGAACGATTGCCTGTTACGCGGTCAACGTCCCTGCGGGTATCGGTTCTCCGATTTTTGACGGACTGGAAAACTCGATCGCCCAGCTGATTTTTGGAATCCCCGGCGTGCGCGGACTGGAATTCGGCGCAGGTTTCCAATCGGCAAAAATGACAGGAAGCCAGAGCAATGACGAGTTCTATGTGGATGAGCACGGTCATGTCCTCACAAAAACGAACAATCACGGTGGTATTCTGGGCGGTATTTCTTCGGGAATGCCGATTTCCCTGAACGTTGCCATCAAGCCTGCCGCAACGATTGCGAAACCGCAGGCAACAGTCGATTATTCCGCGATGTCCAATGAAGTGATACAGAGCGAAACCGTGCTGCATCCGTGTCTTGTCCCCGAAGCCGTACCGAGCATCGAGGCGGCGGTGTGCATTGCACTTGTGTCGCATTTGATGGATTATCCGAACTTTTTCTGAGAATGGGAGGTGTGTTGTGTGGAGGAGCTGTTTGCGTTTGATGAGATCCCCGAACCGATAGAACTGCCGGGACAATTAGCATTTTTTCCCGACAAAAAGCCGAAACAGCCGACCGTTCCACACAAACGCAGCTACCCTGCCATGAGTCAGCTCACGCTCAATGATCCGCACTTGGTCAGTATCCTACTCTGCTGCATTTTGCTGCGGTTTGAGGGGCATCTGTCAGAACGCTGGCTGTACGAGATCGTTGTGTCGAGCGGCCATATCAGCTATTTCCTGTACGCAGATGCGGTGGGATTCCTGTTGGATAACGGCTCTGTGGCAGAGGAACAGGACAGCGAACAGAATACGATGTATTACCTGACAAAACGCGGCGTTGCGTGTGCGGAAAGTCTGCGGCAGTATGTGCCGAAACCGTTCCGGGATCAGGTGATGCTGACTGCACTTCGTTACGTGTCGCGGCAGCGAGCGATTCGGGAGTTGTCCATGCGCTACGAGCCTGACGATGACGGCGTATCACTTTGTCTTTCGTGCAAGGACGGAAATCACGATATGTTTTCTCTGCGTGTACACGCACCGAGCAAGGAGAGTGCGGAAATGCTGGGTGAACGCATTCTGCGGAATCCGGCAGGCTTCTTTGGGAAGATCATCGACATTGCGATGAACAACGAGGAAGAGGATTTCGACCTCTCTGATAACTGAAAGGACGTATATATGAGCATTTCAAAAGCATGGAACTGGTCTGCGAATGCCGAGGATTTCTGGCGAATTCCCTCGGAGGAGAGCATTGCGATGGCGGCACGATGGAAAGAATGCGGCTATCGGGATGTTCTGGACTTCGGCTGCGGACTCGGACGCCATGCGATTTATTTTGCAAAATCGGGTTTTTCCGTGTCGGCATTTGACTTGTCCGCGGAGGGTGTTGCCTCGCTGAATACGTGGGCGGCGAAAGAACAGCTGCATATCCCGACCGAATGCTGTGATATGCAGGAACTGCCGTATGCAGACGACTCGTTTGACGCTGTGTTTGCATACCATGTGATCTCGCACACGGATTCTGTCGGAATTACGAAGATTCTCGCGGAGATGCGCAGGGTATTGCGGTCGGGCGGTGAAGCGTTTCTGACGCTTTGTTCAAAGGACACATGGTCGTTTCGGGATGCAGGCTACCCGAAGCATGACGAGAATACCGTCATCAAGACCGCAGAGGGGCCTGAGTATGGAATTCCGCATTTTTACGTGGATATGGATGATGTCGAGCGGCTATTCTCAGGCATGGAACTGATTTCTGTGCGGCACATCGATGACTGCTGGTTTGCAGGAAAACGACAGAACAGCAAGCATTATTTTATCCGTGTACGCAAGCCGTGAATAATCCGAAAGAATTTGCAAAAGCCTCTTGCCAAACGCGGAGAACTATGTTATAATAGAAGTGCTTTATGCGATTCTAAAACCAAACAGAAAGGCGATTTTTACCATGAAAAAGTTTACACGGTTCGCTGCCGGCATGACAGCAGCGTTTACGACCGCAGGCGCGTTCTGCTTACAGGCATTTGCGGAGGGTGAAGCGGCGGCACAGACACAGCAGCAGGGTGCTACCGGTGCAGGCCTTCTGGCAAGTGTTCTGCCGCTGGTGATCGCGCTGATACTGATGTGGCTGCTCTTGTTCCGTCCGCAGCAGAAGCGCGACAAGGAAGCACAGCAGATGCGTGATAATGTACGTGTCGGCGATGAGATCTGCACAGCAGGCGGACTGGTCGGCATTGTCATTAAGATCACCGAGGATACCGTTGTGATCGAAACCGGCGGCGAACGCAGTAAGATCCGTGTGAAGAAGTGGGCGATCCACGAAAATATCACGCAGATCGAAGAAGCACAGGCTGCTGAAAAAGCACGCAAAGCCGCAAAGAAAAAGGGCATTGCAGCCGCAGGTATCGACACAGAGGAAAAGTCGAAGAAGGATTGAGATGTGAAGTTTTTGGGGACTCTGTCCCCAAACCCCTGCCAAAGGGACATTGTCCCTTTGGAATCCCATTTTAGCACGAATGATAGCATGGAAAGGGCGGAGATTTGGTTCTCCGCCCTTTTTGTCGATGTTCACCGCGAAGCGCAACGAAAGTTTTGGTCAAGCTTTTTCAAAAGCTTGCGGAGTCCAGAGGCGGAGCCTTTGGTCGCTGTCCGCAGACAGCGAAACTTTTTTCGTCCAACTAATCAGGATGGGGGGTATGGGGGGAAACCCTATTAAGGGGTTTCCCCCATACAAGAGGGCACGAACAGCGTAGAGATAGAGCGCGATTTTGGGGGACGCTGTCCCCCAAGCCCCCTGCCAAAGGGACATTGTCCCTTTGGA
>JAKSPL010000058.1 GCA_024404815.1 Oscillospiraceae bacterium
CTTTGGCGAGGTTTGGAGCGGAGCTCCATTTGGAATGCATCGCAGATACAACTTTCTCATATCCTTCTTTGTCAGAACGGCAGGTCACTCGTCCGCAGACGCTGTTTCCTCTGCCGATGTTTCCGCGGCAGGTGCGGTAGTTTCTGCCACAGCAGACGGATCATACCGCTCTGTTGTAACGACACAGCAACTCGAAAAAGACTGTTCCGGTTCTTCTCCTGCCCAGTCGTCTGTCATCCGAAATGTTTCGTCCCCGTTGACAATGTCATCGCCCACCAGATGCCAGCCGTTCCAGTTGAGCGGTGTGTCGATCCATGTGCGCATCGTGCTTTCGTCCAAACCGGATACTCTGTAATAGCTGTATTGCACGCCGTCTATTTCAATATAGAACGGGCAGACGTTTTCACCGGGATATGCTGCTTCCCAGTATTCCATAGAATACTGCTCCGCTTCATTCGCCGCATCGTCCGCGGCTTCCAGAATGAATACTTCGCCTGCGTCCTGACTGATGTCGATAAAATCGGTATCGTTCACGGTCGAAAGACTGAAACTGTACGAATCGGCAGAACCCTCGTAGAACCAAACGCCAAGCTCTGCATATTCGCCTTCCTGCCCGTACAAATAATAATCGCCGCGCAGTTCCTGATCGTTATTGCGGATAAAGCAATCCGGACCGTATCCGTAATTATCGGTATTGTCGCCGAAATCATAATACATTCCGGAAATATCTTCCAGCGCGTCCGTTTTCTTTGCTCTTGCCGTCAGCGAATATCCCTGTGCGTTTTTGAACTGCATTTCGGCAATTCCGTTCGTTTCATTCCAGAAGTAGCAAATTTCCTCTGCACCCTCAGGAATGCCGAAACGATAGCCCAGATAATTGTAAATATCGTCCGCAGAAACCTCTGTCCACGGGTTCCCAAGCTGGTTCTCTGCGGATGCAGGCTGTGTGGTTTCCGCCGCAGATGTCGGTACTGTTGTCACTTCCTGATCGGATGAAGGCGTTTTTCCGCACGCTGCAAGACTCAGCAGCATAGCAGCCGCCGGCACAATCACAAACATTTTTTTCATTTTGTCACACTCCGCACTCTGATTTCAGTCGTAAAATTTCTGGTTGATACCGTAGTATGCACTCAGTTTCTCGCTGGATGCCATTACAAATGTCACCACCGCACAGCATATCAGCGAAATGATAAGCGTTGCAAACGACAAAGCGAATCCCTCTGCGCCGCTCTTCGGAAGTGTTACCACAAATCCAAGGCACACAAGCAAAGCCACAGATGTACCAAACAATCCTGACGTCAGACCTTTCAGGCTCTTGACCTTCAGGACAATCGTGATGGAAAGCAAAATCAGAACTACGCCAAGCACCTTATATACCAAGCCCATAAAGTTGAAAAATCCGTTGGGTTCAAATCCGTCAGGATAGCCGCCCATTGCCGAAACCAGCATACACAGTCCGCCGATCACGCCAACGATCGTCATGGCGATCGCCACAGGGAAACCTGCCGCAGCAAGGTCTGCCTGCTGCTGACGGCGCAGTTCCCGAAGCTGTCTGCGTGCCTCCTCGGGATCGGATTTCGGTGTTTCGCTCAGGCTCTCCGACGCACGCTTTGCAGCATTGCGCTTTGCCTCCTCCAAGTCCGCCTGATTGAAAGACGGGCGGTAAGCGGGTTCGGGTGCCGCCTCTTCCAGCAGCACAGACGCATCCACTTGCGGAAGGCCCTCTGCGGCAGAAGGCTTTTTTTCGGGCGCAGTATAGGTCGCTTCTTCCAGCTGAATATTCACCTGTGCCGCTGCGGCAGCCTGCTGTGCCAGCGCCTGTTCCTGTGCCTGTAACCGCTGACGCTCGATAAATTCAGCTTTCAGCGCAGCAATTTCCTCTGCGGTATAGGGCGGTTGTCCCTGTGCTGCACGCTGCTGCTGCAAAATTGCGATCTGCCCCTCGGACAGTTCCTGATACTGTGCGGATGCTGTCGGTGCAGGGTTCGGCGTACTGCCGCCCATATCATCCAGCACAGGTGCAACTGCATCTGCAAGCCGCGGATCAACGCCATTCGTATTTGTGGACGGGCGACGGAAATCTTCCGCACTGCCAAAATCGTCCAGAATCGGCGTTTCTGCATTCGCAAGCCGTGGGTCTGTGCCGTCAGGCATCATCTGCCGCGGCTTCGGTGCCTCATATGTAATATCGCCAAGCAGCGGAGAATTCAGTCCGCCGTTTTCATCCATTGCCATAATGGGTTCCTCCGTGTTTCATCATTTTGCTCTGCCGCAATGTCCGTTTTGGACAAATACGCAACAGATTAGGTATATTATACCAGAAATGTTTGAAAAATGCAAGAGGAAATCCAAAATATTTATGAAATTTGTCAGATTGTTTCTATGTGCATCATTCTGCGCAGATTTTCCAGTACAGAGTCAGCGTGTACAGACAAAGAACTTGGACAGCATCAGCACAATATTTGACCGATTCCGCCGCTGCTTCCATTTCAGAGGTGTCAAAAGCCGCGTAAAATCGAAATATCCCGTCATCTCATGAGAATGTCAAAAAAACGCTTGCTTTTCTGTTTTGAATATAGTATAATGAAATTAACGTCTGCGGCTCGGACAACCTGCCGCAGCAGAAAGGAAGATGTAACAACATGGACGAACTCATTCGTTTGCAGCTCCAGAAAACTGCCTGCCGCGTTCGTATGGGCATCATCGAAGGTGTCTACAACGCGAAGTCCGGTCATCCGGGCGGCTCCCTCTCGATTGCCGACGTGCTGACCTACCTCTACTCTATTATGAATGTGGATCCGAAAAATCCCGATATGCCTGAACGTGACCGCTTTGTTCTCTCGAAAGGTCACACCGCACCTGCACTCTACTCTGTACTCGCGGAAAAAGGCTTCTTCCCGAAAGAAGAACTGAAATCCCTGCGTCACATCGGTGCGCTGCTGCAAGGTCATCCCTGCATCCATATCCCCGGTGTTGACATGAGCTCCGGTTCGCTCGGTCAGGGCATCTCTGCCGCAGTCGGCATGGCTCTCTCCGGCAAGCACAGAGCGCAGAACTACCACGTTTACACCATTCTCGGCGATGGCGAGATCGAAGAAGGTCAGGTCTGGGAAGCTGCTATGTTCGCAGCACACTACGGACTCGACAACCTCACCGCAATCGTTGACAACAACGGTTTGCAGATCGACGGTAAAATCACCGATGTCTGCTCTCCCGAACCGATCACCGATAAATTCGAAGCATTCGGCTGGCACGTTATCACCGTAAATGCGCACGATTTCGATGATCTCGAACGCGCATTCCGTGAGGCAGAGTCCATCACAGGTCAGCCTGTTGCCATCATCCAGAAATCCGTCAAGGGCAAGGGCGTATCCTTCATGGAGAATCAGGTCGGCTGGCACGGCACCGCACCGAATCAGGAACAGTATGAACAGGCAATGTCCGAGCTTTCGGCAGAGCTGAAAAGATTGGAGGCATTGGCATGAGCGACGTCATCAAGAAAGCAACCCGTGAGAGCTACGGCGAAGCACTGACCGCCCTCGCGGAGAAATATGAAAATCTCGTCGTTTTGGACGCTGACCTCGCAGCAGCTACCAAAACAGGCATCTTCAAGAAAGCATATCCTGACCGCCACTATGACTGCGGTATCGCAGAAGCCAACATGATGGGCGTTGCGGCAGGTCTGGCAGCAACCGGCATGATCCCGTTTGCATCCTCGTTCGCAATGTTTGCGGCAGGCAGAGCATTTGAAATCGTCCGCAACAGCATCGGCTACCCGCACCTGAACGTCAAGATCGGTGCGACTCACGCAGGCATCTCTGTCGGTGAGGACGGCGCTACCCACCAGTGCTGTGAGGATATTGCGCTGATGCGTACAATTCCGGGCATGGTCATTCTGAACCCTGCGGATGACATCGAAGCAAAGGCAGCTGTCGAAGCCGCTATCAACTGGGATGGTCCTGTGTATTGCAGATTCGGCAGACTGGCTGTTCCGGTCATCAACAACAACCCTGACTACAAGTTCGAGATCGGCAAGGGCATCACGCTGCGTGACGGCAAGGATGTTACCATCGTCGCAACCGGTCTGATGGTCTGTGAGGCACTCGAAGCTGCTGAAATGCTCGCAAAAGACGGTATTTCTGCGCGTGTCATCAACATTCACACCATCAAGCCGCTTGACAGCGAACTGATCCTGAAAGCTGCAAAAGAAACAGGCTGCATCGTCACCTGCGAAGAACACAGCATCATCGGCGGTCTGGGTTCTGCGGTCGCAGAGTGCGTAAGCGAAAGCTGCCCTGTTCCTGTGACCCGTATCGGTGTCAACGACACATTCGGTCACTCCGGCCCTGCTGTCGCACTGCTGAAAGAATTCGGTCTGTGCGCTGACAACATCGCCGCTGTTACCAAGCAGGCAGTTGCAAAGAAATAAAATCCATACAAGAAAAAGGCGGAGCTTTAAGAAAGATACTCATATAGAAGTTTTAAGCCATAGTATTTCTGATTTACAGTC
>JAKSPL010000059.1 GCA_024404815.1 Oscillospiraceae bacterium
GAAGCATACCGTGTACGCTATCAAGGGGTTCCCCCATACTTTTTCGACAGACTGAGGGGAAACCCCAACGAGGGGTTCCCCCTTGTTCCCCCACACTATTTCAACAAACGAAAGGGCGGAGTATCAAAACTCCGCCCTCAAAGATACCGTTTCCGTATCATGCGAATACATAATATTTGTCGTCCTGTGCGTGAATGACCATCATTTCGCTGCTCTGTACCACAGGCGTTGCTTCCTCGTCACCGCTATACAGCGCATAGAGCGTGAACTCAATGTCACGAATCTCCTTTGCATCTTTTCGCGCGGCATCGGAGAAATCTTCGTCAAAAATGCCTGCTTGTTCGTAGGTCGAGAAGAAGTTGTCCACATCTTCTTTCTCGCAGTATTTGACATTCAGCTCGGTCAGCTTCCAGCTTTCGTAGCCGTCCTCGTCAAATTCGGTGCAGACCTCCTGAAACGCTTTTTCCAGATTGGAGTCATTGTCCGACAGGAATGCGTCAAACGCCTCCTGATAAGGCTGATAGGCAATCGACTTGTAGCTTTCAAAATCCTTGCTTTCGAGGGCTTCGAAGTACGTTTTGATCGCTTCTGCGTAATTTTTATCGAAATCCTCGTCAGGTGTGACAACCAGCATCTCATCGCTTTCGGTTGCCGCATCTTCGGTCGGTTTTGCGCCGCAGCCTGTCAGAAGCAAAACCGCCGCACAGAGATACAGTCCTTTGATTTTCATGTTTGCATCCTCACAGTCAGTTGTAGATCAGGTACCATTCGCCGCTGTAATGCAGCGCAATGATGGATTCTTCTTCGAGCATATTGTCCGTTTCGCCGCGTTCTCCCGAGCCTTTCTCTGTGAGATAGCGTGCAATGGTCAGTTCACGGGCATCGTCAACATTTGGGGAGATCTTCGCCGCACCTTTTTCCTCCGCGATCTGGTCGAGCAGTTCCAGCGTAGTTGCGGTGTCAGAATAGACCGTTCCTCTGTGTGCATCGGTAATGTCGATGAGCGAAAAATCAAAAGTATTGCCGTCCTCGTCGGTGAGGTCGGTATCGTAAGCGAGTTTCAGAATGTCTGCATCGCTGTACTTTCCGCCGTAGGTTTGTGTGAGGGAATAGTCATGGTAGAGCGGAAGCTGGACAGCCTTGAATTTCTCGGCATCCTGCGTCTGAATGGCATTATAGAAATCGACCACTCTTGCCATCAGAGCTTCATCCAGACAGCGGCGGTCGTACTGGATCGAAATCGGGTAATTTTTATCAACAACGATCGTTGCACCGTAGGGGAGCTGATCCTCAGAATAATTCTCGCCTTTGGAACTGTCAGAGTTGCCGCAGGCAGTCAGGCAGACCGCAGCCATACAGCCGCAGAGCAGTCCTGCTGCAAGCTGTTTGAAGTGGAATACGCGCATTTGCGGAATCCTCCTTTCAGGAATTCATATCATAACAATAGCACAATTTCCGAAATGTGTCAAGCACTATCTCCTGCATGAAAATCGCCCAAGCCGCCGTATGGCTCAGGCGATGGGATTTATTCTGCTGTCGGGGGCTTTGGCGGACGGTTTCCGCGGTTGTCGGAATGGGGTTTGTGTTCACCGTTTGCATTCTGCGGCTTACCGTTTCCGTCGCCGCGATGGTTATTGTTGTGGAAGCGTCTGTTTCCGCCGTGATGATAGTTTCGCGGACCGCGCTGCTGGGGACGGCGGTTTTCGTCCGTACCCTCTGCGGCAGGTGTATCAGCGTTCTGTTCTGCATTGGCAGGGCGTTCGGTGACAGCACGATGTTCAGTAAAATCGTCCAGAGAGAACGCTGGACGCGGTGCAGCAGTCCTCTGCGGCTGCTGCTGTGCCTGAGGACGTGCCTGCTTGGTTTCTCCGAATTCGGGATGCAGAGAACTGTTGTCCGCAGGCTGTTCGGAATGTGTCTGCTGCTGGGGCTTTGGCTGTCTTGGCGGACGGTTTCCTCGTTCGCGGCGCGGCTGTCTGGGCTGTGCCGCAGCGGTGTCTGCGGATTGTGTTTCGGTCGCTGTCTGTTCTGCT
>JAKSPL010000006.1 GCA_024404815.1 Oscillospiraceae bacterium
TATGTGATTCGTAGGGGCGACCTGTGGTCGCCCGCAGTCTTCAAATGATTCCTGCCGTAATCGCAGATACACCTTTTTCAAAGACTGAGCCGACCGTGTATTGCACGGTCGGCTTCGCATTTCTTTCAGGAAAGCGCGAAAAAGGCGGAGTGCTGCACTCCGCCTTTTCTTTATTTCGAAGAACTTTTCTGCGAAAACGCAGTTTTCAGCGCATCGGTAAAGTCCTCGCTGAGGTGGAAGACGCCGTCTGCATCCTCCTCGCCGACAATGCTCAGGGTTTTTGCCGGTGCCTGACAATGCTCAAAAACATACTGGATGGCGTGGCGGTGGTCGGAGAAGTCCATTGCGGTAATGTCTGTGGTGCAGGCATTGACAACCGCATTGAAGTAGCCGTCCAGATTGGCTGCGATACGTTCGGATTTGCTCTGGTTGATCAGCGATGAAACTGCAATGCCGATAATGGCGGTGCGCTCCGATTCGTTGAAGAACTTGTTACTGGTCAGCAGGGTTTCAAGCTGTGTGCTGTCGAGGTTCTGTGCGGTATCCGCAGGGCTGATGCCGTAGTCGTGAACAGTTACAATGACTGCTGCGTTGCCGAAAATACTGGTGATTTTCTGGAAACCGTCGCTGTCCATGGAAATATAGCGGTCGATCGGCTGGTCGAGTGCTTCGCCGACAGCGTCACGGAGTACCGATGCACCATAGGTTGCGGCACATTGTTCCACAGTCATTTTCTTGTCGTTGTGTTCGACTTCCAGATTGTTCGGAATACCGATGCAGTATTCGATTTTACGGACAGGGTCGAAGTGCAGAAGCATGACCACCAGTTCGCGGATATCGTCCTTCGGCGTCATGACAAACAGGATCTCGTTAATATCTTCCTCGGAGATACTTGCGGTTGCGGTGGGCATGACAGCAAGTTCACGGGTATCCTTGGTCAGCAGACGGTAGAAGTAGGTTGCCGTGCCGCCGAGCAGGAATGTTGAAAGCAGAATGGTGATGAGAAACGGAATGGCGATCGTGCCGGCTTTCTTGTGCTTATTTCTGCGTTTTGGAATCTGACGAATGGTTTGTGCTTTTGCAGTCATAATGAAAAATCCTTTCTGCGCCTGCGAAATGTAAAACGAAAATATCAGTCTGCCGATTCGGGCGGAATCAGCATTGCTTCCAGTTGGTTAATGTCGATGATGCGGAGGGAAATGCCGCGTTTTTGTGCCATGCGGATGGTCTGTCCTGTGCCTGATTGCATATCGGAAACAACGGCGATCAGGCGTTCGCTGCGGTCGATCATATACTGATTCCGCAAACGGTAGCATCCGCGGTGATAGTGCGGACTGACACAGACGATCTCATCGGCAGCGGCTTCGACCGCCTGACAGCGAGCGTACAGCGCACCGCTGAGGGATTCATTCTGATCGGGAAACGGTTTGACGCCAATCAAACGGATATGCGGCTGCATCTGCCGTTCTGCGAGAACAGTTTCCGCCGCGATCAGGTCGATACCCGTGGCAAGCCCCGAGTAGAATCTGACCGCTCCGTCCTGAATCGCACTGCGAATCTCCGTGAGCAGCATACTTTGGAGGATCCTCTGGAGGGGGAACGATGGCAGCTTCTCCTGCCGATGCCCAGAAAAACACACAGCGAAGCCGTTTTTCTGTTCCATTATTCGGTAATGACAGAGCCGCCGATGAATTCACGAATGACAGAAATATCGGGGATCCAGTCGTGATCTTTCGTCGGTGTGAGCTGTTCCATAAATGCTCGGAGCAGAAGAATATCGCTGTCTGCGGGAAGATTCTCTGCAAGCGCATTTAAGGTGTCCATCAAAAACGGACGGTAGAAAGCCAGCTCATACGGTAAAAATGTATCCAGTTCGAAATCCGCGAGGTGCTTATACGGCATAATATAGAGGTTTTCTCCGCGCGAAACGCTGGCAAGCATCTTGCAGGATTCCTCAGCATTTCTGCCGCGTGTACGGCTGTCGCGGAGCAAGCGTCTTGCAAAGCGGATGAGGGACGGGTGAAGCCGCTGACTGCCGTCGGTAATGCGTGTGCGGACGCTCAGGTAGATCTTGTTGGAGTAGTCCTTAACGCCTGCCGTGACATCGGGATTCAGTGCGTGAATGCCCTCCATCAGAATGAGTTCGCCTTTTTTGCGGCGAAGCATTCTGCCCGATTTGCATTGTTTCTGTGCGGTAAAATCGAAGCGCGGAAGCTCGACCTCCTCACCGCGTGCAAGCTGTTGGAGCTGTGTGTTCAGCAAGTCCATATCCAGCCGCAGAGGGGATTCATAGTCGGGATTTCCGTTCTGGTCAACAATATCAATATTTCTCGTACCGTCTGCAAAATAGTCGTCCATCGAAAGCGTATGGGTCTCGAATCCCCATGCGTCGAGAATATGTTCGATGCGGCGTGCAGTGGTTGTTTTTCCCGAAGCAGACGGACCTGCGATCAGGGTAATGGGATTGTCTTTTGCGCGGCGGCAGATCTTGTCTGCCACATCGCGGAGCATTTTATCGTAAGCGGCTTCGCAGTCAATCACAAATGATTCTGCGGAAGCGTTGATTTGTGCGTTGATGTCTGCAATGGACCATTCGTTCATGTGTAAGCCTCCTATGGATATGTGTTATGTTTGATTCAGCTTGTTTTTCCACTTTTTGAAGCGGATATCCGAGCCGTGGAACACCATGTTCTGACAGGATGCGATCAGCCGCGACACGATGCGGTCGCCGTATCGTTCCTGCAAACTTTTCAGTTCCAGATTGGTGCTGATAATGGTCGGCTTGCCTGCGCTGAGGCGGCCGTTAAACAGCGTATATATGGCACTTTGCGTGAAAGAGGTATCAAACTCGGTGCCGAAATCATCGAAAATCAGCAGATCGCAGTCGAGCAGCAGTCCCATTGTGTCAGAAGCCTGTGCATCGGGAGTTCTTGCGAATTTTTCGTTCTCGATTTGCCGCAGGAGCGCACTTGCACTATCGTAAATGACACACCAGCCGTTTGCCAGTACGACATTGGCGATTGCGAGGGAGAGGTGGGTTTTGCCGAGCCCTGTCTGACCGCTCATGAAAATGCTGGGTGCATCGGGGGAGAAATTTGCGGCGTATTCCTGACATTGTGCGAAGATCCTTTGCATTGCGGCAAATTGTTCTTCGGGCAGGTCACGATAATAATCAAGGGAAAAACTTTCGAAACTGCAGAGTGAAAGCATTGTTTTTGCGTTCATTTTCTCTGCACCGACTTTTGCGATCTCCCGTTTCAGGCAGCTGCATGGAACACCGCCGACAAAACCGCTGTCAGAGCATTCGGGGCAGGTATACTTTACGGCGAGATAGTCAGCAGGGTAGCCGTTTGCCACAAGGATCTCCTGTAGCATTTTCTCAGCAGTTTCAGTCTTTTTTTGAATATCTGCGATGCGTTTCTGTCGGGTGAGATCATCTGTATCACGGGAAGCCTGCATCACGGAAAAACAGGTGCTGCGGAGCTGACCTTCAATCTCAACGGTTTCAGGGAATTTTGCCCGAATCTCGTCGGTATGCTGTTCCTGCAAAAGTCTTGCCTGCTGGCGGCGTCTGTCGATATTTGCAATGGCTTGTGCGTATATATCGCGCTGATACATTGATTTCACCACGTTTCGTTTCAGATTTTATTCATCAGCTGTTCGATCTCATTCAAATCATAGGAATGCTCTGTCGGGTTGTAGGAGCTTTTTCCTGTGGGCTTTGCAGTATTGGCAGGCTTTTTTGTTCCCTGCTGTTTGCTCTTTTCTGCGTGGTACGCATCGTCAGCGGCCTGCGCCTGTGCGACAGTCTGAATGCCCTCTGCGGACCATGCCTGCAAGATTCTGTTGATATATGGGAATGACAGCTGGTCGTTGGCGTTATCGCGTGTTTTATAGTATGCACATTCCACCATTTCGGGTGCAATGTTCATTTCCTGCCATTTGTCGATATATTTCTGCTGGTTGGGTGTCGGGCGGCGTTTCATTTCGAAAATCCGCATGACCTTTTTTGTGTAGGTACGCGAAATGGTGCGCCGTTCGATATCCTCGACCGCAAGTTCATGTGTGAGGATGCCGCGTTCTGCCCATTCGACAGCGATCGCTTCCATATATCGAACGGAAAAACGTTCGATTTCGACACAGTACGCAATAATCATAAAGATGAGGTCTGGGGCAAGTCCGAGATACTCGTGCATCCAGAAGATGCTGCGGAGTTCGGTGTGAATCAGCGGATGACCGACGCGCTGTTCTGCGGCAGTCAGCATAGCGGACATTGCAGAATCGGCGTTTTTTCGTGCAACAATTTCTGTCGGGAGCAGATGAAAACCGCTGCTTGTCGTCTGGATATTGGCGATGCCTGCGGTACCTGCTTCATCGAGCATAGGCTGCTGTACGGGAACTGTCGTTGGCTTGGATGACGGGACTGGTACCGATTCTGACGGTTTTGCTGTGGTTTCCTTTGTCAGACGGCAATTCGCCGCAGGCAGTTCGGTTTGCAGGACATTCACATTCTGCCAGAACACAAGCGCCTCCTCAACGGATTCCGTGCGAACCTTGCAGGCTTTTGCGATTTCCGTGTCCGAGAGTGTTTTGTCGCTGTGCGCGAGGACATAGAGCAGGATCTTCAGCTGGTCGTGGGACGCGATGCCGAGCAGATGGTCTGCAACGGTGGTCGGGACGCTGAAACTCCGCGCTGTATTCAGATAAACTTCCATGATGATTCAACCTCATCGTAACATTCGTAATCTCTATTATATCATATTCTGCGGAGAATGTAAAGAGCAGAATAGATTTTTTGCAATTTTTCCGATTCAGGCGGACGGATTCGCAAGATCGTTATCATTTGCGAGTGCGAAATCCACATTGCCGTTTGCGACATTCGCACGGACACATACGACAGAAATTGCCTGTCCGAGTGTATAGCTGACACCGCCGGAAAGTGCGGAAAGCGTGAAAAATCCGTCAAAAGCGTAGTCGTCATTCGGCAGGGAATCCAGCGGGATCAGTCCCTCAACGGTGTTTTCCAGCATGACATAGATGCCGAAGTCGGTGACGCCTGAAATGACACCCTCGAACCGTTCACCGATGTGATTCTGCATAAATTCTGCGCGGTAGCAGTCCTCGCAGTCGCGTTCTGTCTGGACGGCACGCTGTTCGGTCGTGGTGCCTGCGATTGCGGCATTCTTTGCAAATTGTCTTGCATTTTCGAGCTTTTCACCACAGCAGTCCGCCGAGAGGATGCGGTGGATCGCAAGGTCAGGGTAGCGGCGGATCGGGGAGGTGAAATGGCAGTAGTCTTCGAGTGCCAGACCGAAATGTCCGATGGCATCGGTTTCGTAGTCAGCTTTTGCCATGCTTCGCAGTACGAGGTTGTGGACGACAGACTTGCGTGCATCCTCCGCAACATTCTCCAAAATTTTCGAGAAATCCTTCGGCTTGGGCACATCCAGCTGAGGGTGCGGGACACCGAGGCGGTCGAGTGCCTGTGTCAGCCGCGCACATTTTTCCTCAGGCGGCAGGGCATGGACTCTGTATACAAATGGTAAGTTTCGCATTTTCGCGGTTTTTGCTGCGGCTTCGTTTGCGAGAAGCATACATTCTTCGATCAGTTCCTCGCCGTTTCCGCGTGTTCTTGGGACAATGCCGTTGCAGACACCGTTTTCGTCCAGCAAAAACGCACTTTCCTCGGTTTCAAGAGAAGGAGCGCCGCGCTTTTTTCGTTCCGCCATGCGGACTTCTCTGAGCTGATTCAGCAGCAAAAGCGACGGTTTCACATCCTGATATTTTGCTTCGGTCTCCGCATCTGCTGTTCCGTCAAAAATCGCATTGACCTCACGGTAGACACCCTTGACACGCGAACGGATAACAGTTTTGCGGAACGAAAAGTCCACAAGTTCGCCTTTTTCGTCCAGTTCCATCAGTGCGGAAAATGCCAGTCTGTCCACATCGGGAAACAGCGAGCAGATGCCGTTGCTGAGAGCTTTCGGGAGCATCGGAATGACCTGGTCAGCGTAATAAACGCTGGTTCCGCGTGAGATCGCTTCGCGGTCGAGGGCGGAGTCGGGACGGACATAGTGCGAAACGTCTGCAATATGCACACCGAGCCGATAACCCGTGTCCGTTTTTGTAATGGAGATCGCATCGTCCAGATCCTTGGCATCGAAGCCATCGATCGTGAAAATGACGTCCTCGCTGTCGCGCAGATCGAGTCTGCCGTTCAGGTCGTCGGGGAGAATGCCGCGTTCGGAGAGGGTTTCTGCTTCTGTGAGGACATCTTCTGGGAACTCCATCGGGATGCCGCTGACGGCAACGATCGCTTCACAGCAGGCTTTTGCACTTTCTGCGCTGCCGAGGGAGGCATCTACCCGAACCTCATGTTCGCTGTGACGCTTTCCTCTGCGGACAACCGTTGCAATGACCTTATCGCCTTCCTGTCCTTCAAAATCACCGAGATTCGTTATTTTCAGGGCTTGACGGCAGAGCGTGTCGGGGAGAAACCGCAGTGTGCCGTCCTCAACGACCAGCATACCGGCAGTCTGCACCTGTGCTTCTTCGATGATCGTGACGACAGCGGCTTCGGGGGCACCATCCCGTTCGCCTGTCGGCTGCAGCAGGACGACATCGCCGTTCATTGCACCGCGCAGGTCGCGTCCTGGAATGAAAATCCGCGCAGATTCGCCCTCTTTGGCAGCGTAGCCGTAGGTGCGGTGCAGCATGGTGATGACGGCGCGGAACATTCCGGCACGTTCTGCGAGGACATATCCGCTGTGCCGTTCTGCGATGATCCCTTCTTTGCAGAGCTTGTCGAGGGCGCGGAGGTAGGGACGCTGTCCTCTGCCGCGGCATTTTGCCGCCAGATCAGTACGGGAAACAGGTCTGCCGTTTGCTTTTGTGAGGAAAGTCATGATTTTATTGCAGAAGCTTTCGACAGCTTCCGGGTTGACTTGTCCGACCGCCTGTTTTTCTGTCTGAGATCGACGGCGCTGTTCGGCGAGGAGCTTTTTGGTTTTTGCGGAATGTTTTCCGAGTTTCATTTTGCGTGCCATGGCAACAAAACCTCTTTTCTGTAAGACGAAACACGCCCTGCCCTCCGGGAAGTGGAGAACAGGGCGGCATTCGGGTTCATTTTGAATTAGTCGAAGTAGACGGGAACAATCGTAACGACGAGCGTTGCAACAAAGAATACAACAGCCAGCCAGAATGTCCACCGCTTCAGGATTGCTTCTTTGGTACGACCTTCGTTCTTGCTGAACTGGGAGTCGTAAACGGTACCGGTGATAGCAGAGGTCATATTCTGATCCTGCTTCTGATCCTGCATCATGCAAAACAGCACCAGCAGTACGCAAGCAATCAGCAACAAAATGCCGCCAACGATTTCGATGATACTCATAATTTGAGACAGTCCTTTCTATGCGGTTTCACAGTACGTGAAAAATTATCTACATTAGTATAGCATACTTTTTTTGAAAATGCAAGGGGTTTTCCAAAATTTTTTTGCACAGGGCGGTATGTCTGTCTGCAGGAAATGATAAGCCTCACTCAAATTTATTGCAGGAACAGCTTGTTTTCTGGTAAAATGGTGAAGATTTGATGAAAAACGGCGCAATTTGCTTGTAAAACAGAAGAAGATGTGCTACAATATATAACGAATTATTATAGACAGAGAAAGGGATGAAACATTGTGATAGCATTTGAGGGCGAAAAATGTCTTGTCTGCGGACAGGAAATGAAAAAAGATGATGAAATTGCCGTGTGTCCTGAATGCGGAACACCGTATCACAGAGCCTGTTATCTGGAAAAAGGACAATGTATCAATACCGCGCTGCATCAGTCCGGCGTAAGCTGGCAGAAACAGCAGGAACAAGAACTGATCCGCCGCAAAAGCGAAGAAAAACGGGCGGAACAGATGGAACAGGCACTCGAACGCGAACAAAACGGCGGCAGCGGAATGTTTCAGGAATCGCTGTACGATGGTGTACGGCTGGACTCCGAGGAACCTTGTGTCGGACTGGATCCCACAGAGGAATATGACGGCGTGACGATGGGTGAACTGGCAGAATTTGTGCATACGAACAAATTCTACTATCTGCCGCTGTTCCGACTCATGAAGATGACGGGAAAGCGGATGTCGTTCAATCTGTCGGGACTGTTTTTCCCCGAACTGTATTTTGCAAATCGCAAAATGTGGGTGATGGCGATTATTTCGCTGGTGCTGAAAATTCTGTTTTCGATCCCCACATGGCTGGAAATGATGGTCAGCGATATGGGCATTACGCTTTCGTGGCTGAATCTTGACAGCCCGCTGTTTTTGAACTGTGCCAGAGTGTCCAGCATCGGTGCGTTGATTTTCCCGCTTGTTTGCTGTGTATTTGCGAATTACTGGTACTATCGGTTTGCAGTCAAGAGAATTCGGAAACTGAAGCAGACCGCCCCCACCGAAGAAGATTTCCATACGGAGCTGAAAGTGTTCGGCGGAAGTAAGCTTTCCAATATCGCCATTATTTTCGTATTGGAAATGGCTTTGCTGTCCATTCTGTTGTTCTGCATCGAGAATATTTGAAAAAGCCATGTGTTTTTCAGGGAAGTAACCGTATTGTAACAAAATACCGCTTGCAATCCATCGCAGACCATGATATAATAGCAAATGATGATTTTTTTAAGAGTTTACGACAGTACGGCACGAAATAACAGATCAGATGCCGAACGAATATCAGAAACGGAGGATTTCAGCGTATATGAGATCATATGATGATATAACGGTTATCATCCCATCTCTGGATCCCGATGCGCGGCTGCTGGAAGTGATCGAAGGCGTCACGCAGAAAGGATTTTCTGATTTGCTGCTGGTGGATGATGGCTCAGCGCCTGAAAATCAGCATTTTTTTGAGGAAGCCGCAGAAAAATACGGCTGTGAAGTTCTGCATCATCCGCACAATCTCGGAAAGGGCAGAGCATTAAAGACCGCATTTGCGTGGATTGAGGAAAATCGTCAGAATATCCGCGGCTGTGTGACCATTGACGGCGACAATCAGCACCATCCGGATGATATTGCCGCCTGTGTGGATAAAATGCTCGCAGGGGACTGCAAAGAACTTGTTTTGGGTGTCCGCGATTTTGATGCGGAGAATGTACCGCCGAAAAGCAAATTCGGCAATAAATGTACATCGTTTGTATTTAAGGTGTTCTGCGGACTGAAAGTATCGGATACGCAGACGGGACTTCGTGTGTTCCCGAAATTCTGCATCCCGACCATGCTGGAAATTGCAGGCGAACGGTTTGAATACGAAACCAATATGCTGCTGGTCTGCAAAAACGCAGGCATTCCGCTTGTGGAACAGACCATCCGCACGATCTATATTGATGCGAATGCCACGACACATTTTCATCCGATCAAGGATTCTGTGCGTGTTTACGGCATTATCATAAAGTTTTTCCTCAGCTCGATCCTCTCGTTTGTGATCGACTACGGGTTGTTTAACCTGCTTTATGCGCTGACAAAGCATCTGTTTGCATCCACGGTGATCGCCAGAATCGTCAGCTCGCTGTTTAACTTTACCGTCAATCGAAAAGCGGTATTCAAGAGCAAAGCACCGCTTGCAGGCACGATGATACGTTATTATATCCTCTGTGCCGTGCAAATGCTGACCTCGTATCTGCTGGTTGCCCTGTTGTCGTGCATCTTCGGCAAGAGTTCACTGATCGTTGCGATTCTGAAGCTGTGTGTGGATATCTTCCTTTATTTTATCAGCTTCCGCATTCAGCAGGCTTGGGTATTTGCAGAAAAACCTGCTGAGAAATAATTTATCTGTTCATGAAAGGTGAGCGTTTATGTCTTCTCCGAAAAAACCGATGCGGCTTGCGCTGTTGATCCCTCTGGATATTCTCCTGATCGCAAGCTGTAGTTTGTCCTTCTCGTATTTCCACCATGTACGGCCGCAGTCGTTGGAAAATGATCCTGCAAAACTGCAGCAGGCATTTATTCCCGACGGAAACCAGTACGGCAATGTTACAACCGCGCCATTGTCGGCCGATGGAACAGACATCACGACACTTATATCAGGAATGACATCCAAAACGACTGCCGCAAACGGCGAAACGACCACGGGCGGCACGACAGACAGCAAGGATGTGACAGGAGAAGAAACAACAGGTGACAGCAAATCGAAGGGCACAGATACTTCTGCGGCAGGCGGCGATTCGCATACGCAGCAGGGCGGTACTGACGCACACACCACGGCATCGAAAGTGAATGGTACAACGCAGTCCGCAGGAACTTCCAAAACGACGCGCCCTTCCACAACGACCACCACAACGACCACGACACAGTTACAGCCCGATCTGAACGGCTGGGGATACAAATGGCCTGATGTGTTCCGTTTGGACAATGAGGTCGAAATTACAGAGAATTCCTACCGCAGCCACGATGTCTGCATCAACATTGAAACCAGAAATGTCGGTGCGAGTGTGGCGTATATTGCGGACATTTATATCCGATACATCGAGAATTTCAAGTCGGCTTTCGCACAGGATACGTTCGGCAAGAATATCGTAGAAAATCAGGTGGCAATGGCACAGCGCAACAATGCGATCCTTGCCGTCAACGGTGACTACTACGGTATCCGCGATACGGGTGTGATCGTCCGAAACTACACCTTGTTCCGCAACGAAACCAAGGGTGAACTTTGCGGCATCTACTACGACGGCACCGTGACCAACTATTTCAAGGACGGTATGGATGTCGAAACAGCTCTGCAAAGCGGACTTTATCAGACCATGACCTTCGGTCCGTATCTGATCATGGACGGCGTTGCACGTACCAACATCGTTTCTGCGGTGACAGAAATCAATCCGAGAACCGGCTTCGGCTACTATGAACCCGGCCACTACTGCTTTATTGTTGTGGACGGCAGACAGGACGGCTACTCCGTCGGCATGACGCTTGATGAGTATACACAGCTGTTTGCAGAGCTTGGCTGCGTCAATGCCTACAATCTGGACGGCGGACAAAGCTCGGAAATGATTTTCAACGGCAATGTCTATAACAGACCGTATAACGGCGGCCGCTCTACCAGCGATATTTTCTTTATCGGCGAGCGGTAATTCCGAAAGGAGCATGGCTTTCTCTTATGAATGAAAAATCACTTTTCCGCCGCATTCTCGGCGGTTTGGATGCGTTTGCGCCGCATTTGCTGATGACGTTTTCGCTGATGATCATGAGTTTTTACTTTATCACGATCGTGAATGACGCAATGGGATTCCTGACGGCAAGGATCTCTGCGTGCTTTCAGCTTGGCTACCTGACACTTTCTGCTGTTGTGGCATTGATCTGCCTGATCGCAGGGCGTGTCCGTCTTGCAGCAGTCCCGACGCTGGCAGTCAGCGCGGTGCTGTTTGTCCCGTCGCTGATCTCCATTGTCAAAAACAGCAGCGAACTGCTTTCTAAGCCGCTTTATCAGAATGTGCTGATCGTCTGCGCATTCCTGACCTTTATCCTTGCAATCGCAGAGATCACGGTCATGCGGAAAAAAGCAATGGCGGAATATCAGGCTGCGAACCCCGAAAACAACGAAAAACCACAAGAAAAATAAAAAGAAACGCCCACAGCCGTTCCTGTTGGGCGTTGCCGATTTTTCGGCTGAAAGGGTACGGGTAGGAGAAAATCGTATCCGCATTCTTATTATATCGTGTGTACCCTGCGAATTTTGTCAAAACAGCGCGGCGGCGGATTATTTTCGACCGCTGTGCAAATCATATCTACATATTTCACTTTATGACGAAAGGAAGATTACATGAAAAAGCATTGGATTCTTGCGCTGATGCTCACGGTGGCGATGCTGCTGCTTACAGGCTGCGAATGCCGCCACAAGGAGTGGACAGAAGCAGAATGCACGCATCCGAGAACCTGTGCGAAATGCGGGGAAACGGAGGGCGAGGCTCTGGGACACGACTGGGTGGACGCGACTTGTGATGCTCCCCAGACCTGTTCGCGCTGCGGTGCAACGCTCGGTGAGCCGATCGGTCATTGCTGGAAGGGTGCGACCTGTGAAAACCCGAAAACCTGTGAGGTCTGCGGTGCAACAGAGGGCGAGCCTGTCGGTCATGTCTGGATGGATGCAACCTGTGCCGCACCGAAAACCTGTGCAGTATGCGGCGCGACAGAGGGCGAATGCACCGACCACAGCTGGGCAGAAGCCACCTGTGAAAACCCGAAAACCTGTGAGGTCTGCGGACTGACTGAGGGTGAGGCGCTCGGACATCAATGGACACAGGCAACGCTGAATATGCCTGCGGTCTGTTCTGTCTGCGGTGCGATCGACGGAACGGCACTCGACTACACCTACGCAGGTCACGGTACCGTTAAGTGGAACGAAACGGGTTATATTCCGTTCTACACGGCGGAGAGCGAGGAGTCTGAACTGATCTGTTCGATTCCTGTCGGCACGGAACTGCGCTGCTATTTCCCGAAAACGGCAGGCTGGTACTGCACGACTTACAACGACCAGTGCGGTTATATCCAGTCCACTGTCATGAATCAGCTGATCAATGAGAACCCGACCGACACCAGCCATGCAAATTCCGACCGCACATTTGATATGAAAACGATCGCAAATGCAAGCATTGGTTCGAAAGTCCAGTTTGGTCAGTTTACGCTGAACAGTGAATTCATTACGAAAAAGACTTCTCCGATCGAGTGGATCGTGATCGACAAGAGTGCAAACAAGATGCTGCTGCTGGCAGACCGTTCGCTGGAATGCCTGCCGTTCAGCGACCAGAAGACCAATACTTCCTGGGAAACCTCTACACTCCGCAAGTGGCTGAACAACGAATTCCTGAACACGGCATTCTCCTCGCAGGAACAGAATTATATCATGTCCACAACGCTGACAAATGCGGCGAACCCGAACAGCGGCACCGCAGGAAACGGTACAACGGATAAGGTGTTCTTGCTCAGCTACGACGAATTCTTCAAGTATCTGAACAAGACACAGCACGCGACTACGACCATCACCTACTACGCGCTGTGGCACCGCAAGGGCGCATTGAGCGGTATGCCGAGTGCATACTGGCTGCGTACCACGGGTGTATCTGACGGTACGGCGTGTGAAGTCGGTACAAACGGCTATCCTGTCACCAACTACTGCACGGATGTCACTACACGCAGAGATGTTCGTCCTGCAATCTGGGTATCTGTTCCGTAATCAGTCAAACAGACAAGCCTCCTATGGTATCAGACCGTAGGAGGCTTTTGCTTTGCCATGTAACAAGGCAAAAAAATGGAATCCCCTTTGCAGGAGATTCCAAAATACGAGAAGGATTTTGTTGAAAAGCTCATTGAATCTCTTCGACACGGACATTGGTGATATAGACCGTAGCGGTTTCGCCGTATTTGCCCATGTTGAATTCCAGTCTGCCGTTGTTGTCGTCTTTTGCAGTCATTTCGAAGTCGAATGTGTAGGTCTGCATCTCTGTGGTGATTGCCTGCTGTGTATCGGGCAGGTAACGCACCCAGTCAGCGGTCGGTGCTGTGACAGCAACGATAATATTGCGGTTCTCATCCGCCTTTGCGTCGAAGCTGACGCGGTATTTTTTGCCTTTGATCATCGGAAGCTCAGGCTGAACAAGCTGTACGGAATATTCTTCCGTGCCTGCATTTTCGGAGGAAATGACGATCATGTTGTCTTTGATTTCCGCCGCGCCGACGCCGCCGTTAAAGAGCAGGAACTTCCAGTTGACATCGTCATCCAGATCCTCAGCCTCTGCGAAATCGCCGTTGAAGATGTAGTTGCCGTCTTCCAGCGGTTCGCGGTAGTTCTTTTCGGGCTTTGTGACGTTGGTATCATAGGATTCTTTCTGATAAACACGGACATAGTCTACTTCGAATTCCGCCTTGTCGAAATCGGTCGAAGCGTCCGGATTGCCCGGCCATGTACCGCCGACTGCGAGATTCATCTGTACAAAGAATGTCTGGTCAAACGGTGCGGGGTATGGTTTTTCGTCCTCGCCCTCGACCGCAGAGAACCAGTCGTTTACGACCAGCACCTCGTTTCCGTCGATGTACCAGCGCATTTCACCGGGTTCCCATTCCACCGAATATTCGTGGAAGGAATCCGCATAGGAACTGCCGTCTGTCAGCTGCCATGTGCCCTGTTGTTCGCCGTGCGGTTCGCCGTAGTGGAGGGTACTGTATGCCGTTTTGACATCGCTGCCCAGCACTTCCATAATGTCAATCTCACCGCATTTCGGCCATTGACCGTAGTGCTGTTCGTCTGTCGGCATCATCCAGATCGCAGGCCACAAGCCCTGTCCCTCAGGAGCCTTTGCGCTGGCAACGACTTTTCCGTAGAGAAAGTCTTTTTTGCCCTGCGATTTGATTTTACCGGAAGTGTAATAGTCCTCGCCGCTGTCGGTTTTGGATTGAATGGCTTTCAGCACGAGTTTTCCGTCGCGTGTGAACACATTGTCTGTGGAGGTTGTGTATTCCTGCAATTCTTCGTTTGTCCAGCCCGGCTCATGCGGATCGTAGCTCCAGATTTCCTCGTTCAGCTTGTCGTCTTCGAATTCATCATTCCAGAGAAGCTGATAGCCGTCCAGCTCGGGAGCTTCGGTTTTGACCTTGGGAGCAGTTGTTTCGGTAGTGACTGCCACGGTCGTTTCCGCAGGCTCTGCTGCTGATTGACTGCCGCTGTCGCAGCCGCAAAGCATTGCCGTCAGTACCGCAAAGGTTCCTGCTGCGGCACGTTTCCAGATTCGCTTTTGCATGATAGTTCTCGTCCTTTCTGGACAGTTTCGGGCGGCGTCTTCCGCGCAAGTGCATACAGCCGAAGGGGGCGGCAGCAGGCATCTGCGCGTCAGATTGTCAGCCCGTTTGTCCGATACACCAATTATGCCATAATTCCGATGTAATTCCTACCAAAATCCCAACAGAAATGGTAATATCTTATCCTATTTACAAAAACTCCGCCGTCAGGAACATTCCCGACAGCGGAGTCTTTTGACATTTATTTGATAACGGCGGCAATATAGCCTGAACCTGTGGATACGGAATATCTGGAACCTTTTTCATCTGCAAACGATGGAGTCATTGCGCTGAACACACTCAGCATTGTGTTGTAGTTGATATATTCACTCACTTCAAAGTCGATATATGCAATGACTGCGCCGTTTTCCGCGTACTGATTTTTGCCGTCTTTGGTGGTCCATGCGAAGTAGACGGGGTAGCCTTCTACGGTTTCATCCAATGTGATGTCGGTATAGGCATCGCCTGCGCGGACAGCTTTCGGGGTGAGGGCAGCATCGTAACCGATGTAGATCGCGCCGCCTGCGGTACCGTGGTCGTTGTAGATCATAACGGGGACGGTAATCGTTTCGCCGGGCTTTGCGGCAACTTTTCCAAGCGTAATGCTCATCGGGCGGAGCAGCCAGAGGATTTTCTGGAGGTCTTTGAGGTCAACCTTGCCATCTTTGTTGACATCGGGCTTTGCGTAGGTTTTCAGCGTAACATCCTTGTCCTCGTTGATCACACGGGCGAGCAGAACCGCATCCGCGATAGTCAGCGAGTTGTCAGCATTGACGTCACCCTGAATGTCTGCGAAGTAGACGGTCGTGGTCGCTCTGGTTGAGGTTGTAGTAGTTGTTGTTAATCTGGAAGTGGTGGTTGTTGTTGTGGTGGTAGTTGTTGTTGTTGTGGTAGTTGTTGTTGTAGTTGTAGTGGTCGTTGTTGTTGTCGTAGTCGTTTCGGTTGTGGTCAGCTCCGCAGGGATCGCGCCCAGAGAGATGAACGTCAGATTGTATTTTTCGGCGAATTTCTCTGTGGTGGAACCATCATAGCCGTAATAAGCGGGGGTACTGTTCACACCGTACCCTGGAAACTCCATATACGGATTGAGAATTTGAACAACTGTCAGCTTGTTGCAGTAGCTGAATGCGCTGGTGTTCATTTCCTGTACAGATGCAGGAATGGTAATTTCATGCAGAGTAGTACATGACTGAAACGCCCATAAATTGATGATTTCCAGATTTTCGGGAAGCGTGATGGTTTCGAGCGAGGTGCAGTCAGCGAATGCAGAGCTGTCAATACATTTCAGAGAGTTGGGAAGTTTGATGCTTGACAATGACGAGCAAGCGGTAAAGCATTCGCTCGGGATGGATTCAATCCCCTCGGGAATCTCGATGGATTTTAGATTTTCGCAGTAGGCAAAAGTGCGTTTGCCCAGTTCCGTCAAGGAAGTAGACAGATGGATCTCTTCGATCGGTGTGTCTGAAAAAGCTGAATCGCCAATCGTTTCAACGGTATCAGGCATGGTAATGTTTTCCAGACCGTAGCACTGATAAAATGCTGATGCACCGATGTTGACAAGTGCTTTCGACAGGTTGATGTCAGTCAGTTTTTTACTCTCCTTAAATGCCCCATCGCCGATGAATGTGACGGTATCAGGCATAGTAATATTGGAAAGCGAGTTGCAGGAATAGAATGCGGATGCACCGATCGTGGTCAGCTTTTCAGGCAGGGTGATCTCGGTGATGCCGTCACAGTCCGAAAACGCGCCGTCACCGATTTTTGTAACCGTTTTTGGCAGAGTGATCGATGTCAGGGTATCGTTGCCCTTGAACGCATTCTGTCCAATGGATGTAACAGGACTGCCGTTGATTTCTGCGGGGATCTCGTAGGTTTCGGCTTCGTCAGTAAAGCCTGTGATGGATGCTTCGCCGCCGACGATCATGTAGTAAAGGCCGTTGTCAAGCGTTTCGGCGTGGGCGATGTTTTGTGTCCAGCCGCTGAGATCTGCTGCGCCGATCGTGAGTGCGGCAGCCAGCAAACCTGCTGTGAGTTTCTTTTGCATTTGCATAATATTTCCTCCATTCCTGCTGTGTGTCTGTTTTTACATACAGCCTCATTATTATACACTTTTTTTGACGAAATGTCAAGCAGATACGTTCCGTTGAAAAGCAAAAAAGTGCCGCTATCAGGACGATTGCCCCGATAACGGCGAGAGAGATATATGTTAGGAAAGCATATCAAAGAAGCACACTGACTGCTGCAAAGGAATCGGCACGGTCGGCATCGACCAGACCGAAGTCCATTTCCTTGTAGCTCCAGACAGCTCTGCCGATGCCGTAATCCTCGAATGCCTCGTGAATCGCTTTGTGCCATTCAATCGTGCTTTCGGGGTCAGCAAGGGAGATGACGCCGTATTCGCCGCAGTAGAGCGGAACATTTCGTTCTTCTGCGATACGGACAGCCTTTGCGAACATCTGTCGGAAGAAATCTGCGCCTCGTGCAGTCGGTGAGGAGAGGTACAGCAGATTTGCGTGATACAGCTTCAAGTCATCGGAGAGCTTTTGATAGAATGCGGTAGGTTTCGGGAATTCCGTGCGGAAATCCGACGGCATA
Organism: Oscillospiraceae bacterium; assembly: GCA_024404815.1. GTDB lineage: Bacteria > Bacillota > Clostridia > Oscillospirales > Ruminococcaceae > Firm-04. The sequence goes on from JAKSPL010000006.1 coordinate 17,393, forward strand.
TTCTCGACCCAGCCTGCACCCTGATGTGTGAAAATCAGGGGCTCATAGCAGTGGAAGTTGTAAACGATATTTTCGTCATACGGCATCAGCAGATCGGGAACAGCGAGTACGCTGTTGTTCCAGTAGCCGCCGACGAGGATCTTTGTATTCGGTGCAAATTTGCGGATGCGCTGAATGCAGATATCTGCGACGCTGTTCCATGTATTGCAGTAGGAGCGGTCTGTCACTTCGTTGAGCAGTTCGAATGCAACACGGTCTTCGTACTGACCGAACGCTTTTGCGAGCCGTTCCCAGAGCTGATAGAAGCGTTCCTGCAAAGCGGTGTCGAAGAAAAATCCGCTTTCCGCCTCTCCGACATCGAAAGAATAGCCTGCGGTTTTGTGGAGGTCGAGTACCATATTGAGGTGATACTTTCCGCACCAGTCCACCGCCGTCTGAATATACTGCATACCATAGTCCGTGGGTGTACCGTCTGCATTTTCCAGCAGGTCATAGTCTATCGGGATGCGTACATGGTCGATCTCCCAGCCCGAAAGCCGTTCGAAATCCGCTTCGGTGATAAAAGTATCGTAATGCTCGGTGGTGTGGCAGCATTGTGAGAACCAGCCGCCGAGATTGATCCCTTTTTCATAGCCTGTGAATTTTAACATTGTTGTACCCCCGAATTCATGCTGCTCGCAGATTATTGTTTATTGTAGGTAACCCATTCATACTGCGCGGTCAGCGGAGTGTTGCCGTTGAACGCATTGAGCCACTCGTCAACGCCTTTTCCGGGCCAGACATTCATCATGATCTTGCCGGCGGTTCTCGGGATGCTCTGTGTTGCGCGGTAGACTTCCTTGCCGTCTACATACCATGCGATGTAACCGGGCTGCCAGTCGAAACCGTAGCGGTGGAAGCCCTGTGAAGCATCAAAGCCGAGATTGTACATATACTCGTGTTTGCCCTGACCGTTGGTGTAGTAGTTGAACTGTACCTTTGTGGTGTCTTTGCCGAGAACTTCGACGTCGATCTCATCCCACGGGTTGCCGTCGGATTCGCCTGTGTAGGTGAAGAACGAGGAAACGACACCGTCATTCTTGATCGCCTTCATAGAGGTTTCGTAGTAGCCGTAGCTGTAAAAATCGTTGGTGCGGTATTCTGCTGCGGAGTACGCATATTTGCCGCTGTAATCTCTGTCGATTTTGAGGGTGAGAACACCGTTGTCGAGAGAAGTATTGTTCTTATACCAGCCGCAGTTGAACGGATCGCCGTTCGTCCAGCCGTCAGATGCGATGAAGTATCTGCTCGAACCGTCGCGGAAATCCTCGACCATCGTAGCATTCTTGTTCATGTAATCCGTAGAGGTCTGACCGCCCTGATTATTGTCGCCCTGATTCCAGTTCCAGCCGCCCTGGTTCCAGTCGCCTTGATTCCAGCCCTGGTTGTTATTGCCCTGCTGCTGACCGCTCGGAGAAGCATTGTTATAGGTGACCCACTGATAGCGAGCGGTGAGCGGAGTCTTGCCGTTGAACGCATTCAGCCATTCGTCAACGCCTTTGCCGGGCCATACGTTCATCATGATCTTGCCTGCGGTTTTCGGAATGTTTTGTGTTGCGCGGTAGACTTCCTTACCATCTACATACCATGCGATGTAGTTCGGCTGCCAGTCGAAGCCGTAGGTGTGGAAGCCCTGTGAAGCATCAAAGCCGAGATTGTACATATACTCGTGTTTGCCCTGACCGTTGGTGTAGTAGTTGAACTGTACCTTTGTGGTGTCTTTGCCGAGAACTTCGATGTCGATCTCATCCCACGGGTTGCCGTCGGATTCGCCTGTGTAGGTGAAGAACGAAGAAACAACGCCGTCATTCTTGATCGCCTGCATGGAAGTTTCGTAGTAGCCGTAGCTGTAGAAATCGTTGGTGCGGTATTCTGCTGCGGAGTACGCATACTTTCCGCTGTAATCTTTGTCGATGGTCAGTGACAGATGCTGGTCATTCAGCGAGGTGTTGTTTTTATACCAGCCGCAGTTGAACGGATCGCCGTTTGTCCAGCCGTCAGAAGCGATGAAATACTGGCTGGAACCGTCACGGAAATCTTCATACATCTTTGCGGAGGTGTTCGGCGCGGTACCATAATCCTTGATGGAACCCTGATTCTGGTTGCCCTGATTCGGATCCCCACCCTGATTGTTGTTGCCCTGCTGGCTGCTCTTTTCGTAGGTGACCCACTGATAGCGAGCGGTGAGCGGAGTCTTGCCGTTGAACGCATTGAGCCATTCGTCAACGCCTGTGCCGGGCCATACGTTCATCATGATCTTGCCGGGCGTTTTCGGAATGTTTTGTGTTGCGCGGTAAACTTCCTTGCCGTCTATATACCATGCGATGTAGTTCGGCTGCCAGTCAAAGCCGTAGGTGTGGTATGCTTCGGAAGCATCGAAGCCGAGATTGTACATATACTCGTGTTTGCCCTGACCGTTGGTGTAGTAGTTGAACTGTACCTTTGTGGTGTCTTTGCCGAGAACTTCGATGTCGATCTCATCCCACGGGTTGCCGTCGGATTCGCCTGTATAGGTGAAGAACGAGGAAACAACACCATCGTTCTTGATCGCCTGCATGGAAGTTTCGTAGTAGCCGTAGCTGTAGAAATCATTGGTGCGGTATTCCGCTGCGGAGTACGCATATTTGCCGCTGTAATCTTTGTCGATGGTCAGCGACAGATGCTGGTCATTCAGCGAGGTGTTGTTCTTATACCAGCCGCAGTTGAACGGATTGCCGTTTGTCCAGCCGTCAGATGCGATGAAATACTGGCTGGAACCGTCACGGAAGTCCTCGAACATCGTTGCATTGGAATGCGGAGCCGTACCGAGGTCTTTGATGCCCGAACCGGATGATGACGGATTGAGGATGCCTCTTTTGAGAAGCGTCAGGTCAACAGCATTGACCTTTCCGTCATTGTTCATATCCATATTGCCGCTGAGGTTTCTGGATTGTCCTGTGAGATAGCTGACAAGTGCCTTTGCATCCTGTGCATTGACCTGTCCGTCATTGTTGGCGTCGCCCTGTGCAGCTGCAAAGGCGGTCCATGTGACGGAACCTGCTGCCATCATGCCGCAAAGCGACAATGCGATAAGTTTCCGTTTGCGATTCATAATAAATCCTCCCTTTTCATAAGTGCACACGAAATATGCAGACTGACTTATGCTACCATCAGTATGCCATATGAAACGGGAAAATTCTATCAAAATAATCGCGAAAATAGCAATCTCTTAACCTTTGTTTTGCAGGTCGAGATTCATCCAGCTCACGGAATAGAAGCGATCACGATATTCTTTGGGTGTGATGCCGATATGCTTTTTGAATTGTTTGATAAAATAACTCTGTGAACTGAAACCGAGAAAGCTGCTGATCTCAAGGGCTGTGTAGTCTGAAAACTGGAGCATATTGGCAGCCGTTTCGATTTTCTTTCTCGTGATGTAGTCGGTAATGGTCGTATCCATTTCCTTTGCAAACAGGCGCGAAAGGTAGGGGACACTTTTCCCGAGCGCCTCAGCAATGTCATCAATATAAATGCGTTCATGAAGATGGTCGCTGATGTAGTCGAGGATCTGGAGCGTTGTGCGGGAATACTGCTGTCCGCTCTGGATCTGCCGCATTCGTTTGGTAAATTCGACAGTCATATTATAATGGAGTGCATGGATCTCTTCGATGGTGCGGCAGGCATCTGTTTTCTGGATGAACACATCACTTAAACTGTAAGCGTCCTCTGGCTGCATTCCGCCGTTGATGCAAAAGCGTGTGATCATGGCGATGCTGACTACCAGATGATATTTGAGGTTTTGGAGCGGATCGGGACAGAGTTTGCCGAACCCCTCGCCGCCGAGCGGTGTAAACAGCGTTTTGACGGTTTCGAGATTTCCCGAACGTACACTCTCATAGAATGCGATCTCACGCTCAAACGGTGCGTGACGGAATCCGAGTTCACGGTTTGCAAAAAAATGTTCTGCGAGTGCTTTTCGGGTATCCAGATGGTAAATCTCGTTCGGCTCCTCGAGCGGAAGCTCAGACATGGTGTATCCCTCCTTTACAGCAAGTCACCCGAAAGGATGCTTTCCTCTATTTTACCTGATTTTGCGCGTTTTTGTCATTATCAATCAGAGGTCTATCTGCCGAAAAAATCACTTTGAATTTGTGCAGACTGCGAGGGCATATGCAGGCAAAATCCCCTGCAATACTCTTTGTATAATTCTTGTCTGAAATTGTACATTTCTATTTTCATGAAGCCGCAAAACTGACTATGTGCCTATTTTTCAGAATGGAAAATATACCGTAATTGTGAGAGCAAACAGCTTCCGAGAAAATATTTCAAAATCCTCTTGCAATTTTAGAAAAAATAGGCTATAATAGAGATGCAATGAAATTGCAGGAGGGGGTAATTTCTATGAAATTGAAAAAGGCAATGGTATTTGCTGCGGTACTCTGTATGCTGTCTGCACCGCTGACAGCAGCAAATTTCCCTGTACTGTCGGCAGCATCCGTTACAGCATCCGCAGCAGACCCTGTTTATGAGGGTGTCAAGTATACGGTCGTGGATGACCATGTTGAGATTACAGGCTGTACTGTCAAAGAGGGTACGCTGGAAATTCCTGCCGAAATCGACGGCAAACCTGTCACTATGATTGGTGCAGCAGCGTTTTTCGGTGAGAAATTCGACAGCGTTGTGATTCCTGACAGCGTGACCGAGATCGGCGGCGGCGCATTTTGGAAGTGCGTCAATCTGACAAAAGTCAGCATCCCGTCCAGCGTTGTATCACTCGGAAACCACGCATTTGCGGATTGCAAAGCACTTGAAGAAATTGAAATTCCGGAAAAATTGACGGATATTCATGAGCTTGCGTTTGAAGGAAGTGCATGGCTGACTGCGAAACGTGCTGAGAATCCGTTCGTTGTTGTCAACGGTATCTGCATTGATGCCGCACAGGCACTGGACAATATTCTTGCAGAGCAGCAGGCGGCAGAAGAGGAACGCCAGAAAGCACTCGATGACAAGAATATCGTACTGATCTATGTCAATGAGGATGAATCGGACGAGAAAGGGGTCGAAATCGACTTTCCTGAGGGGATCACCGCGATCGGTGAAACGGTTTTTGCGGATCTGAGACGTTCGATCAATGTGACGAAAATCGTGATTCCTGAGGGTGTGACGAATATCTATGCGAATGCGTTCTCGCTTTGCCATGAATGTACAGAGGTTCAGCTTCCGAGCACGCTGGAAGAAGTCGGCGACAGCGCATTTGCCGATATGAAGTGGCTGGAACAGCAGCCGAAAGAGAACGGTCTGTTTATCATCAACGGTCTGCTGATCGACGGCAAAAATGCCGTGGGCGATATTGAAATTCCCGAGGGCGTGACCGCGATCTGCGGCAATGCGTTCCGCGGAAATGCAGATATTACTTCTGTGACATTCCCAAGCAGTTTGACGATCATCCGTGATTTTGCATTCAAACGCTGCGCGAATCTGAAAACGGTAAACTTTGCAGAGGGCATTCAGACCATCGGTGAAGAAGCGTTTTCGGACTGTGGACTGACATCTCTGGTTCTGCCTGAAAGCCTGAAAGAACTGGAATACCGTGCGTTCATCACCTGCAACAGTCTGCCGAAGGTATCTGTCCGCAATGATGATATGATTATCGGCGCAGAGTCTTTGGGCTATAAGAACACATTCCTGCCGACAGGTCAGTATATGTCTGTTTACGTACTTTCCGTGCGAAATGATTTCATCATCGAATGCCGCGAGGGTTCGACTGCGGAAGCCTATGCAAAGGCAAACGAACAGGTCGTTCAGCTGGGTGAAGCAGGCGATGCAAACGGCGACCTGACTGTTGATATTACCGATGTCATTCTGCTTTCCCGTTTTGCGGCAGAGGACAAGTCTGCACCGCAGATGACGGAAGCAGCGAAAAAACTTTGCGATATGAACAATGACGGCAAGACCAATGCCGAGGATGTATCGCTGATTCTCCGCAAAATTGCCCGCTTGGACGAAGAAACAGAAGATGTTCCTGTTGAAGAAGCATCTGCTGAATGATTGCAAAACGGCAACAATCCGATAAAAATCTCCTGAAACGCTTGACAGTACGGCGGTTTTGGTGTATACTGAAAGCATCTTGAAACGGGAGGGAATGCATATGTTTCGTCTTCTGATTGAAATTCTGGTCGGTGCGTTTGTCGGTTCGATTGCCGGCAAGATCATGGACAGCAAAAAAGGCTTCTGGATGAATGCGCTGCTTGGTATTGTGGGCGGATTTGTCGGCGGCTATATCGGAAATCTGATCGGCATCGGCGGCGGTTTGATATCCGGCTTGATTCTGTCGATTGTCGCGTCTTGTCTGATTATCTGGATTGTCCGCAAGCTGAAACAGTAAATCTTACCCACAGCATAAGGTTGTACCTGTGCTGTGGGTTTTTCATTCAATGCAGAAAGGAAGAAACATGAACGAGTCATACACTATCCGAAGATTTCAGCCGACAGATGCGGCAGAAGTATCCAACATGATCGCTGATACACTCCGAATTGTCAACAGCAAGGATTATACCGAAGCACAGATCGCGCATATTGTTGCTGCCATGTCGCCTGAAACGCTGACAACACGCGCCGCTGAGGGACATATGTATGTGGTGCTGGACGGAAGAAAGATCATCGGTGTAGGAGATATTGCAGGCTATTGGGGCAGTACGACTGAAAGCATCCTGCTGACGATTTTTGTCCACCATGACTATCATGGTCAGGGAATTGGTCGGCGTATCATTGAAACGCTGGAACAGGACGAATATTTCCTGCGTGCGAGCCGTATCGAAATCCCTGCGTCGATCACAGCGGTGGAGTTTTATCGGAAAATGGGATACGATTATAAAAACGGTGTCAGGGAACTGGACGAGGGTACGATGTATCGTCTGGAAAAATTCCGCACACCGAATCCATGAAAAATAGTATCTTTGTGGACGGAAGAAAGAGGGCGTGTCCTTGGGGGAATGACAGCATAAAAAGGGCGGAGTTTTGGTACTCCGCCCTTTGTTGTTATTGCTGAGTTGTGTTGTCGGGATTTTCCTTGTGACACGCGCCGCGCATGGCACAGCCTGCACAGTTTCCGCCGCAGCCGCCTTTTCCGTTTTTTCGGTCACGCATGATTTTTATGACCGCCGCCAGAGCCGCCGCAAAGACCAGCAGTCCAACGAGCAGCGAAGCGAGATTTGCAGAGATCCAGTCTGCCATGTCTGCCACCTCCGTATCATTGTAATGTATACAGTATACCCGAAGAAAAGCCGTTTGTCAAATAGAAAAACGCCGCTGCGTCCACAGAAAGCGGAGAGAAACCGCCCTGCACCCATCCAATCGCCAAAATCGGCATTCCTTACACAAAAACGTGCGAATTAAGCGGAAAATCAGGCTTGCATTTTTCATTGCATTCTGGTATAATAAAAAGTATCTTGATTATGAAAGGAACAACCATCTTTATGTTACCCATAGCGATCCTATGTCTGTTGGTATTTTCAGCTTTGTTTTCAGCGTGTGAAACGGCGTTTTCCAGCGTTAATAAAATTCGTCTGAAACACAGCGCGATGCAGGGCGACAAGAAAGCGGAGAAGGCACTTTCTCTTGCGGAGTCGTTTGATAAAGCGCTTACTGCGATCCTGATAGGCAACAATCTGGTCAATATCGTATCTGCATCGCTTGGTACGATTTTATTTACCGCATGGTTTGGTGAGGGCGGTGTTGGAATCTCCTCGCTGATCATGACCGTACTGGTACTGATTTTCGGTGAGATCCTGCCGAAATCCTATGCGAAAACCCATGCAGAGCCGCTGACAAGGTTTTTTGCAGCACCGCTCTGCGGACTCATCTGGATTCTGACACCTGTCATTTTCCTGTTCAATCAACTGGCAAAGCTGGTCACGAGTAAAGATGAAGAACCATCTGTTACCGAGGACGAGCTGAAAGTCATTGTCGAACAGATCGAGGAGGAGGGCGTACTGGAAGAACAGGAAAGCGATTTGGTACGTTCTGCTTTGGAATTCGATGAAATCACGGTAACAGAAGTTCTGGTGCCGCGTGTGAATATTGTTGCTGTCCAGAAAGACACACCGATCGAGGAGGTCAAGCAGATTTTCCTGCGCGAACGGTATTCCCGTCTGCCTGTGTACGATGAAACGCTCGATGACATCATCGGCTTTATTACGGAAAAGGATTTCTTCGGACTGTTGGAGGAAGGCGGCACTTCCCTGCGAAAGATTATCCAGAAGATTATCCGCCTGCCTGAATTTGCACGTATCAGCGACATTTTAGGGACGATGCAGCGCAACAAATCCCATATTGCCCTTGTCATCGACCAGTACGGCGGTACCAAAGGTATGGTGACACTGGAAGATATTATCGAGGAATTGGTCGGCGAGATCTATGACGAAGCCGATGAGATCGTTCCGATGATTACCCGTGTGGATGCAAATTCCTACGATGTGTCAGGTGAATACAGCATCGGCGATTTGTGTGACGCGCTGGAACTTTCCGAGGACAGCATCGAAACGGAATGTACTTCGCTGGGCGGCTGGGTCATGGAATTGTTCGGACATATCCCCGAGGTCGGCGAAAGCTATACGGGTGAATGGTTTACGCTGCGTGTCATAGCGGCGACAGAACAGAAAATTGAGCGTGTACGGTTTGCGCTGCGTGCAGCAGAGCATTCAGACGCGGCGAAATAAGGAGAAACGGAAATGCTTGAAAAACTGCTGCAATTTGTATTAAAACTGATGCCGAAGCCGATCAAAAACCTATTTTATAAATATGAAAGCATCTGGCGGTACTGCTACTACGGCGCGTGGACAACGGTCGTATCCTTCGCGTCATTCCTGCTGGCAAAATTTGCATTGCAGGCAATGGGCTTCTCGCTGAAGAATTTCATCCCCCTTGCGATTGCGAATGTATTTTCGTGGATCTGCGCGGTCGTGTTTGCGTTTGTTGTCAATAAGAAGTACGTATTCATGAGCAAAACCGACACCAAAAAGGAACTGCTCTATGAACTTGGTACCTTTACGGGGGCGCGTGTGGCGTCGCTGGGCATCGAAGCAGGATTCATGGCGATCACGGTCAACCTGCTGCATTGGAACGATGTTCTGATGAAAATTATCGCACAGGTCGTTGTGCTGATCATCAACTATGTGTTCAGCAAACTCGTGATCTTCAAAAAGGCACGCGAGAATAAGGACAGCGAGAAACAGGCAGAGTGATTCTTATTAAAAACAGAAACGCTTCATCCGATAAAGAATCGGGTGAAGCGTTTTTTTTGCAGGTTATCGGTATTTCAAAGGTACTACACATCCTTCATATGGAGCGTTGCGATCGTCAGCAGCGTCCAGAGAACGTGGTAGATGAGCATGATGCCGCCTGTGACGTAGTCATATGCGTGGAGCAGCAGGAAAATAATGACACAGAGGATGCCAAGGCAGGCAGAAACGACCTGCATGATCGCGCCAAGCATTGCGGTGGAATAGATGCGTTTCGCACCGACGATCGTCTGGATGAATCCTGGGAGTCTGCCTGCGCAGACCATAGAGGGATTTGCAGTTTCAAGCGGTTTGGTTTCTGCGACATAATCCTGTTCCATGCGTGTCGGAATGATTTTCAGCAGTTCCTCTGGGAATCCGAACATTCTCGACAGCCGCCGCTGAGAGAGCAATGCATCATTGCTGCGGACAAGCAGATGAATATCTTCGCGTTCCAGCTCGTGCAGCCATTTCTTGACGCTTCTGCTTGCGGTCAGACTGACGATAAACATAGCAGAGATCGTGCCCGAAACGGAGAGGTAGATCGCCTCAAAACTGCCGCCTGTCAGTTCATCCTCCTTGTGTGGTGCAGGGAGTCCTTCAATGCTGTGCTCGACCATCATTTCGCGCTTGCCGAGCAGGACACGTTTGTTGTGGATCCAGCCGCTGATACCACTTCCCTCGTCATATGCGTAATCTTCAACAGGGAGCAGCATTTGTTCCTCGGCGAGAATCGCACCGGAAAAAATATCTTTGAGAATACTGCCTGCGTGCTGTGTGAGACTTGCGGCGTACTGCAAAGCTTCTTCAATGCGGCTTTCGCCGACGATCTGAATGGATTCGAGTTTTGTGGAACTCTGCGGAAACAGCGTCGCCGCATCCACCATGACCGTATTGACATCGTAGAAATCGTCAACACTCTGGTAGCCGAGCAGCAGACCGCTTCCGCGGACATACTGTTTTGTACCGAGTGCCATCGGGAGATTGGAAACAAGGGTGATACCTGCACAAGCCGCTGCGGCAACGCAGAGAGCAAAGACAGCCAGACCATAGCAGATAGGATTTGCAACAGAGTCTGCACGGAGAATTGCAAGAAAAACGGAGAATATCAGCGAAATTGCCAGGATGATCGGAACGGCAATCTTGCAGATATGGTCACCAAGATCGGAGGAGAATGTATACCGCAGGAAATCCGTGATCTGATTGGACGGCTGCATGGTCGCCAGAATCGGCAGATCACCGAGTGTGCCGCGTGTCAGATTTTCTGCACGTTTTTCGTCCTCGACGTAATGAATCGCATATTTCGGTTCATCGCCTGACAGGATCTCGAAATTCCGCTGGGCACGCGAAACGATCATCTTTTTGGAGATGGCGTTCATCCAGACGGCAAGCAGACCGACTGCAATGTAAACAGAAGCGATGCCGTTTTGCAGGAGTTTCGGGAAAATCAGCATCGACAGCGCAGAAACCTCTGCGGTGGTGATGGCACAGGCGGCGAGGGAATCGCAGTCTGCCTTAAAGGAAATCAGTTTTTTCAAACCGCTGCGGAGCAAATCGCCCGAAACGGGAACAGCGAGCAGACCAAGCAGAATCTGAATCAGCAGATAGCTGCGCGGAGATTCTGCGGAGGAAAGGAAATTCGGCATGGGAATCGCGGGGATCCAGTCGAGCAGCGTCAGCAGACAGCTGATGATAGTGACGATTCCGACCAGCACCACGCGCAGCGACAATGTCATTTTCAGTTCGTCAATGTCGCGGCGGATAGAGATTTTGTCCTCAGGGTGCTTGAAATCCTTTGCCTGTTTGGGGAGATCGGAGCGTTTGCGCCGTTCCTCATGGTAGTGAACGTCAATGTCAATGCCCTCCGATTCCGCAGGGGCAAGATTGATCTGTGTATATTCCGCTTTCTCTATGAGGTCTGTGGGTGCGGATACTTCCTCATAGGGCTGTTCCATGAACTGTTCGGGGATGCGGTCATCCTGCGGCACATTATTTTTGAGCTTCTTGCGTTTTTGGGGTGCCGCTGTTGGCTGTAAATGCTGTTCGGGGGATTCCTTTTCGTAGGGCAACGCCTCAGCATTGCGGTGGTGGCGTTTGCGGAGTTCTTTTGCGCGTGTCGAATCGCTCATGCGGCGGATTTTGGGCTGATAATCAGATTCCTGTGCAGGCTGTTCGGATTCCGAACGAACCGCATGGTCATATGCCTGTTCGGTGGTCGCCCCGGTCCATCTGGCACGCGATGCGGGTTCCAGATTCGCGATCGCATTCATAAAGGAAACCTGCGGCTTTTGAATATCGGCAGGTGTTACGGTGCGGACGGGTTCTGGTTTGCGAAGCGGTTCGCCTTTTTTGCGCTTTTTGACAGGATTGCCGTAGGGGTCGGTTTTGAGCGGTCTGCCGTTCTTTCCGACCTTTTCTTTTTTCTCCTGTTTCTTTTTATTGTGATGCGGTTTATCATTTTGAGGTGCCGATTCTGCTTCCTCGCTGACGGTTTGTGGCTGTTCTGCTTCCGTTTTGGTTTCCGTTGTGTCTTCGGAAGCTGCTTGCTCGGTTGTCTGCGGTTCGGCAGGCTGCTGTTCTTCGACAGGCTTTTGCGTCTCGGACGGCTGTGCAGCCGTGTCCGTCTGCGCCTGTTCGTTCAGCGGTTGCTCGTTCGGCTTCTCAATGGATTCACGTCGTTTGAATACCATTTGATGCGGCGATACTCCGTGCTGCGATTCGGAGATGCCTGCTGCTCCTCTCTCGTTGATTATTCAGGATGCCTGTAAATTTTTGATTATAGGGAATCGGTGCGCTGACGGACGACCTCATAGAGCAGGATACCTGCTGCAACGGAGGCGTTCAGCGAATTGATTTTTCCGAACATCGGAAGGCTGAGGATGCCGTCGCATTGTGCGCGGACAGGCGCACTCAGCCCGAAACCTTCGGAGCCGATGACGATACCGACTGCTCCGGTCATATCGGTTTTTGTCGCAGGCTGACCATCCATATCTGCGCCGAAAAACCAGATGCCGCGTTTTTTGAGGGCGATCATCTCGGTTGCGAGATTGCCGACACGGGCAACGGGGATCCAGCTGGCTGCGCCTGCGGAAGTTTTATAAACGGTTTGTGTGAGGGATGCGCTGCGGCGCTTTGGCAAAATGACACCGTCTGCACCTGCGGCTTCTGCGGTACGAAGGATCGCGCCGAGGTTATGGGGGTCTTCGATCCCGTCGCAGAGAATCAGAAACGGTGCGGTGCCTTTTTTCTCGCTGACGGCAAGAATATCCGCGACAGTCGCGTATTCTGCACACGCGCCCTCTGCGCAGACACCCTGATGATTGCCGCCGTCACACATGGCATCCAGCTTGCGGTTGTCGGTTGTTTTGACGACGATGCCGCGTTTTTTCGCCTCTTTGCAGATCGCACCGAGGCTGCCAGTCATCGACGTTACGAAAATATGGTCAATGGGTGTGTCGGCTTTGAGTGCCTCCATCACCGAGTTTCTTCCATAAATAATTTGTTCGTCCATGTGAATCTCCATTCGCATTCTGACAATTTATTCCCATTCCATTTTATTATACCATAACTCTGCGAAAAAGACAAGACGAAACAACAGGAATTTTTTCATTCCGAATTGGCTATTTTAACCAGAAGGCCATGAGCGCGGCACCGCACGCACCACTGGCGGCAACCACGAATATGCGCATCAGCAATCGTTTTCCGATTTGCAGCGGCTTTCTTGGAGAAAGTTCCGAGAGGAGCTTCTGCGTTTCCGTTCGGACGGCATTGCGGTCTTTTCGGCTGAGATTCGGTTTGAGATAGAGGACAACGCGTTCAAAATAATCGCTGTTGGGATTTGCAAGTTCGATGACGGTTTTGCTGACACCGCGAAAAGTGGTCATAGGACAACCTCCCCATAAATAGAATTACGGAGAGTATGGGCAGAGAGCGGGGATTTATGCAAAAAAAGCCGCCGACAGGGGGATCCTGTCGGCGTGATATGGGTTTTTCGGAAGGTATCCTTTATGCAGGCAGTACCGGCATCCAATGGGCGATTTTCAAACCGGCACCGCGCAGTGCATCGAGCAGTTCGTCACGCTGGACCGCATTGAGCGGCATGGTGACGCAGGCTTTGTCGGAAGCGGAGATCGTACCGTTGATGGCTTCCTTTGCACAGAATGCAGCTGCAGTTTCACTGATGGTTTTGCTGCTTCCTGCCTGTTCGAAGCGAATGAACATACCGCAGACGAGTTCGCTGACGGGTGCGATGAAATCCTGATTTCCTGCATCTGTCCAGTCCTGAGAAAAGACAGTCTTGTCGTGCTTTGCGGCTTCAATGATGTCACCCATGACAGCCGAAGCGGTCGGGAACTTTCCTGCGCCGCGTCCGCAGAAATAAGCCTTGTCGATGGCATCGCCGCAGACTTCCACGCAGTTGAAAACGTCGTCTACACGCGACAACATATTGTCGTGCGGAACAAACATCGGCATAACTGCGGGGAGAATTTTTTCGTTTTCGAGCTGCTTGACGAATGCGATCAGTTTAACCGCACCGTCGAGTTTGTCAGCTTCCGCCGCATCTTCGAGCGAAATTTCCCGAATGCCCGTGGTCGGAACACTTTCGGGGTAGACATGGCTGCCGAATGCGAGCGAGGAGAGAATGCAGATCTTGCGGCAGGCATCGTGGCCGTCCACATCCGCGCTGGGATCACGTTCTGCATAACCGAGTTCCTGCGCCATTTTCAGCGCATCTTCGAAGCTCATATGGTCGGTCAGCATTTTGTTGAGAATGAAGTTTGTTGTGCCGTTGAGAATGCCGTAAATATCGGTGATCTCGTTGGCAGCGAGGCAGCGGTGAAGCGGACGGATGATCGGAATTGCACCGCCGACGCTTGCCTCAAAGAAGCAGTTGCAGGAATGGGCTTTTGCATTTGCGAGCAGTTCCGCGCCTTTCTTGGCAATCAGTTCCTTGTTGGAGGTCGTGACGCTGATGCCTTTTTCCAGACACTGCATGAGATATGTAAAGGCAGGTTCGACGCCGCCCATGCATTCAGCAACGACCGAAACCTCAGGATCTGCGAGAATATTATCAATCGACTTGACAAATTTTCCTGCATAGGGAGAATCAGGGAAGTCGCGCAGATCAAGAATATATGCGAGGTCAAGCGGCTGACCTGCTTTCTGTTCGATTTTCTGCTGATTCTTGAAGAACAGCTCGACAACGCCCGAACCGACCGTGCCGAAGCCTAAAACAGCGATTTTTTTCATAGTGGGTTCACCATGCTCTGCGGAAATGCCGCAGAAACGTCCTTTCTGATTGGAATATAACGACAGCCGCCCGAAGTTCAGGAGCCTGAGAGCATCCGCACATCGACTACGCCCGAAAGTCCTTTGAGGTTATCGCAGAGCGGACGAACCTGTGCGGCATCTTCCAGACGAAACGATACCGTGACCGTTGCAGCCCCGTCTACGGGAATGCTCTGATTGACGGTCAGGATGTTAGCCTGAGCGGCATACAATGCAGCCAGAACGCCGGAAAGTACTCCCGATTTATCATGCAGCAGCAGATAAACGGTGAAGATATGCTGATTCATCTGTTCCTCATAGATGAACACAGAATCGCGGTATTTATAGAATGCGCTGCGGGAGATCCCGACTTTGCGGCAGGCAGCGGCGGAACTTTTCTCCTCGCGGTTTGCGAGCAGACGCTTGACCAGCAGCGTTTTGATGATGACTTCCGGCAGTACGCCGACATCAACAACGACCCAGTTTTTTTCGGGCATTTGCAACGGAAGCACATCTCCTTTCTCCAAAACTTTCCACGTTAGGCGGACATCTGTGCGTTTGATGAAATCATTATAGCATATTTCAGAATGTTTGTCAAGCCTTTTGGTCTGCGGAATTGCAGGAAAAAAGCAATCCGCACGCTGTTTTCGGGCGTGATCGGATTGCTTTACAGGAATTTTCGGAGACAGATCATGTCTTTGAGCTGTACGCCGCCCTCGAAAATCGGGTGGTCATAGTGCAGCAGGAAGAAATCAGGGATAACGCGAAACCTCGTAAAACCGCAGCTTTCATAGAACGGAATGGTCAGCGGACTGTCACCTGTGCCGACATGAAGAACGTTATAATCGTTTCGGAATTGTTCACAGAGAAATTCGATCAGCATTCTGCCGATGCCTTTTCGCTGTGCCGAGGGTGCGACTGCGATGTTTTTGAGTTCCAGCACGCCGTTTCCCTCGTCTGTGACGACACATTCCGCGAGAATGTCCTGTCCGTCTGATGCGGCAAACATTCTGCCGCGTGGCAAATAGCAGTCAATCATGCTTTCTTGTTCATCACCAAGCAGAAGAAGCGGAAGATACTGCTTTTTGTTCGTTGTTACTTCAAAAATCGTCATTTTATCATTTGCAGGAGATACTCTGTGGTATCTTCCTCAAGTTTCTTTTGTTGGGTGAGGCGGAAGCCGTTTCGCTGATAAAAACGGACCGCTCGCGGATTTTTTTCGAGGACCCAAAGGTGATCTGCGCCAAGCCGTTCGACTGCAAAATGCAGCAGCTTCGCACCGATCTGCTGATTCTGAAATGTCGGTTCCACAAACAGCTTTTCGATCTCTGTCCCGTTCATACGAAGCACACCTTTGACGATGCCGTTCTCCTCAAAGACATAGGTATTCTCCAGAATCAACGGATCTTCGCGGTATTGCTGTATGGCATCTGCGACATTCAGCTCGAAAAAATAGAACGCATCGTTCCGAAAAATCGGGTAGAAATTCACGCGGTAATTTGTGATGATGATTTCTGCCACACGGGAAGCGTCCGTCTGTGCGGCTTGTCGAATCGTTTGTTCCATGTGTTTACTCCCTGCCTGACGGCATATTGTGTACACAGATCTGCGGATAGGGAATCTCGATATCGGCAGCGTCCAAAGCCTTTTTGGCAATGCGCAGAAGTTCAGGTTTTGCTGTGAAATAATCTTTTGCCTCTACCCAGACCAACAGCGTCAGCTTGATGGCGCTGTCGCCGTGTTCGGACATCGAAACAGACGGCGGCGGTGATGAAAGTGCAGGTTTGTAGGTCTTGACTGCATCCAGCAGCACCGTGCAGACGGTATCGAAATCCGCATCGTAGACAACCGAAAGCGGTACGCTGATTCGCACATCGCCCTGCTGCGAGAGATTGATAATTTCGCCGGAGGACACCATACCGTTCGGCAGGTAAAATGTGCGGTGGTCGCGTGCAGTCAGTCGGGTATAGAGAATCGACACAGATTCGACATATCCCTCCGCATCTCCGACAATGATATAATCCCCGACGGAGAACAGCTTTGCAAAGAGAATAATAAAACCGCCGGCGACATTCGAGAGGGAATTTTGCAGCGCAAGTCCGACCGCAAGACCGGCCGCACCAACGACCGCCACAATACTTGTCATCGGTACACCGAGAATGGCAAGGCAGATGATGGTCAGCAGCGCATAGAGGAGAATGCGGCAGAGGGAATGTCCGAAAGAGGAGGCGGTTTTCTCGACACTTGCACGTTTGACGGCGTGTGTGATCAGTTTGGAGAACAGCTTTGCGAGAAGCAGTCCGACCAGAAAGACGATGCACGCGATGACGAGATTCGGCAGAAAGGCAAGAAATTTTGCGCCAAGCTGTGCAAAGAGGCCCCCTGTCTGCTTGACGGCGGCTTCACCGTTTTCAAGATAATTCATCGAAGTATCAAGCATCAGCATCTTTTTTTGCCTCTTTCGGATTGTCCGTTTTCGGGACACGCTTTTTCTTTTTCGTATCTTTCAGCGGAGTGATCTCATCGAACATTGCAAAATATTTGACAGGAATGTAGCGGTTCAGGTGGCATTTTCCGAAATACCATGCCTGAAATTCGCAGACGGTGATCAGATCCTCAAAGAATGCATGGACTTCCAATCGCTGCATCGTATCGACGCGCAGGCAGTCCTTGACAGAAGCAGGCGGTTCATGTGTAATGATATAATCGACTTTGTTTCCGTGCTTTTTGAGGGTATCAGCGGCGGCAAGTATCTCCTGATAGGTCGGCTGTTCGCGTTCCCACCAGTTTTCTGACGAGCGAAATTCGAAATCCTGACTGTGACCGCCGCCGAATGTAAAGAATTTCTTGCCGCAGATGGTATAGACCTGACCGCGCATGAGGTGGATAAGGTTGGGGGCGATAATGCGGGCAGTACCGCCGTTCCAGTTTTCTGTCGGGTACTTTTCGAGCAGATCGAAATTCTCGTGACAGCCGTCCACAAAGCAGACGGTATATTTCAGTTCCGCGATTTTGCGGAGCAGTTTTTGTTCTTTTTTGGAATCGTTCCAGATAAAACCGAAATCACCGCAGATGATAAGAAAATCGTTTTCGGTGGCTTTTTTGAGGATCGGAGCCTGAAAACGGGAAAAATCTCCGTGCGTATCGCCTGTGACGTAAACCAATTTGCTTACTCCTTTCGAATGGGTGTACTAGGGCAACACCGCACAAAGTACGCCTGACGGCTTGGCGGTATTGCCATAGAACATTATACCCGTTTCGGAGTAGAATGTCAAGCGGAACGATTCTGTGCAGGTGACTTTGCCCGAAATTGAGAGAAAAAAGGACGGTGTCGGTAAAGTTGTATCTGCGATTACAGCAGAAATCATTTGTTGAATGCGGGCGGCCACAAGTCGCCCTACGAATCGCATATGAAAGGTTCTTATATCGAAAGCTTTACTCGATTTTTCTCGAAAAATCGCAGGTTCTTAGGGCAGCGCCCTAAGTCGCGCTCCGCAGAGCGCGAAACACCCCTCTCCTTAAAAAACGCAGGAAAGGGTGAATTTGATTGCGGAGCAATCAAAGAGGGGAAACCCCAACGAGGGGTTTCCCCTTGTTCATCCATGCTTTTCCGACAGAATGAAAAGGACGGCCAAAGACCGTCCTTTTCTTACGTTAACCGTTATTTCTTTTTCTTTACAGGCACCCAGATGGCAGACTCATAGTCCGCGTCTGATTTTTCACCGTCACAGCTATACCACTCGATATTGAGCGGTGCGGCGATCTCATAGTCGGGATTATTCGGCAGCCAACTGCGGAACACTTCTGTATTGAGGGTTTGGAGCGCATCCGGCATCGGACCGAATGTCTTGAATTTTGCCCATTGGAAGTACGGGATCTCGACAAGCGTCATGCCCTCAGGTACTTCGCCGCCTGTATACTTTCCGCCGATGAGATAGCGGAATTTTCCGCCGCCGATGTCATCTATGCACACGCCGTATTCTCCGATGCAGTTGTCCATAATTGCCTGCTCAAAGGGATTTTTCGGCTGCATGGTTTCATAGAGCGGATTGGCATACTTTTCGCAGATCTCGTCCCAGAATTTCGGGATCTCCGCATACGCTGTTTCATAGTCGAAATCTCTTGCAAATCCGATGATTTTGAACGGGAACATCGGAGAAACCGTAAAGTGTAGATCCTGCATACTGTTTCCTCCCTGAATTGACAGATTGATTTTCAGAGGCAGATAAACGACAGGCTTTGCATTTGCCTTGCGGATCTGTGCTGGAGAAATGCCGTGGAAACGGGTGAATGCTTTTGTGAAGCTTTCGGGGGTATCGTAGCCGTATTTGTAAGCCGCGTCGATGATCTTGATATCCGTCGAAAGAATCTCCTCCGCGGCGAGAGATAGTCTGCGATTACGGATATATTCGGAAATCGTGCTGCCTGAGAGAATCTGAAATCCTTTTTGGAGATAGAGCGGAGAGAGATACACCTGCTCCGCTATCTCCGAAAGTGTCAGATTTTCGAGCAAATGCGCTTCGATATACTGAATCGTATTGCTGAGTGCGGTGACCCATTCCATGTCAGAACCCTGCCTTTCGTTTGCCTCTGTTCTTATGATAGCACAGAACGGGGAGAAATTCCTGTCTTTTTCGGCAGGATTTTGTCAGTATAAAACGGAAGGCTCATCCGCGGTACATATAGTATGTAGAATCGCCATAGAACCGTACTGCATAGCCGTTGTTGGTGCTGACACCGCGTGCAGGGTAAATGTAGACATAGGCTTCAACAGTTTCACCGATCGAGTAGTCATATCCTGAAACCCACATGGAAAAGGCTCTGCTGTCATTCAGAAGTACCTGACTTTCGTCCACTTCTTCGGCTGCCCAGTAGGTTTTGTCGTTGATCGTAATGGAGGGGAACTTTTCGATCGGGTTACTGTATCCCTCCGTGTACGAAGAAACAGGAGGACAAGTGGTTGTATTATATTCGATGGACGAAGAAATAGGAGGACGAGTGTACGAGGTATAAGCTGTAGTGGTGGTCGTCGTTCTAATCGTCGTTCTAGTCGTTGTAGTGGTCGTTGTGCTGCGTGAGGAAGAAGTCGTTCTGGTGATTCTGCTTGAGGTATATGTGCTTTCAGCTGTGGTACGGCTTGATGATGTAGTACGTGAGGTGGTATGCGAGGTAGTCGTAGGAATATAGTGCGTTGTGGAAGCTGTTGTTCTGGTACCGGAATTTGTCAGCGAGGTGGAAGTTCTGGCTGTGGTGGAGGTGCTGATGTGCGGAGTTGTGGCAAGGGTTGCCGTTGTACTGCCGCTCAGGTTTTCGGTCGATGTGGTATGCGTCATGCCCGATTCCGAAGCAGATGCAGACGAACTGCTGCTGGAGGTGCCTGTACTGCTGCTGCCCGATGCAGAACTGTCAGAAGAAGCGCTGCTGCTTGCAGACGACTGGCTGTCAGAGGAAATATCCCAAGTATTGTCGGTCACAATGCCCGAATCGGAAACAGATGTATTGTCTGTCAGAGAAGTGACGGTGGAAGTGGTTGTCGTGGTTGGCGGTTCAGGCTTGATCTGCGGTTTGGACTTTGCGGCATAGAATACCAGACCGCCGCAGGCAAGTGCGATACACGCAGCCATTACCGCCCATTTTCTCCATGCGATAATAGGCTTCTTTTCGGAGGCTTCTGCATCTATCGGTTCTGCGTCAAGGATCCACTCATCGGAAAGGTCGCCGATTGCGGAAAATAACGATTTCACGTTCATAGATTCCAGTCCTCCTTTCCAAGCCATTCGCGCAGTTCTTCGCGCATACGGAGCAGACGCATTTTGACACGGCTTTCTTTCATGCCATAGCGTTCTGCAATATCGGAGATGGAACAGCAGTACCAGTATCTTTGGAGAAACATTCTGCGGTTTTCATCGGACTGTGTGGCAAGGTAGCCTGTAATACAGTCGCGGAGCGCAGACTGTTCTGCGGTTTCATCAGGGGAGGCTTCGCTGCTGGGAAGACATTCTGCAAGCTCATCGAGTGTTTGGGTCGTGTTGTCACCGCCGCGTTTGAGGGAATGTTGACTTGAATGGCGGTCGATGGCGAGGTTTCGAACAATTTTACCCAGATAGGCTTTCAGATTATCGGGACAGGCAGGCGGAATGCTGTTCCACGCACGGAAAATCGTATCATTGACGCATTCTTTGGCATCTTCGAGATTGCCGAGGATACGCTGTGCAACGGAAGTCAGGTAGTTGCCGAATTTGGATTCTGTGTGAGCGATCGCCTGTTCGTTGCGGGCGTTAAAGAATGCGATTAACGCTTTGTCATCCATGCAGAAGCCTCCTTTCATAGATATAGACGGTAAAACGATGCAAACCGTCACATTTTATTTTTCGGAATCTCTTTGAAATTCCAGAATGTCGCCCGGCTGACAGTCGAGGACATCACAAATCGCGTTGAGGGTGGAGAATCGCACCGCGCTGACCTTTCCCGTTTTGAGTTTGGAGAGGTTGACGTTTGCGACGCCGACCTTTTCGGAAAGCTCATTGAGCGAGATCTTTCGGTCAGCCATTACGCGGTCAAGCCGAAGAATAATTGCCATATTGCGAATTCTCCTTTCTTACAGCGTTTCGTCGGATTCCTGCTGGAGTTCTGCACCGTAGCGAAATACACGGGCGAGCAAAAGGATAATCAGGAATGCGACAAAGTATTTGGGCGTCGCGGTCAAGTTGATGTTCAGGTAGGGTTTATCTACAATGTTTGTATTCAGAAGCTGTGTGAAATCAATGCTCTTGAACAGAATAACGGATGAGATACCGTGCAGAACATCTGTCAGAATGCCGTCAATCAGAACAACAATGCCGATATTGCGAATGTTCTTTGAAACAGAAAGCGCAAACGGTTTTCCTTCACAGACGGATTGGAGAATGCGGGCGGCAAATGCAAACTCCACGGCGATGATCGCAAATACAGGCAGAAAGCTGCCGAGAAGGATGAGTGCCTGTTGTTTGGTGAACGACGAAACCACACCGTTCATATCTTTGAGTGGGAAACAGATGTCTGCCAGTTGGAGAAGCGGCGTACCTGTGCCGTTCAGACTGATGGCTTCGGGATCAACAACACCCGCTGCAATGAGGATGAATACAAAGAGAATAAGGATGCTGCAGGCAATGCTTAATACACAGAGAATGTTGAAGAATGTACGAAAACCTTTCGCACTTTTTTGCATTTTATTCATTTCCATAAGTATACCAATCCTTTCGCAGGGGAGAAAAATTATTTTTGGCTGTCCTTGTACTTCGGATCGCCTTGTTCCCCTGTCATGATTGTAGTATACCACGGAAGTTTACGCTTGTCAATAACTAATTAACGATAAACGTTAAAATTCTAATGAGAAATATAAAACGAGAAGCAAAATCAAGATTCGGATTGGTAATTATTCACAAAAACGCCCTATGCGTTTCACATCAGGGCGTTTTCGGAATGATGTATTATTCGTCTAGGACGATTGCTTCGGTCGTGGTCGTTTCGGGTGCTGCGGCATCCGTGTCAGGTGTGGTGCCTGCTGCGCCGCCGCGCTGTAAGGTAATGATATAGCCGCTGAGGTTATCGCCCGAGATCACATAGTCTGCGTCCGCAGGGACAGAAACATCTGTTGCGGTCGCACCGACAGCGGCAGGGTAGTAGTAGACTTCGTAGCTTGTGCCGCCTGCGTCCACCATCAGGTGCTGTTTTTCATAGGAATGCTCGTTTTTCAGCAGTTCGAGGTATTCTTCCAGACAGAGATTCTGCGCGGACATATAGGTTGCGTGCGGAACGCCGACATAGCGGTAGTGCCATGTGCAGCCGGGCTGACCTGTAATTGCGGACTTATCGTCTGCAAAACGGAGGACAAAGCCGTATTCTGCGGCGTGCTGCGGGAACCATGCGAATTTATCTGTGCCTGTAAACGGAGTGTGGCTGCTGACGGCATCGTCCCAGACGGCAAGGTCTATGGTCAGACCTGTCAGACGTTCGGGGATGACAGCGCTGTATGCAGCGGCAGTCGTTGAGTTCATTGTGCAGTAGATCATCGTATTTCCGAAGTTCGACACTTTATAGAAGTCGTTGAACATACTGACCAGCGGTTCGATCATCTCGTTGTTGATGGTGAGATTTTTGGTGGGCAGACGGAAATGGTCATAGGTGATGTTGAGGAAAGGTGTTGTTGCGGGTGTAGAAGTCAGCGGATGTGCGCTGTCCACAAGAAGCAGGTTACCTGTGTGAACATCGTTCGCAGGGACAGAGATCGTTTTGTCGCCTGTCGGTGCAGCGGCTGCTGTTGTGGTGACATCGGTCACAAGTCCAACACTGTTGTTTGCATCCGTCACACGCGGCGAACTCTGTGCGGCACCGTTGGTGACATCTGTGGTGGCAGGTTCATCGGGTTCTGTGCCGTCAGAGGAAACGCTGACGATCTCGGGTTCTTTGCGCAATCCTCGCATATCAATGACACGTCTGCGGACAAAGTCCACCACAAAGATTCCCATGATCAGAAATACCAGCAGAAAAATCAAACTGCCATAATCAACGCGCCGTTTCATAGATACGACTCCTTTCAGTAAACATCCTGAATTTTAATTTTGTGCCTGTGAATCGGGTAATGCGGGGGGGATTAAATCTGCGACCGCCTTTGTCATGGCGATTTTGATTGCTTTCAGTTCTGCGGGACGGGGGTCGGCAGGATTGTCGCAGGGGAGTGCGAGCGGTTTTCCGTACTGCACGCAGATCTTGCTGCGGAAATGCAGGTTTCCTTCGAACGAGATACCGACAGGAACAACAGGAACACCTGTTTGTGCGGCGATGAGTGCAGCACCGGTTTTGAATTTGCCGAGGGTGCCGTCTTTGGAGCGGGTGCCTTCCGGGAAAATGAGTGCATTTTCGCCGTTTTTCAGCTTTCCGCACAGTTCTTCGATCGGGGAGAGGTCGCCTGCACCGCGGTCAACGGCAATGGCACCGAGTTTTTTCAGCAGCCAGCCGATAAAACCGCTTTCGAACAATTCCTGCTTTGCAAGAAAACAAAACGGTGTTTTGGCATTCTGAATGCCGATCAGAATCGGGTCAGCCATGCTTCTGTGGTTGCTGATGAACAAATATCCGCCGTCAGTCGGCAGTTGTTCTGCGCCTTTGGTTTCGATTTTGTACCAGAGCGGCATGACCACTTTGAGAACATGGACTGCAAAAGAATAAAATCCGCTCATTGTGCCAGTTTCTCCTGACAGATGCGGAGCAAAAGTGCTTCGGATTCTTCCAGCGTCAGATCGCTGGTTTCCGCAAGAACAGCATCCTCTGCCTGTTTGAGCGGTGCGATCTCGCGTGACATATCCTGTTTGTCGCGCTGAATGACATCCGCCAGCACTTCTTCAAAGGTCGGTGCGGAATCAGGCTGTTTTTCCTGCAATTCGAGGAAACGGCGCATTGCACGTTTCTCCGCAGATGCGGTGAGATAAATTTTCACCTGCGCGTCGGGCAGTACCACTGTACCGATATCTCTGCCGTCCATGACGACATTGGTCTGCTTGGCAAGATTTCTCTGGGTATCGAGCAGGAATGCGCGGACTTCAGGAATCGCCGACACTCTGGATGCACCCATAGAAACTTCGGGTGTGCGGATAAAATCAGATACATCCTCGCCGTTTGCATAAACGTGCTGGACACCGTCTGTACCGTAGCCGAGCGACACGGTCAATGTCGGGAGCAGGGCAATGACTGCCTCTGCGGTCAGCGCATTCTTTTGAATGGTGTAGTAGGCGATGGTGCGGTACATCGCACCCGTATCGACATAGACATAGCCGAGATTTTTCGCAAGACGGCGTGCGAGTGTGCTTTTTCCTGCACCGCTCGGGCCGTCAATGGCAATGCTGACAGGTTTCATATAGGAGAGCCTCCGATTATAGATTCATTCCGGCGGTATAGCCGGTAGCAAATGCGATTTGGAGATTATAGCCGCCCGTGAAAGCATCCACGTCCAGCACCTCGCCGGCAAAGAACAGTCCGTTTACCAGCTTGGACTCCATTGTTTTGGGCTTCACCTCGCGGACATTGATGCCGCCTCTGGTGACGATCGCTTCTGCGATGGGACGCATGGCTTTGACCGACAGCGGATAAGCTTTGATGGTCTTACCGAGCTGTAAGCGTTCCTCGCGCTTCATATCGTGGATGCGCAGGTCAGGAGAAAGACCTGCCGCACGAATCATCACAGGGATCATGGAGCTTGGGAGCAGCTTGCTGAGCGCGTTGCCCAGCACACGGTTTTGCAGTTCGGAAAAATCACGCTGAATGCGCAGATCGAGTTGTTCATGGGTAAGTGCAGGCTTCATGTCGATTTGCAGCTTGTAGTCTGTCGGGTGCTGTGCATCCATCGCGGCACTTGCGGACAGCACCAGCGGTCCTGACACGCCGAAATGCGTAAAGAGCATTTCACCCTGTTCGGCATAGATGACCTTATTCTCACGCAGAACCGTCAGTTTTACATTTTTGAGCGACAGACCCTGCATTTCCTTCGGATCTGCTTCGACAGTTTCAAGGGGAATCAAAGACGGCTGTGGTGTGATGATCGTATGCCCTGCCTGTTTGGCAAGGGTATAACCGTCACCGCGAGAGCCTGTCCGCGGATAGGACATACCGCCCGTTGCGATCAGCACCGATTCCGCACGGTATTCCGTGTTGTCAGCGATCACACCGACACAGCATCCGTCCTCGAGGCAGAGCTTTTGCACACGGGCATGAATAATCTTGACATTCAGGCGGTGCATGGCGTTTTTGAGAGCATTGACAATATCAGCCGCGCAGTCGCTGACAGGGAATACCCGTCTTCCGCGTTCTGTTTTGAGCGGTACGCCCTCCGCTTCAAAAAAGTCCATAACATCCTGCGGCATACAGTTGGAGAATGCCGAGTAGAGAAACCGCGGATTGCGCGGAATGTTGGCGGTCAGAGTATCGAGGTCGCAGGCGTTGGTGACATTGCATCTGCCCTTGCCCGTGATGGACAGCTTGTGCCCGATGCGATCATTGCCCTCCAACAGCAACACACGCCTGCCGAGATTTGCAGCAGTCACAGCCGCATAGCAGCCTGCCGCACCGCCGCCAATAATAATCGTATCTGCGTTCATTCCGTTTCCAGTTGATGCAGACGCTCAGCAGCCTGTGCGCGGCGTTTTCTGGTTTCGGTTTCGTCGATGGCATAGCCATCGGGTGTTTTGCAGAGGACATCGCCCTCCTGAATATCGCCAAGAATCCATGTGCGGGGGATATTTTGCATGATTACTTCACCGGTTGCAGGATTCGAGCATTCCACCACCGCGGTGTCTTCTTCGATGCGGTCGATAATCAGCATCTCCTGCACCTCCTCTCACAGTCATTTGAAGGTTACGTGGGTATTCGGTTGAATGGTTTTGCCATTCGAGAAAAACAGGATCGTACCGTCAATATCGGTACGGTAAACGCTGTCTGTACGGGCAAAGAGCCGTTCCAGACAGGCATCGGACGGGTGTCCGTAGTCATTGAACGCGCCCACCGAGATCACAGCGATCTTTGGAGAAACGGCATCGAGAAATTCGTTTGATGAGGAATTGCCGCTGCCGTGGTGCGCACATTTCAGGAATTTTGAAGGGGCGATGAGTTCGGCGGCAAGGAAATCCTGTTCCGCCTCCTTAGAAATATCGCCCGTAAAGAGAAAGCTGTTGTCGCCGTGGGTAATACGGCAGACCAGCGAACAGTCGTTGAGATCTTCACGCAGGGAATTGTCTATGCAGAAGAATGTGATCTCCACCTGACCAAACTTTGCGGTTTCGCCGCAGTTCGGGTTGACGATTTGCAAATGCTGTTCCTGTACGAGTTCTAAAAACCGCTCGAAATTGTACCCTGTGGGAATCAGCGTGTCGGGGTATGTCGGCTGATAGACCATATCGGTCGGGATGTTTTCCAGTACGGTATTGAGTCCGCCAAGATGGTCGGAATGGGGATGCGAGTTGATGACCGCATCCAGCCTGCGGATCTTCAGCGCACGGAGTGCATCCAGCACCTTTGTGCCGTACTCTGCTTCGCCGCCGTCAATGAGAATGGCGGTGTCGGGATTATAGAGGATCGTGCAGTCGCCCTGCCCGACATCTAGAACATACACGCAGAGGTCATCGGCGGTGCATTCGACAGGTGTTTCCCTGTTTTTCAGCAGATACACCGAAACACCGATGACAACGACCGCGAGCAGAATCAGCGGGAACCAGTATTTCGACCACCACGCTTTTGCGGTGAGCGGGATGATTTTTCTGCGGATTTTACGGCTTTCTTTGGAGCGTTTTGGGTGGCGCATCCTGAACGGCTGCCCCCTTTCGCAGCATTCTGTTTGGCTAAATGCTTGTCATGCGGATTTTTTGCATTGGCAGGCGGTACGGCAGGAATCAGGCAATGCGGACCGTTTCCGATCAGATCGCGTCTGCCTGCCTTGATGAGTGCCGCACGGATGACAGCATCGTTTTCGGGTTTGAAATATTGCAGCATAGCACGCTGTTCCGCCTTTTCCTTTGCGGTGCGCGGTACATAGATCGGCTGCATGGTATAGGGGTCGAGTCCCGTGTAGAACATACAGGTGGAAATCGTTCCCGGTGTGGGATAGAAATCCTGCACCTGTTCCGGACGGATGCCCTCCTCTTTAAGGAAGCACGCCAGCGCGATGGCATCGCGGATGGTGCTGCCGGGGTGGGAACTCATCAGATACGGCACGAGATACTGTTCCATGCCCATGCCTTTTGTCAGCTCATAAAAGCGTTTCTGGAATTTCTTATAGGTTTCGATGTGCGGTTTGCCCATCGCATCGAGTACCGCAGGCGCACAATGTTCAGGCGCAACTTTGAGCTGTCCGCTGACATGGTGTCTGACCAGTTCGCGGAAGAAGCTTTCGTCCTTGTCCGCCATCAGGTAATCATAGCGGATACCCGAACGGATAAATACGCGCTTGACCTTTGGAATTTCGCGGAGTTTACGCAGCAGCCGCAGATAGTCCTTGTGGTCTACGGTGAGATTTTTACAGGGTGTCGGTGCAAGGCATTTTCTGCCCTTGCAGAGACCGTTCGCCGCCTGTTTTTCACAGGACGGGTGACGGAAGTTGGCAGTCGGGCCGCCGACATCGTGAATATAGCCCTTGAAATCGGGCAGTTCGGTGAGCAGCTTTGCCTCTTGAAGAACGGATTCCTCGCTTCTGGTAGTAATTTTTCGTCCCTGATGGAGCGCGATGGAACAGAAATTGCAGAAGCCGAAACAGCCTCGGTTATGGGTAATGGAAAAGCGCACCTCTAAAATAGCAGGGACACCACCCTCTTTTTCGTACATCGGATGGTAAGTGCGTGCGTAGGGGAGGGCGTAAACCGCGTCCATTTCCTCCTGTGTGAGGGAAATGGCAGGTTCGTTCTGTACAAGCATTTTGTCGCCGTGCCGCTGAATCACACGTTTGCCGCTGACCTCGTCCTGCTGGTCATACTGAATGCGGCAGGCTTTGGCGTAGGATTCCTTTTTCTCGGAAACCTGTGCAAACGAGGGGCATTCCGCGCATCCGAACGGGGTTTTGTCGGGGGTGGTAAGATAGCAGGTTCCGCGTACATCGGTAATTTCCGACACGGGAACACCGTCACGCAGACGGTCAGCCAGTTCGATAATGCTGTGCTCGCCCATGCCGAACATCAGAATATCCGCGCCGCTGTCCACGAGAATGGAGGGGCGCACCGCGTCATCCCAGTAGTCATAATGTGCAAATCTGCGGAGCGATGCTTCCAGTCCGCCAATCAGAATCGGCACATCGCCGTAGATCTCGCGAATCTTTTTGCAGTAGACAATGACCGCACGGTCGGGACGCTTGCCTGCCTTGTTTCCTGCGGAATAGGCATCGTCGGAGCGTTTTTTCTTTGCGGCGGTGTAGTGGGCAACCATGCTGTCGATATTGCCTGCGGTCACGAGAAAACCGAGTTTCGGTCTGCCAAAACGCATAAAATCCTCGTTGGTACGCCAATTCGGCTGCGGCAGAATCGCAACGGAGTAGCCCTTTGCAGCAAGGACACGGGAAATAATAGCGACACCGAAGCTGGGATGGTCTACATACGCATCCCCTGTGATATAGACAAAATCGGGGCGGTGAATACCGACAGCTTCCAGTTCTTCCATGCTGACAGGCAGAAAGTCACTCATTATTTCACGTCCTTTCGTTGATTTTAATTCAGTGCCATGACATAGATCTGGCAGGGATTCGCTTCATCCCACAGCGGCAGGACTTCAAGCTCCTGAAAGCCGACTGCGAGATAGAAGCGGTTGGTATCGTCATATTCGGGATATACGCCCATTTTCACGGTTTTCACCTGCATGAACGCATAGCCGATGGTTTGTGCGGTTTTCTTTGCGGCATCGAACAAAAGCTTGCCGACACCCATGCGGTGGTGAGATTTCAGTACACCCATGACTGCAAGTTCGACAGTCGCTTTGCCTGTCTCTTTCAGGCATAGAAAACCGACACATTCGCCGTTTTCGTATGCACCAAAACAGAGTTGCTGCGCACTTTCGCGGATGTACGCTTCTCTGCTCGCCTCAATCTCAAACCATTCGGGGAGAGCTTCCAGTATTTTGCGGACGGCGGCTTGTTTTTCTGCCGCGTCCGAGAGTTGTTTAACGGTGATAGTCATATGCTGCCTTTCAAATGATGGCGAGGTTGCTTATTCCTCAAACTTCCCGCCCTTTGAAGCGATTCTGAGCTTCCATTCGGTGAGTTCCTGCGGAGACATGAGGACTCTGCGCGGCTTTGCGCCCTCGGAGGGACCGATCACGCCGCGGTCTTCGAGTTCATCGACAATTCTTGCGGCTCTTGCGTAGCCGAGTTTCAGTCTGCGCTGCAATGCGGTCGTGGAAAGCTGACCTGCGTCCACAGCGTACTCTGCGGCACGAATGACCAGTTCTTCGTCGCCGCTGACCTCAGTATTATCGTCCATACCCATCGGTTTTTCACCCTTTGCTGTCGGGATATTCTGTTCAACTGCTTCGATAATGGACGCATCGTAATCGGAAGAACCGTTGTTTTTGAGAAAGCTGGTGACTGCTTCGACCTCTGCGTCAGAGCAGAAACAGCCCTGTACACGCTTGGGTTCGCGCCAGCCGTTCGGATAGAACAGCAGGTCACCGTTTCCGAGCAGGGTTTCCGCGCCCGAACAGTCGAGGATGATACGGGAATCCTGCGAGGATTTGACCGACATACCGATACGGGAGGGGACATTTGCTTTGATCAAGCCCGTAATGACATCGACAGTCGGACGCTGTGTTGCGATAATCAGGTGCAGACCTGCGGCACGCGCTTTCTGTGCCAGTCGGATGACTGACGTTTCGACTTCCTTTGCCGCGGACATCATCAAGTCTGCAAACTCGTCGATGATAATGAGGATCTGCGGCATTTTTTTGATTTCCTCGTTGCGTTCGGCGAGGGCGTTGTAGCCTTTCAGGTCACGAACGCTGTATTCAGCGAAAAGTCCGTATCTGCGTTCCATTTCGATAACTGCCCAGTTGAGTGCGCCTGCCGCTTTCTGCGGATTGGTCACAACAGGGATGAGCAGATGCGGAATGCCGTCATAGGGTGCAAATTCAACGACCTTCGGGTCGATCAGCACCATGCGCACCTCATCAGGGGAGGCATGGAACAGCACACTCATGATGATCGAGTTGGTGCAGACAGATTTACCGGAACCTGTTGTACCTGCAATGATCATGTGGGGCATTTTTGCGATGTCGCCGAGAATGACATTGCCGTCGATGTCCTTGCCGACTGCAAAGGTCAGCTTGCTTTTGGATTCCTGAAATTCCACAGATTCGAGAATATCACGAATCGGAACAATGTCTTTGGTGTTGTTGGCGACTTCGACACCGACTGCGGGCTTTCCGGGAATCGGTGCTTCGATACGCACCTTTTCACCGCCGAGGTTCATGCCGATATCGTCAGCAAGTGCGGTGATTTTTGAAATTTTCACGCCTGCTGCCGGCTGAATCTCATAGCGGGTAACAGACGGGCCGCGGCGCATACCGACAATGCGCACCTCCACGCCGAAGCTTGCCAGCGTTTCTTTGAGCAGGGTGCTTTTTTCACGCAGCTCCGCAGATTTCTCTGCACTGTTCGAGGTGTTGTCCACATGGGAAAGCAGGGAGATCGGCGGTGCGATATACGGAATGACCGCTGTTTCCTCGTAGATGCTTTCATCAGCAGCTTCTTCCTGTTCTGTTGCCCACGGGAGCAGATTGCCGTTTGCAGAGCTGCCGTCCGAAAGATTTCCTTCGGCATTGGCGATCATCCGCTGCAATTCTTCTTCCTCGTCTGCGGACATTCGCATATTAAAGTCAGTATCTGTGTGTGAATCGGGTGTCAGAATATTGGTATCTTCTTTTGCGAGCATCGGGTCTGTATCCGTGATCGGAATATCGACGTCGATGTTGTCAAACATATCCGACATCAGTTCGAGCTGGTTGCCGTCAGGGAGAAATTCTGGCTGCTTTTGTTTTCTGTGCGAGAAGCGTGTTCTGCGCGGCAGCGACGGGAAGAAATGCAGTTCTTCCTCCTCCTCGTCATCGTCCCAGACATCTTCCTCCTCCTCAATGTATTCGTCTTCTTCATCGTAGGGCATTTCATCGTCCTCGCCGTAGAAGAATACACCGTGGGTAGCGACTTTTGCGATGCCGTTCCAGATCCAGCGGAACGGGGAGCCGATAATGTGGAACAGTTCAGCCACGCCGAGATTGGTCAGCAGCATGATAAAGACGAAAATTGCAAGAATAATGACGATTTTCGCGCCGATCTCCGCAAACATTGCGATGAGCGGCCATGCGACAATACCCGAAAGGAGTCCGCCGCCGCGGAGATTCTTGCCCTCGTCATAGAGGTAGCGGATGGTCATGGCAAAGCCGTCCGACCAGACGGTCTTGCCGAAGAAAATCTGAATAAATCCGCTGCAAAAGATGGTCAGCAGAACGCCCCAGATGGCGCGTTTGGAGGCCTGTTTGCTTTTGTCCTGTCCGACGAGTGCCGCTGTATAAATGAGGATGGCAGGCACCAGAAAGACGCTGACGCCGAACAATCCGAGCAGCAGATCGTGGAGCATTCCCCAGCCTTTTGTGCCGGGAACAATGGAGATCAGCAGCACCAGAATACCGATTGCAAACAGAATGACCGACCAGAGCTGATTATTCTGTGCAGGTGCAGTAATAATGGTCTGCTGCTTGACAGGTTCTGCTGCGGGAACCGATTTGGACGATGCGGATTTGGCGACAGGTGTATTTCTCTTTGCTGTCGTTGTTGTTTTCCGAGCAGAATTCGAGCTTGCAGAACGCTTCACGGGGGCTTTCTGTCTGGAGCCTGCGGAAGCAGAGGGTGCAGTTTTTCTTTTTGCCGAACCGGAATTTCCGGTACTGCGTGACTGTGCCATAATGAATCCTTCCTTATGTTCT
Organism: Oscillospiraceae bacterium; assembly: GCA_024404815.1. Taxonomy (GTDB): domain Bacteria; phylum Bacillota; class Clostridia; order Oscillospirales; family Ruminococcaceae; genus Firm-04. The sequence goes on from JAKSPL010000006.1 coordinate 49,435, forward strand.
TACTGCGGAATCTTTCTGATCAGTGCTTGAAAATCCAGAGCCCGAAGGTGAACAGACTGACAAGCAGAGTATAAATCGAGAATACGTGGAAGTTGTCGGACTTGATGAGCCATTTTACCATTTTGATGGCGAGGATACCGACAACGGCAGATACAATAAAACCGATAACGGTTGCGGCGATGTTGATCTCAAATGCGCCGTCTGCAACATCCATGAGTTCAGACAAACAGCCGCCGAGAATTGCAGGAATGCCGAGAATAAAGGAATAGCGGACAGCGGTTTCCTTTTCAAGACCGGAGAACAGACCGCCGCTGATGGTCGAGCCGGAACGGGATACACCCGGAAACAGCGCAACGCACTGGAACAGACCGATGACCACAGCGTCCTTTACGGTAATATCGCCTGCGGTTTTCTTGTTGTTCTTGACACGGTTTGCAAAGAACAGAATAATAGATGTATACAGGAAGCAAAGTCCCAGAACAGGGAGCGGAATGTTTTCAAACACATCCTTGATCAGGTAGAACGGTACGAGAAGCACCAACGAGATGATCAGCATGATGATCATACGGCGTTCGGGATTCATCGCAGACCATTTGAACTTGCCTGTGAATACATCTTTTAACAGGACGAAAAATTCTTTGATGAGTGCCCATATGGTATCCCAGAACGCGATGCAGACAGCCACCAGCGTACCGAGGTGAAGAATGACCAGCAGAAACGTGCCTTCTTCCACAGACTGACCTGTCATGGTCTGATACAGACGGAGATGTCCGGAGCTGGAAACGGGAAGAAACTCAGTCAGTCCCTGAATAATAGCCTGAATAATTGCGTGCAGAATGTCCATATGAAAGCCCTCCGAGGATACTATAAATAATGCAGGGGATATGCAGTATGAAATGCACATACCAATACTTTTCTATCATACCATATTTTCGCTGCGCTGTCAAGAAATAGTTTCAAAGCGATGAAAAGTCTGAAAAATATGGCATGAGTGCTAAAAAGTGGTAGCGTTTTTTCTGTAATGCACAAAAAAGTAGACAAATTTCATTTTATCTTCAAAAAAGTGTTGATTTTTTGGAGAGATTGATGTATAATAGAGAATATGGAAAATTATATCCGTTTCGGAGGTATATCCTATGCGCGTTGATTTGATATCAGCAACCAGATCTCATTCCAAAGAGATTCATGCAACCGTCAACGGCAAGCATACTGCGTGCCGTATCAATTTGAATAAGCCTGAGAACATTGGTCACTATACATCTGTCGGCGAGATGAAGGATCTTGTCGAGATCACTTGTGAAAAATGTAAAAACGCGATCGCAAAGCAGCTCATTCGTGAATCCAATAAGGAAATGAAGATGATGCTGAAAGCGGAGCAGAAGCAGCTCAAACAGGATGATATGGCAATGCGTAAGAGCGGTGCCGTACCGAGCAGAGAGGCTTCTCCGATCGCTGCACCGCCTGCATATACGCCGCCGAGCAGCGACGGGGAATATATCCCGCCTTCGATGCGCCGTCAGCAGGGAAACCAGCCGATCGTATCTCCGACGCCGTCTGTATCTGTTCCGATTTCTGCACCGGAATCTTCCTTAGAAGTTCCGACAGTTCCGACCGCGCCGCAGATCCCGCGCCCTGCACAGAGCAGCAATGATGTTCTGTCGCAGTTTGCGATTCCTGCCGTTCCGACTGCACCGCAGACACCGCAGCCGAACACAAATGACGTCCTGTCGCAGTTCTCGATCCCGACACCGCCGACTGCACCGACACTTGATAAAGTCGATGATGTGCTGGCACAGTTTGCCGTTCCGACTGCACCGCAGACGCCGCAGCCGAGCACAAATGACGTTCTGTCGCAGTTCTCGATCCCGACACCGCCGACTGCACCGACACTTGATAAAGTCGATGATGTGCTGGCACAGTTTGCCGTTCCGACTGCACCGCAGATGCCGCAGCCGAGCACAAATGACGTCCTGTCGCAGTTCTCGGTTCCGACACCGCCGACCGCACCGACACTTGAGAATGTTGATGATGTACTGTCGCAGTTCAATGTGCCGACTGCTCCGCAGATGCAGAGCGGTGTACCGAGTGTTTCTGTACCCGAACTGCCTGAACAGGAAGTACCGACGCTCGAACCGTATGTTCCTTCGAACGGTGCGCCGACACTTTCCGAACCGGATGATATTCTCGCACAGTTTGCAGTTCCGAAACAGCCTGTCAATGCAGCACCTGCCGCAGAGCAGTCTGCATCCTTTGATAATCTGGCGAACAGTCTGTTCCATTCGACCGCACCGACAGATGAGATTCCTTCTGTGCCGACTGCACCGCAGGTTCCGTCTTTCAATGCACAGCTTGCTGAACCTGAGATTCCGTCTCTGGAACCTGTCGGTCAGCCGCCTGTCCTTGACGATATGGCAGATTTGAGCGACTTTTCCGCTAGTTTGTCCGATGAGGAGGAAATCATCGAGGTACTGCCTGAGGCACTGAAGGAAACTGCCAACCCGTTTGAAGAACTGTCCTCGGAGGTCCCGAGTCTTGACGATTCTCTGGATGATCTGATGGTCATGCCGTCGTCCTTAAGCGAGGTTCCGTCTGCACCGTCCGTACCGAACATCTCGAATGTTGCTTCTGTACCGGAAGAAGATGTTTTTGCCGCGCTTGACGATGTACTGCCCGATTTGAATACGGTTCCGACAGCACCGACTTCGGAACTGCCGAACATTCCCGAACTGCTGAATGTACCTGAGGCACCTTCGATGCCGATTCCGGAACAGCCGATTCCTCCGCAGATGCAGCCGCCGCAGCAGCCGCTTCCGCAGTATAATATGCAGAGCGATGTGGATGCGCTGAATGGTGAGAATGTTCCGACACCGCAGTATCAGAAACCTGAAAGCAATTTGTTTGCAGTTCCGAAAGCACGTAAAGAACGGAAACCCGGCACTCCGCCTCCGCTTTTTGTCGGTTACAGCGCAGAGGGACGTCAGGTGTTCCAGGAATATGATGAATTCGGCAGACCGATTCCGATTACGGAGCCTGTATACAGCACACCGCCGCAGGAACCTGAAAATCCGTTTGTACAGGCTGCAAAGAGTGCGAACGGACTGCAGCAGAATGCCGCACCGGTTCTGGACGTCGAAGATCTGATGGATGCTATGGGCATCGAGAATCCGAAAAAGAATCAGCCGAAGCCTTCTGATAAGCCTGTTAATTTCACGGAATACAAGATGCCGCAGAAGACAGCGAAGAAGCAGATGGCTTCCGTACCGTCTTCCGCCGTGCCGAGTGCGCAGCCGAAACAGGAAGGTCCTGTATCTGTTGCAGAAGCAAAACGCCGTAAGAAGCTCGATAAGATCAATAAGGAATTTGAAAAGCAGCTTCGTGCCCGCGGTCTGGATCCGCAGACGGGTGCTTATGTCGGCAAGCAGAAGAAGTAATTGTTGAACCAAACAAACAGCGGTTCTTCTCTGAAAAACGAGAAAGCCGCTGTTTTTATCCTGTTTAGGAGGAATGTTATATCATGGAACAGGAAATCACATCACAAAATGAACCACAGGCAGATGTTGTAGCCAAAGCAAACAAGTCGTATTCTCATGCTGTATTGAATATCGGAATTTTCACCTGTTTGTCGATTGGATTACAGTTTCTGCTCGGCAAATTGGTATGGCAGCTGTTTCCGAATTTGGAAGGGTCAACAGCAGAAAATGTCAGCTATCTTCTGGCGTTTCTCCCTATGTACTGTATCGCTTTTCCAATATATGTGCTGCTTTCGCGGAAGCAGGAGACCGCGCCGCCGAAGCAGGAAAAGCTTAGCATCGGCTGGTTTTTCGGTTATCTGATGATCGGAAAGGCACTGGCACAGGTCGGTACGTATATGTCCATGATTCTGGGTGCGATCGTATCGAAGATCTGCGGCGCAGATATTCAGGACACAACGCTTTCGGATGCGATCACGGGTGACAATCCCGGTCTGATTTTGCTGTTTGCGGTATGTGGTGCGCCGATCGTCGAAGAATTGATTTGCCGAAAGATTTTCATTGACCGAGTACGAAAATACGGCGACGGCAAAGCCATTGTTATGTCAGGTCTGCTGTTTGGTATGCTGCACGGCAATTTTACACAATTATTCTATACGGCAGGTCTGGGCTTCCTTTTGGCATTTGTCTACGTCAAAACAGGACGTATTATTTATACGATCCTGCTGCATATGGCGTTCAATTTCCTTGGAAGTGTTGCGCCGCTGCTGATGAATGTAGATAAACTGCTGAATGTGATGAGCCCTGAGGCCGATCTCGCCACGCTGCAATCGGGCGAAATGGTGCCCGCAGGCATTTACTTGCTGCTGAATTGTACGCTGATAATTGGCGGTGCGATTTTGCTGATCGTTGAAATTGCAAAGGGCAGGTTGTTCCATGTGGAGGAACCTGAGGAAGCGATTCCTGCGAAGAAGAATTTCTATGTAACTTGTCTGCATATCGGTATGGCTGTATTCCTTGCGGTAACGATCGCGACATTTGTATTGAGTATCATATAAGAAAAAAGGGCATCCCTGAAATCCATCAGGGATGTTCGATTTATTAAAAAAGTATGGGGGAACCCCTTGATAGGGTTCCCCCAAGCCCCCTCCTGATCTTTTGGAAGGAGGGGGTATTTCGCGCTCTGCGGAGCGCGATGAGGGGCGCCGCCCCCTCAACCCCTGCGATTTTTTGAAAAAAATCGAGTAAAACTTTTGATATGAGAACCTTTCATATGCGATTCGTAGGGGCGACCTGTGGTCGCCCGCATCCCATAAATGATTCCTGCTGTCATTGCAGAGATACAACTTAATCGACAAAAAGAGCATCCCTGAAATCCATCAGGGATGCTCTTTTTGATACGTGATACAAGAATTATTTCTTGTCAGATTCGAGGAATTTGTAGGTGACTGCTGCAATCGCTGCACCAACGAGCGGACCAACGATGAATACCCACAGGCAGGAAATCGGTGCGCTGTTGCCATCGAACAGAGCAACGAGTGCAGGACCGAAACTTCTTGCAGGGTTGACAGAAGTGCCTGTCAGACCGATGCCGAGGATATGTACAAGGGTGAGCGTAAAGCCGATAACCACGCCGCCGAAGCTGCCGTGACCTGCTTTTTTCGAGGTGACGCCGAGAATGGTCAGGACAAAGAAGAAGGTCAGGATGATCTCAACAAGCAGACCTGCAACAGCATTGTCACCGACACCTGCCAGACTGTTTGTGCCGAAGCCGCCTGTTTTGTCCTCGACATTACCGAGCGAGAAGATGAGTGCGAGCAGACCGGAACCTGCAAATGCACCCAGACACTGCGAAATGACATAGCCGATGAATTCCGAAACGCTCATGCCGCCGCTCAGCAGAACACCGAGCGAAACTGCAGGGTTGATGTGACAGCCGGAGATATTGCCGACACAGTAAGCCATGCCGACCATCGTCAGGCCGAATGCGAATGCGGTCAGCAGATAACCGCAGCCGCTTGCCGCGTCACAGCCGACCAGCATTGCCGTACCGCAGCCCAGTACGACGAGGGTGAGGGTGCCGATGAACTCGGCGATGTACTTTTTGATGTTTTCCATTTGATTGCCTCCGTTTCATATTTTTTTGCAGAGAAAATGGCATCCCTGCTTGTTATTATTATACTACGGGAATTCGGTTTCGTCAAGTCCATTCTGACAAAAAATACACCTCCCATGCGATTGGGAGGTGTATTTTCATGTGATATGATTTCAGAGTGCTTCGCAGATCGCCGCCAGCAGTTCGTCATAGGTTTCGAATGCAGGATACTGCGGATAGTCTGCCTTGATCTGTTCGGTACTGCGGAACAGGAAACCGGCCTTGCTTGCCTGGATCATACCGAGGTCATTGAAGCTGTCACCGCTTGCAATGGTATCAAAGCCGATGGACTGCAAAGCCTTGACGGTTGCAAGTTTCGACTGTGCGATACGCATTTTGAAGCCTGTGATCTCGCCGTTTTCTGCGACTTCAAGCGTGTTGCAGAAAATTGTGGGCATACCGAGTTTTTCCATGAGCGGTGCGGCAAACTGTGTGAAGGTGTCGCTGATAATAATGACCTGCGTTGTTTTGCGGAGGGTATCGAGGAATTCCTTTGCGCCGGGCATCGGTTCGATTTTGGCGATGGTAGCCTGAATTTCTTTCAGTCCCAAACCGTGTTCTTTGAGAATGCCAAGACGCCAGCGCATCAGTTTATCGTAATCGGGTTCATCGCGTGTGGTGCGTTTGAGTTCGGGAATGCCGCTTGCTTCGGCAAAAGCGATCCAGATTTCGGGAACCAGAACGCCTTCGAGGTCCAGACAGACAATATTCATTTCGCTTTTCATAGAATCAGATTCCTCCCTGAATGTTATGCAATTCTGCAATCAATGATACATCTATTATACACCAAAAACGACAGTTTGTAAAGGGCGGACAGAGCATTTCTTTCAGAATTCACAAAAAATGTCGAAATGTTACGCATTTACAAAATATTCATAGACAATCAGGATGAAGTATGGTATAATATAAAAGCATTACATAACAGGAGGTGCTTGAATGCACAACAGACATTATCGAAAGGCTTTGGCGTTTCTGACCTCGCTGGTTCTGGTCGGGACGGCAATGCCGGAAAGTATCGTGACAGAAGTCAGATCCTCTGCACGCACGAAAAATCTCTCTCTTGCAGACTTTTCGGCGGAGATCAAGGCGATGGAACCGACTTCTGACAGCAGCGGACGATTTGAAAAACTTCGGTTTGACGCTGCGGAGAAAAAGCTGTATCAGGATGAGCAGGAAGTGACAGGTTCCTGCGGCGGTTTTGTCGTGAAAAACGGCAGTCTGTGCGTAAAAGCATCCTATGCGGCAACTGCAAAGGAACAAGCAGAGGTTGCTTCTGATGCGACAATTTCCTTGGAGGAAGCACGCAGTAAGATCGGCTGTGAGGTGCTGGAGAAAGCGGACGGCAGTATGGAGATCATCTCTCCGTTCCAGCTTGCCCGTCTGATTGTCAAATCGGAAAATGCGGTTGACAGTCTGAATGCAGTTTCGACTGTTGAGGACTATCGGAATCTTCATGTTCTGCAATTTGAAACACCTGCCGATGCGTATACGGCATATCAGCATTATCAGAAGCTGGACAATATTGAGTTTGTCACGCCTGACCGTGTGGTACATACCTGTATAAACGCTTCGACACCGTCCTATGCGAAAGAACTCTGCTGGGGCAATCAGGCGATCGGCTCCAAAGAATTCTGCGAGCGTCTGACATCTGAACATGAGGAACTGCCCGACATTAAAGTCGCTGTCATTGATACAGGCTATTATGCAGACCATGAACTGCTTCGTGACAGAATAGCTGACGGGGCGAAGAGCTTTATCTATAAAGACAGAGAATTTCCGATTGATGTATTCGGACACGGTACGCATTGTGCAGGCATTATCGCTGCTTCTACGGCAGATAATGTCAGCATTCTGCCGATTTCTGTATTAGGTGACGACGGCTATGGCGATACATTGGAGATCTATTGCGGAATGATGTACGCCGCAGAACAGAATGCGGATGTTGTCAGCATGAGTCTGAGCGGTTATGGTGAAGAACCGCTGGAAGATGAGGCGGCAAAAGTATTGGCTGAATGCGGTACTGTGCTTTGTGCTGCTGCTTCGAATGATGACGGTGACGATGCAAGAAACTATGCGCCCGCAAACTGTCCCGGTGCGATTACGGTTTCTGCAATAGATTCAGACTATGAGCTGGCGTATTTCTCGAATATCGGCGAGATCGTGGATATTGCCGCACCCGGCGTGGATATTTTGAGTGCAGGTAATCAGTATCCCACGGAGTATGTGTCGATGGACGGTACCAGTATGGCGACACCGTATGTTGCAGCTTGCTGTGCGGATATTCTCTCTGCGCAGCCCGATTTGTCCGTTGATGAACTGAAAGCACTGCTGTTTGCCAATGCTGTGGATCTCGGCGAAGAAGGCCGCGATGAGAAATACGGTTACGGTATGGTGTGCCTGAAAGATTTCGATTTCCATATTCTGGACTGTGCCGCACCGAATGCGACATTAGAATCAGGCAGCTACGAAGAAGCACAGTCCACTCTGTTGGAATGTGACACCGAGGGCGCAGTGATTTACTATACGACAGACGGTACTGCACCCGACAAGGAGAACGGCATTCTTTATCAGAATAAGGCAATCAAAATCGGGCAGTCCATGACGCTGCGTGCTGTTGCAATGCTGGACGGCAAATACAGTTCAGAACGCAGTTTTGTCTATGAGATCGCTAGGAAAGATACTGCGAATGCGCTGGAGATCAAAGACGGTGTTCTGACGGCATATCACGGCTGCATGATTGATCTGAATTTGTCCGATGAGAAAATCACGGAAATCGGCGAGGGAGCATTTGCAGGCAATGATACGCTTGAAACCGTCATTCTTCCGAGTTCATTGAAAAAAATCGGCGCACGCGCATTTGCGGATTGTGACGCGCTTTGTTCTGTGGAAGGAAAATGTGCAGAAACGATTGGCGATGAAGCATTTCGCAGTTGTGATGTTTTGTATAACTTCCGCCTGAATACGGATGTTAAGGAACTGGGCGAAGCCTGCTTTATGGAATGTCCGTCGCTGAATGAATGTATCGGACTGGAATCCCTGACTGAATTGCCTGCGTATACGTTCTGCGGTGATGAACAGCTTTCTGTTCAGCTTCCGAATCTGACGGTCATTGGTGACTATGCATTCAAAAACTCCATTCTGGAATCGGAAACGCTGTGTTGGGAGAAACTGACCAAAATCGGCGCACACGCAATGGAGAATTCGTCTATCCAAAATTCTGTGCTTTCGCTTCCGAATGTCACAGAATTTGGCGAATATGCGCTGGCTTCTTCATATGCTGAACAATATGAATTTTCAGAAAAACTGACAGCACTTCCTGAGGGATTGCTGATGAATTGTACGCTGATGACGAAGCTTTCCGCGCCGAATGTGACAAAAATCGGTGCATATGCGCTTGCACTGTATCCGGATGCTGCATACCGCTTCCCGATCATCGGTTTTGAGAATCCGCTGGAATGGGATATTGACTGCACAAAGGTCACAGAGGTTGGTGCGGCGGCGTTTGCAGGTCTTTGGATCGATCAGGATCTGTCCTTTGATTCGCTGACATCTGATGCGGCGGATAGTTTTGCAGGATTCATGGTGTCACAGCTGAATCTTCCTTCTGTGAAACGGATTCGTTCGAACAGCGAACAGCTCAATTCGACGTTTGGACTGTATTTCTTTGCAAATGTGCTGTGTATGGAAAATCTGGAAGAAGTATACAGCGATGATATCGGCTATGCGACGGCACTTGTATGCGGCGATAAGGTCAAGAAATTCTCGCTGTCCGAACAGAATCCTATGTTAGAGGAGATCATGCTGGCGGCACCGAAAGACAGCCTTGTTGAAACCTATGCAAAGAATCACGGATATTCTTTCTATGTATCTCCGTTTATGAAGCTGTGGTATCCGACAGAAGATGTCATCTGTTATGATGAGATTTCTCTTGAGGCTGACCTGCTGGGCTTTGGTCTGACAGGTAAATGGTATGTATACAAGAACGGTGAACTGGACTTCACCAGTACCCAGAGTGTTGTATCATGGGTCCCGACAGAACCCTGCGAATATGCGGTCCATTATGAGATGCTGAAAGACGGCGAAATGCTGGATGAAGCATCGTTCGGATTCAATGTAGTGGACGATGGCTGTTCCTATGACATTACGTATGATAAGCAGATGATCGTCAAGCGTCCGGAGAAGAAGATTGAATATTTTGAGGACGGTACATCGTATTCTTATTATCCGACTTTGAATTTGGTATACAAGCCGACAGAATCTTCCTACCAGCAGGTGCGGTATTCTGCGGGTTCTATGTTCATTTCCGATGTGGATGGCACACAGGCGAGTGATTATAGTGAGAAAGGCTGTATATGGTATACATTTGAAGCAGGAAAAACCTATGTCCTGCGTCTGGACTGCTATGATGCGTATAGTGTTGTTCTGATTACCGATGAAGATGCAGAATTCAAAGATTTCTCCGAGAACGGCTTTGCATCGTTTGAGTCTTTGGAGATGTATGAGGATGAACTTCCGCCTGCTGCGGAACCGATTGTGAAATACTATGTGCCGAACGAAGAGGACGATTATGATTCGGCTTGGGTGACACTGGACGAAGAATCCTATGAGATGATTCCTGAACCGTTCAAGGATCATTACAATTATCTGTACTATTATTTTGTTGGCAAGGGCGAATATTTCGGCATGGTCGGTGCCTGCTGCACCGTATTGCAGACGATAGAAGCGGAAAAACCCGTGACAACATCCAACATGAGAGAAACATACACATTTGTTCCGGAAAAGGACGGTGAGTATGTGTTCATGAGTGCGCCGTCAGATGCTGCGATTGCAGACTGCAAGCGTGATGCGGTGATGCCGAACTTCGATCTCAGTTTGATCGTGCAACCCTCTGACTATGAAAACTATGAAACTGTTCTGGAAGATTACGGAATAGACCTGTATTGGACGAACGGACAGCTTTGCGACAGTATGTATCTGCAAGCAGGTGTGGAATATTGGTTCAATGTCGTAAACTACACCGGACCGGACGAGCCGATCGTCCCGATCGTCCCGATGACCTATCTGCTGACACAGAAAAAGCAATCTCTGTATACCTGTAATGTGATGGAGCCGACCTATGATATGGTGGACGGCAAACTGGAGAATTTCAATATTGCAGTTCTTACGGCAGACGAGGAAGAAACACCGCTGACAGAGGGCGAAGACTTCACCTGTGAATACTGGTACGACTATGCTGAATCGCCGAGCTGTCTGTTCTACTGCGTAAAGGGTATCGGCGACTACTATGGTACGATTCTGAAAGGCATTTCGCTGCTGAATGGCACGATGCTTTCTGACGGAAAGATCCCGATCGAACTGAACAAGCCGTTCGTGGTCAACAAGAACAGAAATCTGTTTTCTCTGACGATGGAGGAAGGCTCAAAGATCAGTCTGGAAGTGCTGGAAGGTACATTCAGCGACGGATTGGCACCGACCGTATCCTTTGTAGAGATAGATGAGTACTATATTGCTTCTTATGGGATGCTCAATGCCGAAAATCCGACTGTGACTTTGGATATGTATAGTATTGACGTTCTGGTCAATGTCAGAACACTGGAAGACGACAACTGTGTGCTGATGCTGAAAAGCGAAGAATGCAAACCTTGGTATGAACTTTCGGTCGCTTATACTGAACGCTTAGACTATACCGGAGAAGTGTGTGTACCGGAGGATGTGGTGATCACCACAGAGGACGGCGATGTACTGGAAGAAGGCGTGGATTATATTCTTCGGTTTGAAGATACGGTCGAGTGCGGATGGTATCAGTTTGAGGTTGAATATATCAAAGACTATTTTGGAACGACAAATTGTGAATATTTCATTATGAATGAGATCCATACAGAAAACGCACAGGAACTGAAACTCGGTGAAAATACAGCAGTCATTGAAACTCCGGGTGAATTTGCAGTATACCATATTGATGGCGATATAGAATCCTATATATTATCCAAAGAGATTCTTGATCCGGTGGTTATGTATATTTATAACAAAGAAACAGACTTCTTGTCGCGTGTCTGCGATGGTATGATTGGCGAATACAGTACAATGCTTTATAAGGATGAAGGGGATGAATATCTGCTGGTCGGCTTTGAGGGCAATTTCCGAACCGGTGAGATTCCGTTCCAATTTAATCAGGGTATCAATGAGCTTTGGAACTGTACTTACGAGTGCCCTGAAACCGTCATGTACACAGGCGAGGATGTCCGTCCTGACATTCAGATTTATGACGGCGAGAAGCTGCTGCAGGAGGGTACTGACTACGAATTGCAAATGGACTGCAACTCGACAGGTGTCGGCTATGCGTCCTATACGTTTGTCGGAAAGGGCGGCTATTCCGGTGAGATAGATGTTCCGACCGCGATTTATTATCCGAATGTACAGGATTATTTCGGTGCTGCGGATACAGAGAACATAGATGAACTTTGTACGGCGGTAGATGTCGGGATGGCTGTGAACTTCTGTCCGCAGACGATTAACGGATATGCAGTATACTGTCTGTCAAATAATTCCGAAACACCGCTGGAACTGCGTATGATGTATTCCGATGCAGGATCTTCTACGGAGGACTGGACAGAATGGGCAGGTATCTGCAATACGGAGGAAGAATACGATTCTGATAATTTTGAAGTGCCCGATCCGTTTTATTATATGCACGTTCTCGGTTTTGTATATGATTCGGACGGAAACTTTGTGGAACTGAGCGGAAATTATCAGAAGCTGACGATTGCACCGAATGACTGTGTGTATGTAGCAGTTGTTGCATCTCCGGCATACACCGATATCACCAATCTGGACATTACGTTCCATGACATTGCAGAGCATGATCCGTTGGATGATGTCGTGTCATATTATACGCTGGATGGCGTAACTTATATGCTGTGCGAAGGTTATGAAGCATATGTGGTATCGTTTGATGAAGACCGTCGGGCAGTGGTTCTGCATGACTGGATCGAAGTGAACGGCAAAACGTACTATCTGTCCGGTTTCAGCGTAGATGATAAACAGCTTGCGTATGCAGAGGATCAGATCCTATTCTACTTGGAGGACAATGGAACCATGTGGTCTGGAAGCCAAGCCCTCGCAGACAAATACGGCTGGCATACCGCATCGCTGGATTGGTGTTCTGTGGTCAAAGGCGACTGGAATGTGAACGGCGAACTGGATGTAATGGATGCAGGGTCGCTGAACCTTTCGATCGCAGAGGGCAATGGTGTTGTGATGACACCGCAGATGGAAGAAACGGATATGAACGATGACGGTATTGTCAATGTTCTCGACGTTTTGATGATCTTGCAGCAAGCACAGACTCAGGCATAAGAATAGAGCCATAAGGCATAAAAAACCGCCGCTCGGAATGAACTCCGGGCGGCGGCTTAATTTTATTCGTGGAATCTTGCGGTATAGAAGCCATCGAGTACATAGACGGTCAGGTGATCGCTTTGCGGAATGTCCTCTTCATTGAAGAACACATAAAGCGCGTCCGTTCGTCCTTTTCCGTCACAGAGCGCATTGTAGGCGGAATCCGCATATGCGGCAAGCGTATCATAGTTGCAGCGTGCAGCGTAGAACGAACTGAGTGTCATATCGTGTTCCAATGCGAAGAAGCCTAACGGCAGATACAGTTCACTATATGCAAGGAAGTCAAGCGGAAGCGGCGCAAATATGATTTCATCCGTTCCCTCCGCTGCGGTTTCCCAGAGGGGATCCTGCAAAGGAAGCGTATAGTTGGAGTATTGGTCGTAGCAGAGGTGTTTCACAAGGAGATCTCCGTGAACATCCCACATCTGTATCGCACAGAAAAACGCAGCAAACATCGGCGGCAGAACTTTTTTGACATTCAGCTTGGACATTCCGTAGAATACGCCGAGATAGATCAGATAGACATTCACCCACATCAGGCGTCCCGAAGCACGGAAAATGCCAAGTGCAGAAACGAACAGATGCGGCAGGGGAATGGTGTAGAGAACGTGCGTGCCGAGTGCGACAATGTGGCTCAGAGCCCAGACTGCCGTCGCCACAAAAGTCACGCTCCCGCCAATCAGCAGGGAAATGTGCGCAGAAGCCCATTTGCGGAGTGCGCCTTTGCCGCGGTTGGAAAGTGTCATCAGCAGATGCACAGCTGTAACAAAGCCGCCTGCGATGATGCCGAAGCCAAGGTATGCATAGCCCTCAAATGTCTGTTCTTCGCGCACCTGAATTGGGAAGAAGGAGATACAGCCGATATCACCGGGGAAAAACAGGCTGAGCAGATTCGAGCTGAATACGCCGAAGCCGCTCACTGCATAGCTGCCTACCCCGACGAAAGCACCGAGTATGAACATCCAGAGCAATGTTGCCACGACAGAGAGAATGCCTGTGAATAAGACGTATTTCCATGATTTCGTGCGGATCAGCGCATCGAGCAGCGCACCCATCATGACAAGAAAGACCATCGGTACAAAGTACATATGCACCGAAACGGCAATGACTGCAACTCCTGCCCAGAGGAGTGATGGCGTGAACCAATGCTTCCACTTGCGGTTTTGGTACACCCAGAGTGCGATCGCCATAACGATTACCCATTGTCCTGCGAGCGATTCATGTCCGTAAAGACGGCGCAGCAATGAGGGCGAGAGAATGAAGCAGAGCGCACCGCTCAGGCAGAATAATGCGTTCTTGCTGTATTTTTGCAGCAGGATTGTCGAGAACAGCCCCATCATTCCGAACGAGAACACGCCCCAGATACCGAAATACTGGAATGTTTCCGGCAGAATCGGGGAGAGCAGCTTGAAAAAAACAGCAAACAGCGGAATGGTATCCATATAGATGCAGGAGAACGCACCGTCGCATGACAGCCCGTCTATCATGCCGATCGGGAATGTCCAAGGTGTTTGGCGGTAATAGAGCCAGCCAAGATAGTGCTGTGTGGAGTCGTCGCCCGTGGTCATCCAAGTGTCATAGGTCGGATTGATGATGCGCACACCGAAGACAATACAAAATATGAGGATGCCAAAAAGCATCCCCATAAGCGGCAATATCCATTGCCGGGATTTCATTTTCATGCCTTGTGCTCCTTTCCGGCATTCTGCTTTCTGCGCTTGCGTTCCGTTTTATAGCGGGCAAAGAAGAAAATGCACGCGCCGACATAGAGAATCGAGAGGAGCAGCGCGGTTTTCAGGGCTTTGCCGAGCGCTGAGGAGCGGAAAAAGCCGGGAATCAGGCTGACGTTGTATTTCCAGAGTGAGCGTTCAACGGACGATGCCGCAACGAGATTGACTTCTGCAAGGGTCTCACCGGAAAGTTTCAGGGAAATCGTACCGAGTTTGTCGCCTGTCTTGACAGGAGCCTGTACATTCTCATCAAGCGTGACGATCTGCTGGATGGAGTCCATGTCAGCGGTATCGCACCAGATACAGGAGAAACCCTGTTCCGGTTTGACGATGACAAAATCATTGCCGTCTGCATTTGCGACCTGAACTTCATCAATTTCATCGTTATCGCCGAGGAGTTTCTGGTAGGTCAGATGTGCAAACGCCCATTCAAAGATGTTTTTCACATCTTCGAGGTGGAAGAAATTTGAGTTACCTTCTGCATCGGTCAGCGGTGCGTTCAGGCAGACCAGCAGGTAGTTGTTGCCGTCGCGGGCAGCTTTGCAGCAGATATTTCTGCCGCCTTCCCGCAAAGTACCTGTTTTAATGCCGCGGACACCTGCACAGTAGTATTCGCTTTCGCTGTTGCTCATCGGGTTGGAATGTTCCCAAGCCCAGTCGCCTTGCTTGCCGACGCTTTCAGCGGTTGCAGGTGTATAGTTGCTCGCGCAGGAGATGGTCTCAAACTGCGAAACGGTCATTGCATATTGCAGCAGTTTCATCATATCGCGAGCGGTCGTGACCTGACGGGCGCTGTACAGACCTGTTGCATTGGTAAAACGGGTGGAGGTCATGCCGAGCTGGGAGGCTTTTTCGTTCATCTTCTCGACAAACGCATCTTCTGAGCCGCCAAAGTGATTGGCAAGCATCAGCGAGGCTTCGACCGAGGATGTCAGCATCATCGCGTAGAGCAGGTCCTCGACTGTGAGGGTATCACCTGCGTCGATTTCCGCATAGCGAAGGTCGCCCTGATTCTCATAGTTTGCGAGCGGTGCGAACAGTTCAGCATCGCCCGTAATGGTTTCCTCCGAAATTTTCGGACAGCTTTCGAGCGCGATGACTGCGGTCATCACCTGTGTGAGATATGCAGGCATTTCCTTCATGTCCGCGTTTTTTTCATAGACGATTTCTCCGATGTCCATATTGAGCAGGACGGCAGCTTCGCTGGAAACTGTGCAGTTCGGAGTAAAGACAAGTGCGCTGGCGGAATTCTTCGGCGGCAGCATCAGGATGCAGGTCGCAAATGTCAGAATGACCGCCAAAATACGTTTTTTCATGTGAATCATCTCCTATTGTTGATAAAAGATGCGCCATAAGGCATCATACAAAATTATTATACCAGAAAATGAAGAAAAATGGAATACCTTTTTTCAAATTTTTCTGATTTTTTTCGGAATTCTTTCGATTGCTGCGAGCGGGGTGTGAATTTACAGAAAAATGCGCCTGACCGTACAGACGGACGGGCGCATGGTCTGCTTGACTTTTGTGGGATACTGTGCTATCATAAAAAGCAGAAATACACAGTTATGGCGTTTGCTGTTCTGCCATATGAACGGGCGGTTTGCGGTGTCTGTGTTTGCGGATGCGGCGAATGAGCAGGATCGTGCCGCAAAGGAACGAACTGCCCATGAAGCAGCCGCCGATCCGATAGACAAATGAAGTGCCGCCGAAATCGACGATCCGTTCGTCTGTTTTTTCGGGATCGTAATACATGGTCAGGACATCGCCGACTTCCAGACGGTAGTTGACGGTCTGGGCGTAAGTGTTTTCTCTGATGACATCTTGTGTGTCAGACGTGGGACAGAGCGTGACGGTGAACCAGAGCGGCGCGTTGAATGCACGCTGCATTTTGGTAATACGAACAGGAACCGACGGATACTCTGCTTTTGCGTGACGGACGGATTTTTCAAAGCTGAACGCCATGAAAAACAGCGCAGCCCCGTATAAAAACAAGACTGTCAGCAGCATGGCGGCAAACACTTTGCAAAAGCGTCTGAAATATTTTTTTGTTTTTTTATTCATGGAAAATTCCCTATTCCTCTGAGAATCAATCTATTTCTGCTTCTATTGTAACATATTTTCTTCCGATTTGCAAGCAGAAATTTCAAAAGAGATCCGCCGCGGAAAGGAGCGTGTCATATGGATTTGCACCGCGAGGAAAACCCGATGTTTTTCAACGATTATCTGACCTATCTGGACGTCATTCGCGGACGTTCTCAGCGCACGGTCACAGAATATTATCACGATGCGTCGCTGTTTCTGCGATGGCTTTATGCCCGTCAAAACGGACTTCCCGCAGATGAGATCGAGAATGTCAGACTGCTCGATGTTACCGTAGAACTGGTGAAAACCGTTACAGTATCGGTGCTGTATGACTATATCCGCTATCTGCGCGATACAAGAGGGAATACACCGCGTTCGGTTTCCAGAAGAATGAGTGCAGTACGGAGTTTGTTCCGCTACCTGACGAAGAATCAGGGACTTCTCCAGACGGATCCCTGCCAGAATCTGGAACTGCCATCGGTCAAGAAAGCACTTCCGAAATTCATGACACTCAACGAAAGCCAGCGGATGCTTGAAACTGTTGAGGAACAGGATACGCCTGACGGACTGCGCGATTACTGCATTATTACGCTGTTTTTGAACTGCGGTTTCCGACTGAGCGAACTGGTCGGGATGAATATCGGAGATGTGGATTTTTTCAATCGGCAGGTGCGCGTATTGGGAAAGGGCAACAAGGAGCGCATTGTCTATCTGAACGATGCGTGTCTGGCGGCGATCTCCGAGTATCTCGAATCGAGAACGAATCCGCCTGAGGAACCGCGTGCGCTGTTCCTGAGCCGCATGAACCGCCGTATCAGCAAGCGGCGTGTTCAGCAGATCGTCGAGAATGCCTTGCAGGCGGCAGGACTGGGCGGCAGAGGATTATCCACGCACAAGCTGCGCCATACTGCCGCGACACTAATGTACCAGCACGCACACGTTGACACGCTGACACTCCGCGATATTCTCGGCCATCAGTCGATTGCGACAACGGAAATCTATACGCATCTTTCGAGCGAACAGCGGCAGGACGCCATCGACAGCAATCCGCTGGCAGGTGAACGCCGTAAGTCTAAGAAATAACCGCAGGTAAGCCGAAGAAAACGCGCTCTCTGTTTTGTGCAGAGAGCGCGTTTTCATTTGGAAAACTCTTGACTTTTCCCCCTCGGTATTGTATAATAAAAGCAGTATGTGCATTGCAAACAGAAACCCTAAGATTCGAAAGGAGCTTTTCGCATGAGCGAAGAAATCAGCAGAATCCAGAGCTTTCAGGTAGACCATGACCTGCTCGACCCCGGATTCTATATTTCCAGAAAAGACGGCGATATCATCACTTATGACCTGCGCACGCGCAAGCCGAATGCAGGCGATTATATGGACAATCCGACAATGCATAGTGTTGAGCATATGTTTGCGACCTATATCCGCAATAGTGCGATCAAGGATGACGTTGTGTACTTCGGACCGATGGGTTGTCAGACAGGATTCTATCTGGTCGTACAGAAACAGACACCGCAGACTGTTTTTGCAGAAACCCTGCGTGTGGTGGAGCAGATCCTTGCCCATGAGGGCGCAGTGTTCGGTGCATCCCGCAAGGAATGCGGTCACTATGAAAATCTCTCGCTGGAAGCTGCAAAAATCGAGATGCAGCGGTATTATGAAGTATTATCGAAATGGGAGGACATGACCTATGCTTATCGGAAAGAGTAATCCGACCATCGGCATTATCGGCGCGATGAAATCGGAGGTGGACTATGTCAAGGGCATCCTGACGGAAACCTCTGTGACGACCATCAGCGGTGTGGAATTTGTCACGGGCAAATACGGCAGACTGAACTGTGTGGTCGCAGTCTGCGGCATCGGCAAGGTTTTTGCGGCGATTTGCGCCCAGACTATGATTCTGACCTATCATCCTGATTTTCTGGTCAACATCGGTGTCGGCGGTTCGCTGACGCAGGGTTTGCAGATCGGCGATGTGGCGATTGCGACTTCTGTCGTACAGCACGACATGGACACAAGTCCTCTGGGCGATCCTGTCGGACTGATCTCGGGTATCAATGTCATCCATTTCCTCTGTGCGCCGTTCTATGTCGGTGACTTTGCGCTGGCAGCGGATGCTGTCGGTGTACGCTGGCGCAAGGGCGTTGTGGCATCGGGTGACTGTTTTGTCTGCGACAGCGCGAAAAAACAGCAGATCGCGGAACGCTTCGATGCAATCGTCTGCGAAATGGAGGGCGGTGCCATCGGACACGTCTGCTATGTCAATCAGGTGGATTTCTGTGTTCTGCGTGCAGTATCCGACAACGGCGATGAGAATGCAAATCAGGATTATTCGATCGCGCTGGAACTGGCATCGGGCAACGCGCTGAAAGTGCTGGAGGAATTCCTCAAGCGACTGGCAAAGGCATAAACGAAAGGATTTTTCACATGATAAAGGTAGATTTGAATGACCTCGACCGCTTCTTTCAGAAAAGTGAGCTGATTCCTGCAATCTGTTACGAGGTCGATACGAAAACCGTGCTGATGCTTGCATATATGAACAAGGAGAGCCTGAAGCGGACACTTGAAACGGGCTACACATGGTTTTGGAGCCGTTCCAGACAGGAATACTGGAACAAGGGCGCAACATCGGGACATCTGCAAAAGGTCGTTTCGATTTTTGCAGACTGTGACGATGATACGCTGCTGGTGAATGTCAAGCAGACGGGTGTCGCCTGCCATACAGGCTCATACAGCTGCTTTTTCAAGGAATTATATACCGAGGAGGATACATAAATGAACGTATATCAGGAGATTTTTGAAGTCATCAAGGCGCGTAAGGCTGCCTTTGAAGCAGGTCAGGCGCAGGAGAATTCCTACACCGCATACCTGTTTGACAAGGGTGTGGATAAGATCTGCAAGAAGGTCGGCGAGGAAGCGACCGAAACCGTTATCGCCGCAAAGAACGGCGACAATGACGAACTGATGAACGAGATCAACGATCTGCTGTATCATGTGATGGTGCTTGCGGCAAATCAGGGACTGGACTGGACGGATGTCGAGCGTGTTCTGGAAGAACGCAACGAGAAGATCGGCAATCTCAAACAGTTCCATCAGGTCGATAAAAACACCTGAACAATCTGCATATCCGAATGGAAACCGCGTGGGCGGATGGGCGCACGCGGTTTTGTATATCCAAATACTGCATGAGGGGAGGGAATACGGATGGAGGATTTTGTACATCTGCACGTACATACGGAATACTCGCTGCTGGACGGTGCGTGCCGTATTGACAAGCTGATCGAACAGGTAAAGCAACTGGGGCAGAAGTCTGTTGCAATCACCGATCACGGTGTTATGTACGGTGTGATTCCGTTCTATCAGGCGGCAAAAGCGGCAGGCATTCACCCGATCATCGGCTGTGAGATCTATGTCGCGCCGCGTTCACGATTCGACAAAGAAACGATGGCAGACCGCCGTCCGTATCACCTGACGCTGCTCTGCGAGAATTTGCAGGGCTACCGCAATCTCGTACAGATCGTATCGAAAGCGCAGTTAGAGGGATTCTATAACCGTCCGCGTGCCGACTGGGAACTGCTGACACAGTACCATGAGGGTTTGGTTGCGCTTTCAGGCTGCATGAGCGGTGAGGTCGCAAGACTCTTGCTCGCAGGGGACTATCAGGCGGCAAAGGCAACGGCGGTACGCTATGCGGAGCTGTTTGGAAAAGACCACTACTATCTGGAGATACAGCGGCACGATTTGCGCGAAGATCTGACGGTCTGCAATGGCCTGCGGCATATCTCCGAGGAAACAGGCATTCCGCTTGCGGCGACTAACGATGCACACTACCTGACCAAAGAGGATGCGACGCTCCAGAAACTGCTGGTCTGCATCCAGACGGGCTCAACGCTTTCTTCGCCGTCTGCAATGACTATGCCGAACGACACATTTTGTCTGCACTCCACCGAGGAGATGAACGCACGGTTTTCGGATTTCCCCGATGCACTTCGCAACACGGTGAAAATCGCAGAGATGTGTCAGGTGGAGTTTACGTTCGGACAAATTGCCCTGCCGAAATACCATGCGGAGGGTGTGACCGATACCACCGCATATTTCCGTTCTCTGCTGGAGGAGGGACTGCACAGGCGTTACGGGGACACTCCCGATGATGCTGTCAAAGCGCGTCTTTCCTATGAATTCGATGTGATTGTCCGCATGGGCTATGTGGACTATTTCCTGATCGTCTGGGATTTTGTCCACTATGCAAAGAGCCACGATATTCCCGTTGGACCTGGGCGCGGTTCGGGTGCAGGCAGTCTGTGTGCCTATCTCATCGGTATTACGGACATTGATCCGCTGAAAAACGGACTGCTGTTTGAACGATTTCTGAACCCTGAGCGTGTGTCGATGCCTGACTTTGATATTGATTTCTGCATTGAGGGCAGACAGCGCGTGATTGATTATGTCACGGGACGGTACGGCGAGGAGCGTGTTGCACAGATCATTGCGTTCGATACGCTGAAAGCGCGTGCGGCGGTGCGCGATACGGGCAGAGCGATGGATCTGCCCTATGCGCTCTGCGATCAGGTCGCAAAACTGATCCCGCACGATTTGAATATGACGCTTTCCCGTGCATTGGAAGAATCGGAGGAGCTTGCGGAACTGAACCGCACGGATACACAGGTGCATCGGCTTTTGGAACTTGCCATGCAGCTGGAGGGAATGCCGCGCCATGCGTCTACGCACGCGGCTGGTGTGGTGATCTCTGCTGTGCCTGTTGCGGAGCAGGTGCCGCTGCAAAAGAACGATGATGCTGTGATCACGCAGTATACGATGACGATTCTCGAAAGCCTCGGACTGCTGAAAATGGATTTTCTGGGACTGAGAAATCTGACAGTCATTCACGATGCGGAGCGGCAGATCCAGAAGCGGCTGCCGAATTTCCGAATGCAGACAATCCCCGAAGACGATGCGGCGGTGTTTCGGATGCTTGCAAAGGGCGACAGTCTGGGCGTGTTCCAGCTGGAGTCCGACGGCATCCGACGGGTGTTGATGCAGATGCAGCCGACCTGTCTTGCGGATATTACCGCGGTGATTTCGCTCTACCGTCCCGGCCCGATGGATTCCATTCCGCAGTATCTCAAATGTCGGAGCAATCCTGCGAATGTGCGCTATGATCATCCGCTGCTCGAACCGATTCTGAAAGAAACCTACGGCTGTATCGTCTATCAGGAGCAGGTTATGGAGATCTGCCGCAGTCTGGCAGGGTATTCCTATGGCAGAGCGGACTTGGTGCGCCGTGCAATGGCAAAGAAAAAGCATCAGGTCATGGAGCAGGAGCGTGCGATTTTCATTCATGGTAACGAAACCTGCTGCGGCGCGGTGGCGAATGGTGTCCCCGAGGACGTTGCCAACGCGATTTTTGACCGTATGGCGGCATTTGCGAGCTATGCGTTCAACAAATCCCACGCGGCGGCATATGCAAGAGTGGCATATGAAACGGCATATCTGAAATGCCGCTATTTCTCAGAATATCTCTCCGCGCTGATGACATCTGTGGTGTCGAATACGCAGAAGCTGCTCGAATATATCGAGGTCTGCGAGGCGCACGGCACGGCAGTTCTGCGGCCTGACATTAACGTCAGCGATCTGCGGTTCACGGCGGCACCGAACGGGATTCGGTTCGGACTGCTGGCGATTCGCGGACTTGGCACGACTGCAATCCAGAGCTTTCTGAAAGAACGTGCCGAGAACGGAAAATATAAGAGTTTACAGGATTTCTGCGAGCGAAACGGCGGCGGAGAGATCGGCAAACGTACGGTGGAAAACCTGATTCGTGTCGGTGCGTTTGACGGACTGGGCTGGAATCGGCGGCAGATGCTGGACGGTTATGAGCAGATGATGACCGCCGCGTCCACACAAAGCCGCAGCATGGTCAGCGGACAGCTTTCGCTGTTTGGCGATGCCGAGGAGGCGGATATTCCTGTGATGCAGCCGCCTGCATTGCCCGAATACCCTGAAGCGATTCTTCTGAAAATGGAGAAGGAGCTGACGGGACTGTATTTGTCGGGGCATCCGCTGGCAAGGTGGAGTGCGTATCGGCAGCTTTCACGAATGCCTGAGGTGCTGGATATTCTGGCCATGCGTGACGGAGCACCTGTGCGGCTGCTCTGCATGGCAGGAGAGATTCGCAAACATATGACAAAAAAAGGCGACGATATGTGCTTTTTTACGGCGGAGGATACCACGGGGAGCATTGACTGCGTGGCGTTTCCGTCAGCATATCAGACGGGCGGCAGTTATCTGAAACCCGACGAGGTGCTTTGCCTGACAGGAAAGATCTCGCGTAAGGACAGGGGTATCAGCCTGATTTGCGATGATATTCTGCCCGAAGCGCGTTTTGAGGAAATCTTTGCCGGAAAACAGCTCTGCTGCAAGGTGGAGGACACAGATACCGCGCTGATGCGTGAATTACAGGAGATATGCAGACGGTTTGCAGGCGATACACCTGTGTGCTTTTTCCTGCTTGCGAGCCACCGATACCTGAAACCGAAGCTGCCAAGCGGCGGTGTGGAGATCTCGGAGAATTTCTATCGCGCCCTGACGGAAAAAATACAGCCGTCGATGTGTGCGCTGATTGCGAAAAAATAACCGAAAAGAGGATGCGATATGACACAGCAGGAAGCGGCGGTTAGAGTCGCGGAATTAACGGAGCAGCTGACAAAGCTTGCTCATGAATACTATGATCTGGACGCGCCGACTGTCGAGGACTACGAGTACGACGCGCTGATGCACGAACTGAAAGCCCTGGAAGCGGAGTATCCGATGCTGCTTGCGGCGGATTCCCCGACACAGCGTG
Source organism: Oscillospiraceae bacterium (assembly GCA_024404815.1). Taxonomy (GTDB): domain Bacteria; phylum Bacillota; class Clostridia; order Oscillospirales; family Ruminococcaceae; genus Firm-04. The sequence goes on from JAKSPL010000006.1 coordinate 73,111, forward strand.
TGCAGGGTGTCGCGTCAGGCGATTTTGAAAAAGTCACGCATTCCGTGCAGATGGCGAGTTTGCAGGACGTTTTTTCGTTCGGCGAGGTGGAGAATTTCCTCACGCGGGCAGAGGAGGCGGTTTCCGAGCCGCAGTTCACGGTCGAGCCGAAAATTGACGGGCTGTCCGTGTCGCTGGAATATGAAAACGGGATCCTTGTGCGCGGTTCGACACGCGGCGACGGTTTTGTCGGTGAGGATGTCACCGCGAACCTGAAAACGATTCGTTCGATCCCTCTGAAACTGAAAAATGCGCCTGTATTTCTGGAAGTGCGCGGCGAGGTCTATATGCCGCACGCATCCTTTGACCGCCTGTGTGCGATGCACGAGGCGGAGGGAAAAGAACCGCCGAAGAATCCGCGCAACGCGGCGGCAGGTTCTCTGCGGCAAAAGGATGCCAAGGTGACAGCACAGCGGCGTCTGGACATTTTTGTGTTCAACGTGCAGCGGGTCGAGGGCAGAACATTCGAAACGCATTCGGAAACCATCGACTTCCTGCAATCGCTCGGATTCCCTGTGATACCTTATCAGCTATGTACAGCGAATATCGAGCAGGTACGGGAAAAAATTGAAGCCATCGGCGCGGAACGCGAGGGCTATGCGTTCGACATCGACGGTGTGGTCATCAAAACAAATTCACTTGCACAGCGAGAGATTCTCGGCACAACAGCGAAGTATCCGAAGTGGGCGGTGGCATTCAAATTTCCACCCGAGGAAAAAGTGACTGAGCTGCTTGATATTGAGATTCAGGTCGGCAGAACGGGTGTGTTGACGCCTGTGGCAGTCTTTTCGCCGATAAAGCTTGCAGGTACGAGCGTTTCGCGTGCTACACTGCACAATCAGCAGTTTATTACCGATAAGGACATCCGACTGGGCGATATGATACGTGTCCGCAAGGCAGGCGAGATCATTCCTGAGGTGCTTGCATCGGAATCCCACGCAGAGGGCAGTCAGCCGTATACACTCCCGACACATTGCCCTGTCTGCGGCGCACCTGTCGAAAAAGACGCAGATGCGGCGGCGGTGCGTTGCTTTAACCCTGCCTGCGCGGCGCAGGTGTTCCGTTCGATCGTTCATTTTGCATCGAAAGGTGCGATGAACATTGACGGCTTGGGACCTGCAATCGTTCAGCAGCTTCTGGATGAAAAACTGATTTCCTCTGCGGCGGATTTATATACGCTGACAGCGGAGCAGCTTCTGACGCTGGAAGGCTTCAAGCAGAAATCTGCGGAGAATCTGCTGAATGCGATCGAACAGTCGAAGCACCAGCCGCTCGACCATGTACTTGCGGCACTCGGCATTCGTAATATCGGACAGGCAACAGCAACGCTTCTCTGTGAGCATTTTGGCAGTCTGGATGCGATTCGCGGTGCTTCAGCGGCAGAGATTTCTGCAATCGACGGCTTTGGAGAAATCATGGCGCAGTCGGTCGCGGATACCTTTGCCACAGAGAAATTTGCCGCATTGGTGGACAGTCTGCTTGCAAACGGCGTGGAGATGCAGTATACGCAGAAATCGACGGGTGACAATCGGTTTGCAGGCATGACTTTTGTGCTGACGGGCACGCTCCCGACGCTGAAACGCGATGAAGCCAAGGCGAAAATCGAAGCCTGCGGCGGAAAAGTGTCTGGCTCTGTATCGAAGAAAACAACGGTCGTAGTTGCCGGCGAGGACGCAGGCAGTAAGCTGACCAAGGCGCAGGAGCTGGAAATTCCGATTTGGGATGAAGCCGAGCTGCTGCGTAAAATTACAGAATAAGAAAGGAAACAATGTCATGAAAGCAAAAGCATGGATCTCTCTGCTGCTCTGCGGTTGTATGCTGACAGCGTGCGGCAGGAAAGAGCAGGAGATGCAATATGTAAAGACCAGTGTGTTCTACGCGACAGTCATGGATATGTACAACTATCCGAAAGACTATCTCGGCGGACAGTATCATTTTGTCGGTGAATTGTATGAATCGACAGATGATGAAAGCGGCGAGGTGTTCTATTCGGTCTATGGAAAAAATCCGACCGATTCGGATGAAGGCATCGGCATTCAGCTTGTGGACTGTTCGTTTGACGGTTTGCAGAATGGCGATGAGATTACTGTCGAGGGAACATTGGATTCCGAAAAGGATACTGTGGGCGGCGAAGAAAAGGAATTTCTCGTCCTCCGTGTATCTATGATCGAGAAGCGAGAGAAGTAATTTTGTTGGGAAGCTGTTCCTATACAAAATCCATCGAAGATGCAAAAACCGACTGCATGAAAGCAGTCGGTTCAGCTTGTCGGTAAAGTGGTATCTGCGATGCATTCATAATGGAGCTCCGCTCCAAACCT
>JAKSPL010000007.1 GCA_024404815.1 Oscillospiraceae bacterium
CCGTTTTTTTCAGGGGAAACCCCTCGTTGGGGTTTCCCCTCTTTGATTGCGGAGCAATCAAATTCACCTTTCCTGCGTTTTGGAAGGAGAGGGCATTTCGCGCTCTGCGGAGCGCGATGGGGGGCTCAGTACGGCAAGCCGATGAGTTTGCAAGCAAACTCATCCCCTCAACCCCTGCGATTTTTTGAAAAAATCGAGTGAAACTTTTGATATGAGGATTTGTTAGGGGCGTGCTGGTTTATCATCCGCGAGATTTCGATACCGCTTCCCGAATCCATGCAGTCAGACCGTTCGGCAAAGCCGCATCGTAGGGTGTCCCATCGTCAAACATCAGATTCGCCTGTACTTGGTTGATCAGGCAATGCTGCCCCATCTCAAAACCGAAGTTCAGCGATGCAACACCGTGATCGCCGTTTCGTACCCAATCCGGGAAATAGCAATGACAGTTTTTCAGCTCCGCAAGGACTTTTTCCTTCGGTGCGACAGACTCAGCAAATGCACAAAGTTCATCGTGTCGTCCATGTCCGACCAGAATCTGCATTCCCGAAGCGTCCAGCCGCCGCAGCGTTTCCTCGTTCGGCGTATACCCCGAAGAAATCGGCATACACACATCCACCAAATCGGTGTACGTTTCTGCCATCATCCATGACATCACACCGCCCGACGAACCGCCTGTGACGATAGTCTTTGAAATGTTGTGATTCTGCTTGATTTCCATGATGATCTTATAAAGCGGCTCAAGATAGGACTCCGACCAGCTGTCGATCAGTTCGCCGTTCTCATCCCGCTTTTCATTTGCAAGGGGTACCAGCAGAAATGCACCGCCCAACTCCGCCTGATATTTCGGGGACGCATACAGTTCGCAGCCGCTGTGCATAACGCAAATTTTCCCTGCCAGCGCATTGGTCGCACCGTGCAGAAACACGATCAGCGGATAGGATTTCTCCGCATCTGCGCCGTTTTCAACAGGATCATAGAGGTATGAGGTCATCTCCCCGACCGTTTCCTGCGGCGTATGAATTTCTGAAAACAGGTCAAGATACGCGCCGCCGCGATAGGAAGGCATATAGCTGACAAAATCGTCTTTGCCGAGTTCCGATTCCCACGGCGCAGGGATATGGTCACGCTTTGTTTTTTCGCTGAATTCCGTAACTTTCATTCTCATTCCGTCCTTTCTTTTTCACGCAGATTCGTTTCTTTCTCATAGAACGAACGACATAAGCCTGCAAACTCTGCTTCGGATGCACAGACTTTTTTACATGCGTTCTTTTTCACCTCTGAGTTTTTCAGCATTTCCTGAATTTTTGCACATTCGAATTCAGGACAGTCCCGACATTGCCTGACACCGTGCGCATTCACACAGGGCAGCAATGCAAAGCTGCAAGTCGGACGACAGCCGCATCCTGTGCAGCGGATCTCTTCGTTCGATACCACATGATCGCGCCAGCCGACACGATACCAAAACAGCGCAGTTTCGTGCAATTCCTCGTCTGTTTCCGCCAGATAGCGCGGACAGACTGCACAGTCATCGCCGCAAACCGAAACGATCGGTTTGACGTCCTGCATTTCAGCCAGTTTCTTTTCATACCATTCCATCGGTTATTCCTCCAACGTCAGCGGCAGCATTTTTCCCCCTGTTGCCTGCAAAAACGTGTCGGGTGTCAGCACGATCTCTGCACCCAGACGTCCGCCGCTGACAAAAATCTCCTCGTATTGCCCTGCCGCCGCGTCCAGAAACACGGGATAATCCTTTTTCATGCCGATTGCCGTACAGCCGCCGCGGATATAGCCTGTCACCTGCTGAATATCCTTCACGGGAAGCATCGCCACGGACTTCTCACCAGCCGCAGCCGCAGCTTTTTTCAAGTCCAGCGTCGCTGTACCGGGCAGCACAAAGGCATAGAAACCGCCGCTCTTTCCGCTGCACATCAGCGTTTTGAAAGTCTGTTCGGGCTTTTGTCCCAGCTTCTCTGCAATCTGGATCGCATCGTGAAACTCGTCACAATCGTAAAATTTACAGGTATGCGGCAGCTTTTTCTGCTCTAAAATTCGCATCGCGTTTGTTTTCTGCTGTTGCTTTGCCATGTTCTTTCCTCGATTCATGTGAGATTGTACCAATTATAACACACGCGGCAGAAATTGTCAATCGCAGTGTTTTATGGGGGTGTTCATGGTTTGTAACAAGCCCCTCCTAAAAAAACACCGTCCGAATGTCAGCCATTCAGACGGTGTTTCTTTGCTGTTCAACACTTCACGCGCGTGAGCCATGCAGCTGCAAGCTCCAAAGCCTCGTAGAGGTTTTCACGTTCTGCTTTTTGGGTGATTGCCTGCATCGGATTCAGATTTTTGTCGGTCTTCATCAGATAGCATTGAATCGCGCTTGCCACAGAAATGTCATTTTCCGCCTTGTCAGAAATGACATTCATCATCACGACATACTCATTTGCCATGCTGCCGTAATAAATCGTCTTGCCATTGCGTACCACAGGCCGCGTCTTGTAAGTCATATACTGCTCGTTCATCGCATTCGCCCCTTTTCGTTCGGTGCGGAATTTACCATGTCATTGTAAATTCCTTGTCAGTTTCGTAATAGATGTTCATGTTCGCAATCAACGTATCTACATAGCTCTTGCGGCAGCTGAACGACACATTGTCATTGAGCGCGATATACGCTTTCATACCGCCTGCATCGTAGAATTTCACATTGTAGCTGCGTGTACCGTCCTGCCGTTTCAGGTCGATCTCTGCCATCGGCTCGACACCTGTCATATCCACGGGTTCCAACAGAATGTTCTCCGCAGAAGTTTTCAGAAGATAGGTATACAGCAGACGGAAACGCTCCGTATCGGTTTCTTCGCCGTTGCAGGTGACACTGTAATCATCCTGTTCAGTTCCTGCACCGTCAAAGTCCAGCGTCAGATCGCCTGCTTTGTAGGTCAGTCTGCCGATGTCCCAGACATAGGTTTCAAATACCAGCTTCGATGCGATCGCATCAGGTGTCACATCTTCATAGACCGTGTCCTCTGCGCTAAAACCGTAGATGCAGTCAATGCCGTCCAGACAGCCGTAGTAACGAGTCACAGGTTCGCCGCTTACGGGATCTTTTCCCTCGTAGGTATCGCCCATGCGGAATACCTGCGTTTTACCGTCATCTGTTTTCACGGTGACGCGCACAAACGGATCGTCCAGACCGCATTTGGTCATATCTGCATCTGTCGGGTGCGGAATCAGCACCTCAGAGCAAATCATACCATACAGACCGTGTGTTGCAGAAGCGGATTTTTCCGCATTCAGCAGCGAACGGACAGGCTCGACCATAATATGTGCGGCAGAAGAACCGCCGTTCTGGTCTTCCTGATAGAAGTCATCGTAAACAATGTGCATCTTATAGTCGATGTCTTTTCGTTCGATCAGAACGTCCTCGACAATCGTTTCGTCATCCTCTGCCTGCGCATCAGTGATCGCGGTACCGAGATATTGCAGTATGGTTTTACGGTAAGGCTCGACCAGCGTGGAGTCTACCAGATAAATGCTCTTTTTATCGTCCGCCTTGCAAAGATAGCTGAGCGTGCTGTCGGGACTGATATCGCCCACAAGGAACGATACATCGTCGCTGTCGTCTACCTTAAATGTAACCGTAATGGGATCATCCAGACCGTAGTTTGCCAGATCGCTCTCCGCCGCATCCGTCCGCAGACATTTTGTTGCGCAGCAGGTAGCGGTACGTGTTGCAAGTGTACGAATGGACAGCGTATCCATCGGGATACCATCATATCCGTCCAGATAGTAGTTTGCGACCTCCGTGGTGATAACGTTTCCATCGGAATCGCTGTCCGTTGCCGTTTCCATTTTGCGGTTTGCGGTGTAGGATTCCTCAGGGGATTCGACCGTTATGGAACTGATGTCCTCGCTGTCAGCAATCTCCCAGAGGTCAATGCATTCATCTTCTTCTGCGGCATTGTCATCGGGTGTTTCGGGCTCGGTCAGCTTCAATACCGCCAGACCGCCGCCCAAAACTGCCAATGCGCCACAGCCTGCAAGAATGCCCTTGACTGTTTTGTTCATTTATTCTTTCTCCTTATAAAGACCACAACGCCGATGACTGCAACCAGAAGCGGAATGATGAAGATAACAACGATGCGGATCGCATTGATGCTGGTCTGCTTCATGGTGATCTCGGTCGGGTTGAGCGACTTGTCTGCAACCGTTACGACATTTTCCTTGCCGGTCAGCGAGTTCATCACCGTGACGAAATATTCTGCATTGCTGTAAGAACTGGACTGCGATACATACGCATCGAGCATCCAGGAAGAACCGAATGCGATCAGCGTACTGGTATGCTGTTCGTTTTCGAAGGTGAAGTTCTGGGTTGCGGAAACTGCGAGGTTGTAGCTGCCGGTTTCTGCGTCCTTAATATCGAAATCTTCAGTTGCATCCAGCGGGAAGAGGAATGCGGTGTCCGCAGTGGTCAGCATTGCCTTTGTGGTTCTGCCGGAGTTGTTGTCGAACAGCTGTGTCACAGGACGGAACAGCGGTGCAACAAACGGAAGCTTGACAGCATCAAAACCTGCGGTATATGTGGTATCGCCAACCGCAGCGACCGGGATCTTTTCCAGAACAGACAAAGCCGTTGTGACATACTGTGCGGCATTGTCATTGCTCTCGTAGATCGCAGCATTTTCGATCTTGATACCCCATGTTTCAAGGAAGCCGTCCAGATTCGGAAGCTCTTTCTGGTAAATACCTGCGAAGTAAATCAGCTGCTTGGAGTATTCACCGTCATTGTAGAGATAAGCATTCAGCTTGTCGATCTGTGCCTCGGTGAGGTCGGAAACCGGCGAGCAGAGAATTGCTGCATCATAAGACGCGTCGATCGGATCCGATGCAATGTCGATTTCCGTCACGCTGTAATTGTTCTTGTTGAGCAGATCCAGCAGGCTCTGGTAGTTGTAGGTTTCATACTGGTAGAAAATATCCTGACCATTCATCTTATTGATGACTGCAACGTGTTTCGGGTTCAGGTCGGTGACACCCATAATTGCGGAAATCAGGGAATTTTCGCCCTTGAATGTGTAATTGTACACATACTGGTAGGTCGAGTAGTCAATCGACTGCTCGGTGGAGATCAAATCGGAGAATTCGACAACACGCTGGAGCGAATCTGCTGCAACGACAACATCGCCCTGTTTGAATTCGCCTGTGTAGTTATCGGAATACTTCTTAACGATTTCGGGACTCTCGGTCATGTTCACGTACTGCACGGAAATATGGCCGTTCGATTCCGCCTTGAAACGATCGAGCGTTTCGGAAACAACTTTCAGTTTCGCGTTGGTCAGGAAATAATCCTCGTCTGCCATGACAACCATGTCAATGTCGTTGTTCAGCTGATTCAGGAATGTCTTGGATTCCTCGCTGATCTCATAGAGTCCGCTGGAAGTCAGGTCGATGTTCCAATGGAATCTGTCGTCCAGCACTCCGCAAACGATATTCAGCATGACAACAACTGCGATCACGACAACCGTGATGATGGTAGCAAGTGTGCCGTACTTGAACTTCTTGCGGCGCTTGACCTTGTTCAGAGCACGTTCCTTTTCTGCTTCGGGCGTGCGCTGACGCTTCGGTTTCTTTTCCTTCTTGTCCTTCTTTTCCGCCGCTTCGACTTTTTCCTCTGCGGACTCCACAGCTTCAGCGACTTCTTCTGCGGCAGTCTCGACGGTTTCCTCGGACTGCGGTGTCAGATTCTTTTCCTCTTTGTTCTTGCTCATATCTGTATGTCCCTCCTTAGCTCCAGCGTCTGCGTTCAAAGACACGAATGGTCAGATAGTTAAAAATGAACGCACCGCTGAGATAGAATACTACGGTCGAGACATTGAACAGACCGCAGGTGATTTCGTAGTACTTGCTGAAGAACGAAAATGCTTTCAGAATGTTGGCGATCAGCTCGTTGCTCACATAGCCTGCCGCCGCGTCGATCAGATACAATGCCATCAGAATGACAAAGGTCAGAATGAATGCTGCGATCTGGTTTTCGGTCAGAGCGGAAACAAACACGCCGATCGCAATGAATGCCATACCGACAAGCAGCAATGCCAAGAAGTTCGAGAACACGATGCCCCATTCGACCACGCCGTAACTGCTGAGGATCAGCGCATAGACAAAGGTCATGCAAAGACCGATGGCATACAGTGTCACAGCGGCAAAATACTTGCCGAATACGATCTCGCCAAGACTGACGGGAGCCGTCAGAAGTCCCTGCTCGGTTTTCTGCTTTTTCTCCTCAGAGAACAAGCGCATCGTCAAAACAGGAATCAGAATAACACAGATCAGGAACAAACTCTGGAACATTCCCGACATATCCGTTGTTGCAGCCACAAGACTGCTGCTGAAAAAGAAATATCCCGAAAAGATCCAAAAGACTGCAAGGAAAATATATGCGATACTCGATGTGAAGAACGCACCGATCTCGCGTCTGTAAATCGCGCCCATTATGCTTCTTCCTCCTTTTCTGCTGCCTGCTCGTCAGCTTCCTTTGATGCTTCCGCAGCATCTGCCTTGTCCTCAGGATTTTCGATGACAAGACCTTCACCCATGGTGATTTTCAGGAATACGTCTTCGAGCGTCATTTCTGCGGATTTGAGGGAGAGAAGCGGCCAGTTGTTTTCGCGGAGGATCTCGAACAGATCGTAGCGGATGTCCTGACCTGCCTTTGCTTCCAGCTCGTATTCGTAGACACCCTCCTCACGCTCCATATCGGCGCGGCAGTAGATGATGCCCGGAATGTTGCGGAGTGCTTTCACGATCTCCTCGCGCGGTCCTGCAATTCTTGCAACGACACGGTGGTCGGTGGAAACATTCTTCGAGAGGTTGTCAGTGGTATCGTGGGCAGCGATCTGACCGTGGTTGATGATGATGATGCGGTCGCAGACTGCCTGAATTTCGCTCAGAATATGGCTTGACAGAATGACAGTATGGTTTCTGCCGAGCTTTTTGATCAGTGTGCGGATCTCAAGAATCTGCTTCGGGTCCAGACCGACCGTCGGCTCGTCAAGGATCAGAACAGGCGGATTGCCGATCAAAGCCTGTGCCAGACCGACACGCTGCTTATAACCTTTCGACAGGTTTTTCATGATACGGTCGCTGACATCGCTGACCTTACAGAGTGTCATGACCTCGTTGAGGTGTGCCTTGCGCGGCAGTTTGCACTTTTTCAGGTCGTAGATATAATTGAGATACCCCTTGACTGTCATGTCCAGATACAGCGGAGGCAGTTCCGGAAGATAACCGATATAGGACTTCGCCTTGATCGGATTTTCCAGAATATCCACACCGTTGATGAGCGCCTGACCGGAGGTCGAGGAGATATACCCTGTGAGCATATTCATGGTCGTGGATTTTCCGGCGCCGTTTGGTCCCAGAAAACCGAGGATCTCGCCATCCTCAACGGTGAAGCTGATGTCGTTGACAGCGTGCTTGTCGCCGTAGTGCTTCGTTAAATTCCGCACTTCTATCATAGCATTCATTCCTTTCGATTGTATTGTGGTTTGATAAAATCACAACTAAAATATATTTTACATACCCGATGTGACAAGAAGGTGTCAAAGGTACGAAAACTATTCAACAAATGTCCGACACGCCAGTATATCGGACTGAATCTGTGCCGCCAAATCCTCTGCGGACGCGAATTTCCGCTCGGGACGCACATATCTGCAAAGTCTGACTTTCAGCATTTTGCCTGCCAGCTCGCCGCTCCATTGGAGAATATGCGTTTCGGCAAGCGGCTGTTTCTCCGCTTCTGCGATCGTCGGGCGGAGTCCGATGTTGGTAACAGACGGCAGCCATACACCGTCGATCTCCGTCAGCGAAGCATATACACCGCGTTTCGGGATACATTGCAGCGCATCAAACGGCTGGTTTGCCGTCGGAAATCCGAGTGTTCTGCCGATTGCATTGCCGTGGATGACCTCTGTGTACAGGGTGTATTCCTCGCCCAGCAGCGCATTTGCCGCCGCGATTTCCCCCTGTTCCAGCAGCAAACGAATGCGGCTCGATGAGATCGGCTGTCCGTTGGTGTCACAGCATTGCGGCACCGTCACAACTGCAAAACCGAGTTCTGCGCCAAACCGCCGCAAGTCCTCCACACCATAAGCAGCATGGTGTCCGAAGCGATAATCCTCGCCGCAGACCGCCGTTTGCATATGCAGCGTATCACATAGGATCTCTTTGCAAAACGTGTAGCCATCCATGTGACTGACTTTCTGAAAATCAAGCATCATCACAGATCTTGCACCACAGGAACGCAGCAGATATTCCTTTTGTGCGGTGCTGTAAAGATAGGAAAGCGGCTGTCCGTGTTTTTGCGGGACTGTTTCCGCTGCAAAGGTGACTGCATGGCAGAAACCACGCGCCGCCGCTGACGCAAGCACGCTGCGGTGTCCCAGATGTACACCGTCAAACAAGCCGAGTGCCGCTGAAACGCAGGTGTTCCCCGACTGTTCAGATTGTGCCGCCATGGTGAAGCTCACCCCTCAAAATTCTTGAATACCCGAAGCAAGCCCTGCGGAAAATCCGCCTCGGCAAGCCCGATAAATTTCGCATCTGCGGCATAAACGCGATACCGTACCGCATCTGTGACATTGAGCAGCCGTTTCAGATCCAGCTTCACACCGTTTCGGTACATCCGCGTCTGCGTTTCGTTCAGCCGCAATGCAGGCAGTTCCTCAAACAGCTTTTCTGTCGGGATCAGCAGCGGTTCAATACCGCCCGCCGCCATCGCCTGTTCGACCTGCTCAAAAGTATGGCAGTCAGCGAGTGTCAGTCCGCAGGCAGCCGTACGCGTCAAAGCTGTCATACAGCAGCCGCAGCCGAGTACCTGTCCCATATCGTGCAGAAGCGTGCGGACATATGTCCCCTTGCCGCAGGTGATTTCCACCGTGCCCGTCCCTGCCGTCGCATCATAGCTTGTCAGCTGCATATCATAGACGGTCACAGGTCTTGCAGGACGGTCAATCACCTTACCTTCCCGCGCCAGATCATAGAGCCGTTTGCCGTCGATCTGTACTGCGGAATACATCGGCGGAATCTGTTGAATCTCGCCCTGAAACTGTGGTAATACACGCAAAATATCTGCTTCCGACACATTCACGGGATGGGTTTCCAAAACCGTTCCCGTTGAATCCTGCGTGTCAGTCACAGTGCCCAGCCGAAAACCTGCCGCATAGGCTTTGGTTTCGTTCGGGAGAATATCACAGGCTTTCGCCGCACTTCCGACCAGCACGGGCAATACGCCCTCTGCCATCGGGTCCAGCGTTCCTGTATGTCCCAGCCGCCGTATTTTGATCATACCGCGCAGCTTTGCGATCACGTCGAAAGATGTAAAGCCCTGCGGCTTGTACATCGTCAGGATACCGCTTTCCATCATGCATTCAGCATCGCAGACGCGACGTCCATCAGCATCTTGCAGACTTCCTGCGGTTCACCGTCATAAATCGAACAGCCGCCTGCCTTGACATGGCCGCCGCCGCCAAAACGCTGACAGATCGCCGAAACATCGGCATAGTCGCCTCCACGCATGGAAACGCGGTATTCCCCTGTTTCCTGCTGTTTGACGGTGATCGCCACCTCCACGCCGAGAATCTGCATCGGAAGATTGGCAAGCCCGTCGGTTTCGTCCTTGGTAACACCCAGTTCTGTCATCCACGCATAGGGCAGGTAGATGAGCGCGACTTTGCCGTCCGCCGACATCTGCACATTTTCCATCAGTCTTGCGTCCAGCACAAGTCTGCCGCGTGATTTCAAATCAAACAGTTCGCGGTTCAGTCTTGCATACGGCAAATTCGGGTACTGCCGCTTGATCTCAGCGATCGCAGCAAAGGTATCCGCCTTCGCGTTGTCAAACTTGAAGCAGCCCGTGTCCGTTGCAATGCCGACATACAGACAGCGTGCAATTTGCTCCGTCATCGGAATCTCATTGTCACGCAGCAGCGTAAACATCAGTTCACAGGCAGCAGACGCATCAGGATTCCAGTAATTCTGCTCTGCATAGCCTGCGTTGGAGATATGGTGGTCGATACAGAGCTTCACTTCACAATCGGGATACTGTTCGTTCAGCGTACCCAGCAGACCTCTGTCCGCAACGTCCACCGCAACAAAACAGCGCGGTTCGAATTCCTCGAACTCCACACCATCCGTCAAAGCGGCGTACATTGCAGGGATCGTATCCGCACAAGCAACTTTCGAACGGATCCCAAAACTTTTCAGCAGCAGATGCAGCGCATAGCCGCTGCCGATACAATCTCCGTCGGGGGAACGGTGAATCAAAATGCAGACATCCTGCAAGCCTCGCAGAATCGTCAGGGCTTCCCCTGCGGTTAACGTCCTCATTCTCCCTCTCCTTTCGGGTTGTTTTGTCGGGAACAGACTGCCGTTTTCGGCATTCCGTATCCCAGACAGCGGAAAACAGGGCGGCATTCGCCCCGTTTCCATTTCCATTTCAAATCAAATCGTCAAAATCATCGGGTTCTGCATTGTTTTCCGCATTGCGTTCCAAATCGATCGGTGCGCCGCCGTGGAGTCCCAGCTCATTGAGCTTCTCGCTGATGTCCGCCGCATATGCGATCGAATCGTCTGCGACAAAATGCAGTTCGGGAGATTTCCGCAGTCCCAGTCTGGAAAACAGCTCTCTCCGAATATAACCCGATGCACTGCGAAGTCCTGCACAAGAAGCCTTTGCTTCTTCGATGCCGTTCATACTCGAAACGTAAATCTTGCAGTGCCCCATGTCGCCTGCCAGCTCCACGCGGACAACCGACAGCATCGGCGCAATGCGCGGATCCTTCAAGGTCGGCAGAATTGCGGTCAGTTCACGCAGAATATCCTCCTGCACGCGGCCAATCTTAAAGTTTGCCATCTCCATGCTCCTTTCTGCGGCGAATATCGAATGCCGTCTGCCTTAGAATTTGATGGAACTTTCTGCCTCGGGGTTATAATAGTCGCCCGTGGTTTCTGTTTCGTTGAAGAAACCTTCGTTATCAAAGATTTCTGCCTGTTCTTCTTCATTGACATCCAGCTCGCCTGTGATAATGCGCTTTACCGTGTCAAAGAACAGAATATCAATCGGACCTAAGTCCTCCCATGCGAGTGCTTCGTTACAATACTGGATCATATCGGCAACACTCATTCTCTGGTTTTCCATGTTGGTTCCTCCGTTCTCACACTCCTGATTGTTCAGGAGTTTCGTCTTTTCTTATGACTTAATCCTCACGGTATTCCTCGACAGTATAGGCTTCGAGAATATCGCCTTCTTTAATATCAGCGTACTTTTCGAGCGATACGCCGCACTCATAGCCGCTTGCGACTTCCTTGACATCGTCCTTGAAACGGCGCAGCGAATCGATCTTGTCATCCGCAATGATGATGCCGTCACGTACAACACGGATCTGGCAGTTGCGGTTGACCTTGCCGTCCAGTACGTAGCAGCCTGCGGCAGTCTTGCCGTTGATGCGCCATACCTGACGGACTTCAATGCGTGCATTGTCCACCTCACGGAATTTCGGAGCAAGCATACCCTTCATTGCCGTGGTGATCTCCTCGATCGCATCGTAGATAATACGGTAGAGTCGGATGTCCACGCCGTCGCGTGCCGCAGTTTCCGCTGCAACAGGCATCGGACGGACATTAAAGCCGACGATGATCGCATTGGATGCAGTTGCCAGCATGACATCGCTCTCGGAAATTGCACCGACCGCACCGTGAATGACCTTGACGCGGACTTCATCGTTGGTCAGCCGTTCCAAAGACTGGGTGACTGCTTCGACAGAACCCTGAACGTCTGCCTTGACGATGATCGCAAGTTCCTTCATCTCGCCCTCTGCGATCTGCGAGAACAGATTGTCGAGCGTGACCTTGTGGTAATTGCGGAACTGTTCTTCCTTGGCTTCGTGCTTTCTCTGTTCGACCAGTTCTCTTGCCAGACGTTCATCTTCGACTGCGTTGAAGATATCGCCTGCGCTCGGAACTTCTGCAAGACCTGTGATCTCAACAGGAACAGACGGACCTGCTTCTTTGACGACCTTGCCCTTGTGGTTGGTCATAACACGTACCTTACCAACGGACGTACCTGCGATGATAACATCGCCTGTATGGAGCGTACCGTTCTGTACGAGGATGGTTGCGATCGGACCTCTGCCCTTATCCAGACGCGCTTCGATAACAGTACCCTTTGCGCGGCGGTTCGGGTTGGCTTTCAGCTCGCGGACTTCCGATACCAGCAGAACATTTTCCAGCAGTTCATCAATGCCCATGCCTGTCTTTGCGGAAACGGGAACACAGATCGTGTCGCCGCCCCATTCTTCGCAGACCAGTTCATGTTCGGTCAGCTGCTGCTTGATACGTTCGGGGTTTGCACCCTCTTTATCCATCTTGTTGATCGCAACGATGATCGAAACGCCTGCTGCCTTTGCATGGTGGATGGATTCGATCGTCTGCGGCATGATACCGTCATCTGCTGCAACAACAAGGATCGCAATATCGGTAATATTCGCACCACGCGCACGCATCGAGGTGAATGCCTCGTGGCCCGGAGTGTCAAGGAATGTAATGGTCTTGCCTTCGTGCTTGACCTGATATGCACCGATATGCTGGGTAATGCCGCCTGCTTCGGACGCTGTGACATTTGCATGACGGATGCAGTCGAGGATGGAGGTCTTACCGTGGTCAACGTGGCCCATGACAACAACGACAGGGCAGCGTTCTTCGAGCATTTCCTCCGGATCCTCCTCATCGGTGATCAGACGTTCCTCGATGGTCACAATGACCTCATGCTCGACCTTTGCGCCGAGTTCTTCGGCAACAAGGCTCGCAGTATCAAAATCAATTTCCTCGTTGATGGTTGCCATAACGCCCAAGCCCATCAGCTTTTTCATGACATCGCGTACCTGAACCTTCAGGCGGGATGCCAGTTCGCTGACCACGATCGTATCAGGGATCATGACCTTCAGCTGCTGTTTTCTTGCGCGTTCGAGTTCCAGACGCTTCAGCTTCTCTGCCTCCGACTCACGCTGTTTACCGGAATGCTGCTGACGGTTTCTCTGCTGGGACTTCTGGGTGATCTTCTGCTTCTTGGCAGCCATATTGTCATTTCTGCCGCCTCTGCCCTGCGGTGCGATCTGTTCATAACGCTCGTTGTACTTGTCGAGGTCTACATAAGTACCGCGCGTATCGACCATATGCCGCTGCTGGCTGGGCTGAACCTCTGTGGTCGATGCGAAATCGACCTGAAGCTTTGCTTTTTCGCCGCGTTCCTGTGCTTTTGCAGGCTTCTTCGGCGTTTTCTGTACGACACGTTCAGGCTGCTGCTGCTTCGGCGCAGGTGCAGGTGTCGGTGCGGCAGGTTTCTTTGCAGCAGGTGCAGGCTGCTGTTCCTTCTGCGGTGCAGGCTTCTGCTGTTGCTGCTGTTGCTTTTCCTGTTGCTGCTGACGTTTTGCTGCCTTTTCCTGCTGCTGTTTCTCATAGAATGCAGCCTTTTCTCTTGCACGCTGTTCGATCATTGCAGCGGTCAGCACACGCGGCTTTTCCTCGGCAGCAGGTTTTTCCTCTGCGGGAGCAGGTGCAGCAGACTTCTGCGGCTCTGCGGCTTTTTCAGCAACAGGCTTCTGCGGTGCAGCAGGTTTCTCCTCTGCGGCAGCAGGCTTTGCAGCTTTCGGCTCTGCGGATTTCTTCGGTGCTTTCTCTGCTTTTTCAACTTTTTCAGCCTTTGCAGGCTTTTCGGTTTTCTCGACACGCTGCGGTTTCACGGCTGTCGGCTTTGCAGCAGCAGGTGTTTTTTCCTCTGCTGTCGGACGCACGGCAGTTCCGCGGTCAGCAAAATACGCATCGAAATTCTCCACCTGCTGACTCTGCGAACGCTTTTCCAGCAGGTAGTTCATTTCTGCACTTGTTACGCTTGCAGAGGGCTTACGGCTCTTACCGTCCAGTTCTTTCAGCTGATCTGCCAAGTCCTGTGCAGAAACATTCATATCTCCTGCAAAATCACTCAGCTTGACCTTTGTTGTTGGCATAGGCAAATACCCCCTTCGGTTCTCTTAAACGGTTCTCACAGCTTCCGCCTTTGGAAACTGTAAGGCTTATTCTTCAGTCATCGGTTCGGGCAGATATTCCAGCAGTTTCTTTGCAAAGCCCGAATCACACACGCCGAAAACGGCGGTTCGTTTCCGAAAATACATTGCGAATTCGTCCATTGTCCGCGAATCTCTGCGAATCGGAATGTCCTTGCAGACAAAACGGATCTCTTTCTCCGTTTTTGCCGATGCATCAGCGGCAAGCAGTACACAGGCGACCTGTCCGCGGACTGCCGCCTCCTTGACGGCATCAAATCCCAGCAGAAGTTTTCCTGCGCGTCTGCACATCGTCAGCAAAGACAACAGACGGTTTTCTGCGGCGTCAGGCATCGTTTGCACCCTCCGCTTCCTGCATGGAGCTTCTGAGTGCGGCATAGACCTCCTCAGAGATCCGACAGGAAAATGCTTTTTCCAGCCGTCTGGCTTTCTGTGCCTGTTCCAGACATTGCATCTGCGGACAAATATATGCGCCGCGTCCTGCTTTCTTGCCTGTGGCATCCAGACAGATGCTCTCATCTGGCTGTCGGACAACACGGATGAGTTCCCGTTTCGGCTTCATTTCGCCGCACCCAAGACACATCCGCATCGGTACTTTTTTCGGTGTCATGCGGCATCGCTCCTTTCTGTACGTTCGGAACGATTATTCCGCAGCAGAATCGGTTTCCGCAGTAATTTCAATTTCCTCTGCCGCTTCTTCCTCCGCAGATTCCTCTACGGTCGGGAATTCCGGCTTGATGTCGATCTTATGTCCTGTCAGCTTTGCCGCAAGCTTTGCGTTCTGTCCCTTATTGCCGATCGCAAGGGAGAGATACTGATTCGGAACGATGACCGTTGCTGTGCCTTCCTCAGAGAGCGTCGTGGAAATGACGGTTGCAGGGGCAAGCGCACGGGTGATAAATTCTTCCGCATCCTCGGAATAGGGAATGATGTCGATCTTCTCGCCGTGAAGTTCTTTCACGACGGATTCGATTCTTGAACGGTGCGGACCGATGCACGCGCCGACCGCATCGACATTCGAATTGACGGAGTAGACAGCGACCTTCGAACGGGAACCTGCCTCTCTGGAAACCGCCTTGATCTCCACAGTACCATCGCCAATTTCAGGAACTGCCAGTTCAAACAGCTTGCGGACGAGTTCCTTGTCGATTCGGGAGATGCGGACGATCGGTTTCTTTTCCTTGTTTGCGATTTTGGTGACATAGACCTTGACCATCTGTCCCTCTGTCAGCGTTTCGCCGGGGATCTGCTCATTACGGGAGAGATAAAGTTCCGTCTTGTCGTATTCGACCGTCACGGTACCTCTGCCGGGCTCGACCTGTGTGACCTTGACGGTGATGATCTGATTTTCTTTCGACGCAAATTTTTCCATCATCTGCGTGCGGTTGATATCGCGGAGATCGCCGCGGATCGCCTGCTTGACAGATGCCGCAATGCTTCTGCCGAATGCCGCAGGATCCAGCGGACATTCCACAAGATCGCCCTCCTCACAGTTCGGGTCGCGGAGTTTTGCTTCCTCCATACCGACCTCATAAGCTGTGTTCGGCTGACCGCAGACGACACTTTTCTTCATGAAAATGTCGAACTTGTGTGTTGCGGGGTCGATCTCCACACGAATATCGTCCTCCTCTGCATACGGATAGGCTTTTTTGGCAGCTTTCAGCATTGCCGTTTCGACCTTTTCCACCAGCAGAGCCTGCTCGACACCGTTTTCACATTGCAATGCTGCAAGTGCCTCGAAGAACCCTTCATTCATGATTCATGTACTCCTCTCATGCTATCGCAAAAATAATGATACATAGAATTATTCCGCCTCTCCGCTGTCTGCGCGGCTGACCTCATCCTCATCGAAATCGGCAAGGCGTACAAAGGCTGCCTGTGTAAGCGGCAGCGTGACTTCCGCATCGTTGACCATCAGTGTCACATTCTCGCGGTCGCAGCCGCAGAGTGTGCCGACCAGTTCGCGTTCTCCTGTTTCGAGCGGACGAATCAGGCGCACCGTCACCTTGCAGCCCTCACAGGCATCAAAGTGGGTTTCCCGGATCAGTTCGCGTTCGAGTCCTGCCGAACCGACTTCCAGCGTATAGCTCTGTGCGATCGGATCGGTTTCGTCCAGCAGCTTATTGAGCGGACGGGTGACATTTTCGCAGTCGGTGATGTTGACCGGTCTGTCCATATGGTCAAGGAATACACGCAGATACCACATTGCGCCTTCCTTTTCGTAGCGGACATCCCAGACGATCAGCCCCTGCTCCTCGGCAATCGGCTGCACCAGTTCATAGACACGGCTCTCCGTATTGCCAAACTTCTTAATCTTCATGGCTGCTCCTTTGCATTTCCGTTGACATAAAAGAAAGACCGGAGGTTTTCCGGTCTTTCTTTCTATCATCTTACTGTACTTATTTTACCACATTTTCCATAAAAATGCAAGCGTTTTTTCGTCAAACCGCCGATTTTTCACATCCTGCACAAATTCGGATGCAGGCATACGGAAAATTTACGCAACTTTCTCAGACAACACCGTACTGTTCGCGGTAAGCAAGCATCTGCGGCAGGTAATTTTTACCGTCTACAACGCCGTTTTCGATGGCTGCGATGATGTCGCTCATGGTCACGATCGCATAAACATCCACACCGAATTCCGCCTTGACTTCCTGTACTGCGGACTGCTCGCTCTGCAAGCCGCGTTCCTGACGGTCAACCGTGATGATCATGCCTGCTACATCGACATCTGCAACGGCTTTCAGCTTCGGATACACCTCGCGGAGTGCCTTGCCCGAGGTCATAACGTCCTCGATCAGAACGACCTTTGTGCCGTCTTCCAGCTTCGAGCCGACGATCATGCCGCCCTCGCCGTGGTCTTTGACCTCCTTGCGGTCATATGCATAGCCGACATCGACACCGTGATTCTTCCAGAGTGCGATGGATGCAGCAGCAGCAAGCGGAATGCCCTTGTAAGCAGGTCCGAACAGAACATCTGCCTGCAATCCGTGTTCCTGCATACAAGCCGCATAGTATTCGCCCAGACGGCAGAGCTGCTTGCCAGTCTTATAGTTGCCCGTGTTGATGAAATACGGTGCTTTTCTGCCGCTTTTGAGCGTAAAATCGCCAAAGGTCAGCACGCCGCATTCTGCCATGAACTGAATAAATTCTTCCTTGTAGGTCATATGAAAAACCGCCTTTCTGCGTATATATTACTGATATTCTTCAATACGGCGGCGCGTTTCCGCCTCGCCCAGTACATGACTGATCTCCCAAAGGTCAGGAGAATTCTGTCTGCCTGTCAGAGCCACACGGATGAGGTTGCTGACATCGACAATGCTGCCCTTATAGAGTTCGGGATTCTTCTTGTACTTTTTCACCTGTACCGCATAGCCGAGCTGTTCGGTCAGTTCCTTGACCTTTGCGAACCACTCCTCAGGGGTATCTGCGAAATTCAGGGTTTCAAGATAACCTGTAAGAATCGCTTTTCTGTCCTCTGCGGATACGTTTTCGGGGCATTCGTCCTCGCGGACAAAGGTCTCGCTGTCGTAGAACGAAAGGAATTTCGCTGCCTGTGCCCAGCTGCCGTAATCCTTACGGGGCTTGTCACCGCCTCTGCCAACGGATATAGCAGCGCGGAAGAAGTCCGCCTTTGCTTCCATACGTGCCGCAAGCGCGGTGTCGTACTCTTTTGCCCATGCAAGCAGGCCGTCATAGACCATGTCTGCGGACTGACGGGAGAGGTAATCCTTTGCGATATTGTCAAGCTTTGCCAGATCAAACAGCGCACCTGAACTGCTCATTTTTTCGAGCGAGAATGTAAATTCTCTGGAATTTGCATCGGGATTTGCCATATGCCATTCCTCAAAGTTGCTGTTGAGGACAGTCAGCAGATAAAGCCAGACAGCTTCGGGCGGAAATCCCTCGGCACGGTAATAGGACAGTGCCAGCTCAGGGTCCTTACGCTTAGAAAGCTTGCGCTTAGACTCACCGTCCATCTTCATCAGCGTTGCGGTATGGCAGTAAACAGGACGCTGCCAGCCGAGCGTATCGAACATCTGTACATGGATCGGGAGGGTTGCCAGCCACGATTCATCACGGATGACATGGGTGGTACGCATAAAGTGGTCATCGCATACGTGTGCAAAGTGGTAGGTCGGGATGCCGTCGGATTTCAGCAGGACAAAATCCGTATAGTTTTCCTGTACGTGCAGTTCGCCGCGAATGCCGTCCTGTACGGGGATCATCTTTTCCGCATCGCCCGAAGAACGGAAACGCAGTACCCACGGCAGACCTGCGGAGATCTTTTCCTGCACCTGTTCCAGCGTCAGATCGCGGCAGGCTGCATATTTTCCGTAGTAGCCGATGTTTTCCTTATTCGCCATCTGCTCGTCACGCATCTCGGTCAGCTGCTCCTCAGTGCAGAAGCAGGGGTATGCAAGTCCGCGTTCCACCAGCGACTTTGCGATCGTCTGATAGAGTTCCTTGCGCTGACGCTGACGATACGGACCGTATTTGCCCGTTTCGCCCTCGACAGTCGCGCCCTCATCAAATTTCACGCCGTAGAAATTCATAGCGTCAATGACGGCTTCGACTGCGCCTTCGACCTCGCGTTTCTGGTCGGTATCCTCAATACGGAGATAGAACACGCCGTTTGTCTGCCGTGCAAGACGCTCACCGATCGCATTGTAGAGATTGCCGAGGTGTACAAAGCCTGTCGGGCTGGGTGCGATTCTGGTGACAACTGCGCCGTCGGGCAGGTCACGCGGCGGATAGAGTGCTTCATAATCCGCAATACTTTTTGTAATATCGGGGAACAGCAGTGCTGCAAGTGCCTGATTGTCCATCAGATAAAATGCTCCTTTCAAAAGCAAAGATTCTCGTCTAATAGAGTACCATAATTTTGAAGATTTGTCAATATTCCCACACAAGAAAACACACCCGATGCCTTACGGCATCAGGCGTGTTTGAAATCATCTTTGTGGATTATTTATCCTTTTTACGGGATTTTGCAGATTTTTCATCTTCGTCTGCATCATCGTCTTCATCCGCACACGATACGATTTCCGCATCTACTGCATCGGCTGCCTCAGCAGCTGCTGCCTTTCTGCGGTTCTTGTTGTACTGTTCTACAACTGCCTCAAAGAGTGCAACACAGACATACAGTACGACCAGCAGACATTCAAGAACGAATGCAGGAATGATGATCGAACGAACAGCACTGAAAGAGGATGCTGCAACAGATGCAGTCGCAGGTACCAGAATGCTGTAGGAATTTGCCAGCGAAACATTCTCATAGTAGTCGTCTGCGGTGCGGTTGACGACATCGATCATTTCATTGATGCGCTCGCTCAGTTTCGCAAGATCAGCTTCAACACGTTCAACCTTATCCGTTGCACCAACGTGCTTGGTCTTGAGTGCAAGGATACGGTCTTTGTAGTAGTTGATGCGCTGTTTGGTCGAAGAAAGGGTGCTCTGTACAGAGATCTTCTGAGAAATCATCTTGTCGTACTGCTCGGAAGCCTCAGTAAACTGGCTGTTCATGCCCTGTGTTCCGTCGCTGAATACAATGATCTGGTCTTTTTCGTACTGTGCGATGGATTCGGCGATCGTTGCGAGTTCTTCCTCGTAAATGACCTGTTCACGGGAAAGATTTTCAATGCGGTACTCGTAGTATGCCAGCAGACGATCCTTATCCTTGGTGACATTATTCACGGAAATGAACGAGGAAAGGATATCAAGATCCAGTTCGCGGATCGAGGAGATACCTTTTTTCAGGTCTGCGAAAGTGTAGCCTGTTTCAGTAGAACGGAATCTGGAAGAATCACTTGCAGACAAACTGGAAATATACGAAGCCAACGATGAAAGTGTGTCGTCAAACATATCAACAGCTTCTGCGTAGTCATAGTTCGTGTAGTCAAGTGTGGCAACAGCCTCGCCAAGTGCCTCATTGAATCCGTAGCGTTCAAAGAACCAATCACGATAGCAGTCCATCATGGTGTTCAGGATCGTAGCGGCTTCCGCACGGCTGATCTTCAGAGCGGAATAGTCCAGTTTTACCGTATACTGTGTCGGGTACCAGGTGGTATCCAGCATTGCCTGTGCCGCAGAAACGCTTGCCGCAGTTTCATAGACATTTTTATAGGTTGTGATACGGTCGATCGCATCCGCAGGGATTCGGCCTTCAATGGCAATGCCTGCGCGAATATTCTCTACAAGTTCCAGATCGTAGGACAATTCGTCCAGAGCCGCCTGAATGATCAGCGGACTTTTCAAAGTATTATAATCAAACTTGGAGCCATCGGGGGCCTTGCCCTTCTCTACGCCATCATACGTGAAGCTGACCAATGTCGCAACCGGTGTTCTCGGACTGTTCTTGTTGATGATACCGATTACCAGCACCAGAATTCCGATCACGATCGCAATCATAAACCAAAGCATGAAATACTTTTTCAGCTTATGGAATATTCCGCTGAATGTTACGATAACTTCCTGCGAAGCCTCTTCATTCTTCAGCGTAATATTCAGGTTTGTATTCTCGTTCTTACTCATTATTTTCCTCCGTTCTTCGCCTTGCGGCATATCTCTCAATGTCCTATCCCATCCATTCGGACAGATAGATACATTTTAGCACAGTTTTTCATGGATGTCAAGTTTTTTAAAGATGCAGACGCTTTTTCAGACTCCGCTTCCAGCCGCCAAGTTTTCGCTTGACTGCATTCACAAGTCCATAACCGCCATACTGTTTTGCCAATGTTTCAAACGGCTCGCCGTAAAACATTTCCCAGAATTGCGTGCGGTCTTTCGGCGCATCAAACGGAGCTTTCAGCGGCGGCTGCAAACTGTCCTCCAACTTTTCCTCCAGCAGCTCGATACTGTCCTTTGCGCGTGCAAACCACCCTCTGCCTGCATCGGTATTGATCAGTACCAGCGACACACCCTTATCATCATTGAATTCCGGTGCAATTCTCTGTATGCCCCAATAATCCGCAATCGTAATATCACTCGGATGATGAACAGATTTATACGGACATTTATAGCAGCTCGGACGGCTCAGATATTCACCATAAAACAGTTTCTTAAAAACCTCGCTGTTGACTGTAATCGTTTCACCCGATGGCTTTTTCATTGTCAGCGTTTCAACGTGGGCTTTCCAGCCGAAATCCCGTTTGTTACGAAAGTCTACCGCTGTGCAGATAGCGTTATGCTTTTGAGTCTGCCATTGCAGATACTCTTTCCAAACCAGCGGACTCGGCACACCATGACACACAATATCCACCGTCAGCAGATTGTCATACGGCTTTTGCAGATAGCTTTTGAGTCCGGCCACCTGGCAAGAAGTACCTGAAAACAAAACTGTTCTGCCGGCTTCCAGATCTGCTTTGACCTGTGGAAAAATACCGCTGATGTCACTCTGAATATATTTCGAACCGCGCATTTTATCACGGTCTGCTTTCTCTTCTGCACGAATGTGTTTGGCCAGAAATTTTTCCGTCTGCACACAGCCAAACACCACGCCGCCATCGTCCAGTACCAGGTCGGAAAGCGCGGTAAAAATGCCGCCCGAACGAGATGCCATACGGGTATCGAAATCCTTGTGCTTGACAGCACAGCAGGCCGGCTGTGTCTTTTTCGCTGATTCAGGCACAGGCGTTTCATCTTGCAGATACCCTTTTTCGCGCTGGTCTTTTTTCAGCTGGCAAAGCTGCAGGCATTTTCCGCAGCGCACACATTTTTTTGCGTCGATCACAGGATATGGAAATCCTTCTGAATCCGCCAGCATCTGAATTGCATTTGCAGGACAGCCTTCTGCACAGGCGGTACAGCCGCAGCAATTTTCGCGGTCTGCATACAGCATCGGCAAAGGCTTATCGGATGCGGAAACAGATTCAGCATTCAAATACCGCACAGACTGATGCGGTTCGTATTTTTTGGAATGTTCCAAACGCGCTCTCTCCTCTTCGTCATGATCCGCGGTGCAGCAGCTTTTTCGCTTTGTCAACCGCCATACGTACATAATCCATATTCATCATTACAGAATATACAGCGACAACAAGGAATACTGCTCCCTGAAGAATTTTGTTTCCTGTGTAATAGGTCGATACAACGACTGCACCGATTACAATGGTCGGAACTGCAACATTTGCCTTGATTTTCATATGAACAGTCTTGTTCACGTCAATATAGCGCACGGTGAACATTACAGCAAATGCGACCAAGGTCGAAACGGATGCTGCATACAGTCCGATAAACTTCACCAAAATCAGATTCACGCTGACATTGATGACTGCGGAAACAATCGAAGTCACGGCGATCTTCTTGGCATTCTTCTGTGCAACATATACGCAGCTATACAATCCGACAAGCACGCGAAACAGCATCGCGTACATCAGAATCGGGATATGATAAAAGCCGGGCGCATAATCTTTGCGTACCACAAGATATTTGAATATAAACGGCATAACGGCGGTAATACCAAAGCAGGCGCAAGAGAACAGCTTGAACATCGCCGTCATCGTTTCCGTCAGGAATTCATCTCTGTCCTCGTCTTCATAGTGGAGTGAAACGGTTTCCGTCCACGAAAGATTCAGGATGTTGTAAAACTGGATAAACACATTCGGAAACTTGTTCGCAGCGGCATATATGCCGTTGGCGGCAAGTCCAAGAAAATGTTTGATAATGACGCGGTCGGACGCATTGACCACCCACCATGCCAGGTTGTTCGGGATAAGCGGAAAAGCATATGCGCCAACCTGCTTGAAAGTATTCTTGCTGAATCGCTTGATCGAATAGAATTTCCAGAATTTTGTGGCAAAAATCAGATAGACAATACCAATACTCTGCCCGATCAGCGTAGAAATGAACATACCCTGAAGTCCCATTTTCAGGACAACCAGCGTAATGACATTCATCACGGTAATGGCTGTGGTTGCAATAAAGGACGCAATGGTATATTTGACGCTGCTGCCTCTGCCGCGGATAAACTGGTGCAGCATTTCGAAAAAGATATGCAGCACCACATAAAACAGCAGAAAAATTGCGTGTTCAATATGTAAAAACGGTGAGATCAGCAAAAACAGGACAACATAGAGTGCCACCTGAAAAAAACAGGAAGTGAACAAGGTCGAGAACAGATCTTTATGCTTCTCATCATCGCCGCGGGTATCCAGCATAAAACGGAACAATCCTTGGTCAAACTGCCAGTTGAAAATCGGGATCAGTACCGTGCCGTAAGTAATCAGCACATCGTACAGACCAAATTCCTCATCCGCAAGAATGGAAGTATATAGCGGCAAAAGGAAAAAGCTGACAAGCTTCGTCAACAATTTACCGATTGAAAGAATTGCCGTGTTTTTCGCCAGATCTGCTTTTCTACCCATTTTTCCAATAAATCCTTTCTGTTTCAGGAGAATTGATACCGTCAGGCCTCCTGCATATCCGTCAAAATATCATTCAGATACTGATGCCCGTTTTCACGCAGCACAGCAATCTTTTCTGCAACCGCATCCCAGTCCTCAACCTTGTCGATCGATGCATTCGCAGAACAAATATCACGTCCTGAAAGTCCTGTCAGCTTCAGCAGATTGGCAGCACGATCGTTGCTGCTGCCGTCATGCCATACAGTCTGGGACAAAAACTGCTTGCGGAACAAAATACTGAACACCGTCCCGTGGAACGAACTGCACAGCACATATTTTGCGTGCAGGATCAGATTCAGATACTCGTCCGGAGCAACGGCATTCATCGTCACAAAGCCGTCCTGTTGGTCAGCCTTGCCGCTCATATAGTGGTATTTTGCACCGGGTGCTCTCGTGAAAAAGCAGGAGGTGCAGATAACCTTGCAGCCTGTTTCTTTTGCAAGCTTTTTCGCATATTCGCGGATCTCCTGCGGCTGCTTGACATAATAGAGGTAAATGTATTCACCGTCAACCAGCGGTTTGGCGCCTGCCATTGCCTTCCACTCGTCTGCATCCAGCAAAAAGGTCGGATCACAGGATACAGTCGGTGTTTGTCCGACAAGCTGTTCCACCAGCGGTACGGCACTCTCCTCACGAACGGACATCAGACGATAATCCGCAAGACGTCGTTTATATTCCTCTGTTTTCTCCTCCGGCAGCTGCTTGACTCCTATGCTCGCCGCATAGGAATACTTCCGCACATTCCGAAACGCATCACCATAGAGGAAAAACGCAGGATCAAATCTTGCAACGGTCGGACTCCAGACCTGATCGCTGCCTGTAATAACAGCGTCATACGGCAGCTCCGATACGCCGTCCAACGTCAGATAATGCTGCTTGCTGATCTTCATTTTGTTTCCGACAAACAGATCAAATGAGGCATTGCGCTGTACCAGCATTTTCCGCAGCAGCAAATGACAGGCAAGTGTTTTGAGTCCTTGCACACTAAACATTTTTTCAGGTAAAACATGGTAAAGCTTACGAAAATAATCGGGCGAGTAGTCGATGACCTCACAGTCCGCGCCCAGATTTTGCAATGCCCGATTCAGCGCACAGCATTGTAACACCGCACCGTAATTATTGGCACGTTGAAATGTCATGATTCCGAGTTTCATATAGTGCAGTTTCCTCTCTGTCAGCATTCACACAGAAGGCAATGCTTACTTCTTTTCTATCTGTTTTTTTCTTCTCTCCACAAAAGATTTCGGTGAGAAGTAAAAATACAAATACCGCATACGCGCATTTTTCGGGAAGCGTCCGTCTTTCAGATATGCCAGAATATCGCCAAACGGCGCAGTTCTTGCTGCCATGCGGCACGCTTCCAGATAAGGCTGATAGGCTGGATCCTTGTAATCATCTGTCGGAATGCCGCAGATCACCTGCCAGATAACCGTTTGCAGACGATATACGCCCAGCGATACATACCCCAATTCTCGCAATCTCTGATACACGATCTTCGCGTTATTCAGCAATTCAATCGAACGAGCATCTATTTTTGCAGAACGTACATTTCCTGTGCGGTTTATAAAATAATTATAACCGCAGTACGGAATCAATGTTATTTTACCGCATTTCTGCAGAGCGCGCAGCAGATAATCTGTATCTTCACCATACGACATCTTTGTATTGAATTCGATGCCGCGTACATTCTCTGTCCGAAACAGCTTATTCCAGAGCGTTGCCGACTGATAGAATACTGCATAAAACGCATCTTTTCCGCTGACAGTTTTCTCCTTGGCATCTTTGCCCCATTTGTAACAGGTTTTTGCTGTCTGAACGCCATTTTCGTCCTGTGTAACATTCGCAGAGTCACACGCCGCCATATCCGAATCGTTTCTTCGAATAGCATCTTCCAGTTCTTTCAGCATATCAGGTTCGATCCAGTCGTCAGAATCCAGAAAAATGACATACTCGCCCGTCATGGATTCCATACCCTTGTTGCGTGCTGAAGATACGCCGCCGTTTTCCTGATGAACTGCATGGATACGCGCATCTTTCGATGCATATTCGTCTATGACTGCACCTGTGCCGTCCTTTGAACCGTCGTTGACCAGAATCAGTTCCCAGTCTGTATATGTCTGTGCAAGGATACTGTCAACACAGCGCGGAAGATATGTTTCTACGTTGTATGAAGGGACAATAATTGAAATCATTCATCTACCTCCGTAATCCAACTTTCTCGAGCACAACATCCAGCGGCATTTTCAGGCGTTCACGTTCTATTTCTTCTGCGCTTAAACAAATACCGAAGAAAATCCACATAAAGTCATTGTTGCAATTCTCTGCAATCAAAACCAGCATTAAGGTAAATAATCCGCCTGCCAGTACCGCAACAGAATCATTTTTGCGATATTTATCCAGCTTTCTCGTCATCTGGAGGAAGAACAGTACCAATATAGTAAAGGCAATGATACCGCCTTCCAGCAAGAATTCCAAGTAGTAATCATGTGCATCTACCGTATTGGCAGTGTGTCCGATCAAACGAGCGTTTCCTTCTCCGCCAAGGTATCCGACACCGCCTATGAAATGCTGTGACACAATCTGCAGTACGGCCGCCCAAATAGGCAAGCGTCCTGACAATGTAATCTTTTCGCCCAGTACCTCCGTGACAAAATACACTACAAGCGGATTCGTCAGGAGAGAAGTTGTCAATACGACCGTTGCAAATACAAAAGCAATCACAATGGCGTAATTTCGCATTCTTGCCATCGACATAATGCCGCTGTTCTTCGTTTTGCGCACAAATACAGAAATCAAAAAGGTCAGACAGGCACCAACCAATCCACCCGATGATTCTATCATTACAGCTGAAATCACAGAAACCGCAAAAGAAATATAAAAAATGAAAAAATCTTTCGCTTTTCTGGTGAGTAAATGGTACGCACCACTAAGCGTAATTAAGAACACACTATATTTGCTAATTCCGTTTTTGAAGCCTAAAAACCAATAACGATTGTCTTCTTCGCCTGTCATCTTCGTAAGTGTATACAAACCGTCAGGCTTCAGTATAATAGTGACAGCATTCAGCACTACCAATACGAACAAAACATTCCTCACACTCCGAAGGAATGTTTTCGGATCTTTTTTCATACCGAATGTTGCCAGAAGCAAACAATATGAATAATACAGCAGACGATAAAGCATTTCTGCGATTGCACCATGCGCGATGATCGTCCGCAGCGAAAGCCAGAGATATAAAGCAACCGGAATCGCGATTCTCAGAATACTCTTGGCAGTACTTGTCGTGAATTTTCGAAATAGGATCACCAACAATACAAAAACACTTGCAAAAAAATAGAGTCTTGAGCATTGATTGGCAAACGGAACTTTCTCCATGATATATCCCGGTCTGGTCACGGCTAAGGTTCCAAGAGTAAACAAGACCGCATTTTTTCTTGACTGATTGCTCACTTGTCACCCCTTCTTCTGCCCATAATAAGCATTTGGGCCATGTTTGCGCATATAATGCTTATCCAGCACATACTGCGAAATTGCCGCATCAGGATTCAGCATCAGCGTTTTCAGATCCATCTCCGCTACGGTCTCCATTACGACCGCATGATAAACAGACGCCGCCGCATCCTTTCCCCACGAAAACGGACCGTGATTCCGCACGACAATACCCGGGACAGCCATCGGGTCGATCTTTCGTCCCTGCAAAGTTTCTACGATCACATTGCCTGTATTCAGCTCATAATCTGACTCGACTTCCTCGCGTGTCAGCTCTCTCGTACAGGGAATGTCCCCATAAAAATAATCTGCATGGGTCGTGCCAAGCGCGGGAATATCTTTCCCTGCCTGTGCAAACGCAACCGCATGAACAGAATGCGTGTGTGTAATGCCGCCGATCGTCGGGAACGCTCGGTAGAGCGCAAGATGCGTTTTGGTATCCGAGGAAGGATTCCATTTTCCCTCTGCGACTTCTCCCGTTGTGATGTCCACAACGACCATATCCTCCGGCGTCATTCCGTCATAGGCGACACCGGAGGGTTTGATTACCATATATCGTTTGTCGGGGCTGATGCCGCTGACATTGCCCCATGTATAAATCACGATGCCCCGCTTCACCAGTTCCAGATTCGCGGCGCATACAGTTTGCTTCAGTTCTTCCAGCATGGTCTTACTGTTCCTCCAGCTCCCGCATGATTTGCAGGGTACGTCCAATACCTTCTTCGACTGTATATCTTCCGCTCCAACCGAGTGCTTCCAGTTTTTTGCTTGAAAGCACCTGCTTTTCGATCGGTGTCTGCTCTGCTTTTGCAACAGCATCGGGATCGGCAAAAATTACCTTTGTACCTGTCAGTTTTGCAACCGTCTGTGCATAGCCTGCAATCGTTGTTCTCGCGTTGGAATTTGCAATATTATAGGCATTGCCTGTTTCGCCCGTTGTCAGAACAGAAAGAATTGCAGAAGCAGAATCCGTAATATACGTATAGGAACGCAGCTGTGTGCCTGCGCTGTTGAGAACAATATCCTCGCCGGCAAGTCCCTTATTGACAAACTGTACATTCGCACGATTGTCTGCACGCGTTGCGCAGGGCCCATAGGTATGACTCGGACGGACGATTACCGTTTCCAGACCAAACTGCTTTGTATATGCAACACAAAGGGTTTCAGCCGTGCGCTTGCCGTTCGGATAGCAGGAACGTACAGAGGTCGGATCGACATATCCTCCGTAGCTTTCTTCAAAGCAATCCAGCGAAAGATCGCCCTGTCCATACACCTCGCCTGAGGAGATATACAGCAAGCGTGCCGCACCATGCGCAACACCATAGTCCAGCAGGTTTTTGGTACCCTGAATATTGCTCATGACAGTACCGACAGGATCGCTGTTGAATACCGCAGGAAACGCATTGCTTGCCGCATGGATGATATAATCCACAGGGTAATCAAATGTCGGTACGGTATTCACATCGCCCTCAATATAGATCAGCTTTTCGGTTTTGATCTCGTCGAACCGCTCAGCAATTCTTGCCATATCGCGGTCCAGCGCATAAACCGTAATGTCTGCATTGCGGGAACGATTGCATTCCATCAGAATATCTGTCATAAACGAACCGATCAGTCCCGATGCACCTGCAATCAGTACGGATTTTCCATACAGCTTTTCCAGTCCGACAACTGCATCTGCTGCTGCGGACAAATCTTCCAGAAAGCTCTTGCTCTGATAAAAGCTCATCATCCTCATCCCTTTAACCAGTCTGCACGCTTTGCAGTCAGCAAAGCCTTGAAAATGTCAATATCCTCTACGGTAGTCAGCTTGATGTTTTTCTCAGAACCTGCTGAGAAATACACCTGTTCGCCCATTTCGATCATCAGTGTGCAGGATGCGACCGAATTGGTAATGCCCGCTTCCAGCGCACGGCGATGCAGATCGCAGATCTTTCCGATGGAAAAACCCTGCGGTGTCTGGGTACGCTTCAGACGGTCACGCGGATAACTGCCGACAGAAACCTCTCCGTCCTCCGTTTCCATCATTGCCTCCGCACAAGGAATGACCGTAATGGCATTGCCGTATTTTTTCGTTTTCACAATACAATCCGAAATGATCTCCGCAGAAACCATCGGACGAATTGCGTCATGGATCAGTACGATATCGTCTGCGCTGTAATGCTTTTCGAGTTCATACACGCCGTTGCGAATCGAATCCTGACCATTTTTTCCGCCCGGAATCACATACTGAAGCTTTGTAATGTTAAACTGCTTGGCATACGCCCAGAGAACATTCTCCCAGCCCTCAATGCAGACAACTGCGATCGCTTCAATTTCCGGATGACTCTGAAACGCTTCCAGCGTATAGACAATTACAGGCTTCTCGTTGACAGTAATAAACTGTTTCGGTATATCCTGTCGCATTCTCGCGCCAGATCCGCCCGCAATAATCAAACCAATATTTGCCATAATCAATTCTCCCTTTCTGTAGCATCAGAATCCAGAAAAATAATCTCCCATCTGTCCACGTACTTATACTGCTGCTCCATTTCGCGGTCAGCAAACTCCTTGGACAGCTGCATATAGTCTTTGCCGTACAAATTGGTCAGATATTTTTCATAGCCATTGACAACTGGCAGCTCTTTCCCTTCAAATGGCAGATAGACTGCCGATTCCATATATTTTTTCTCTATGGTCTCTTTGTCCCAATAATGACAAGCGGTACTGACACCTACATATTGTGAAGCAGCAAACGGATATTTTTTTGCGCTGTTGTCGATCCGTTTTGAGAAGAAACGGCTTCCGCGCTCCCCCCAATGCTGTGCAAAAAACTTTTTCACATGACGAAACGGTTCATGTTCTCCCCAGCTGGTACGAATCAGCTGGTAGCGAAAATAGGACAGTACCTTTGTCTTCTGATAATACAATTTTCTCAGGAATGCATTGGTCGGGAGTCCGTCGATCGCAAAAATATCGATCGATACACCTCTGTCCATTTCGGTGATATTTTTCTCTTTCAGTATCGTTTTGGTATCCCAGATTTTAGAATATGTCCGAATCCAGTTTTTCTCTGTCAGCAGAGAACCGACACCGTATTTCCCGCCCATTGCTTCTTCAAAATGCAGAAGAAACTTTTCGTAGTCTTCTCTGGGCATCATCAGATCCGCATCATGGTCCCACGGAATGAAACCTTTATGCCGCGCAGCACCCAAACACGAACCGCCCGACAAATAATATGTCAGACCATTTTCTTTGCAATACTGATCAACGTCCAGTACAATTTTCAATGATGTTTCATGCAGCTTTTGAACCAAACGATCCATTTCTTCCCGTTCCATTGCGCTATCCCCCATTTTCGCTTTTTATACGACAGTATTCATCTTCGCAAGCAGTTCGGCAACTTCTGCCTTGATACCGCGTTTCATTACGATCTGCGGGCCGATCAGCTGGCCGATGCCGTTGACTTCGATGACCACCCAGCCCTTGTCGGTATATGCCATATCCCACGACAAATATCCCATACCTTCAACCTTTGCCGCTGCTTCCTTACAGAAATTCAGCATATCGTCCCAAGCAGGGATCTGGCTGCCTAAGAAATGAATATGCGTGTCAGGGTGTTCTTCAAATCTCGCCATATACTCATCATAGCCGTCCGTATTCACGACACCCGTTTTCGCATCCACACCGATCAGAATACCGCCTGAACCGCCATTATCCACAAACGAACCGTTTCTTCCTGTCCGCATAAAGCAGTACGGTACAACCACGCCCTCGTTTTTGGTGTTCATAGTCATACAGCGAATGGTATTCACGCTGGATGCATTGAATTTTGCCATCTCTGCGTGCTGGACAACCAGTTCTTCCAGCAAAAACTTTCCGGAGCTGACAAGCGTATCAAAATACTCCCGATCTGTCTTTCCAAGTGTCGGAAAATCAATCAGTTCAATATTTTTGCCCTGTGCTGAATTGGTCTTTTTCTTGACGAACTTCGGGTGCTTCTGTACAAATGTCCGGAATTCCTCAAAGTTCGCACGCTTATCGATCAGCATGGCATCTCTGCCAAAATACTGTTTGAATTGCTTGAAGCTTTCGCCCTTATCCACGATCGACTGCAATTTTGTGATGTCATTCACAGAATAGCCGAATTCAAACGTATCAATATCCGATTCGAATTTCAGACGTTCTTCCTTGGAACGATTTTCCAGTTCAAAACCCAGATACTCCGAAGGCAGAAAACCGAATGCCATTCGGCAGTAGAGAATATCCGTCCGAATATCGTCCAGATTTTCTCTGTCCCGATATGCAGCAGACTTTTCGAGAATCTCTTCCATTTCTGCTACGATCGGACGAAGATTGCTTTTCCATTCTTCTGCACGGGCGGCAACGATCCGCTTTTTCTCCGCAGGATCTTTCTCGCAGGCAAGGATCTCCGCTTCTGTCAGAAAATGATTGTGCAAACGCTGTACTTTTATTTGTTGCAGACGCTTGCGGATACCAAATGCCTTGGGGTATTTGCTTCGGATAATATTACATAATTCCGCTTTATTCATCTGATCTATGTCCTTTCAGGAAACAGTTTGTTACAGTCTGCGTCCTCAGACCTTTTCTTCCTCATACTCCACTTTCAGATCGCCAAATTTCTTGCCGTACTTTACCTTACTCCAGATAAAGAAACCAAGTCCCAGCAAGCCCCAGCCTGCAACGATGATCCATTCCTGCCAGACAAGCGTACAGCCCATACCCGGCAGAATATACATCAGCATCATGGTACCGGACATCAGGCTTGCGATAATACCGATGATACGATAATGCTTATTCTTATAGGGGCGCTTCATGTTGGGATACTTTTTGCGAATGACCAGATACGAAATCGATACCATGCAATATGCAAGACAGCAGGCAAAGTTTGCGGCATCTACGATCCATACAAGCATCATGCGGCCGACAAACGGTGCAAGCACAGACAATCCGCCCAGCAGAACCAATGCTGTGACAGGTGTCTTGAATTTCGGATGCAGTTTCGAGAATACGGTCGGTACCATATGGGAATCTGCCATCGAATAGAGAGCACGGCTTCCGCCGATC
The DNA here is from genome assembly GCA_024404815.1 of Oscillospiraceae bacterium. Classification (GTDB taxonomy): domain Bacteria; phylum Bacillota; class Clostridia; order Oscillospirales; family Ruminococcaceae; genus Firm-04. The sequence goes on from JAKSPL010000007.1 coordinate 32,069, forward strand.
AGGAAAGAATTCCAGCTGGTGATAATACCGCAAAGACCGCCGATGATCAGGACCTTTGCCATCATCTTTGTACCAAACGCCTTGGACATCGCGTCAGCCGTAACCAGACCGGTAGATTCCAGCGAAGCCTTTACATCGTCCTGTGTCATGACCAGACCAATCGAAAAGACGACCAAAGCATAGAATACAACCGCAAGTACGATCGACAGGATCATCAATCTGCCGAGTTTTTTCAGCGGAACATTGATTTCCTCTGCTGCCTGCGGAATGACGTCAAAGCCAAAGAAGAAGAACGGTGTCATCATGGCAATTCCGAGAATATTCTGGAACGATGCACCGGTGCCTTCACCGATAAACGCCTGATCAGCCACATTGTCCATGCTGCCGCTGAATACGGAACCTGCCAGCAGAATAATGCCGACTGCTGCGATTGCGACCGTAAATACTGTCTGCATGACAGCGGATTTCTTGATGCCGATAATGTTGATAATCATGATCAGGAATGCCATAATGCTGCCGACCGCAACCCACGATGCGTAGACATCAAAGCCCTGTACCGTATAGAGATAGCCTTTCAGCATATTCGGGAACAGATACTGCAAAATCGTTGGGAAAGAGCAGGCTTCATAACATACAACACCCATATAGCTCAGAATCAATGCCCATGTACAAATGAAGCTTCCAACTGAACCGAATGACATAAAACTAAATACGTGTTCACCGCCGCAAAGAGGCAATGCTGTTGTCAATTCTGCATATGTCAATCCTACGAAGTAAATCATCAGACCGCCGATGATAAAACCGATGATCGTACCAAGAACGCCGCCCGACTGGATCCACTGTCCGGACGAAACGACCCATCCCCAGCCAATCATGGCACCAAAAGCAACCACAATGACATCAAAACTGTTTAACACTTTGTTGAAAGCTTTATCTTTCATCGAATACCTTTTTCCTTTCTGACTTTACAATTCCCTATACACCGAACTTATTTCATCAGATCCGGTGTTTCCCACAAATTCAGCTTCGTACCAATATTCTTCGCAACGGCGTTGTGATAGCACTCATATGCCCACGCAACGTCCTCGATCGGCATACCGCCGACTGCGTAGATCAGAATCTGGTCCTCATTCTCACGTCCTACCTGATCGCCGCTGATAATACCGCCCAGATCAGCGATATCCTCGCGTTTGATTTTTCCTTCCATTACTGCATCATAGAAGCCCATGCCAAGCAGCGTGGAAACATTTTTCTGGGTGGGCAGCTCGTAGCCTGTGCCCCAGCCCTCATACATTTTATAGTTGTCAGCAACCAGACGGACATTCGGCTTATCTGCCATAAAGTCCGTATCCACCAGCAGAGAGGACGCACTGATGACCAGCGCACCTTTCTTCACCCATTCTGCTTTCACACAGGGGTTGTCCTCGAACTTTGCTGCATTGGTTGTACCGTAATATACGATATCCGAATCGCGGACACAGTCTTCGATGGACTCGCAGATAATAAATTCACGGATCGACGGATATTTTGCCTTGGCATTCCGAATGAAATGGTCAATGCCGGACTGACTGCGTCCCTTGACTTTCAGAACTTCAATACCCGGCTGTGCCTCCATGAACGCATCCAGCGAATAGGTGCTCATGACGCCCGGACCGATAATACCCAGAACCTTCGGATCCTTTTTTGAGAGATACTTCGGACCGAGTCCCGAAACCGCACCCGTCCGCATTGCGCTCAGGATATTTGCGGACATATAGGCGATCGGTGCGCCTGTGACTGTATCTAACAGCGACATCATCAGAATGGAACGCGGCAGACCGACTTCCTTGTTGCGGTGATGAGAACCATAGGACTTGATACCGAACATATGGAATTTTCCGCCCAGATATGCAGGCATCGCCATAAAACGATAATCCGGCTCTGCAAGCGGCATTCCCTCAATATCGGACTGCTTCGGGAATGAAACACGGATACCATGCTCATTGGCATCCTCGCCGCCCATACGGTAATCGCCGCGGTAGAGCAGGCAGAACATTTCTTCCATGGCTTCCATGCAGCCTTTCATGTCCTTGACGCCTGCATCGATCATATCCTGTTCACTCATATACAGGAAATCAATTTTTCCGTTTTCTGAAATCATTTCTTTGCTTACTCCTTTACCAGAATTGTTTGTGGGTCGATAATATCACGAATCATGCTGTTGCCGTGGTCATCCAGTACAACCAGATTGTCCTGAATTCCGCGAATTGTTTCGTCAAGTTCTGCTTTGTCTTTTGTACCGCACAGAATATATGCAAATACCTGTGCAGTGGTACCATGTGCCATCAGCGCATCGCCCTCATGGTGAAGCTGATGGAACCGAATAATTCCGGGCATCTGTTCGATCTGCTCGACGCCGCCGACTGTTCCGATGACGCCCTCCTTAATGGACAACGTAACGATCATGCCCAGACCATCAAAATGCGGGTTGCTCTTTGCGAGTGCTGACTTGTCCATTTTGCCTGTCAGCGCAAAGCGGATCAGTTCGTGCATCTGATGATAGCCGCTGAAATACTTGATAATATCATAAGTAAAGCCGCCGTTCAAACGGTAGCCGATTTCGTGAATATAAAAATCGCCGTCCTCATAGAAGCCCTGAATAAACGCAAATCCATCGCGCATATCATTATCCGCAAAAAATTTACGGATACGGCTGTCCATTTTTTCGATCCACGCATCCTGATAGATCGAGGGATAGAGCATTCCTCTGCCGACAGGTGCGATATTCGGATCAATGACATTAACATAGCGGTCGCCCATTGTCACAAAATAGACCTCACCGTCATGCATCATATAGTATGCGCTGATCTCCTTGTCAACGTCCATGATTTTCTCAATCAGAACTTTGCCGGCCTTGGAATATGTGAGTGCCTCCTCGACAACGCTTTGCAGCTTTTCCGCATCATAGCATTTAAATACGCCCTTGGAACCGCTGTAATCGGCAGGCTTCACCACAACAGGGACTTTCACATTCTGAAGGACTTCCGTGTAATTATCCTTGGTTGCATCCACCCACGGAACGACAGGAACACCGCTTTTTACACAGGCATTCTTAAACATTTCCTTGTCGATGCACATACGAATATTTTCTTCTGTACCGCAAAACGGCTTGCCAAGTCTTTCACAGACTTTCTGGCAATAGGGCAGCAGCATATCGTTATAGCCTGTAAATATGCCGTCTACGCCCTCATCCTGACAAAGCTTCACAACTGCATCGACGTCGATCGCATTGACCATAAAGCTCTTATCTGCGTATTTTTTCGCAGGGGAATCCGGAAGATAGTCTGTCACATATACCGTGACTCCCAAGCTTTGTGCTTCTTTCACGATCTCACACATTGGTGCAGTTGCGCCCAAGATCAAAAGTTTTTTTCCTTCTAATTCGCTACCCAATTTCTGATTTCCTCCTACTCTCTGCGGAAACTGTATTATTTTATTTTGCTTCTTCATAAAGCTTTGCGACACGCTTGACATACTCCGCAGGAACGGTTCTGGAATTGATGCTTTCGCCGTCCTTTGTATAGCCGATAAAGCTGCCGCGAGTCGCACTTGCACGGATTTTTGTTTTCTTGCGATTGAACACCATGCCGACCAGCGAAAATGCCATTTTCAAATCCAGCAGAAAACTAACATTTTCCACATAATATATCTCATTTTCAAACTGGTCTTTCCATGTATATTCACCGCTTTTGCAGGTGATATTCGGGCATTCCAAGCCCGGACGCACAGCATAACGCATCTTGTGACGGTCGCTGTATCGTTCCATATACTGTTCTGCCAGCGGACGCGGACCGATCAGGGACATATCCCCTTTCAGCACACTGACGAAGTTCAGCATTTCATCAAGCGATGTACGACGGACAAATTTTCCGAATTTTGTCACACGCTGATCGGGCGGCAGTAATTCGCCCAACTCATTGGTGGCATTGGTCATATTGCGGAATTTGATGATGGTAAATTTCTTTCCGTCTTTTCCATAACGCTGCTGCAAAAAGAAGATCGGATGTCCGACATCAAAAAATGTACAAACGCCCAGTACCAGATTGATCGGCAGCGTCACAATCAGGGCAAACAGCGCAGCAACAATATCAATCAGCCGCTTGACACAACGTGTATAAAACGTGTTGCGCGGCACAACTTTCTTATCGTGTTCATTGAGATATTGCAGGTTGTCCTTAGCAACCTCCACCCCAATATCATGAAACAACTGTTCATGGGAAATGCCGTCAATTTCACCCAAATTGACGGTTCCGCTTCCTACTTCCTCTATTCGCATTTTCTCTGTTCTCCAATCAAAGAATTTACGCAGTAGCGTCCTTTTCTTATTCTAACCGCGCAATTTCGCTGCAAATTCTTGCCATATCCTCCGCATCATACCGCTGGTCACAGGGCAGAGGCAGGATATTTTCCGCATAGTCTTTCTCGATGCCGTCTGCAAGCTCCAGCACATTCGGCCAGAGTGTCGGAACATAGATTTTCTCCGCAGCAAGACGCTTTTTGAGCATCATGCCGTTCGGATGATAGAACGGATATGCAAACGCGCCCTCAGGCAGTTTCAACTGTAACTGGTTCTGACTGCCGAGCTGAGCGTCCAAAAATCTGAAATTGTCCTCACGCCGCTTTTTCACCGCCGCATAGTCAATGGCACCCATCAGATTCTTTGTAAAATCAGACATTTCGCGCAGTTCCAAATCCTTGAATCTGCGGTTTGACGCCTGATATTCCGCATAATATGCAGAAGCCGAGCCGCTTTCCAGCCGTCCGAGCAGATGCGTCAGGCGGTCGCCCGAAGTGTCCTTCGGAAGCGGTTCGTTCCATTTGGTATCACAAGCGGCGTATCCGCCATCGGGAACACCGAAAAATTTCCGACAGGAATAAACCGTCGGCATTCCATCGACAGGTCTTTGGAAAAACGCCTGCACGTTGTCAAAAATCACATTGCCGTATCGTTTCTGATAGCCAAGTGCCGTATCTGCGTCGATCTGACCGTAATAGTTGACGATGTACAGCCATTCATTCTCAGCAAGTTCTCTGTCAAAAAGCGGTTCGAAATTTGCGCCAATATGGTAAAATTCGTAAGGGATCCCCTCTCTGTCGCAGACACCGCTGACGGAATCACACAGGAAATACGGCAGCCAGACCTTTTTTGCCTTCTTGGCACGCAGAATATAAAGTGCGGCGTTGCGCGCGCTGTTGACAGGAATCAGCTCCGCATAGTACGAATTGCTGACCAGCGGCTCCAATGCAAGATATCCGCCGATTTCTTTCATATGCAGTCCCTCCGCAGAACGCAGTGTCATTCCACCACGATCTCGATATGCTGATGAATATTTGTCAGATAGTCCTGCATTTGCTTTTCCGATTCAAAGCGAAAAAACACAATGCCCAGAGCTTTTGCGCTGTTGTCGAAATACTCGACAGCATCGCCCTTTTTCTTGTATACACAGGAGCGCACGATGTACGGCTGAATCTCTTCGGAAAACCGTACTTCAGAGAACTTCCCGTTTTTGTCAGTATGCAGGTTATGCGTTGCATAAAACGGATGTCCTTCGTTCTCAGGACGCGGCACAGGCACGCCCATTGCGGTCTGTACGGACATCTCCACGATGTCAATGTCAAAAATCATGCTCAGCAGGTCAGGAATCATGTTGCCGCCGTTGCGCGGGCCGACATCAATCAGCCAGACCTGATTATCCTCGTCAATGACCAGTTCCACATTCATCGCATTGGAACGGATGCCGAGCTTGTCCACAAGCGTTTGCAGCGTATCTTTTGCAAGCTGCAAATCCGAGGCAGAAAGCTCTGTCGGATAGCTTTTCCCGACAGGTACCAGCGGATTTACGGTGCTGTCCCGATGGCAATTCATCAGTCCCCAGAGTACGACCTCGCCGTTCTCCACGAACAGATCGCCGCCGATCAGGTACGGATGCTTCATGGTGATAAATTTCTCAATGATAATGCGGCTGCCTCTCGAAAAGCTGAACGCATAGGCAACGGCTTTCTCTGCGTCCTCTGCGCTTTGCAAAACAGTAGCACCCTTACTGCCTGACGAATCTACGGGCTTGATGATCACAGGAAACCGAAACGCGCCATTTCGCAGGTCACATACAGCAGAAGCTTCATCTGTATACCCTTTTGCGGTCGGCGTACAGAAGCCGTTTTCCGCCAGAAACGCTCTGAATTTATCCTTATTGCAAAGAATATCCACAGCGCGGTAAGGATTTCCGGGAAGTCCGAGCTGTTCTGCCACATAGGCAGCGGTCGGAGCGGCAGGGTCGGAGGCGTATGCCAGCACACCGTCCACCTGCTCCTCTTTTGCGACTTGCAGTACAGCCTCCAGATCGGTCGTACTGACAAGATGGAAAGAATCTGCAGCATACTGTCCGGGATTATCGGTCAGATAGTCACAAAGTACAGTATAATATCCAAGACGCTTCGCGGTTTCGATCGCAACAACCTGCTGTGCAGAACCGCCAAGCAGCAAAATCTTCTTCATGTTCGGTTTATCGCCTTTCCAACTAGCTTTTCTGACGATTCAGCTCATGCCGAGGATGACATCGCAGATCATGTCGATTTCGTCCGTTGTCAGTCCCTCGTACATCGGCAGTGTCAGGATTCGCAGGGAAGCATCATGCGCGATCGGTGTTTCCTGCACGTTATCATCACGATAGCACTTCATCTCGTTGATTGCAGGATAGAAATATTTTCTTGCAAAAATATCGTTTGCTGCAAGTTCGGCAAGCACATCGTCACGACTCTTACCAAAACGGGTCTCATCGAAATAAACGGGATAGTACGCATAATTCGGTTCTACGCCGATCTGACGGTTGCAAAGCCGAATGCCGTCCACGCCGCGCAGTCTGTCATCATAACATTTTGCGGCTAATGCGCGGGACTGAATACTCTCCTCAATATGGCGCAGGTTGCAAATACCCATCGCCGCACGGAATTCATCCATCTTCGCATTGCCGCCGACATCTGTGACATTTTCGCCGTGCTGACCGAAGTTTTTCAGTTCGTGCAGGGGACGGCGGAGCGATTCGTCGCTGAACGCGAGCGCACCGCCCTCTATTGTGTTAAATACTTTTGTTGCGTGGAAGCTGAACATTGCAGCATCGCCAAAGGTACCGACTCCACGGTTTCTGTACTTTGTACCGAATGCGTGGGCGGCATCGTAAACAACTTTGAGGTTATGCTTCTTTGCAATACGGTCGATCGTTTCCACATCGCAGAGGTTGCCGTAGACATGTACAGGGACGATCGCCACGGTCTTATCGGTAATCAACGCCTCGATCTTCTCGGGGTCGATGGTATAATCATCCGGTTTAATATCACAGAAAACGGGCTTCAAACCGTTTCTTGTGATGGCGTGGACAGTTGAAACAAATGTAAACGGTGTAGTAATGACTTCACCGCCGCTGTCTTTGAGTCCCATTGCCTGAAAAGCCATTTCCAGTGCCATATGTCCGTTTACGAACATAGAAAGCTGCTGAACGCCCAGGTAATCCATCAACTGATGCTGGAGCCGCTTATAGATCGGACCCATGTTGGTCAGATGATGCGATTCAAAAATCGGTTTTATCTCCTCACAATACTCCTCGAAATTCGGGAGAGAGGAACGTGTCACCAAAATACTCATAATTCTCGCCCCAGTTTTCCTTTTTATCTCAGTGCGATCTCCAAAACCTCTGCCGCAATATCCTCTATGGTGCGGAGCTGATCATTCTGTACGCATTCCACCGTTGTCCAGTTGAGATGCGCAGTACAGTAATCCGCCGCCTGACGGCAGCTTTTCAGATAGCCGAGATTGCTTTCGTGAATATCTTTCTTTCCCTCATCCCCGTCATATCTTCCGCTCAACAGTTCCTGACTGATCTCAGGATCCACGCGCAGATAAATGACAGCATCGGGGACGGGGATTCCCATCTGCTGATATTCATACTTGAACAGCCAGTCCAGAAATTCGTCCCACTCCGCCTGCGGGAGTTTCGCACACTGGTGGATGGCGTTCGATGTTGTGTAGCGGTCGGCAATAATTATGCCGCCGTCCTCATAGAATTGTTTCCAGCCCTGATGAAAGCTCACATAGCGGTCAATCGCAAAGAAAGTCGATGCCGCATAGGCGTTGACAGCATTCGGATCATTGCCGAATTCGCCGTGAAGATAACTTTCCAGCAGGGACGCTGCCTGTGTGCCGTAGCTCGGAAACGAAATCCGTCTGACATTTTTTCCTTCTGCCTGAAGGGTTTCGAACAGCTTCTTGGTTTGCGTTCCCTTACCGCTGCCGTCCAGTCCCTCCACTACAATCAATTTTCCTGCCATGATGTTCCTCATCCGATCGAGAGAAGTTCCCGATTTCCGTACATTTTCTGATAATAGTCCTGATAATCGCCCGAGAGGATCTCCTCCCACCAGGTACGGTGCGTGAGGTACCAGTCGATGGTTTTCTGGATGCCGTCTGCAAATTTGGTTTCAGGCAGCCAGCCGAGTTCATTGTGGATCTTGGTCGGGTCGATCGCATAGCGCATATCGTGTCCCTTGCGGTCAGAAACGTGCTCGATCAAAGTCTCGGGCTTGCCGAGTGCTTTACAGATCATCTTTACGATGTCGATATTCCGCATTTCATTGTGTCCGCCGATGTTGTAGACTTCACCGACTCTGCCGTTTCGAATGATGAGGTCGATCGCCTTGCAGTGATCTTCGACATACAGCCAGTCACGGACATTGAGTCCCTCGCCGTAAACGGGAAGCTTTTCATCTGCAAGTGCATGAGTGATCATCAGCGGGATCAGCTTTTCGGGGAAGTGGTACGGTCCGTAGTTGTTCGAGCAGCGGCTGATGGAAACGGGAAGTCCGTAGGTTCTGTGGTACGCAAGGACAAGCAGATCTGCGCCTGCTTTCGAACTGCTGTACGGACTGCTGGTATGGATCGGCGTCGTTTCGGTAAAGAACAAATCAGGTCTGTCGAGCGGCAGATCGCCGTACACCTCGTCTGTCGATACCTGATGATACCGCTTGATGCCGTACTGACGGCACGCATCCATAAGGGTCGCAGTACCGATGATGTTGGTGCGGAGAAAAATCTCAGGATCAACGATTGAACGGTCTACATGGGATTCCGCTGCGAAATTGACCACCATATCAGGGGTTTCTTCCTCGAACAGCTTACAGATTGCCTCTCTGTCACAGATGTCTGCTTTGACAAAGCGGAATTTCGGATTGTCCATGACATCCTTTAATGTCGAAAGGTTGCCTGCGTAAGTCAGCTTGTCCACGCAGACGATTCTGTCTTCCGGATGGTTACGGAGCATATAGAAGATAAAGTTTGAGCCAATGAAGCCGGCGCCGCCGGTTACGATGATGGTCATTGTTTCTTACCCTCCACGAGAGAAATAATATATTTTCCGTACTCGGTCTGTTCAAGTTCCCGACCGAGTGCGAGAAACTGCTCTTTGGTAATAAACTGACGATTATAGGCAACTTCCTCGATGCACGCGACATAAAAGCCCTGTGCTTCCTGTACAATTTTCACGAAGCTGCTTGCTTCGAACATTGCAGCGGGGTTGCCGGTATCGTACCATGTCATACCTCTGCGCATCGTGGTGACATGGAGTTCTTTCATTTCGAGATAAACATTGTTGACTGCGGTGATCTCCAGTTCACCGCGTTCGGAAGGTTCGATGTGCTTGGCAATGTCAATGACGCGGTTGTCATAAAAATACAGACCGGGAACCGCAAAATTCGATTTCGGATTTTTGGGTTTTTCCTCAATGGAAATCGCAACATTATTCTCATCAAATTCGACCACGCCGTATGCGGTCGGATCCTTGACCTGATAGCCGAACACAACTGCTCCGCCGCTTTCTACGCGTCTGCGTGCTTTTGCAAGCGTGTCAGAAAACGTGTGTCCATAAAACACATTGTCGCCGAGTGCCAGACAAACGCTGTCATCGCCAATGAATTTCTCGCCGATGATGAAAGCTTCTGCAAGACCGTTTGCCTCTGCCTGTTCCGCATAGGAAATGGAGATGCCGATTCGGGAACCATCGCCGAGGAGCTGCTTGTAACTAGGAAGTGCTTCAGGTGTGGAAATAATGAGGATTTCACGGATTCCGGCAAGCATCAGCGTAGAAAGCGGATAATAAACCAACGGTTTATCATACACCGGCAAAAGCTGTTTGCTGACCGATTTTGTAATGGGATAAAGTCTGGTGCCTTTTCCGCCTGCAAGGATGATACCTTTCATGAATCTGAACCCCTTTTCTTCAACGTAAAAATACGTATATTCAAATTTTTCGATGCATTTGTAATTTCACACGGGCATACCTAGTCACATCTGTGTATACGACACTAATCATAGTTTACCATATTCCCCCTAAAAAATCAAGTCTTTTTTCCCACAATCAGCGTACCACGCCTATTTTTGTAAAACCTGACAATATTCATGTCATTTCGCACGAAAAATGCGCTTATTTTTTGTGCAGTCAAAACAGAAAATGAGTGTAGGATTTTCCACACATTCAATAACATTATCAACATGAGCGTATGGATTCCGCCTGGTGTCATCTCAATTATAATAGATTTTTCAGCATTCGTCAACAGTAAAACGTTGGAAATACGATGGTTTCATGTGAAGTGTATTTCTCTCGCGGACAGATTTACAGTTTGTTAGAAAATGCCGTACAACAGTTGTACGTACAAAAAACGGCACACACAGAGTGACCAAAAATTGCTCTGTGCCGCCGTTTTTCTAAAAATAGGATTCGAAAAATGGTCAGTGAAGAAATTTCTCCCGTTCATACTTGCGCTTGGTTGCAAGTCCGCCTCGAATATGTCGTTCCTGCTTGTTTTTCTCTGTTACGGCCTTCACTTCTGCATATAGTCCTGCCTGTAACTGCGGCAGTTTTGCGGTAATATCCTTATGGACGGTCGATTTGGAGATTCCGAACGCCTTTGCGGTACTGCGGACTGTCGCGGAATGCTCGACAATGTACTCCCCCAGCCGAATTGCACGTATATCCAGCAAATTCTGTTCTCCTGCCGCCGCACCTTGTTTGGTTTTCAATCTGCATCACTCCTCAAAACGGTTTGTGCGCTGCCTATCTCACCATATGCGGCAAATTTGCAGAAAATACCCATCTGCACAAAAAACGCACATGACTCCGATGATTCGGTATCATGTGCGTTTTTACGTTATGAAATTGTCAGTCGTCCGGTTCATCGCGCAGCGCACGGAAATCTTTCAGCAGCGCAGATGCGCGTTCCAGTATTTTCTCCTTGGAAAGTCCGCTTTTGCCGAGTGTGAGGATCTGTTCCAGCACATCATCGCTCTGCCGTCTGGGAGCATAAATATTCGCATTTGCTTCAAAATGTGTCAATGCCTGCTGCATACGTTCTGCGTTCAGCACCCACGCACGCCGCACCCCGTCAGGATCCAGAATCCGATAGTGACCGTCCAGCCCCTTGACACGGTGCTGCTGCACGCGCCAGCCGTCACGTTCGAAAATATCATTATACCAAAGTTTTCCCTCCATTGTTTTGACGGGAAGATTCGGGATGAAGTCTGCATCGCAGCACTCCAGAAACCGCGTAAATGCAACACCATTCGGCAGGATTCGCGCCATCTCCGAAATCAGGCGTTCATTGCCGTCGTCATAGGCTTCCAGATAATTTGCCGCACACAATCTGCCCTGTGACAGCCGCTCCTCGATTCGCTCCGAAGAAAAATTCAGCGTGCCGCGGAGCAATCCGCCCAACGACTTGTTCGGTTTCAACAGCATCAGTGTGCAGTCAGGATAGACCGTGTGAAGATTCACCTTTCCAAAGCCGCGCACCAGCTTCACATTCTGTACGCCGTCCAGATACATTTCGCTGTCATGGGCAACGATCATGATGTCACGGCAGCCGATGTCATGCAGCGGTTCGATACAGAGATTTCCCGTCTGTACCATGCCGCCGTCCATAAACACATCGCCGTTATACTGCACAGGATCATATGCCGCAGGGATCGCAGAACTCGCCATCAGCAATGTGCGGATCGCATCGTTCGGCAAACCGTTCAGCTGATAAAATTCTACACGCGATTCCGTCACATTCCACACACTCGCAAACAGCTGTAAAGGCGAACTGCTGACCAATTCCAGCGGCAGCAGATGCAGCAATCGAATCATACCCTGCCGCGAAAAGATCGCTGTTCCGCTTGTACCGACAGAAAGCAGATCTTCACGCTGAATCTGCTTCCAGATGTTTTCCAGCAGTTCGATATTTCCGTTTGCACAGGCGATCGCATAGAGTGCCATGTTGAGTGCGCCGACTGAACAGCCTGCAACTGCTTTCACCTCCGACAGCACGCCGCGTTTATAGAGCACTTCCAGCGCACCCGCCTGAAACGCGCCCTTTGCGCCGCCGCCGCAGAGTGCAAGTCCTATCGGCTTTTTCTGTGAATTGGCTGCCATATTCTGCCGTCCTTTCATCCACTATTCTGTATGAAACCCTACAAATTCGGACGGATGTACTGACACCCGTCCGAATACTTGTGATTATTTGAGTGCTTTGAGGGCATCCACCAGCGCGTTATACGGTCTGATCAGACCGCCTGCGCCTGTAAAGCGATTCATACGAATCGTCTTGTTTGTGTACTTGCCATCCACCATGACATAGAAGTTGTTGCTCGATTCAGGGATGAATTCCACCGTGCGCTTGCCGCCTTCCAGCAAGTCAAATGTGATCGTCGCAGCGGCTTCGCCCTGCGGCTCTGCATCCATATCGAGATCCGTAAACCGCATTGCGCTCAGCTCACGGAACAATGTCTGGAATTTATCCATCATCGCATCGTCTTTCAGCGCGGTGATGTCCGTATCATTGAACGAATACTGCTCATTCGCATAGTCGATCAGAAGCGTGCAGTTCATATCGGCAATATCGCCCATATCTACATGAACTGCGGAAACCTCCGAAATCTCGATCGCCGTGCAGTACGGTTCCACGTAGTTGACTGCTTCTGCCTTCAGGAAGCCCATCTCGTTGCGGAGAATGGTGAACACCTGCTTGGTATTCGCAAAATAGCCGTACATATCGGTTTCATCGGGAGATTCCGAGATTGGCTTTCCGAACCAGATCTCCTCCGAGGAAATGCCGTTCATGGTCATGCCCTTGATGTAGATCTTTGCCTCAGGCTTATCGAGTCCGTACTTTGCAAGGTCCTCCGGATTCTCCTCGACAAAGCCCGTCACGGTCAGACGCACCAGATTGTTGATCATGTTTTCGATTTCGGAACGGTACACGGAGAAGCCGGCAGGTTCAGACATATTCCATATATTCTCCGCATCGCGCTTCAGCTCAACAACGGTCTTGCCGTCGCGTTCCAGCTTATAGTAATCTACCATTGTGCTGAATGCGTCAAACAGGTAGAGGTCTTTCAGCGTATCCTTAGCAACGCAGAAAATCGAACCTGTCGTGTAGTCCACCGTATAAACATCGTTCGAACCGCCCACCATGACATAGTAAGCATCAAACGTCGGCGTATTATCGCCAACATACAGCACATACGGATCATCTTCGCCTGTTTCCGAGGTATAGACTTTCAATGTCACAGGATTATCAAAGCCGAACTGACTGGTGTTTTCACAGTCAAACGCAACGGTTTTTTCAGAACTGAGCTGGCAGAAATAGCCGCAGATCGTTCTGACTGCATCCACATTGACCGCAAACTTCTCGTCAGAGGTCAGTTCCCAGAAACCGCCGTCCTTATTCCAGTCGAAACAGTAACTGCCGTCCTCGTTGTCAATGGTGATCCGTTCCATGCTGTCGGCATCAAAAGAGAACAGCGTTTTCGGTCCGCCGATCGCGGCACGCTCCTCTTTGTCAGATACCTTCGCATCGACCAGGAAGTAAATGCCTGTCAGAACGACAGCCGCACTCCCCAGTCCAATCAGCCACTTGTACTGCTTTTTCATGCGTCACGCCTCCTCAGCCAGACAACTGCACCGGCAATCAGAACAACGCAGGGAGCCGCCAAAAAGACCACCATCATAGTCATTGCAGTTTCCGAGCTGTTGATCGGAAGTTCGTCAAACGTCTTTTGCTTGTTGTCGATGTTCATATCCACATCGCTGTTGTACATCCATGTGATCGTCGAAAGATAGAGGTAAAGCGGTGCAATATAATAGTCGGTTTTCATGGATTCGTCCGTCAGGAATTCCGCAGAACCGAACACCGTCAGCTTTGCGTTGTTGCGGATCGAGTCCATCGAGTACATTGCAAGCGTCAGTTCCTGACCTTTGACTTCCACAGGGTCAGTCTGTCCGCCGCCGTAGGGTTCACCGACCGCAGTTGCCTGTGTTCTGATGAGCGTATCGATCTTACAGGATGTGTAGTTGGAGCCGTAAATGCTGTAAAAACTTCTGGCAGCAGGCATATACGGAACAATCGTGGTGTCCTCGATCAGCGCGGATGTCAGGTCGATCTCACTCTCCTCGCTGGCAGGCATCATATCAACCAGATAGATAAACTGGTTGCCCGATGCGTGGCGTGCGGTATCCGATTCGTACACACGGTTGTAATCCATGCCGATACAGAATCTCAGCATCAGCGATTCCAGATTCGTATACGTCGTATCATCCAGATTCGGCGTCATCAGCAGAGATACATTGCCGCCCTTGTCGAGAAATGCATTCAGTTTGTCCAGTTCCTCTTCGGAAATGTCGCGCTTCGGTGCAGGAATAATAACAATACAGCAGTCCTCAGGTACCTTTTCCGCATTGATGAGGTTCAAAGATTCTGCGGCGTAGTTGTAGTTTCCGAGGTTTGCAACCAGCTTCGAATACTGGTCAATGGTATTTTCACCGTGACCTTCGAGGAAGCAGACAGTCGGTTCTACGCCTTCCACAACGGATTTCATCGCGCCCGTGAAAAAATTCTCTGCTCTGAATTCCGCAGAAGAAACGTGCTGTACACCTTCGGAGTCCTCCGCATACTCATAGGTATACATCAAGGTCGCAGGGATACGCTTGACCATGCCGTTATATACGAACATAAAGTCATAGTCGCTGAGGTTGTAGAAGTTGTTCGGGTTGATGTCTCTGAGAATCTCAGGGTTGGTATCGGGATCAAAGTCGATCAGGTGGAAGCAGGGATGCTCCTTATAGGCGAGCAATGTGCGGTAGAGCGCAAGCAGTTCCAGCTCGCCTTCCAGATCCTTCAGCTCGCCAAGGAAGTAAACATCGACAACGATGTTCTGCTTGTCGAGCGAATCAAGGTAATCGGTCGTGGTTTTTGTAAGGGTATAGAGGCTGTCGGGTGTGGTATCAATGTTGATGTTGAGGCGGCTGAAAATCAGATTGAGCGGGATCGCCACCGCAAGCACCAACGCTGCCAACGCCCAGGCAAGCGTCGTATACTTTTTATTTTTGCTGTTGACAGCATTTTTCATGTTCAGTATTCCTCCGAAATGATGCTGCATGATGAGATAGAGTTTCTCGCAGCATCTGTATTTTTAGAATCCGCAAAAATTATGCGCGGCTCTGACGGCGCTTTTCGATGATGATGATGGTCCAGATCACAACGACCGCGGACATTGTCAGGAAGAACACCACATCAGCTACGCTGAACAGGCCCTGAGAAAATCCGACAAACCGCTTTTCCGTTGAGAACCATTCGAACACCTTTGCAACGAAAGGCATGGACTGGATAAAGTCACTGCTTGTGAAGTTATCGAGGAACAGCAGCAAGATCATCGCCGCTTCGCCGAATACCGCAGCCAGAATCGGGCTGTCGGTCAGCGAAGAGATCAGCATACCGATCGCAATACAGACCATGCCCCAGAGCAGGAAGCCTGTATAGCCGCAGAGAAGTCCTGCGCCAACGACCGAACCCTTGATGAATACCACAAGGGGGAAGAACAGCGACAGAAGCATCATGCAGAAAAATACTGTTACGACTGCGAAATACTTTGCGAGCACAACTTCCGGAATCGTGATCGGCGCGGAAAGCCAGAGTGTTTCCGTGTGCGATTTGCGTTCATCCGCAAAGGTACGCATCGTCAGCAGCGGGATCATAAAAATGAAATAGAAGAAATTCTTGTAGAAAACATCAGAAAACGTGAATTTGAACACGTTGTTGTCCATATTGGAGATGCCCGAGATAAAGCTCAGCGAAAAGACCAGCAGGAACAATGCGCTGACCACATAGGCAAACGGCGAGAAGAAGTAGGACTGGACTTCCTTTTTATATAGTGCAAACATCAGTCAGTTTCCTCCTCATCGTTCTTGTCGGATGTATCTTCGGCATCATACGGGTTTTTGCCAAGCTCAGCATCGCGCTGCGCTTCCAGTTCTTTGCCGAGTTCTTCCATGATCTCCTTGTGTGTCTGTGCGCTGGGTGCGGCAGTCAGCTTCACAAAGACTTCTTCCAGATTTGCACGGACAGCGTTGACCTCAACGACCATGCAGTCCTCCGCGATCAGCTTTGTCATGATCGCCTTGCGGACAGAATCGTCTTTCATCACAACGGTATATTCGTTGACACCCGAAGAAATGTATTCGACTTCCTTGACTTCCACGACACCTTCTACACCGCGGATCAGTTCCGTTGTCTTGACGATATCGCCTTCGACCTTCATGCGGATGGTCGGTGTGGAAGATACACTCTTTTCGAGGTTTTCGATCGTATCGACCGCACGGATCTGTCCCTTGTTGATGATGACAACACGTTCACAGACTGCGCTGACTTCAGCAAGAATATGGGTGGAGAATATAATAGTATGGTCCTTTGCCAGATCGGTGATCAGGTTGCGGACTTCCATGACCTGCTTCGGGTCCAGACCGACCGTCGGTTCGTCGAGGATCAGGAATTTCGGAGAACCGAGCAGCGCCTGTGCAAAGCCGACACGCTGACGGTAACCTTTTGAAAGATGCCCGATAATACGCTTCTGCACATCGGTGATTTTCAGGCGTTCCATCGCACGTTCGACCTGCGCCTTGCGCTCGGAACGCTTGACGCCTTTGAGTCCGGCAGCGAAATCGAGATACTCTCTGACACGCATATCCGGATAGACAGGCGGCAGTTCCGGCAGATAGCCGATAC
This sequence comes from Oscillospiraceae bacterium, assembly GCA_024404815.1. Taxonomy (GTDB): domain Bacteria; phylum Bacillota; class Clostridia; order Oscillospirales; family Ruminococcaceae; genus Firm-04. Next base: position 49,190 of record JAKSPL010000007.1, read on the forward strand.
GGCGTTTGACTTCCATCGGATCCTTGGAGATGTCGTACCCATCAACCAGAACAGTTCCCGATGTGGACGGCAGACAGCCTGTGATCATGTTCATCGTGGTGGATTTTCCTGCACCGTTCGGTCCCAGAAAGCCCAGCACTTCATGGTCGCCGACGGTAAAAGAAATATCCTGCACCGCCGCATGACTGCCATAGTACTTGGTCAGATTTTTAATTTCTACCATATAATATAGTATCCTTTCAGCTCCGCAGACCATTCGGTACAGAATCGGCTGCTGCGGAAGAATCTCATCACAAAACGATTTGCCCCCTCGCAAGCCGTTTTGCGGCAAACAGACCATCCCGAATCATAATCCCGCGGAATGTGTCTATTTATATTATTATCTCAAAAATAGATGAACGTGGTATGAACAAATCGTAACGAGAATGTGAACGAGAGTGCAAATTCACAACAATACCCATTCTAGCGAAGAAATGTGTCAATCCTGTGTCAATCGGCTGAGAACACCGTGCAAAGGGCAAAATAACGGCGATTTTACGTTAATGTCAGGATATGGCAGGTTGCACAAAGGGCAGATGCTAAATTTGTCTAAGCATCCAAAATGCAGGGGAATCCCCTCTACTTTTTTCATTATCCCTTGACAAACCTGTATTCTCGCACTATAATGAAAACAGGAATTGTATAGGGGAAACTGTCCGAACTCTGTCCTGACGGTTTTCAATGTACAACATTGCAAGGCGATTGGCCGCAGAACGCACGGGTATTGCACCAAAAGCCTCGTTCCGCAAAAGCATGACACCCGACCGGTCGGTGATCGGTCAAGTCCGTGCAAAAGCTACCCAAACCAAAATTTTACGAGAGGGGAAAATTAGAATGCAATTCAAGAAAAGCAAAGCCATCCTTTCAGCAGTTCTTGCTGCAGCAATGGCATCCAGCGCACTGCTGACCTGTACCGTGTCGGCTACCGATGGAAAAGCTACCCGCACGAAGGCAGAAAAATACGGCGATGATACGTATGCAAACCGTTTCCTGTCGCTGTATGATGATGTCGTCACCAATGGTGTCGAGAACGGCTACCTGAGTGCAAATAACATTCCTGACGGCGGTTTCGGTGTTCCGTACCACTCGATCGAGGAAGTTATCTGCGAAGCTCCTGACTACGGTCACGAGACCACTTCCGAGGCTATGTCCTACATCGTATGGATGGCAGCCATGGAAGACAACATCATGAAGAAAGAAAAAGGCGCATCCAACGGCGACCTCGCAAAAGCTTGGAAGACCCTGGAAGTCATGATTCCTTCTTCTTCTCAGCAGAAGGGCTTCTTCGGTGCAAGCCTGAGCGCTCAGACCTCGAAAGAGTATCCGGGTGCTGCTTACGGCGACAGCTCCGACCCCGGCCTGAAGGGTTATCCGTCTGAAGGCGGTCAGTCCAACGTCGGTAAGAACCCGATCCACTCCCAGTTCACTTCTGCATACTCCAGCCAGGGCGGCGAATATCTGCTCCACTGGCTCGCAGACGTTGATGACTGGTATGGTTTCGGCGGCTCCGCTCAGGGCGAGAAGGGTAAATTCACCTTCATCAACACCTTCCAGCGCGGCGACCAGGAATCCTGCTTCGAGACCATTCCGCACCCGGCAATCGAAAACCTCGAATACGGCAACAGCTCTCAGGGCATGAAGTTCGCATTCCAGGAGTCTACTGCTAAGTCTTGGTCTTACACCAACGCTCCTGACGCAGAAGACCGTGCTATCCAGGCAGTTTACGCTGCTAACCGTTGGGGCGTAGGCAACTCTGATGTCAGCGCTAAGGCTGGTATGATGGGTGACTTCTGCCGTAACGATATGTTCGATAAGTACTACAAGACCATCGGCTGCCAGAGCTACGAAGCAGACGCAAACGGCGGCGGTCTCGACGGTCAGCACTTCCTGATGTCCTGGTACACCGCATGGGGCGGCGCAGCAGACGGCACATGGGCATGGCAGATCGGCTGCTCGCACTCTCACCAGTTCTATCAGAACCCGCTGGCAGCATACGGCTTGCTGTATGATTCTGCTCTGAAGTCCGGCATGAAGTCCTCCGGCGCAGAAAAGGACTACACCACTTCCCTCCAGCGTCAGCTCGAAATGTACGAGTGGCTGCAGTCTGCTGACGGTATGTTCGCAGGCGGATGCACCAACAGCTGGAACGGTAAGTACGAAACCTATCCGTCCGGCAGATCCACCTTCTATAAGATGGCTTATGTTGAGCACCCTGTATACGCTGACCCGGGTTCCAACCACTGGATTGGTAACCAGGTATGGTCTACTCAGCGTCTGGCAGAGCTCTACTACATCCTCAAGACCGATGGTGATGGCTCCAAGGGCGCAGTTAAGCCCGGCGGCGTAACCATGGAATCTGCTCTGTCCTCTATGCTCAAGAAGTGGGTTGAATTCTTCCTGAAGAATGTTAAGCTCAATTCTGACGGCACATTTGAGATCCCGGCATCCCTCGACTGGTCCGGCCAGCCTGCTAGCTGGAGCGGCACATACAGCGAATCTGCTAACAGCGGTCTGACCTGCACGATCACCGCTACCGGCAGCTCCGACCTCGGTTGCGTCAGCTCCCTGGCTGATACTCTGATCTACTACGCTGCTGCTGAAGGCGTAAAGGCTTCCGGCGTTGTTAAGGAAGGCTCTACCACTGGTGAAAAGGCTCTGTACCTCGCTCAGCAGCTCATCGACCGTGAATGGTATGCAGCTCGTGACGATAAGGGTCTGTCCCTCACTGAGCACAACGGTTCTCTGACTCGTTTCTTCGAGCAGGAAGTTTACATTCCGTCCGGTAAGTCCGGTAAGTATCCGTATGGCTACACCGTTCAGAGCGGCTCTACATTCTCTGACCTCCGTCCGATGTACGAAGGCATGGATAAGTACGAGGAACTGAAGGCTGCTTGGGAAAAGGACGTTGCAGCTGGTGCTAAGTACGATGATGCTACTTCTGACTGCAGCCAGTTCAAGAATGTTGCAGACGTTGACCTCGAATACCACAGATTCTGGCACGCTGGTGACATCCTGATGGCTAACGGCGCTATGTACGAGCTGTTCCCGGATGTTACTCCGAGCCCGAAGAGCGGCGAGGTGACCACTACCACTACTACTACTACCACCACCACTACCACCACTACTACTTCTGAGGCTCCTGGTCAGACTGACTGGGGTAATGCTGACTGCTCCAGCGGTTCTACTCCGCAGGATCGTGTTGACATCTCTGACGTTATCCTTCTCTCCCGTATCGTAGCTGAGGATACTACTGCATCCCTCACTGCACAGGGCAAGAAGAACGCGAACGTTGTCAATCCTTCTGTTGATAAACTCGACGGCAGCGACATTACGATGATCATCAAGTTCATCGCTCGTCTGGTTGACTACTCTGAACTCGGCAAATAATTTTACCGATACAGAAGCGTAAATAACAAGAACCCCCTCCGATTTCGGTCGGAGGGGGCTTTTTGTTGCCAATTTGTTTCCGTTTATCCCTTGATTTTCCTGTAAAGATATGATATAATAAATAGATGAATTCTGCGATTTTTTCGCCGATAGAATCTCAATCAGAAAGAAGGTTCCATTATGCCCAAAAGCATGACCGGTTACGGCAGAGCCCAACAACTCGCAGGCGGACGCGATGTCCTCGTCGAGATTCGTGCCGTAAACCACCGCTATTACGAATTTTCCGCGCGTTTGCCGAGAACCTGTCTGTACCTCGAAGAAAAGTTAAAATCTTTTCTCAACGGCAAGGTCGCACGCGGTAAGGTCGAGGTCGCTGTCACAATTACGCGCCCCGACGGCAGAGATGCTACCATCGCCGTCAACAGCTCCATCGCAGAAGGCTATGTCAATGCCCTCCGCGAACTGAACACCTCGCTGAACCTCTCCGACGACATTACCCTCTCTTCCCTGCTCCGTCTGCCCGAATTGTTCACCGTCACCAAAGAGCAGGACGATGAGGAGGAAACCTGGGCAATCGTTTCTGCCTGTGCGGCAGATGCCCTCACCGCATTCATCGAAATGCGGAAAACAGAAGGCGCACGCCTTGCTGCTGACCTCTGCGAAAAGCTCGATAATATTGAAAATATGCTTCGTCAGGTCGAAAGCATCGTCCCAAGTGTCGCGGAAAATTATCGGAACCGCCTTTATAATAAACTGACCGAACTGCTTGCGGATACCAATATCGACGAGCAGAGAATCCTTACAGAAACCGCCATATTTGCTGAAAAAACCGCTGTTGACGAAGAAACTGTCCGTCTGCACAGCCACCTCGCACAGGCGAGAGAACTCCTCGCCTCTGACAATGCGGTCGGCAGAAAACTCGACTTCCTTGTGCAGGAGATGAACCGCGAGGTCAACACCATCGGTTCCAAAGCACAGGACCTCAACATTACAAAACTCGTCGTGGACATGAAATCCGAAATCGAAAAAGTCCGCGAACAAATTCAGAATATCGAATAACCGTGCCTTCGGCAGAAAGGAATTCCAGATGCGACTTATCAACATCGGCTTCGGCAATATGATTTCTTCTTCGCGGCTGATTACCATTGTCAGTCCTGAATCTGCGCCCATTAAGCGCATTGTGCAGGACGCAAAAGACCGCGGCAGACTCATCGATGCAACCTACGGCAGACGTACGCGCGCTGTCATCGTCATGGACAGCGACCACGTCATCCTCTCCGCCATTCAGCCCGAAACCATCGGCGCACGCCTGTCGGACAATGCCGTACCCGCCCCCGAGGAGGAAGAAGACGCATGAAAAAAGGTCTGCTGATCATCTTTTCCGGACCGTCCGGCTGCGGAAAAGGTACGATCGTACAGGAAATTATCAAAGACGAGAATTTCTGCCTGTCCGTTTCTGCAACCACAAGACAGCCGCGTGAAGGCGAAATCAACGGTGTGCACTATCAATTCCTCTCCCGTGAGGAATTTCAGTCGCGCATCGACAGCGGTGCAATGCTCGAATATGCACAGTACTGCGACAATTTCTACGGAACACCTGCCGATATGGTAGAGAAAATGCGGAACGAAGGCAAAAATGTTATCCTCGAAATCGAGGTACAGGGCGCATTGCAGGTCATGAAAAAATGTCCTGATGCAGTCACGATTTTTGTCCTTCCGCCCTCGATCTCCGAACTCGAACGCCGTCTGCATAAGCGCGGCACGGAAGCCGAGGAGGTCATCGCTAAGCGCATTGCCCGCGCAAAAGAGGAGATTCCCCTCGCAGAAAATTACAAGTACGTCATGATGAATGACGCACTCGAAACCGCCGTTTCGGATTTCTACGCGATTGCCCGCGCAGAGTCCCAGACATATGAAGCCAACAAGGAAATTATAGGAGAGATTTTATCATGTTAAGACCTGCTATGAGTGAATTTATCGGCAAGAACGACAGCTATTATGCCCTCGTCATCGGCATTGCCAAACGTGCACGCGAAATCGCCGACACCCTCTATGAAAACGAACAGACACTCGAAGAAAAGCCCGTCAAGACCGCAGTCGAGGAATTCGCCGCAAAGAAGTATAAAATCGTAGAGCCTGATTCTGTGGAATCCAAGTAATCTCCTTTTATCCAGCCAACTTTCTCTGACGGAGGTGCGCCCATGTCCCATAATCTTCACAAGCCTGTGGTACAGGTCGCGCTGAATGCCGCTTCGTTCGGCTATGACCAATGTTACAGCTATGCCGTGCCCGAACCGTGGGCGGATACGGTCAGAGTCGGAATGCGTGTGGCAGTCCCGTTCGGTAAGGGCAACCGCCGCAGAATCGCAATGGTACTCTCCGTCAGCGATACGCCCCCCTGCAATGCGGAAGGAACACCGATTTCCCTGAAACCCATCGCAGGCATACTCGACAAAGAACCCGTCCTGACCGAGGAACTGCGCTCCCTCGTGGATTTTCTGCACGAACGCACATTTTGTACATGGTACGATGCGGTGCGTGCGGTACTGCCCGGCGGAATGCAGATTCGCTTGCAGGAACATTTTTTGCCCGTCACACCGCCTGTCGGCATCGTGCTTACCGAGGAGGAGGAGAACTATCTCTCCATGCTCCGCAAAGCACGTTCTCAGCATGAACTCGAACGGCTCATGCAGACAGAGGGCGACACCGAACGTCAGGCGATCCTCGATTCTCTCACGGAAAAAGGCTGTCTGGTGCAGGTCGCAGAGGGCAAAAAAGCCGCCGCTGACAGTACCGACAAAATGCTGCGGCTGTCGAGCGCATACCGCGCAAACCCCACAGCTTTTCATCCCACGCCCAAACAGAGAACCGCGCTTTCCATTCTCGAAGCACACGAAATGATTTCCATTAAGGAGTGTGCTTACTATGCAGGCGTGACAGATAATGTCATCAAAAACCTCGTGAAAGCAGGCATTGCCGAACAGTTCGAAGTGGAACTGCTCCGTGTGCCGCGCGATGCGGTCGTCACAAAACCGCCGGAGGATACCATTCTTTCCGATGAGCAACAAACAGCATATGAAGCGGTCGCTTCTGCCATCGATGCAGAAAAAGCCGCCGCCTTTTTGCTGTACGGTGTCACAGGAAGCGGAAAAACCGCCGTGTTCGAACAGCTCATCGCACACACCCTGCGAAAAGGGAAACAAGCACTTCTGCTGATTCCTGAGATTTCCCTGACACCGCAGATCGTCGAACGCTTTCAGCACGCTTTCGGCAATCAGGTCGCACTGATCCACAGCGGTTTGTCGCTCGGTCAGCGGCTCGATACCGATAAACTCATCCGCCGCGGCGAGGTCAAGATCGTCATCGGCACAAGAAGCGCAATTTTTGCACCGCTCCCCCGTCTGGGACTTGTCATTCTCGACGAGGAGGGCGAACATTCCTATAAATCCGACTCCGCACCGCGGTATCATACCGTCGATGTGGCAAAGGAACGCTGCCGCACGCATGGCGCGGCACTCGTTCTCGCCTCCGCAACGCCCTCGCTCGAAAGCCGCTATCTTGCGGAAAAAGGTGTATACCAACTGCTGACACTCACCAAGCGGTACAATCAGGCACCTCTCCCCGAAGTCAGCGTAGTCGATATGAACGAGGAACGCATGAACGGAAACGGCAGTCCGTTTTCGATTGCACTTGCAGATGCGCTGAAAGAGAATCTTGCGAACGGGAAACAGAGCATTCTGCTCTTAAACCGCCGCGGATACCACACGATGCTGCAATGCACCAAATGCAATACCCCTGTCTACTGCCCGAATTGTTCGGTGCCAATGACATTTCATAAACCAAACGGCAGCCTGATGTGCCACTACTGCGGACATATTCAGCCGCCTGTCACGGGATGTCCGAGCTGCGGACACGACAATCTGCGGAAAATGGGCTTCGGGACACAGCGGCTCGAAGAAGAATTGCAGGCACTCCTGCCTGACGCAAAGATTCTCCGTATGGACGCAGATACGACCATGACGCGCTCCGCCTACGAAACAGGCTTTCAGGCATTCGCACGCGGAGAATACGATATCATGTGCGGCACGCAGATGATCGGCAAGGGACTGGATTTCCCGAATGTCACGCTGGTCGGTGTCGTATCCATTGACAAAGCACTCTATGCAGGCGATTTCCGCAGCTATGAACGCACCTTTTCCCTGATCACGCAGGTCGTCGGCAGAAGCGGCCGCGGAAATTCCGCAGGCAGAGCCATTCTCCAGACCGCCATGCCTGAACATTATGTCCTGAATCTTGCGGCACAGCAGGACTATGACAGCTTCTACAACGAGGAACTTGCCCTGCGCCGTGCATTGATGTTTCCGCCGATCTGTGACCTCTGTGTCATCGGACTTTCTGCCGCACTCGAACCGAATGTCAGACGGGCAGCGGCGAGATTTATCGTGCTGCTGCGCGAAAAAATCGAACGGGAACAGTTAAAGCTGCCGCTTCGGGTTTTAGGTCCTGTTGAGGCAAGCTACGGAAAACTCAACGGAAAATTCCGCCAGCGCATTCTGCTGAAATGTAAGAATACAGCACAGATGCGCGGCTTTATACGAGAACTTCTTGCGGCGTGTTTCGCGGACAAGCAGTTCGGCGGTGTCAGCATTTATGCCGATATGAACGGCGACTGCGGCGTCTGAACTGCCCACAGGGAGAACAATATGAAATTCGCAAAACTGACAAAAGCACAGGTGATCCGCAGGCTGATCCTGCTTGGCTGTGTGCTGGCAGGCGGATTCGCCGTGTTGTGCATCCGCAGTAATCCGCATTGGAAGCCTGCACCGCAGGACATTATTCTACACGATGGAAAGGAAAATTCCTTTCTGAACCCTGACGGCATGACGCAGGAAACACGTATCCTGCCGCCGGACGGATACACGCGAATCTCAGCCGCAGACAACAGCTTTCAGTCGTATCTGCGTGCAATGCCGCTGCTCCCAAACGGTGCGGAGCTTTGCACATACAGCGGCGGCATCCTGTCATCTGCCAATGCAGCAGCCGTCTATGCCCTGAATATCGGGGACGAGGGCTACCAGCAATGCGCCGACAGCATCATCCGTGTATACAGCGAGTATTTTTATGCGACCAACCAGCCCGAACGCATCGCTTTTCACCTGTCAAACGGTTTTCTCTGCGACTACGATACATGGGCACACGGAAAGCGCGTATTTGCGCTCGGAAACCTGACGTTCTGGATGAAATGCGCCAAATCGGACGACAGCATACAGACACTCCACAACTACCTCGTGACTGTGATGCGCTATGCTGGTACGATCTCACTTTATGACGAATCTGCGCCGATTTCGATAGAAGATGCCCATGCAGGCGACTTTTTCTGCCGCGCAGGTTCTCCCGGACACGTCATTCTCATCGCGGACGAAGCGGAAAATGCAGACGGCGAACGCTGTTTTCTCCTCGCACAAGGCGCGATCCCTGCACAGAGTTTCCACATTCTCGCAGGCAGTCACAATGCCGATTCGCCGTGGTATACGGAAACAGAACTCACAGACGATAAACTGAATCTTTCGGGGTATCACTTCGATGCCGATGCCCTGCGCCGCTGGAACGGCGGTTTTACTCAGGAAATACAGCCAAAGGAGCTTGATTGATATATGGCAACCCGCAACATTGTAAAAGAAGGCGACAGCGTCCTCGCAAAAAAATGCAGACCTGTCGAACGCTACGACGAAAAACTGGCACTTCTCCTCGATGACATGATCGAAACCCTCAAACAGGCAGGCGGCGTCGGTCTTGCCGCACCGCAGGTCGGAATTCTCCGCCGCATCTTCATCATGGACATCAACGATGAGATCATAGAAGCCATCAACCCCGAGATCATCAAACGAAGCGGCAAGGTACGCGACGTGGAAGGCTGTCTGTCTGTTCCGAACAGATGGGGCTATGTCACCAGACCGAAAAGCGTGGTTCTGCGTGCATACGACAGAAACGGCAACCTCTATGAACGCAAGTTCACAGACCTCGGCGCACGCTGTGCCTGCCACGAATCCGACCACCTCGAAGGACAGCTCTTTACCGCTCTTGTCGATGAATGGGCAGAACCGGAGCGCGAATGATGAATACGCCCGTTTCTATCGTGTTTATGGGCACACCCGATTTCTCTGTGCCGACACTCGATGCCCTCTGCGAAAACGGCTGTAACGTACAGGCGGTGTTCACACAACCTGACCGTCCGCGCGGCAGAGGCAACAAACTCCAACCATCACCCGTCAAGAAAAGAGCGCAGGAACTGGAGATCCCTGTCTATCAGCCGACCTCTCTCCGCAAGGGTGAGGACGCAGAACAGGCATTTTCCGTCCTGAAAGAATTGCAGCCCGATCTGATCGTTGTCATCGCATACGGTCAGATTCTGCCGCAGGAAATCCTCGACCTGCCGAAGTATGGCTGTGTCAATCTTCATGCGTCGCTGCTGCCGAGATGGCGCGGTGCAGGTCCGATCCAGCGGTGCATTCTTGCAGGCGACGAAAAAACAGGCGTCACCTCCATGCAGATGGCGGCAGGACTCGACACGGGCGATATGCTCCGTGTCGCAGAAACCCCGATCGCGCCGGACGAAACCGCTTCGACTCTCCACGACCGACTCTCCGAGCTTTCCGCAAAGGTCATGCTCGATACCTTACAGGATATTCTCGCAGGTGCACTCCATCCCGTCAAACAGGACGATGCGCTCGCCTGCACCGCCGACAAGCTCACCAAAAACATGAGCCGCCTCGACTTCAACCTCCCTGCACAGAAAATCGACCGCACAATTCGCGCACTTACGGGTTTTGCAATGCTCGGCGGCAAGCGCGTCAAGCTGCTCGGTTCGATTTGCGGCGGAGAAACTTCCGATGCAGCCCCCGGTGAGATCGTCGATGCCGCCACCATGCGCTTTGTCTGCGGCGACGGCAAATGCGTCACACCCCTCGTCATTCAGGCGGAGGGTTCCAAGGCAATGGCTGTCAAAGACTATCTCCGCGGTCACCCCGTCACACTCGGAGAACGCTTTTCCGAAGTGCAGAACGGATAATCAAGCCGCTGACTGCATATCATAAATTACTCGAAAGGGAATGCTCGCATGATTGGATTAGAACCGCGTATTGTATGTGTCCGAACGCTGATTCGTGCGGCAGAGGCGAAAAGCTACGGCAATCTCGCCCTCCACACCGCGCTTGCAAAGTCGAATCTGACACCGCAGGACAAGCGTATCTGCACGGTTCTCTTTCAGGGTACGACCGAACGGCTGATCACCCTCGATGCCTGCATCCGACAGTATGCAAAGCGTGACCCCGAACAGATCGACCTGCCTGTGCGCTGTATTCTGCGCTGCGGCATCTATGAACTGCTGTACCTGCATACGCAGGAGGCGGCAGTCGTCAACCTCTGGACGGAATCCGCAAAGGTACTGCGGAAACCCAAAGCTGTCGGGTTTATCAACGGCGTTCTGCGCGGATTCTTGCGTGCAGAAAAAGAGATTCCCACACCGAAGGACGAAATCGCCGCGCTCTCTGTGGCATATTCTGTTCCCGAACCGCTGGTCAGACAGCTTCTCGCGGACTACGACAAGCAGACGGTCACCGACTTTCTCGCACAAAGCCTCGGAGAACCGCCGATTTACCTGAAACGCAATCCGCTTGCCTGTGACGAAAATGATTTTCTCACAGCATTTGCGGAAGATACCCTCACACCGATCTCTGCCGTACCGCAGGCATATCAGCTTGCACGCGGCGGCAATCTCTCCGAACACGAGGCGTTCCAAAAAGGACTGTTCCATGTGCAGGATCTGGCATCGCAGCTTTGCTGTCTGGCACTGGATGCCAAACAAGGCGATACCGTACTGGATGTCTGTGCGGCACCCGGCGGAAAGACCTTTACCATTGCTGAATGGATGGGGGACAGCGGCAAAATTCTCGCCTACGACCTCCACCCCAACCGTGTAAAACTCATCGCGGACGGTGCAAAACGTCTGGGGCTCAACTGCATCACCGCCGCTGTCGGCGATGCCGCAAACCCAAGTCCCGACCGTCCGATGGCTGACCGTGTCCTCTGCGACGTCCCCTGTTCCGGTTTCGGCGTCATTCGCAGAAAGCCCGAAGTCCGCTATAAATCCCTCGCAGACACCGCCGCGCTCCCTGCGATCCAGCTTCGCATTCTGGAAGCGTCCGCAAACGCCGTCAAGGCAGGCGGCGTGCTGGTCTACTCCACCTGCACCGTCGCAAAGGCGGAAAATGAACAGGTCGTTTTGAAATTTCTCGAAACACACCCCGATTTTTCCCTCGAAAAACCGTGGCAGGACATAGAGACACTCGCTCCCTACGGACAGGAAATGACCACGCTCTTTCCGCAGATGCTCGGTTCGGACGGCTTCTTCCTCGCAAAACTAAGACGCGCAGGAGGTGTGGAAAATGCCTGAAAACAATGGAAAAATCGAGATTCTCGGACTGCTGCCCGAACAGCTCAAAACAGAGCTTTCCGCAATGGGCGCACCCGCCTTTCGGGCAAAGCAGATCTTCCGCTGGCTGCACGTAAAACGTGTCGGAGAATTCTCCGAAATGACAGACCAATCTAAACAGTTTCAGAATGATTTGGAATCCCGTTTTTGTATAAAGCGGATAAATATTGTGCAAAAGCTTGCATCTAATACGGATGATACTGTAAAATATCTATATAGGCTTTCTGACGGAAATCTGGTCGAAGCAGTCCGCATGGTTTACCACCACGGCGTGACCGCGTGCATCTCTACACAGGTCGGATGCAAGATGGGATGCAAGTTCTGTGCATCCGCTCCGCTCGGCTTTATCCGCAATCTGACCGCCGCCGAAATGCTCGGACAGATCTATGCAATGGATGCAGATTATCCAGAAGATGCGCACATTTCAGGCATTGTTCTCATGGGCATCGGTGAACCGCTCGACAACTATGACAATGTCATGCAGTTTTTGCGGCTGATCTCTCACAAGGACGGCAGAAATATGAGCCTGCGGCACGTTTCGCTCTCGACTTGCGGACTTGTGCCGATGATCGACAGACTGGCGGAGGAGGAATTCCCCCTGACGTTGTCGGTTTCGCTCCATGCAGCGACCGACGAAAAGCGTTCCGCGCTGATGCCTGTCAACCGCAAATATCCTCTCGATACGTTACTTGCCGCGTGTAAGCGGTATTTCGATAAAACCGGACGGCGCATTACCTTTGAATATGCCGTCATTGCGGGCGAAAACGATACGCCCGAATACGCTGCCGCGCTGGGCAGACGGCTTCGTCCCGTGTTCAGCGGTCAGCGTCCCCATGTCAATCTCATTCCCGTCAATCCCGTTTCAGGGACAGGATTTCAGGCGGGAAGCGCACAGAAATTCCAGAAAATGCTGGAAAAAGAGGGGCTGAACGCCACCGTGCGCAGAACCCTCGGCGATGACATCAAAGCTGCCTGCGGTCAGCTTCGGCGTGACAACATGGAAAAAGAACCGTAAATTCAGATAATTTCTGCGTATGCAGCGAAAGTGTGGTGAGCAGCATTGAAAGCATTCAGCGCGTGTGATATCGGGATGGTCAGACCCGAAAATCAGGATAAAATTATGACCGAAACGTTCAGCGACGGCGTTCTCGCAATCGTCTGTGACGGTATGGGCGGAATGCAAAACGGCGCAGATGCGAGCAAACTCGCAATCGAAGCAGCAGGCGATACTTTCCGCGGCGGCTATCAGGAGAATATGGACACAGAAGCTGTCTGTGCGCTGCTCCGTGAAAGTACGATCGCTGCGAATCAGGCTGTCTATCACGCGGCAGTGCATGGTCCCACACGCATCCGCATGGGCTCGACACTTGTCGGCGCGTTCGTCCGTGAACAGCTGACCAGCCTTGTCAATGTCGGGGATTCCCGTGCCTATCTGATCGCGGCGGACGAGGGAGATGCCATGCAGCTGACGCTCGACCATACAGTCGTCCAACTGCTCTATGAGCGCGGCGACATCGAAGCAGAGGAACGCGCTACGCACCCCAGACGCAATGAGCTGACACGCGCGATCGGTGTGTCCTACCGTGTTCTGCCTGACATCTATCAGCTGCAAGTCCGTCCTGACGACAAGCTGCTGCTCTGCTCGGACGGATTGTATAATTTCGTTTCTACGGAGAAAATCGCGGAGATCGTGCGGAAACTGCCGCCCGATGAAGTCCCTGCCGCCCTCGTCGCAGAGGCAAATGCAAACGGCGGAAAGGACAATATCTCTGTGATTCTGCTCGCAGCATGATCCCCTTTCTTATTTCGGATACGTTTTTCAGCGCGGTACCTGACGGCAGGTAGCCGCCCCCTGAAATCAATATATATTGTATTACCGGGAAGGCATTCCCGGTTGGGAGGTAAATGATGGAAAAAGATCGCAACGACAAGAACATCGGCAAAAAACTCGACGGGCGTTATGAAATTACGGAACGCATCGGCGAGGGCGGCATGGCGGATGTCTACCGCGCCAACGACATTGTAGACAAGAAAACCGTCGCTGTCAAAATTCTCAAGAAGGAATTTGCGGAAAACGAAGAATTTCTCCGCCGTTTCCGCAACGAATCCAAGGCGATTGCGCTGCTCAGCCACCCCAACATCGTCAAAGTCTACGATGTCGGTTTCTCTGAGCGCATTCAGTTCATCGTCATGGAATATATCGACGGCATCACGCTGAATGAGTACATGGAACAGAGCAGTCCGCTCGACTGGAAGGATGCTGCACACTTTGTCATGCAGATCCTCCGTGCATTGCAGCACGCCCACAGCAAGGGCATTGTCCACCGCGATATCAAACCACAGAACATTATGATGCTCCGCGACGGCACCATCAAGGTCATGGACTTCGGCATTGCAAAATTTGCGCGTGAAAGCGGCAAGACCTGCACCGATAAAGCCATCGGCACCGTCCACTATATCAGTCCTGAACAGGCACGCGGTGCTGAAACCGATGAAAAAAGTGATCTGTATTCCGTCGGCGTCCTCCTCTTTGAGATGCTCACAGGCAAGAAGCCGTTTGATACCGAAACCAACGACCCTGTCAGCATCGCCGTTATGCATATGCAGAAAGAGGTTCCGCGTCCCAGCAGCATTCAGCCGAATCTTGCAACAGGACTCGAAGAAATCATCCTGAAAGCAATGCAGAAAGACCCTGCAAACCGCTATCAGACCGCTCTCGAAATGATGAACGATATCGAAGCATTCAAAGAGAACCCCGATATCGTATTCGGCTACTTCCCCGATGTCACAGGCGAAGCCTCCGATGATGCGAAAACCCGATTCTTCACCCCTGTTTCCGAAAAGGATGCCGTGGAAGAAGCTGATTCCTATGAGGAGGAACTCGATGAGGATGAGGAGTATGACGAGGAAGACGAGGACGATGATGATGAGTACGAGGAGGAGGAAGAAGAACGCCACTCCCTGTTCGTTCCGATCCTCACCGCAGTCATTATTGTTGTCATTATCATCGGTGTGTTCTTCCTGACAACCTTCATCATGAACTGGATCGAAAACGGTAAGGGCGCAAATACCACCGACGAATGGAAGATGCCGAGCCTTATCAATATGGACTTCGAGGAAGCACTTTCCCAGTACGGTGATAAGCTCCAGATCGTTTCCGAGAGTGAAGAATACTCCGAATTTGAACGCAACCGCATCTTCTGGCAGAGTGTCCCCGAAAACGATCCTGTTTCCAGAGGCGCAGTCATCAATGTTAAGGTATCCAAGGGTACAAAGACCATCAAACTCCCGAACTATAACAACTGGGACTATGAAACCGCACGTAACCAGATCCTCGGTCTGGGACTCGATGTTGATCCGCGCTATGCGTACAACGATGAAGTGCCTGCCGGAAAGATCATCTCCACAGATCCGCAGGGACCTGCCGATGTCGAACCGGGCGCATTCATTACTGTCACCGTCTCCAAGGGCGAGAATATCGAAACCGTCGAGGTTCCGAACTTTATCAACATGACATGGGAAGTTGCAAAGGAAACCGCAACCCTCTATGAACTCGAACTCGTCAAGGAAGAAATCAATTCCAGCTCCGATGCAGGCACCGTCCTCGGTCAGTCCATTGATGCACAGACACCTGTTACCAAGGGCACTTCCATCTCCCTGAAGGTTTCCAACGGTATTCCTGAGGAAAAGACTGTCAAGGTTTCGTTCGCGATCCCGACCGATGCGAATGGCAACTTCCACATCACCTTCTATGAAGGCGGCGCGGTCAAGACACAGGGCAACAGCTTCAATGTTGACCTCGCAGCAGGTACTACCTTCGTGGAAGTCAAGGGCACAGGTACTATGACACTTGTTGCAACGCTCACCAACGAAGCAAACGGCAAGACCGCGACCATCGGTTCTTACAGCCTCAACTTCGATAAGAACCAGACCAATGTCGTCCAGTCGGATGTAGCAGCAGCCTTCAAGGCAGTTGACGGTATTCCGGCTCTGACCACCACGACAACGAGTGCAACAACTGCGGCATCCACTTCGACAACTGCCGCAACCAGCGCGTCTGTTTCTTCGACCACTTCGACTACCACAACCGCTGCTCCTCCTGCACAGCAGAATGAGGAAACGCAGGTTCCCGCTGCAAACTGATTTGCAGCCCAAGAACAACGTATGAACGGACAAATTATCAAAGCCGTCGGAGGTCTCTACACCGTAGAGACCTCGGACGGTGTTTTTGGATGTAAAGCACGCGGCATCTTCCGCAGACAGGGCATCTCTCCCTGTACAGGCGATATGGTCGTCATCGAACAAGACTGCATCACCGATATTCTGCCGCGCAAAAATATGCTGATCCGACCGCCGCTCGCCAATCTGGACAAACTGTTTTTCGTGCTGTCCACCTGTGAGCCTGCCCCGAATTTGCAGATCCTCGATAAATTTCTCGCTGTCTGTGTGCATAAAAACATCGAACCGATCCTCGTCTTTACCAAAATCGACCTCGCAGATGCGGCGGAATATATGGATACATACCGCGGTGCAGGATTTCACATGATGACGGTGGACTATTCCTGTCCTGATACCGTAAATGCGGTCAGAGATGCGCTTGCAGGCTGTCTGAGTGCCTTTACGGGCAATTCGGGCGTCGGAAAATCCACACTTCTCAACGCCATAGATGCGCGGTTGCAGCTCGAAACAGGTGAGATCAGTCAGAAGCTCGGCAGAGGCAGACATACCACACGCACAACCGAACTGTATACCCTCGAAAACGGCGGAAAAGTTGCGGATACGCCCGGTTTTTCCACCTTTGAAACCGATGCGTATGCAATGATTCATGCGGATGACCTCCCCGACTGTTTCCCCGAATTCCGTCCGCACTTCGGAAAATGCAAATACGCCGACTGCCGCCATCTGCGCGAGCCTGACTGTGCGGTGCGCGAAGCGGTACGAAACGGAGACATCCCGAAAAGCCGCTACCTGAGCTATCGTGTCATGCTGGATGAAGCCATGCAGCACAAGGAGTGGGAGAACAAATGAACCGTATCTGCTGTATTTTTGCAGGCAGCCCCGAAGTCGGTGTCCCCTGCCTGCCAATCCCTGACGATGCATATATGCTCTGTGCAGACAGCGGTCTGCGGCTCGCGGAACTGCTCGGTATCAAACCCGATCTTGTGCTGGGCGATTTCGATTCTCTCGGCAAAGTTCCATCCGACCTGCCGCATATGACTGCGCCTGTCGAAAAAGACGATACCGACACCATGCTTGCTGTACGCTACGCCCTCGCAAAAGGATATCGGAAATTTCGTATCTACGGCGCATTTGGCGGACGGCTCGACCATACGCTCGCCAATCTCCAAACACTGCGGTTTCTGCATTCACAGGGCGCAGAGGGAATCCTCATCGGCATCAACGACTATCTGACGCTCCAGCCAAGCGGCACACGATGCTACCCGAAACTGGACGGCTTTTCGTTTTCGGTTTTTGCGGCAGAACAGGAATGCACGGGTGTTACGCTGAGCGGGGTGTACTATCCGCTGACGAATGCCGCGCTGACCAATACCTTTCCGATCGGTGTCAGCAATCAGATCATTGCCGACCATGCGGAAGTGACCTGCGGCACGGGTATGCTGTTCATTATCGGTTCACGAATCATGTAACCGCTGCCCCGTTGAATCCCATACTGAACAAAACAGGCGGAGTTTCATGACTCCGCCTGTTTTTTTGCTCCAACACTTGCATTTTCTGCAAAAAAATGGTATACTGTAATAGAGTACACCCATTCAAAACTTGCGCCGTTTGGCAAAAAGGAGTGACAACCATGCCGGAATTTCAGGAGCATACCTACTCCATCGACCTGATGATCAATAAAATTCTCACCGACGACCGACAATATGACATCAGTAAGCTGATTACTGCTTACGAATATGCGTTCAAATGCCACGAGGGACAAACACGCTCCTCCGGTGAACCGTACATCAACCACCCTGTCGCCGTTGCCAATATCCTGCTGGAACTCGGCATGGATACCGACACCCTCTGTGCCGCGCTGCTGCACGACGTTGTAGAGGACACCGATGCCACGCTGGATGATGTCAAAAAACGCTTTGGCGCAGATGTCGCATCCCTTGTGGACGGCGTCACAAAACTCGAAAAGATCCCTGCGTTCTCGCACGAACAGCAGCAGGCAGAGAATGTCATGAAGATTCTTCTCGCCATGTCGCAGGACATCCGCGTTATGATCATCAAACTCTGCGACCGCCTGCACAATATGCGGACGCTGCAATACCGCCCGATGCACAAACAACGCAAAACTGCCCTCGAAACCATGAACATCTATGCACCGATCGCGCACCGTCTGGGCATTTTGTCTGTGCAGGAGGAACTCGAAGACCTCGCGTTCTACTACCTCGACAGCTTTGCCTACCGCGAGATCGAAACGCTCCTCGAAATCAAAAAAGACGAGCGAAATGCGATTATCGAGGACATCAAAAAGCGCATAGAAATGCGGTTTAAGACCGAGGACTTTGTTACGCCGCCTCAAATCGACGGCAGAGTGAAAAGTATCTACGGCATCTACAAAAAGCTCTATCTCGGCGGAAAAAGCATCGAAGAAATCTACGACAAATACGCTGTCCGCATTATTGTAACGACCGTCAGCGAGTGTTACAGCGTACTCTGCATGATCCACGATATGTTCCGCCCGATCCCCAGCCGCCTGAAAGACTACATCTCTGTCCCGAAAACAAACGGCTATCAGTCGCTGCACACCTCCGTCATCGGCAAGGAAGGCATTCCCTTTGAGGTGCAGATCCGCACATGGGAAATGCACGCAAATGCGGAATATGGCGTTGCAGCACACTGGAAATACAAGGAAGGCATTCAGGGCAATGACAAAATGGAACAGCGGCTTGCGTGGGTGCGTCAGGTCATCGAAACGCAACAGGCAAGTGACGACCCTGAAGAACTGGTCAGCACGTTCAAGAACGATATTGCCCCCGAGGACATTGTCGTTCTGACGCCGAAGGGCGATTCGGTCAGCCTGCCTGTCGGTTCGACTGTCATCGACTTCGCCTACCACATCCACACGAAAATCGGACACCGCACCGTCGGCGCAAAAGTCGGCGGCAAGCTGGTACCGCTGGACTATAAGCTTTCCACAGGCGAGATCGTGGAAATTCTCACAAGCAAGGACCCCGACAAGGGACCAAACCGCAACTGGCTGGACATTGTCAAAACAAACGAAGCCCGTACAAAGATCCGCACATGGTTCAAGCGTGAACGCCGCGATGAAAATATCGCCGCGGGCCGCGCCGCGTTCGAACGGGAATGCAAACGTCAGCACATCGAATTGTCGCCGCAGAATATGCAGGAGCTTCTCAGCGATGAACTGAAACAACGCAACTGCGCGACGATTGACGACCTGTTTGCACAAATCGGCTACGGTGGTATGAACCTCGAACGGCTCATGCTCCGCGTCCGCGAACAGTACAAACGCCGTTTTGAACAAACCGATTTACAGACCTATGAACCGCCGACTGTTCAGGCTGTCGATCCGAAAAACAGCGGCATCATTCTCGATGAGATCGACAACCTCGAAGTCAAGCTGGCACGCTGCTGTTCGCCCCTCCCCGGCGATGAGATCATCGGCTTCCTGACACGCGGACACGGCCTTTCCGTCCACACGAAGACCTGCAAGAACTATCTTGCGGTGCTCAGACGCGGCGAACAGAGCGAACTGGAACGCTGGGTGCCTGTCGAATGGTCTTCCAAAAGTACACCGAAAGAAATTCAGGTCAGCATCGAGGTGCTGGGATTCTCGCGCGTGGACTTGGTCTACGACCTCTACGGCGTGCTGAAAGACGCCCATGTTCCCGTACAGCACTCAGGTTCGCGCATTCTCAAGGACTCGAATACACTCTTTGAAGCGACCATTTCCGTTGCAGGTACAGAACAACTCCAAAGCATCCTCACCAAACTTCGCAATATCAAGGATGTCATTTCCGCAGAACGTGCGGCGAATTAACGATTCACGAAAGGAATTTTCCACATGAAGATCCAGACGATACCCGTCGGACAGCTCGAAGCCAACTGCCACATCGTTTCGGACGATTCGGGGCAGGCGGTACTGATTGACACAGGCGCAGAACCGCAGCGCATCCTCGCGGCGGTCAAAGCGGCAAATCTCAAACCGCTTGCCATTCTTCTCACACACGCACACTTTGACCATTTTGGCGCAGCAGCAGAAATCCAAGCAGAAACGAACATTCCGCTGTATGTACATACACTCGACAAACCCATGCTTATTTCTGCCGCCAAAAGCCTTGCCATCGGTCTGGGATACGGACACGAATACAAAGAGCCGCAGAACATTCGTACTTTCGAGGACGGCGATATGCTGAAATTCTCGGAGGAACTGACCTTTTCTGTCATTCACACGCCTGGGCACACACCGGGCGGCTCCTGCTTCCGACATGAGGATATCCTCTTTTCCGGCGACACGCTGTTCTGCGACAGCGTAGGCAGAGTCGATTTCCCGGGCGGAAGTATCACGGATATGCGCGAATCTCTCGCAAAACTGGGAAAATTAGAGGGTGACTGTACCGTATACTGCGGACATTTCGACAATACAACCCTCTCCCACGAACGCAAATACAATCACTATGTCAATCCGGAGCTGGGAAAACGATGATGACGATTCACGCCTACGGGCACACACGCTCCTACGAAATGGAAGCCCTGCTGAAACTGTTTATCCCTGCCACACAGTTTTCTTTTTCCGTTGGAGAAACGGAAGAACTGCCGCAGGGGGACTATCTCTCCGCGGTGCTGTATCCGCTCGGGGACGGGAACAATCGGCTGCTCTGCCGGACTGCATGGCAAGGAAACGCACGAGAATCCGAACAAATTCTCCCCGACAGCATACAAGGCAACGACCTCGACCGCGAGATCTCAGCCCTGCTGTATCCGCAGCTTTGTGAAATTTCAGGACAAACCCTCCCTTGGGGAATGCTCACGGGTATCCGTCCAGTAAACCTCCTCAGACGCTTTACCGCACGCGACGGCGGCATTCCGCAGGCAATGGACACTTTTCGCCGCATCTGGCACGTTTCCGAACAGAAAACACAGCTTGCCGCACAGATTCTTCGCGTACAACAGCCGATTTTCGATGCGACACCGCCCGATGCGGTCAGCATCTACGTGTCGATCCCGTTTTGTCCGACGCGCTGCCGCTACTGCTCCTTTGTCAGCAATTCGGTCACGGCAATGAAAGAAAAACTCCTGCCGCAGTACCTCGAAAAACTGCGCGATGAGATCATTCTCGTGTCGGAACTGATTGCCGCGCAGAATCTCACCATTGACACGCTCTACATCGGCGGCGGCACTCCAACCGTTCTCGATGAACAGCAGCTTTCCGACCTGCTGACCTGGCTCGATACCTACATTCTCACGGAATCTGCACAGCCGCAGAAAAAGCGACAGATTCGTGAGTATACCGTGGAAGCAGGACGCCCTGACACCATCACACGCGGCAAACTTGATCTTCTCAAAAAGTTCGGCGTAACGCGCATTTCGGTCAATCCACAGAGTTTTCAGGACAATGTCCTCGAAGCCGCAGGCAGACCGCACACCGCACAGGATACCATCGAAAAGTACCTGCTTGCGAAAGAAATGGGTTTTCAGAATGTCAACATGGACTTCATCGCAGGACTCCCCTGCGACACCATCGAGGGCTTCCGCGAAAGCATCGACAAGGCGATCGAACTGAACCCCGAAAGCATCACCGTCCATTGCCTGTCGCTCAAAAAAGCCGCAGATTTCTACGCTTCCCTGCCGATGCCCAGCGCAGAAACGGTCAACGAAATGGTCGAATATGCGCAAAAAACATTGCTTGACCACAGCTATCTTCCCTACTACCTCTACCGTCAGAAAAACATGGCGGCGAACCTCGAAAACGTCGGCTACGCAAAAGCAGGCTTTGAAAGTCCCTACAATATCCTGATGATGGACGATTCACAGACCATCCTCGGCATCGGTTCGGGCGCATCCACCAAACTCATCGGTGGCGCACGCGGCATCGAACGCATCACCGAATGCAAATATCCCTACGAATACCTCCAACGCTACGACGAACTCATGGCGAAGAAAAAGGCAATAGTAGTACCTGCGGTGCATCCGTAATGGGGGCGCTGCCCCCAAACCCCTGCCAAAGGGAATGATTCCCTTTGGAAACCTCATAGATAAAAAATAACCGACTGCAAAAGCAGTCGGTTCAGCTTGTCGGTAAAGTTGTATCTGCAATTACAGTAGGAATCATTTGAAGACTGCGGGCGACCACAGGTCGCCCCTACGAATCACATATG
>JAKSPL010000008.1 GCA_024404815.1 Oscillospiraceae bacterium
TTCTCGTAGGTATGCGAAGCATACCGTGTACGCTATCAAGGGGTTCCCCCATACTACACCTACAAGCTGAGCCGACCGTGCAATACACGGTCGGCTCTCATTTTATGTATCAAAATATCCGATATACGATATGCGGTAGCTGCTCTTTGGAAACAGTCTGCTGTAATAATCCACAAAATAGTCGTCAGTCATTGCCGCAAGGAAATCCACCGTCAGATCGTCAGGATCACTTTCTTCATACGGTTTCTCCGCCGCATACCATTGCCGCTTGTCGTTGACCAGCGCGATGTGATGCTGATACAGGCAGGAATCCTTTCTGTGATGCACCGCATCGTCATACACGGCTTCGTACATCTGCGCCATCATCGGCACAACATTTTCCCGTACCTGCACCTGCACTTCTTCTTTTCTGTAGATGCTCCTGTAATTTTCTTCTTTGAGCTGAAGCATCGCCTGAAAATGTGCGCTGTCAAATTGCAGATAGGGTTTTCCGTAACTCTGCGCGATCAGATTGACTTCCAGATTGTTGATGATCTCCGCATTGGTCGTACCGATCTCTGTCGGCAGGAAATCCGTTTCATCCCCGACCAGATGGGCACGGCGTGCATCCTGTCTGTCCTTTCCGAGATATGCAAGCATATCGCAGATACGCACCAGACAGCCCTCCAATGTACACGGCACCAGCTTTTCATCGCCGTTTTCATCATGCAGCACATCCTGTGTGCGGCTGTCAAAATCCGCAAAAGACGCGATCGGCTGCGGTGTGTATCTTTCCTTGGGGAGTTCCCCGTTGTGACAGAGGATCCCGTCCAGCGTTTGCAGAGAAATATTATACCGCACAATTTCGTCCAGCACACGGACACCATGCAGATTGTGACGGAAACATCTGCCTGTCCGCGCATGGTACAGGTCGTGAAGTGCGTGTTCGCCTGCGTGGCCAAACGGCGTATGTCCCATATCATGCCCGATCGCAATGGCTTCGATCAGATCGAGATTCAGTCCCAGCACCGCACCGATATTGCGTGCAATACGCGACACAAGCTGAACGTGCAGGGCACGGCGCGACAGATCGTCATTGCGATAGAACGAAAAGACCTGTGTTTTATCCGCATAGCGATTGTAGAACAGACTGTTGAGGATCTTGTCTGCATCCTTGGAAAACGGCGGTCGGTAGATTTTCGGACGGTCACTTTCCCGTTCCAGCCGCCGCATCACATCGGTATTCTGACAGGCATACGGCGATGTCCAGCCGTTTCGCTGATTTTCCAGTATTTCCTGCTCCAATACACTCGGCAGCGTTTCATAATTCTTTGCCATTGCGGTTTCTCCCTCAAAAGCTTACAGGCTGTCGGCAATGTCCAGAATCAGCCGTTCGGATTTCTCCCAGCCCAGACACGGATCGGTGATCGACTTGCCGTAGCAGCCGCCGTCAGGCTTCTGTGCGCCGTCCTCGATATAGCTCTCGATCATAAAGCCCTTGACCAGACGCTTGATGTCATCATTATGACGGCGTGCGTGCAGTACCTCCATTGCGATTCTGGTCTGCTCAAACGGGTTTTTGCCAGAATTTGCGTGGTTTGTATCAATAATTGCGGCAGGATTCTGATAGTCCCCTGCAGCATAGAGCGCGGCAAGCTGTGCCAGATCCTCATAGTGGTAGTTCGGGAGCGACTGTCCGTGCTTGTTCATATAGCCGCGGAGAATTGCGTGTGCATACTGATTGCCCTGCGAATGCACCTCCCAGCCGCGATAGATAAATGTATGTCCGCGCTGTGCCGCGGTAATGGCATTCATCATGACCGACAAATCGCCGCCTGTCGGGTTTTTCATGCCCACAGGGATCGGGATGCCGCTTGCGACCAGACGGTGTTCCTGATTTTCCACAGAACGCGCACCGACTGCGACATATGCCAGCAGATCGTCCACGTAACGGTGGTTTTCAGGGTAGAGCATCTCATCCGCACAGGAGAAACCTGTTTCCTGCAAAGCACGCATATGAAGCGCACGCGTCGCCAGAATGCCCTTGAACATATCGGGCTTTTCGGTCGGGTTCGGCTGGTGGAGCAGTCCCTTATAGCCGCTGCCCGTGGTTCTTGGTTTGTTGGTGTAGATGCGCGGCACGATAAACACCTTGTCCGCGACCTGTTCCTGCACTTTCCGCAGACGGCTGATATAGTCCAGCACGCTGTCGGGATTATCCGCAGAACACGGTCCGATGATCAGCACAATGCGATCGTCTCTGCCGCTGAAAATATCTTCCAGCACCTTTGCACGCGCCTCAACATTCTTCTGCATCTCCGCGGACACAGGGTACATTTTCTTGACCTCCATCGGGATGGTCAGCTTGCGTTCAAATTCCATATTCATCATAAGACATTATCTCCGGGTTTCAAAAATCGTCCGATCACCAAAAGACGATCGGCAGATTGATATTATTTTTGCTATTGGGATTTTCATATTCCCCCATCTGACTGTACCCTGTCAGAATATCATCGGTTTCAAAGAATGTGATGTCCAGAATCGGCATTGCGTATTCAGATTGCTCCATCTTTCAGACCTCCTTTGATTGGATCGAAAATTACCGTTTTTATTATATCATAGTTTCGCCGCCGCGTCAATCAAAAATCTTTTTCTGTTTTTTTGCAAAATAATGTGACGCACCGCAGCGTTTTCCCGTGTATATGATTAGCACGGCTTGTCCGATGAAAAACGGCACTATGCCCATATTTCATGTCCGATTTTGTGCAATGAACCAATTTTCGGCAAAATACCTTTACATTCCGCGCCGTTTTTCGTATAATGAACAAGGTGCTAACTTTTTAACAAAGGAGTGTATCCCTATGGCATCCACATCTACTATTTCCACACAGCACCGACGACTTGCAGGCATTGACATTGTGAAAATCATTGCAGCGTTCTTTGTTGTCGGCATCCACAGTTTTCTCTACGATGGGTATTACAACTACTCCATCCCCAACGACAAGGTTGAACTTGCCGCGATCTGTATGCGATGGATCGCTTACACCTGTGTACCGCTCTTTATGATCACCACAGGCTACCTGATGAAAAACAAAAAGCTCACGAAAAAGTATTATCTCGGACTCCTGCCTGTGCTGTTTGTTTACATCGCTTCCAGCGTCATCTGTGTGCTGTTCAACAAGATGCATTTCAACACGGCATACACCGCATGGACATTTATCAAAGGCTTGTTCATGTTCACGGATGCAAATTACAGTTGGTATGTGGAATATTACATCTGCATTTTCCTGCTCATCCCGTTCATCAATCTCGGCTGGAACGGACTGCAATCGAAAAAGCAGCGTTTCTGCTTCCTGTTCAGTGTCCTGCTCATTTCGGTCTGCTCCCAGTCCTTCTTTATCGGCAAAACAGATGCGATCCGTCTGTTCCCCGGCTATTTTCCGCGGCTTTACCCGATCGCCTACTATCTTGTCGGCTGCTGGATTCGGGAATATCCGCCGCAAAAGCGTCTGGTTTCAAAACTGCTGGCATTTGCAGGCGTTCTTGCTGCCCTTGCATGGCTGACATTCACCTCGTTCTTCGATTCCATCAATAATGTCGAAAACAACTCTATTTTCCTGTCCAGACATTTCAACGACTACGGTGCATTCCCTGTCGGCATGACTGCGACCTGCATCTTCCTGCTGTTCTTTGACATCAACATCAAAAACCGCATCGTTTCAATGATCCTGACCATTCTCGGAAAATCGACACTCGGCTGCTATCTGGTTTCCTATGTGTTCGACAGTCTGAACTACGCTGATTTCAATTCCAAATATGGTACGGTCAGCGAGCGTCTTGACCATGTTTTCCCGCTGATACTGAAAATCTTCGCACTTTCAATGCTCTGCGGTGTCGGTCTGCACCTGCTCTATGAGGGCATTGTGCTCGGCGTGAAAAGTATCAACCAGCAGGCAGATGAGGCAGAGCGCCTCGAACAGCAGGCTGCCGCAGCAAAATCCAAAGATACAGAATAACGCTGTTTTTCATTACAGAAAGGTTGTGAATGCATTTGATCCCTTTATTTTCCATTCTGCCGATGGGCGATGATACACCGATTCTTTTGTATATCATCCTCGGCATTGTGGCACTCGCACTGATTATCGGGTGTATCGTGCTTGGAAAACTCACGCGCAAAAACAAATAATCAAAAAACCGACTGTGTGTTCTGCACAGTCGGTTTTTTTGTTGAACAGTGGTATCTCCGATGGATTTAGAATGGGGACTCCTCATGATAAAAAGGAGTCTATATCAAAAGCTTTCTTTTCAAAACAGACGCAAGGATTCCCCCATACTATTTTACGCGACAATATGGTGTAGCCAGCGCAGTTTCAGCTGTTCACGGCGTTCCGCATTCTGATAAAGCTGCTCCGCATATTCGCTGACCAGCCTGGACACCGCCTGTGCATCCTCCTCGGATACCTCTTTTCCGCTGAATACAACTGCCTCCTGAACGCTGATGATCATTCCCATCGCGCCCTCCGAAAGCTGCGGACATTGACTCTCCACATATTCTGCGAATTTTTCAGGCGTGCGTCTGCCCTGTATGATCCCCTGCATCCGCAAGAGTTCCACTAAGAACCGATAGCTCGCATTTGCAGAGATATTCGGTTTCGCAGACTGCATTTTCTGCTTGCGTTTCCGCACGATACGGTAGTGGTTCGAACGATATGCCAGTATCGTAAGCGCGATCGCCGCCAGCACCAACAATATCATCAGTATCGTCAGCTTTTGCTTTGCAGTCAGCAGCGGCTTCTTCTCTGCTTCATCTCCGCCGCCATTT
This sequence comes from Oscillospiraceae bacterium, assembly GCA_024404815.1. Classification (GTDB taxonomy): domain Bacteria; phylum Bacillota; class Clostridia; order Oscillospirales; family Ruminococcaceae; genus Firm-04. The sequence continues at coordinate 4,802 of JAKSPL010000008.1, forward strand.
TGTCCATGCTTTACGGTGGTCGAAGTTGAAGTAGATTTGGAAGACAGCGCAGTTGTAGTGGTTGTTGTAGTAGTTGTTGTCGTGGTAGTGGTGGTCGTTGTGGTTGTCACCATCAGACTTTGCAGGATCTCCTGTCTGGAAGCCCCTGAATGCCACGAATCTGCAACATCCTCGGTAAATTCATAGGGTATCCAGCCAATCGTCGGAATGAAAATTTCCACCCATGCATGCGCACGAAAATCAGGGATACGCAGATGATAGCTGTCCGTCTGGGCATTGTAGGAAGCCGCATTGAAATCGGTTTTGCTGACAACATAACCCTGACAGTAACGTGCAGGAATGCCTGCCATACGGCAAAGCAGAACCGCCGCCGTCGCATAATGCGCACAGTAGCCTGCATGGCTTTCCGTCAGGAAGTACGCCGTCAGATCCTTTCCGCGCGGCGTATCACCCGGATGGAGTGTATAGTCTGCGCGCTGCCAGATATAATCGCGGATATTCTGCACGGCGGCATCATAATTTTCCCCTGCGGTATACTGCGCAAGGAAATCTGCCTTGACGGTTTCCAGTTCCGGAGAAAGTGTACCGAGTCTTGTGTAATATTCACACGCAAAATCTTCGTATTCCCGTTTCTTTTCATCATTCGAGCGTACATCCCGATACATGAGCGGATAGATAATATGTTCCGAGATTCCCGAATAAAACGGGACATTTGCACCGTCCAGTACGACTGTATAGTCTTTCTTGCTTTTCAGCCGAAGTTCACTGTCATAGATCGTCTTGGCGATCGGCGTACAGCCCTCCGCCTCGTAGTCCGCAACATACGGCAGATAGTTGATCTGTTCGGGGTTGAGTGCTTTGATCTGGAAAATAGTATTCAGGTCGGGATCGCTCTTCAACGGCTGTTCTGAATACGAAAATGTCTGCGGAAGCATTCCTTGCTCTGCCAGTTCCGCAAACAGCTGACGTTTCTGGCGCAGGTCATGTGACGCCACATTCCAGCCGATGCCTGTATACTCACTGCGGCAGATACCGCGGAGATAGTAATCTCCCTGATAGACATTGCCGCTGATCTCAATATCCAGCGCATCGCTGCCGTCAAAAGTCAGATTGCCGCGTGTCGAAAGATCAATTTCGTCCGCCAGAAGATTCGTCTGGAACGGAAGCGGTATTTTACTGATCAGACCGGTAATATCGTTAATGCTCATCTTGGCAAATTTCGCACGGATCTCCACGCGTTTCTCGTCGATCAGTTCGCTGCGCTCATAGTTTGCTGTCTGTCTGATTACCAGCCAGCCGCCCAGCAATGTCAGCAGCAGCATGAACACCGCCGCAGATTCGGTTGCCATAAATCTTGTCCCTGCGCGGGAGAAAAACAGGTTGCGCATTCGTTCGGATTGATCCTGTTTCGCCTTGCCGCGAAGTCTTGCCTGCGTACAGTGCATTGCCAGAACCGCCAGCCAGAATGCCGCCAGTCCGATAATCGGCATCGGTTCCATCTGATAGCCGAACAGCAGTCCGCTCTCCAAAAACGGAAATGTCAAAAGCAGACAGATCGGAAAATTCGGATGTGCCGCAACAAAATAGGCAAGAACCATCGCCAGAATGAAAATCACACAACAAACAAAAAATGTTGTGCATTGCTCCTCTGACCACAGTTCCGTTGAAGTCAGGGAATCCTGAATCCGCACCTGCTTCATCACTCTCGCGGTGATAGTGCGGTAGACTGTGCGGTAGCCTGCAAGACAGCCTTCCCAGCGCGTATAGACCGCCGCCTCAAACCCCAGCAGAAGTGCTACAACACTCCATCGGAATTTCCACGGCAGCTGATAGATCACACCAAACAGCAGCGAAAAACCTGCACAGGCATACACCACGGTTTTGATGTCGATCGGGAACAGATAGAATCCCTGAATCGTCAGGATAGAACTTACTAAGCCGATAAATGTCACAAGAATCCGTATCAGGTGCTTCGGGAAAAAGCGTTCATGTTTGACAGACATGGAGATGCTGTCATGCAGACAGAGCGTATCAGGAAATTGTGATATCGGTTCGGAAGGTGTTACGCTTCTTCTTCGCAAAGCATCTCATCTCCTTCCTCCAATGCCACGGAAGCCTCTTTCAGCTTCGCTTTCTGAATCTGCACAGGGATGCAGTCATACTCCTCCGCACCCTCCGGCAGTTCATCCGCCTCTCCGTCGGCAAGCACATAAAATACGGTCAGCGCACGATGCTCCGCCAAGTGCGGCAGCAAAGAGACCGTATGTGCATCCAATTTCGGCGTGAACATGATCATCTGCGAACAGCGTACATGGTCTTCCAGCGCATCCAGCGCGGATTCCAGTATATCCGCCCGCGGCGCAGACTGTATCATCTGCCGCAGCATTTGTTCGGTATCCTCCGGCTCTGTCAGCGGACACGCACCGAATCCGCCCAGCGATTTCTGATACCAGAGGATGCTGTGCGCCAATCCCTCTGTACGGTAATAATTCGCTACCGCATACAGCACGGACAGCATCGTGTCCAGTCTTGCAGCGGCTTCCGTCCCCTCTCCTGCCATCCGATAATCGGGCAGAAGAATGGTATCTGACGGAATCGGCAGGCTGTATGCCTTGACCATCAGTTCATCCAGCTTTGAACTTAACTTCCAATGGATACGGGATATCGCATCTCCTGAACGATATTCGTGAATCTCAAAGATCTCAGACGGATCATCGCCGCTTTTGTGCTTAGAATATTCTGTTGCATTGTCATCGACCGCTTCAGGGAACACGATCTCCTCCGTATCCAGCTCTGCACAATCGGGCATGACCAGCAGGCGATTGGAGGTATTGGTACGGATGGTCTGTGAAAACAGCCGCAGCGGATCATAAATTTTCACCGACAGCAGCCGCAGTTCCATCATGCCGCAGGTCGCCGCATGAAACGTCAGCATCACTCTCTGCGTATTCATCGCAAGCAGCGGGATCCGCAAAGTCAGACGGTGCGGATTCCCCTCAATGCCATTGACATATTCCAACAACAGCACCGCATTCGCCACGGGCACAAAAAAACGATTCCGCAGCTGGATCACCCATTGAAACGGCTCGCCCTTTGTCACCTCGGACACATTCCGCCGTATCTGGGTTTCCAGCATAAACCGCTGTATCAGCAGTATCACCAGCAGTACCGCAGGGATCAGAAGCCCAAGCAGCAAAAGCTGCAAAGAAAGCGTTCCGCGGTATAGAATCCAGAACAGCACCAGTATCACAAGGAACACGGCGTACAGTATTTTTGACACCAGCATCGGCTTATGCCTTTTCCAGCGTCGGTACGCTGACCGATTCCAGAATTTCATCCAGAATATCGTCCGCAGACAGCCCTGCCATACGCGCACGCGAACTGAGCATCAATCTGTGGCAGAATACCTCGTGTACCACAACGGTAATATCGTCAGGCACGACATAATCTCTGCCGCGCACCACAGCGACTGCTTTCGATGCGGCGATCAGCGCCAGCGAACCACGCGGCGATACGCCCAGACGCAGCATTTCATGGTTTCTGGTTGCTTCGGCCAGCTGCGCGATGTAACGATAGACAGATTCTTCAACATGAACATTTTCCACGATACTCTGCAATTCGAGGAGGTCGTCCGCCGTTGCGATCTGCTTGACTTCATCCAGCGGATTCGTGTTTTTACGCGACTGCATGATCTGAATCTCGCTGTCCAGATCGGGATAGCCCATGTGCAGCCGCAGCATGAAACGGTCAAGCTGTGATTCGGGAAGCATTTGTGTACCGACACAGCCCACAGGGTTCTGTGTCGCCAGCACACAGTACGGCAGCGGCATCGGATAGGTCGTACCGTCCACGGTCACGCCGCTTTCCTCCATGACTTCCAGAAGTGCCGCCTGCGTTTTCGATGATGTACGGTTGATCTCATCGGCAAGCAGCAGATTGCAGAATGCCACGCCTTTTTTGAATTCAAAGGTTCCCGATTCTTTCTGATAGATCGAGAAACCGGTAATATCCGTCGGCAGAACGTCAGGCGTCAGCTGCAAACGGTGATAATCCAAGTCAAGTGTCTTTGCAAATGCAAGTGCCAGCGTTGTTTTTCCGACGCCCGGCATATCTTCCAGCAGAACGTGTCCCTTTGCCAGCATTGCCAGCAGCACTTTCAAAATGACAATATCTTTTCCCACGACAACTTTCCGCACTTCATGGAGAATATCCTGCACCAAACGTGCGGCTTCTTTCGCTGTCATTTCTGTTTCCTGATTCATTCGTTTCACTCCTATATTTTTCTGTACGGCTGTCCGCAAATAAGATACTTTTAATTATAGCATACTTCCCCTTATATTGCAACAGTCTCCTAATACTATATACGATTTCAAACGACAATATTACGCATTCCGCCTGCAAATTCGGCATAGCATATAAATTTTCGCTCAGTCAAAGCGCGGATTATACAGAAGTGACAACACCGCCGAGCAATATGTCCGACAGTAGGAATCCCCACGCTTTTCTGCGAATATTTTTCTTGACATTTTGCCGTCTGTATGGTATAATTGCCATATCTATGAGCCAAATTTTCAGCAGGATATGAAAGGAAGATGACTGCTATGCATTATCAGCCGCTCGCAGGCAAACCCGATTTGCCGAACATCCAATCCGATATGCTCGCATTCTGGAAGGAAAACAATGTCTTTGAACGCTCTGTACGCGAAAAGGGCGACAACGAGGTCGTATTCTATGACGGTCCTCCTTTCCCGACAGGCAAGCCGCACCACGGCACGGTTCTCGTTTCCTTTATCAAGGACATGATCGCACGTTACTGGACCATGCAGGGCTATTCCGTTCCGCGTGTCTGGGGTTGGGACTGCCACGGTCTGCCCATTGAAACACAGGCGGAAAAAGCACTCGGCATCAACGATAAAACTGCCATTGAGCGCAGCATCGGCATCGCAAAGTTCAACGATGCTTGTCAGGAGATCGTTTCCGGCAACAACGAGGCTTGGAAAGAATATGTTGAGGAAATGTGCCGCTGGGTCGATTATGACGGCGCATATAAGACCATGAATCTCTCCTACATGGAATCTGTCATGTGGGCTTTCAAGCAGTGCTACGACAAAGGTCTGATCTATCAGGATTACCGCGTCACACCGTACTGCACCAGATGTGAAACATCCCTTTCCATCTCCGATACCCGTGAATCCGACTCCACCCGTCCGCGTCAGGACAGATGGATCATTGCACGCTTCAAGACCGATGAAGTCATGAACGGCAAGACCGTCTACTTCCTCGCCTGGACAACGACCCCGTGGACACTCCCCTCCAACCTCTGCCTTGCCGTCGGCGAACAGCTTGACTACGCATATGTCGAGGTCGAGGACGGCATCTACATCGCCTGCAAGAATGTCCTCGGAAACTTCCCGAAGGTATTCGGCAAAGAGCCTGTCATCCTGAAAGAATGCAAGGGTACCGACCTCATGGGCAAGACCTATGAGCCGCTGTTCCCTTACTTTGCGGAACTGAAAGAAAAGGGCGCATTCAAGGTCGTTTCGGCTGATTATGTCGGTTCTGACGAAGGTGTCGGTATCGTACATACCGCGCCTGCATTCGGTGAGGACGACTACTGGACCTGCAAGAAGTGGGGCATTCCGCTGGTCAACCCTGTGGACGCAAAGGGCCGCTTCACCGCAGAGATCACCGATTTCTATGATCCCGACAACACCAAGAACGTCATCGAGATGAACCCGACTGTCATCCGCTTCCTGTACGATGCAGGCAAGGCGGTCGCAGACGGTACCATTGAACATAACTATCCGCACTGTTGGAGATGCAAAGAGCCGCTCATTTACAAGGCGATGAACGCCTGGTACTTCAACATCGACAAGATCAAGGACAGACTCATCGAACTCAACAAGGATGTCCACTGGGTACCCGAAACCGTCAAGAACGGCAGATTCGGCAAGTGGCTCGAAAATGCGCGTGACTGGAACATCTCCAGAAACCGCTACTGGTCTACGCCCATCCCGATCTGGGAGTGCGCGGAATGCCACAAGCGCATCGCACTCGGCAGCCTCGATGAGATCGAGGAAAAGAGCGGTGTCCGCCTCAACAACCTGCACCGTCAGTATGTCGATGAGATCACATTCCCCTGCGAATGCGGCCACACCATGCACCGTATCCCCGAAGTCCTCGACTGCTGGTTTGAATCGGGCTGTGTACCGTTCGCGCAGAAGCACTACCCGTTCGAAAACAAAGAGTGGTTTGAATCCCACTTCCCCTGCGACTTTATCGTAGAGTATACAGGTCAGATCCGCTGCTGGTTCTACTACCTGCACGTTATGGCGACCGCACTCTTTGACCGTCCTGCATTCTCCAACTGTGTCGTTCACGGTACGGTTCTCGCAAAGGACGGCAAGAAACTCTCGAAATCCTCGAAGAACTACACCGACCCGATGGACCTGATGAAGAAGTACGGCACAGATGCTTTCCGTCTGTATATGTACCAGTCGGGCGCAATGCTCATCGGCGACCTGCAGTTTGACGAATCGGGACTTCAGGATTCCCTCCAGCAGATCCTTCTGCCGTTCTGGAATGCCTGCAATTTCTACATCTCCTACGCAAATATCGACGGTTACGGTCCTGACGAAATGCCTGCACCGAAGTCCGACAATCAGCTCGACAAATGGATGCTCGCACTGCTCTATCAGACGCGTCAGACCATCACCGAGAACATGAACGATTATCAGGTCAACCGCTATGTCGATGCGATCGCTGCTCTGATCGACGGCATGACCAACTGGTACATCCGCCGCAGCCGCCGCCGTTTCTGGGGCGAGGGCATGACCGAGGACAAGAAGAACGCTTACGATACCCTGCTCTATGTCCTCGTCAGCACCTGCAAGCTGATGGCTCCTGTTGCACCTGTCATGTCCGAATATGTCTACCGCACGCTCACAGGCAAAGAATCCGTTCATCTGGCAGACTGGCCTGAGATCTGCGAATGCTACAAGAATGACGAACTGCTCGCACAGATCGGTCTGGTACAGAACGTCATTTCGCTGAGTCACTCGCTCCGCAACAAGAACCGCATCAAGAACCGTCAGCCGCTGTCTACCCTCCGCGTTGCACTTGCATCGAAAGAGGCAGCAGCCGTTGTCCGCGATTTCACCGATGTCATCGCAGAGGAACTGAACGTCAAGACTGTCGAGATCGTTGACGATGTTTCCGAGATCGCATCTGTCAGCTATGCGCCTGACTTCATGGCGATCCGCGGTCAGTACGGCGACAGAATCCCTGTTCTCATCAAGGCAATCAAGTCCGGCAAATTCCGCCTGACCGACGATGCTGCAATTCTCGACATCGACGGCACAGAGGAAAGCTTCAATCCTTCTATCATCCTTGTCACCTATCAGGCAAAGGACGGCGGTCATGTCATGAGTGAACACGGCGTTGTCGTTTCGCTTGACTTGACCATCACCGAGGAACTGAAAGCTGAGGGCATCGCAAGAGAACTCGTCCGCAACATTCAGGATGCAAGAAAGCAGAGCGGCTGTGAAATTTCCGACCGCATCATCCTCCAGATCAACGGCAACTATCCGAAGTCGTTCGAGGAGTATATCTGCAAGGAAACACTTGCAACCATCGGTACGGTTTCTGCACCTGCGGCGACCTCCGAGGTTGAAACCGCTGACGGCACAATGACCATTGCCATCGCAAAAGCGTAATTCTCACAAACTGCAAGGCTGTCCGAAATCGGGCAGCCTTGTTTTTGTGCAAGCCGCTGAAATTCATAGGACAACTTGACGGAGTTTGAATTATCTGCTATAATACAAATATCTGAAAATGCTATGACAAACGAGTAGTAACGGCAGTCACATGGTACAGAGAGAATGCGGTCGGTGGAAGCATTCCCATGCCTGCGGTGAAGTCGCGTTTCGAGCTGCAAATGGAAAAGCCGTTTCTGTCATCCTCCATCCCCTTTGACAGTCACGGACAACTGTTTGACGGAAGTCCGCCGTATTCGGACAGGCAGTCGGTTTCCCCGCTGCCGCAGAGCGCAGCAGACTGCAAAAAGATGCAGCCGCTGAATTCAGGTGGTACCGCGGACTTTACAAACTGTAAAGCTTCGTCCTGAACACAGACCGATTGTCTGGTGTTCGGGACGTTTTTGTTTTATACGGAAAATTATAAAAAGGAGTGATCCCCCATGGCAAAAGAACTTGCCAAGAACTACGATCCCAGTACGTTCGAAGACCGAATCTATCAGGGATGGATGGACAAACGCTGCTTCCATGCAGAAGTGGACGCAAAGAAAATGCCCTATACCATCGTCATTCCGCCCCCCAATGTCACAGGTCAGCTCCACATGGGCCATGCCCTCGACGAAACCTTGCAGGATATCCTCATCCGCTGGAAGCGCATGAGCGGCTACTCTACCCTCTGGCTCCCCGGTACTGACCACGCTGCTATCGCAACAGAAGCGAAAATCGTTGCAGCAATGCGCGAGGAAGGCGTCACCAAAGAGGACATCGGCCGTGACGGCTTCATGGAGCGTGCATGGGCTTGGAAAGAAAAGTACGCAGGCAGAATCGACCAGCAGCTCATGAAGCTCGGTTCGTCCTGTGACTGGGAACGCGAACGCTTCACAATGGACGAAGGCTGCTCCGAGGCTGTCAAGGAAGTCTTTGTCAAATATTACGAAAAAGGCTTGATCTACCGCGGCGAACGCATCATCAACTGGTGTCCGCACTGCCTGACCTCCATCTCCAACGCAGAAGTGTTCTATGAGGAGCAGGAAGGCAATTTCTGGCACCTGCGCTATCCGTTCAAGGACGGTTCGGGCTATCTGGAACTGGCAACGACACGTCCCGAAACCCTGCTGGGCGATACCGCTGTCGCTGTCAACCCGAAGGATGACCGCTACAAGGACGCTGTCGGCAAAACACTGATCCTGCCGCTCGTTGGCAGAGAGATCCCTGTTGTTGCGGATTCCTACGTTGATATGGAATTCGGTACGGGTGTTGTTAAAATCACCCCTGCACATGACCCGAACGACTTTATGGTCGGTCAGCGTCACAACCTCCCTGTACTCAACGTCATGACCGATGACGCAAAGATCACCGAGGACTATCCGAAGTACGCAGGCATGGACCGCTACGAGGCAAGAAAAGCCATCGTTGCCGATCTGGAAGCAGGCGGCTATCTCATCAAAGTCGAACCGCACGTTCACAATGTCGGTACCTGCTACCGCTGCGGCACGACCGTCGAGCCGAGAGTATCTCTGCAATGGTTCGTCAAGATGGACGAACTCGCAAAGCCTGCCATTGCAGCAGTCCGTGACGGCAGAATCAAGTTCGTGCCCGAGCGTTTTGATAAACTCTACTTCAACTGGATGGAAGATATCCGCGACTGGTGTATCTCCCGTCAGCTCTGGTGGGGACATCAGATCCCAGCGTTCTACTGCGATGACTGCGGTGAACTCGTTGTTACAAAAGAATCCTCCGCGGTCTGCCCGAAGTGCGGCAAGCCGATGCGTCAGGATCCTGACACCCTCGACACTTGGTTCTCCTCGGCACTCTGGCCGTTCTCGACACTCGGCTGGCCCGAAAAGACCGATGACCTGCGCTATTTCTACCCGACCGACACCCTCGTTACAGGCTACGACATCATCACCTTCTGGGTTTCCAGAATGATCGTTGCAGGTATGGAGCATATGGACGAAGTACCGTTCAAGACTGTTCTCATTCACGGTCTGGTACGTGATGCACAGGGCAGAAAAATGTCCAAGTCCCTCGGCAACGGTATCGACCCGCTGGAAATCATCGACAACTACGGCGCGGATGCTCTGCGCTTTATGCTCGCAACGGGCAACTCCCCCGGAAACGATATGCGCTTTACCGATGACAAGGTCAAAGCCGCAAGAAACTTCGCAAACAAACTCTGGAACGCTTCCCGTTTCGTCATGATGAACCTCCCCGACGACTTCACGTTCAAGGGACTCCCCGAAAACCTCGCCATCGAGGACAAGTGGATCGTATCCAAGTTCAATCAGCTCGCAAAGGATGTCAACGACAACCTCGACCATTTCGAACTGGGCGTTGCCTCCACAAAGCTGTACGACTTCATCTGGGATGTTTACTGCGACTGGTACATTGAGCTGACCAAGCCGAGAATGCGTGCAGGCGGACAGAGCAAGGCAGATGCCGAGCAGGTTCTCGTTTACGTGCTGCGCGGTATGCTGAAACTTCTGCATCCGTTCATGCCGTTCATCACCGAGGAGATCTGGCAGGTGCTGACCGACGGCGAAAACATGATCATGCTCGAAGAATTCCCGACCTACACCGAATCGCTCGACTTCTCCAAGACCGCTGACGATTTCGAAAAGGTCATTGCCGCCATCAAGGCTGTCCGTATGAGCCGCACCGAACTGAATGTTCCCAACTCCGTCAAGGCAAAGCTCTACTTCGAAACCATGGATGTCGATGTATTCTCGTCCTGCTCGATGTTCTTCGAAAACATGGTATCTGCATCCGAGATCGAATTCGGTCAGAACTACCAGTTCAAGAACGCGCTGACCGTTGTCACCGACTCTGCAAGAATCTTCATTCCGATGGAGCAGCTTGTGGACGTGGAAAAGGAACTCGCAAGACTTGCCAAAGAAGAAGCAAAAGTCCGCAAGGATATCGGTTTCATCGAGGGCAAGCTCAACAATCCGGGATTCTGTGAGAAAGCACCTGCACAGCTGATTGCCGCAGAGCGTGAAAAACTCGCAAAGGCACAGGAAAAACTTGCAAAGGTTCTCGAATCCATCAAGGCTTGGCAAAACTAAATACTACAAAACCCGTTCTGACCGACAAATCAGGACGGGTTTTCTCTGTTTTTCACAAATACAAATCAGATATTTGTGTCAGCCGCCAAAATTCAAGAAAATACTTGTTTTTGCATTGTACCTTTGATATAATAATTAAAGTGAACTCAGTATTGAATCCGTGGGAGAATCTGCCAAAAAAATTTTATTGAAATTTTTTGAGATTTTTTGTGACGCGATGGAAATGTTTTCCGTCTATATAGATAGAGAAGCAAATTCTCCCACCCTATCCCCAAAACCACAAAAAAACAAAGGAGGAATCTACATGAAACTTCATCATCTTGCGACCGCATTTGCGGCGACCGCTTTCGTCGGCCTGTCAGCATTTGCGATCTCCGCGTCAGCGGCATCTACGCCTGCTGTCACGACCGCAGTGTCTACAACGGCACCAGCTTTCACAGCTACTGTCGGCACGACAGCAACCACCACCACGTATATTACCCATACGGTCGTCTGGAATCAGGACGGCACAACAAGAATTGACGTCCACGGACAGCCGTTCGGCTCCGATTCCGAAACTACCTCGACCACGATACTCACCTGCTCCTGCACAGGCTCAGACTGCATGGTCTACCAGGATCATCTGTCGAAGGCAAAATACTACGAGATCCCTGCGGACAAGCTGCCGCAGATGGATCTGAGTCAAAGCGGCACGACCGTTACTTCCGGCTCTCAGGAACCTGCACTGATCCTCAATGATGAAGGCAAACTGGAGTTCGACGAAAATCCGCTGGTAGATGTATCGCTCACAGCAGATTTTATTCAGGGTGTGAAGCAGTATTATGCAGTCGGTGAAGAACTCGACCTCAGCGGTCTGGACTATCTCTGTCTGGTATATCAATACATGTACAATACCTATGTGGAAAATGTCAGCAACTGCATCTGCTTTGCAGAAACGAATTTTGACGCATCCAAGCCGGGACACTACCGCCTGAACGTTGGTATTTGCAAAGAAGTCAAAGACTGGGGCGGCGTTGATCCGCTCACCATCGACCTCTTTGTCTATGACAACGAGATCATTCCGGATTCTGACATTTACGAATGCAATTATTCACCGGACGGCAAGGTCGTCGCCTGCGACTACAAAGGCGGCTGCCACCTGATCGAAACGTATGAAGTGACCGACTGCACCGATATCACCGAATCCTACGAGACCCACGTCATCACAGGCAATTCCTATTCGCTCGGCGATGTCATTTACCCTGCGGAATGTTCGACCGTCACCTCGACCTGTCTGGCCGACTCCGATCAGCCCGTATGGGATGAAAACGGACATTACCGCGGCACAAATGCTCTATATAGTGTACGTCTTGAAATGGTCACATCACCGAAAACCGATTACATCGTCGGCGAATCGCTTGACCTCAGCGGCATCAAGCTCTACTACGTCGAAACACGCAGATTCAACACTTGGGCATACGATGTTTCCTCGAAGGTCAAGATCATCAACACCAACTTTAACAATAATCACCCCGGCAATTTCTTTATCGAACTGGGTGCTGACTTCTCAATTCCCGAAGCATATGAAGAATGCGAACCGATCAAACCGATTCGCCTTTCGCTCGTGGTCAGAAATGCCGATGAAACCGAGGAGAATATAGTGACCACGCCCTCCCCAACAATCGTGACCGATGAAAAAGGCAGAATACTCGATGAAAGCGGCGAAGTCCTGATCGTCAACGGTACGTCCGCTGTCTACTCGAATACCACCACAACGACAACTGTCACCAGCGCAAAGCTCACCAACGAGGACGGCACACCCTATGGTGATGTCAACCGCGACAACGAAACGGACATTTCCGACGTGATCCTGCTGTACCGTGCAGCTGCAGAAGACAAGAGCGTTGACTACACCGTTTACGGACAGGATTTCTTCAAGCACGCAGACATCAATGAAGACGGCAAGGTCACAGGCGCAGATGCAGCCCTCGTCCTCATGCGCATCGCAAAGCTTATCTGATTTCAGCAAACACTTCCTCCATTATACATCCTTCACGAAAAAACGCGGCTGTTTTCGATCAGCCGCGTTTTTTCATTTCTCAGGATGCAGAGGAAAACAGTTTCTGTGTTGTCGGGATTTTCAGCAGGAGATATGTGCCGATCACAGTCAGGATGCCCTCAGGGAGCATGAACGCGCCGTTGTAGCAGACAGAATACAGCCACGCATTCTCCCAGCCCGACCAGACTGCGAAAATCGTTCCGCCCGACACAACATGGCAGAGAAAGCGGAGCAATACCGCCAGCGCAACGCCTGCGCACTTCCCGAAGCGTCCCTTATTGGCGAAAATGCCTGCCAGACCGAGTACGGTGAATGCCAGCAGATAATCGCAGAAGATACAGGCAGCAACTGTCTGCGGTGTCAGTCCCCACGAAAGCACCGCACCCAGATCCAGCAAAAGCTGTATCAGCGAATAGGCAAACGAAGTGCCGATTCCCCACGCCACGCCGTATTTCATGGAAATCAGGCAGACGGGAAGCATACTCAGCGGCGTCAGGCTGCCGCCCAACGGCATTTTCAGCAGCGTGATCATGCTCAGCACGGTGGACAAGGCGATCATCATGGCACTTGTCACCAAACGAACGGTTTTTTGGTTTTTCAAGAATATCATCCTTTCTGCAATCGAGCAGACAATGCAAACAAAAAACGCTTCGGAATCCGTCATTCGGCTCCAAAGCGTTCGGTACGTCAATACGACTGTATTTCCCTACGTCGGCATTATCCGAATCAGGTTTCGGGTCATTGCGTCTACGCAATCTCTCAGCCTGTCACACAAGCTCCCCTTGTATATGGAATTGCAATTCTTTTGATATTATAGCACGTTGTTTTCAGTTTGTCAAGTCGGGGTATCTCAATCTGCCGAAAAAGTATGGGGGAACCCCTTGATAGGGTTTCCCCACATCCCCTCCTGATCTTTGGTAAGAAGGGGGTATTTCGCGCTCTGCGGAGCGCGCCCAAAGGCTCTGCCTCTGGACTCCGCAAGCTTTTGAAAAAGCTTGACCAAAACTTTTAATATGAAGCTTTGTCAGCATGTTTCATTCTTTTACCAGCCAACAAAAAGATACCCCGACCGAAATCGGGGTATCTTCTGATCGGATATGCAGATCATGCCTTGGGCTGGTCGTCGGTCGCAATCGCTTTCAGAGCGGTGGTCAGACCTGCAAGGCCCTGAATCTCGCTCGGGATGATGATCTTCGTTGCCTGACCGTTTGCAGCCTTTGCAAAGGCTTCGAGAGATTTGAGCTGGATAACCTGTGCATTCGGAGAAGAAGCATTGAGCTTTTCGATACTCTCAGCAAGTGCCTGCTGGGTTTTCTGGATAGCCTCAGCTTCACCTTCTGCTTCCAGGATCTTCTGCTGGCGGACTGCTTCTGCACGCAGGAGCATTGCCTGCTGCTGAGCCTGTGCCTGCAGGATCTGGGATTCCTTATCAGCTTCTGCACGGAGGATCTTGGATTCCTTTTCACCCTCTGCCACGAGGACAGCGGACTTCTTTTCACCCTCTGCCTGAAGGATCTTTTCACGACGTTCACGCTCTGCCTTCATCTGCTTCTCCATCGCATCCTGAATCTCACGCGGCGGCAGAATGTTCTTCAATTCCACACGGTTGACCTTGATGCCCCAGCGGTCGGTCGCCTGGTCAAGGATCGCAGTGATCTTCGTGTTGATGACGTCACGAGAAGTCAGCGTTGCATCGAGTTCGAGTTCACCGATGATGTTACGCAGGGTGGTAGCCGTCAGGTTTTCGATTGCTGCCATCGGGCGTTCTACACCGTAGGTATACTGCTTTGCATCAGTGATCTGGAAGAAGACAACGGTGTCGATCTGCATGGTAACGTTATCCTTTGTGATAACAGGCTGCGGTTTGAAGTCAACAACCTGCTCCTTGATGGATACGGTACGTGCAACTCTGTCAAAGAACGGAATCAGGCAGTGCGGACCGGTATGCCATTCCTCATGGAACGAACCCAGTCGCTCAATAACATAAACCTTTGCCTGCGGAACGATCTTGATGTTTGCGATTGCAATGATGATGAGAATTGCAAGCAGTACAAGAATTGCGATCAGCGGACCGCCTGATACAAAAGCAGGCATTACATTCAACCATACCATAAGAATATCCTCCTAAAAATTGTTTCCATGTGAAATTTGAATTGTGATTATGCGGGTTCGTCAGCAGTTTCCTGCGTGTGGACAACAAGCTTTGCGCCGTCGATCTGCGATACAATGACGATCGTGTCTTTCGGAATGACATCGCCCAGCTCAGAAACAGCCGTCCAGTCTACACCATTGATGCGTGCGCGGCCTGTACCGAGCGCAGGATTGATCTCCTCGATGACCACAGCAGCGGAACCAATATCACGTTCTGCATTCATGACCGCAACGTTCTTGACTTTCAAGCCGCGCAGAAGCGGGCGGGTCAGGAGCAGCAGCAGGAACGAACCAAGTACGAAAATGGCAAACTGTGCAGTAAAACCGAGTCCGAAAAACGCGCCGATTGCAGCGGCAAGTGCGCCGACTGCGAACCAGATGCTGACAAGCTGCATCGTGGCGAATTCGGCAAGAACGGCAAGTACAAAAACGACGCCCCAGAATATCATATAGTGTGTCATGGAGCAAAGCCTCCTTTCCAGCAAATTCGTTTTTGAATTGCAGCTTTTGGCGGTGAGAGATCCGCTTCAAGCTATGGTCATATTGTAACATAGTTTGCTCAATATTGCAAGATGCAAATTCAAACAAATTTGGGCGTAGCGGTCAGATTTTGAAAATTTCATATGGAATGCTCTTGCAATCGCCCCGAAATCACGGTTTTAAGCCTTATCTCTGTTCACGCGTTTCATTTTATTTCAGATTGATTTTTCTCGTATTTTCGTTAAAAACAAAATCATGCCCATTTGCGGATAATATGGCAGGAAATCGGGCATACTGTGTCTGTGTTCGTTTGGGGTGCTGACACTTCGGCGCACCCTCACCGAACCGCAAATACTGCATTCAAAAGGAGTCTTTTGTTATGAACCAGAAGAAAAACCCGAACATCCACTGCACAGTCGGACAGTGCCGCCACAACCTCTGCTCCGAGAATTTCTGCACACTGGATATGGTCAACATCGGTACGCACGAAACCAACCCCAGCGTCAAGGAATGTGTGGACTGCGATTCCTTTGAAAAGCGTTCCGGCTGCTGCGAGTAAATCGCTCTCAGCCGCGCTAAAACGGGACTTTGCCAGCGTGTGAAGTCCCTGTACATCCTATACAAATTGAACTGTCAATTTACAGCAAAACGACCAAATTTCCGAAAAGCACTTGAAGAATCCTCCGTTTTGCAGTATAATATATACATCCCATAGCGATAGAAAGGAGCGTCTTTCTGATGTCTGATAAAACCATTACATTTTCCATCACAGAAGAAAAAGAGCTTGAAATGAAGCGCACCATGCAGAAGGTCTATGATGCGCTTGTTGAAAAGGGGTACAATCCGATCAACCAGATCGTCGGATATATTCTGTCCGAAGACCCCACATACATAACCGTGCATAAGAATGCACGCAGCATGATCCGTCATATCGACCGCGATGAATTGATGCAAGTGCTTGTGAAATCTTATCTCTCTGAATAATTTTCGTGAAAAAGGGACCGACCTTCACAGTCGGTTCTTTTTTTATACCGAAAAAACAAGGGAAAGCTGCGGCTGATTTATAGGATACGCCGAATCTTGCCGAAATGCCTTTACATTTCCGCTTCTTTCTGCTACTATGGAAAAGGAAAATGCCCCGCTGTCATGCGGCGGCAAATGATGAGAAATGAGGACAGTATCATGAGAAAACACTTTTTCGGCAAACTTCTGACCGGCGTTCTGACCGCCGCTATGATGTTCACTTTCTGCGGCTGCGGTGCAGCTGATACCAGCGGTTCCGCCGGTTCTGACACACCTGCCGCAAGCACTGCTGACGACTCCCTGAAAAAAGTCAAGGACGCAGGCAAGTTCGTACTTGGTCTGGATGCGACCTTCGAACCGATGGGCTATACCGATGAAAACGACCAGATCGTCGGCTTCGATATCGACCTCGCAGAAGAAGTCTGCAAGCGCATGGGCGTTGAACTGGTCAAGCAGCCGATCAACTGGGATACCAAGGAAGAAGACCTCAACGGAGGAAGAATCGACTGCATCTGGAACGGTATGTCCGTCAACGCTTCCCGTCAGGAAACCATGAATCTCTCTGAGCCGTATATGAAGAACGCAATGGTATTTGTTGTCCCTGCTGACAGCGATGCCAAGAGCATGGACGACCTCGCAGAAGCAAAGATCGGCGTTCAGAACGGTTCCTCTGCGCAGGAGATCCTCGAAGCATCCGCGATCGCTTCTACCATGAACGAACAGGTGCTGGCTACCAATGTAGAGGCACTCATGCAGATGGACAGCGGTCTTGTGGACGCTGTGTTCCTCGACTCCGTTGTCGCTGAGTACAAGATCAATGCAGACCAGAAGGACTGGAAGATCCTTCCTGACGGTCTGGAAGAAGAAGAATATGCCATCGGCTTCCGCAAGAACGATGCGGCACTCCGCGATGAGGTACAGAAAATCCTCGGCGAGATGAAAGCAGACGGCACCGTCGAAAAAATCGCATCCGAATGGTTCGGCTCCGATGTGACCACCATTCAGTAAGCACAGAAACGCATATGTCCGCAGCAGAGGAAAATTCTTCTGCTGCGGACATTTTGTTTTTCTGACGTTTTTTGTCCCTAAGCAGTTGCATTCAGATGTTATTTGTGATATAATGGAAATATCTTTTGGAAAAAGGTGGGATTCATACCATGTCCTTCGATGAAATCGGCAAAGTGTTCCTGATTCTCCTGAAATATCTGCTTCCGACGCTGAAAGTGTTCGGCATGACGCTGCTGTTTTCCATTCCGCTCGGCATGATCGTCGCGCTGCTGAAAATGTGCAAAGTCAAGCCTGTGTCGTGGCTGATGAATATTTACATCATGATCATGCGCGGAACACCGCTGATGCTGCAAGTCATCATTGCATATTTTGCCATTCCGATGCTGATGCAGAATGCCGCAACGCCTGCGTGGCTGAACAGTCTGCTGTCGGGTGTGGATATCAAAGGCGATGCCTATATGTTCCGCTCGGTACTGGTCGCATTTTCCCTCAACTATGCGGCATATTTTGCGGAGATCTTCCGCGGCGGCATCGAATCCATTCCGAAAGGACAGTATGAAGCTTCTGCCTGTCTCGGTTTTTCCCGTACACAGACATTCTTCCGCATCATTCTGCCGCAGGTGTTCAAGCGCGTTCTCCCTGCAAGCACCAACGAAATCATCACGCTCGTCAAGGATACCTCGCTCGCAAATGTCGTTGCCTACGCTGAAATCACCATGAAAGCAAAGCAGCAGATGCAGCTTTACAGCTCGCTGACACCGCTTGTGTTGGCAGGTGTCATGTATTTCGTACTCGCTATGGTTCTTTCGCTGCTCTCCTCGTTCATTGAGAAGAAGCTGAGCTATTATAAATAAGGGGGCTGCACTATGGCAATGCTGGAAGTCAAGAATTTATGCAAACGCTTCGGCGATTTAGAAGTCCTCAAAGATATTTCGTTCAATGTGGAACAGGGAAATGTCATCGCAATCATCGGACCGTCAGGAAGCGGAAAATCTACACTCCTGCGCTGTATCAATCAGCTGGAACGTGCAGACGGCGGTACCGTCAAGGTCTGCGGCATGGATATGCTCGAACAGAAAGACGGCAAGGCTGTCTACGCCTCCGCAAAAACCTTACAGCAGATCCGTCTGAAAATCGGTCTGGTGTTCCAGAATTTTAACCTGTTTCCGCATTTTACCGTTCTGCGAAACATCACTGAGGCTCCCGTTCATGTTCTCAAACAAAACCGCGCAGATGCAGAAAAAACGGCAATGCAGCTGCTCGAAAAAATGGGGCTTGGCACAAAAGCAAACGCCTATCCCTGTGAGCTTTCGGGCGGTCAGCAGCAGCGTGTTTCCATTGCCCGCGCACTCGCTCTGAAACCCGAAATTCTCTTTTTCGATGAGCCGACCTCTGCACTTGACCCCGAGCTGACAGGCGAAATCCTCAAAGTCATCAAATCCCTTGCAAAAGAGGGCATGACGATGGTCATTGTTACGCACGAAATGGCGTTTGCAAGAGATGTCGCTGACCATGTGATCTTCATGGAAAAAGGACTCATTGTGGAAGAAGGTGCGCCGTCACAGCTCTTTGGTGAGAATGCGACCGAACGTACCAAACAATTTTTGCAGCGGTTCAGCGAGGGTTGAAGCCGCATTCGTGAAATGCCACAAAAACAGCGGAGATGGCCTTCGAAAATTCTCTTTTGAATTTTGAAGGAATCTCCGCTGTATGCTTGCAATCAGGCGGAAAATGTGGTATAATATCTTGTACTTCGCACGGAAGGCGCTGCCTGCTCGGTTCGGACATTTGTCCGCTGCGGGTTCTCCCTGTGCCGTCCGGAGGAACATAAACCAAATTTTTCTATTTACAGGAGGATTACTCAAATGGGCGTTGTATCTATGAAACAGCTCCTCGAAGCAGGTGTCCACTTCGGTCACCAGACCAGACGTTGGAACCCGAAAATGGCTCCGTATATCTTTACAGAGCGCAACGGCATCTACATCATCGACCTTCAGAAAACTGTCCGCAAGCTCGAAGATGCTTACGCATTCGTGCGTGACCTCTCCGCACAGGGCAAGTCCGTTCTGTTCGTCGGCACCAAGAAGCAGGCTGCTGATTCCATCCGTGAAGAAGCTGTCCGCTCCGGTTCCCACTACGTCAATGCTCGCTGGCTCGGCGGCATGATGACCAACTACAAGACCATCCAGCAGAGAATCAAGCGTCTGGAACAGCTCCACGCTATGGAAGCTGACGGCACTTTCGCTCTGCTCCCCAAGAAGGAAGTTGCAAAGCTTTCTCTCGAAATCGAAAAGCTCGAAAAGTTCCTCGGCGGTATCAAGACCATGGATAAGCTGCCCGGCGCACTGTTCATCGTTGACCCCCGCAAGGAAAAGATCGCTGTTTCCGAAGCAAAGAAGCTCTGCATCCCGATCGTTGCTATCGTTGATACCAACTGCGATCCGGACGATGTTGACTATGTCATCCCCGGCAACGACGATGCGATCCGTGCAGTAAAGCTCATCGCAGGCACCATCGCAAACGCTGTTATCGAAGGCCGTCAGGGTGCTGACGCTGCACAGGCTGATGCTGCTCCCGCAGAAGAAGCTGCTGCTGAAACCGAAGCTGCTGCTGAATAATTTATAAACATGACAGCGCGTGTACATATCGCGCACGCGCTCACTTATAATCTTGAAACGGAGGATTCCCACTATGGCTAATTTTACCGCAAAAGACGTCAATGATCTGCGTAAATCCACAGGCGTTGGTCTGATGGACTGCAAAAAGGCTCTGACCGAAGCTGACGGCGATGTCGAAAAGGCAATCGTTATCCTGCGTGAAAAAGGTCTGGCTAACCAGGCGAAGAAGGCTGACAGAATCGCCGCTGAAGGTGCTGTTATCGCTGTTACCAACGCTGACAATACCGCTGGTGCGATCGTTGAAGTAAACTCTGAGACCGACTTTGTTGCACAGAACGAAGAATTCACCGCATTCTGCGAAGGTCTGGCTCAGACCGTTCTCACCGAGAACCCTGCTGACCTCGATGCACTCAAGGCTGCTAAGTTCAACGGCGGCAGCATGACTGTTAAGGAAGCTCTGGACGAGATCTTCCTCAAGTTCCGCGAGAATCTCCAGATCCGTCGTTTCGCTCGTGTCGAAGGCGTTGTCAAAGAGTACGTTCACTTCAACAAGAAAGAAGGCGTTCTCGTTGCTGCTTCCTGCGATGCAGGCGCAACCGCTGACGTTCTCGAATGCCTCAACGACGTTGCTCTCCAGGCTGACGCTATGAAGGCTACCTACCTCACCAAGGAAGAAGTTCCGGCTGACACCATCGAGCAGGAAAAGAAGATCGTTATGGCTCAGATGGCTGAGGATCCCAAGATGGCTGGCAAGCCTGAAGCTGTTCTCGCAAAGATCGCAGAGGGCAAGCTTGGCGTTTACTATCGTGACAACTGCCTGCTCTGCCAGGAATTTGTCAAGGGCGAGGGCGAAACCATTGAGCAGTATGTCAAGACCTGCGGCAAGAAGGTTGGCTCTGACATCACCATCAACAGCTTCGTTCGCTTCGTCTGCGGCGAGGGCATTGAAAAGCGCGTTGACGATTTCGCTGGCGAGATCGCTTCCATGCTGAAATAATCCCTTTTCAAATAAACTGAAAATCCCCCGATTGCATCTGTCAGGCGATGCAGTCGGGGGATTTGTTTATTCCTTCTTTTTCCTTGCGGACGATCCGTGTCCGATTTTACGGTACAGCAGACTCTCCGGTACAAGCAAGTCGTCATGCCGTCCGGATATGGGCGGTGCTGTCAGCATCATGTCGCGCTCCGATTCAGAAAGAGATACAATTTCTTCGCTGTTATTATGTCGATACACCAGCACAGCCGTCCCGATCGGGAGCGCGTTCTGACGGTCGTACTGTTCCGTAGATGTCCACGGAAATCGTCGGTAACGCGGGAAAAACTGCCCGTACAGCAGGCATTTTTGCTGTGAGGGGATCTCTATCAGATAGACAATTACGCGCTGACTTGTTTTCCCGATTTGTTCGGTCAGCCCGCAATAATCCGCAATTTCGCC
Source organism: Oscillospiraceae bacterium (assembly GCA_024404815.1). Lineage (GTDB taxonomy): Bacteria > Bacillota > Clostridia > Oscillospirales > Ruminococcaceae > Firm-04. The sequence continues at coordinate 26,374 of JAKSPL010000008.1, forward strand.
GCAAACCGCCGGTGTATCCGCATGGATCGGTACGAAGCGAATGGCATCGAACAATACCCAACTGACTGCTGCGGCAATCAGCGCGAACAATACGGCAACTATTCTTTCACCCAGCGCATCCGCTTTCACCGCGGACACAACGAAACAGACCGTCAGACCTGCGAAGAACAGCAAACCAACGGTTTTCAATGAGAATATTCGCCGCAGCACGGATGTCTGCTTTTTCGGGAGCGTGTCGCGCAGCATTTCGGGGATATAGCTATGCTCCATCTGCTGAAACTCTGTCAGCGGATAACGGAAACGGAACTTTTCCTGTACTGCCGATCGAAAATACCAAATATTGTGATTCATACTGTCACCATATAAAAAGCCGCGCATTTACGCTGATATGTAAATGCGCGGCTTCATAGTTCTCAGAAGTTGATTTTATCCTGAATATAACCGAGCACTTCGGAAATCGGCATACGAACCTGTTCCATCGTGTCGCGGTCACGGACAGTTACACAACCGTCCTTCTCAGCGGTGTCGAAATCGTAGGTGATGCAGAACGGTGTACCGATCTCATCCTCACGGCGATAACGCTTGCCAATCGAACCGGTATCGTCGAAATCGACCATGAAGTGCTTCGACAGAACGTCGTACACCTCAGTACGTGCTTTTTCGGAGAGCTTCTTGGAAAGCGGCAGGACTGCACACTTGAACGGTGCGAGTGCCGGATGGAAGCGCATAACAGTACGCTTGTCCTCCTTGCCGTCTGCGGAGAGATCTTCCTCGTCGTAAGCCTCGGTCACAACGGACAGGAACAGACGCTCCACACCCAGCGACGGCTCGATGACATACGGGATGTACTTCTCGTTCGTTTCGGGATCGAAGTATTCCAGCGACTTGCCGGAAGTATTGATATGCTGGGTAAGGTCGTAGTCGGTACGGTCAGCAACGCCCCAGAGTTCGCCCCAGCCAAACGGGAACAGATACTCAAAGTCAGTCGTTGCTTTCGAATAGAAGCACAGTTCCTCAGGAGAATGGTCACGCAAACGGATATTCTCCTCTTTCAGACCGAGGTCAAGCAGGAACTGACGGCAGTTGGAACGCCATGTCTGGAACCATTCGAGGTCGGTGCCGGGCTTGCAGAAGAATTCCAGCTCCATCTGTTCGAACTCACGCACACGGAAAATGAAGTTGCCGGGTGTGATCTCGTTACGGAAGGACTTACCGATCTGACCAACGCCGAACGGTACCTTTTTACGGGTAGTACGCTGAATATTTGCGAAGTTGACAAAGATGCCCTGTGCAGTTTCGGGACGGAGGTACAGCTCAGATTTGCTGTCCTCGGTAACACCTTGAAACGTCTTGAACATCAGGTTGAACTGACGGATATCGGTGAAGTTTGCCTTGCCGCAGTTCGGGCAGGTGATGCCCTTGTCGCGGATGTAGTCCATCATCTGCTCGTTCGACCAGCCTGCAACATTTGTGCCGTCGAAATCTTCGATGAGGTTGTCTGCACGGTGACGAGTTTTGCACTCCTTGCAGTCCATCAGCGGATCGGAGAAACCGCCGATATGACCGGATGCTACCCAAGTCTGCGGATTCATCAGAATCGCGCTGTCCAAGCCGACATTGTACGGGCATTCCTGTACAAAACGCTTCCACCATGCCTTTTTGATGTTGTTTTTCAGCTCAACACCCAGAGGACCATAATCCCATGTGTTTGCAAGACCGCCGTAGATCTCGGAGCCTGCGTACACAAAGCCTCTGCCCTGACAGAGCGCAACGAGCTGTTCCATTTTTTTCTCGGTATTTTTCATTTCGGTATGAAACCGCCTTTCATTAGTCTATCCATTATATTATATCGCTCTTTTGCCGAATTGTCAAGCAATTTTTGGAATCTCACGGCATGAAAAACTCCGATGGGCGCATATCCCATCGGAGTCGTACAGATTATTTTTTCGGTGTACAGCCGTCCCATTGTTTTCTGCCGCGGAAAAGCTTATCGCAGAGCAGAAGTCCGACAAATGCAAACACAACGCCAAAGCAGAAACCTGCCAGCACATCGGTCGGATAATGCACATAGAGGTACATTCTCGAAAATGCGATCACTACTGCAAGAATCAGCGCAGGAATGCCCCACTGCCGCTTCCAGAAGCAGATAGACGTTGCCACTGCAAACGATGCCTGTGTATGTCCCGACGGGAACGAAAAATCGTCAGGGGCTTTCACCAGCAGCATTGACTGCATCGCCGTATTCACATCATACGGGCGGATACGGGCGATCAGCGGCTTCAAAATGACATTGCCGCACAGCAGACAGAGGATCAGCGCAATCGCCGCAACGTGTGCATATTTGCGTGTTCTTTTCGGAATAAAGCCGAGAAGCGTCAGGGCGATCCAGAACCAGCCCCCATCCGCTAAAAATGTCACGATCGGCATTACTGTGTCGAGAAATCCGCAGCGCAGATTCGACTGTATCCAGTCGAGCACCGTAAATTCCCAATCCATATTTCACACTTCCTTTCAAAAATCCATTCAGTCACGATTACTATTATAGCAGAATCATCGGATTTTGTCGAGAAAGCTCGGCGCTTTGTAACTATTTTGTAACCATCAGGAATTGCAAGCCGTAAAGCAGCAAAAGCGCAGGGATTCCGCCAACGCCCCCAACGAGCAGCGTACAGGCCGTCAGCGGCGGCTGAAACCCAAACGCATCTCCATAATAATGGCAGAGCAGCAGGCCGACGACACCGCTCCCTGCACCCAGCAGCAGCGACAGCAGCCGATGCTTTTGCCGCAGATATGTAATCGCCGCCCACAAAAGCCATACTGCGATGATCAGATACAGCGTCATTTGCGGTGTACACATACGTTTCAGCTCGTCCATGCCCGTTTCCTCCTCACAGCAAAATATAGCCAAGTGCCAGCAGAAGCTTTTTGTCACAGTTCTCCTTTGACACAAGCCACAAAAATGCCAGCAGGAGCAAGGTATCGCCATCCGTTTTCTCGGTCAGACTGCCCTGTACGGTATCCCTTTTCGGCGGTTTCGGAAGCGGCAGCGGCGGTCGTTTCGGCGGACATTGCCTGCCCTGCGGCATTTGAAACGGAAACACATTTGCCATATGCTGTCCTCCTCAAAACCCTGCCAACAGGTCATCCAGCATCCCCTGTTCTTTCAGCACAGACGCCGCAGAACAGAGCCGCAGAAGCCTCACCGCATTGTCCACACGTTCCTTGCGCGGCGCACTTAAATGCGGCTTCAATGCCAGCAGAAGCGTGATATTCTTGTCATCTGCCGTTTGTGACATCGCCTGACTGACCGCCAACAGCTTTGCCATATCAATCGGCGGCTCGGAACTGTCACATTCGTTTGTCTGCGGCGGCGATTCCTCGGCGGACGACTCGTTGAGCATCGCAGAAAGCTCCTGCAAATTCTGCATCGCTTCGGGATCGGAGAGCAAAGCCTGTATCTTCCCCATCATGTCCTCCATATATGCCCTGCCCTCCTTTCCAAACGGCTAGGATCTGCTGAATTTCTCGTAGAGTGCTTTCGCCTGTCTGCTGTTCATCATCTGATTCAGCAGTTTTGGATTACCCAGTACCTGCTGAAAATTCGACGCATCCTGCGGTTTCATCGCAGCTAGTGCCTTATCGAATTTTCCGCTTTTTAGTTCCTGTTTGAGTGTTTCCTGCGGCACCCCCAGCTTTTCGCTGACAATGCGCAAAAGCTCTGCCGTTTTCGCAGAGTCCTTCGGTATCTCCATCCCAAACCATCTCCTTTCTTCGGACACACGGTTGACATCTGTTCTATTTCTATGCTATAATCAAAGAAAACAGAACGAAAGGCGAGAAAAACTCATGCAGATTCTGGTGCTTTCCGATTCCCACGGCAGAACCGATATTCTCAGCCGTATTTTGCTCCTGCACCCCGATGCTGACCTCATTATCCATTGCGGTGACGGCGAAAAAGAACTCGACAGCTTTCTTTCCGCGCACCCTGACTGGGCGTTCAAAATCTATCATGTCTGCGGCAACTGCGACTACACCGAGCGCAGTCCCAGAAGCCTGACGCTGACACTCCCATTTGGTCACAAGCTGCTCGCCGTCCACGGGCATTATCTCCAATACGGCGACTTTCACGAAAACCTTGCGCGGTTTGCAAAAGACGAAGGCGCCGATATTGCGCTGTTCGGTCATTTTCATACGCGCTGTGACATGACGCTCGACGGAGTGCGCCTGTTCAGTCCCGGAAGCTGTGCACAGCCGCGTGACGGACTGCCGCCCAGCTACGGACTGATCGACATTTTCGAAAACGGTGTTCTCACATCGCACGCTGAGCTCCCCCGCACTTCTTCATCCTATGCAGCAGACTGATACTGTGTGCGTCTGTTTCGTAAATACGACAAAAACCGATATGCAGTCATATGAACTGCATATCGGTTTCTTTTGTTTGGATATTATTCTGCGTTTCCACCCTCATTGCCGCCTTCAGGTTGCTGCGGCGGAGGTGGCGGAGGATTCGTCGCGGAGGTCTGCGGCGGATTGGTCGCAGAGGTCTGCGGCGGTTCCGCTGTGGTAGGATTTGTTGCCTGTGTGGATGATGCGCTGCTTTCTGTTGAAGCAGCAGACGATTTGCTCGTTGACGATGCAGACGAACCCGAACCGGATTTGCTTGTCGTCGTTCTCGTGGTCGTAGAAGAAGTCTTACTGGTCTTGGAATAGCTTGTTTCCGCGCCCTCGACATAGTAAACGATGATCGTATAATCCTTCTGGAGGTCGATCGCAGAGCCGACACCCGGCTCGACACCGCACACAAATCCATTGCCATAAGCAACATCGTTACGTGCACGATAAATGACCTTCTGATTCAGATTGTTCGTTGTGGACGTTGTTTCGCCGCCGATTGCGTGTGCCGTTGCAAATGTGGTGGTAGTTGTTGTTGTCGATTTGGATTTCGACTTGGACTTCTTCTTGTCGGAAGTGTCCTCGACTGCCTCGGCAAAGCCCATCTCTTTGAGTTTTCCGAGATACGCCTGCAGCTTGAAGCCCTCAAAGTCTGGGATATTCTTCTTCGAAGAACCCATACTGACTTTGACCTGAACGGTGCTGCCGCTCTGGAAACCGTCGCCCTCTTTCAGTTCCTGGTCGAAAATCTGATCTTTCGGATACTCGTCGTTGTACTCATACACAGGATCCAGATCAAGCCAGCCTGCCATCTGGCTTTTCTTGACCTGGAAATTCATACCGATAAGGCTCGGCATGACGCTGTCGTACTTGATCGGACGCGTAGTTTCCTCGGTCGACATAGCGATAATATTGCTGATGTCGGTGGTCGCTTCTGCGCTGTTGGGCATCGGTTCATTGCCGCCGCGGTTGAGTGTCTGCTGGAATGCGATCAGAACCACACCGAAAATGACAAACACCAGAATCGCGATCAGAATCGGCACACGCAGTCTGTCCATCAAACCAACAAGTGCAGATTCTTCCTCTTCTTCCTCCGCAACGATCGGTGCAGGGCGTTTCTGCGGATTTTTCTTGACGGCTGTACCGTTTGCAGACTTTGCAGGCGATTTTTTCTGCTGAGCTGCTGCGGCAGCTGCCGTCTGGAAGGTGGTAGTCGTACCGCTTCTGTGCGGTGCGGTATTGGCAGATGCAGGAACTTCTTCCGTTTCGCCGCTTTCAAACAGCACCGTCACAAGGTCGGTAATGGTACGGATCCGTTTGTTGCTGTCCAGCGACAGACCGCGCATAATGCCCTCGGACACGTTCTTCGGAACACGCGGATTCAGGTCATGCGGCGGAATCAGATTGTCGTAATTCTGACGGGTATTCGCGTCTGTTGCGCGGCAGCCTGTCAGGATACGGTAAAGCACGGCACAAATGCCGTAAACATCCGTCCAAGTCCCCTGCTGCCGATTTGCAAAATATTGTTCGGGTGCTGCATAGCCGTCAAACAGTTCATCTTTCAGCTCGCTGTCGCGGGTACGGACTGCGGAGATGCAGAAACCTGTCAGCTTCAAATCGCCCTTATCAGTCACAAAAATCGTTTCGGGACTGATGCCTCTGTGCAGTACCCCTGCATTGTGCAGGATGCTGAGCGTCGTAAACAGCGGCGGGAACATTCTGCTGACGGTGCGCCAGCTGAGTTCTCCCGCATTTTCTTTCAGGTAATCCAGCAGGCTGCGGCCCTCTAAGAATTCATACACCGCATAGGTCGTATTGTTCTCTGCAAAGAGGTCCAGCGCAGGATTGAGATGCACCAGACTGCGCTGCCGTGCAAGAGATTTATTCAGCTCGGTGTACTCTGCCATCAGGGACTTATACTGCGCCAGATGGTTATAAGCCACATTGACCAGCGTACTGTCCTTGACACGTTCACAAAGCTGTACGGGTAGATATTCACGGACTGCGACTTTGCAGCCGATATTGGTATCATATGCAAGATAGGTGATGCCTTCGCCGTTGTACTCCATCACTTTTCCGACCATATAACGGTCATGAAGTTCAGAGCCTGCCTTTAAGGCATTCGGTACTTTTGCTGCTTTGCTGTGCTGATAGCCGCATTTCGGACACGCGCCGTTTCCCGTTTTCGGGTTCATGCAGCCATAACACAAATTCATATCGCCCATAGCGTCATCTCCTTTACCGCCGCACACCCCAAAGTTTTCCGTATCTGAAAAACTGCCTCTTTTGTTTGTTGTGCAGGCTGATATTTTTCTCCGTATACCATTTTATCAGGAATCGGCGGTGCTGTCAATCGTTTTCCTGCGAAAACACCGTTTTGCTTTCAAATTGTATCTTATTTGTAACGATTCCTGTGACATTTACTTGAAGTTTTCAACATTCATTTCAGAATCTATCATTCCAGACTGGTGCGAAGCAGCGAAGTCAGGAAGTCCACACGGCGGTCAGAATGATCCAGCATTCCGCCCGAACCGTTCCATGTTGCCGAAATAATATAGGCTGTCAGGTTCTTGGTTTCCGCATCTTCAAAGCAGTAGCGGTATTCGCGTGTCTGCGAATGATCGGCAGCATAATGGATGCAGTAGGGCTTCAAACCGATGGATTCCTCAAACTGTTCGATGGTCGTATCAGTCGAAACCTGATTCGGGTCGAGATACGCCTTACGCTTTGTACCGTAGGGTGTGCTTTCCAAGACGGTGTAGTCGTAATACCAGACCTCATTGAGCACGTCATCATCCGCACGGCAGATGATATTCCATTCGGGAACTCGGACACCCTGTACAACTGCTTCCTTTTTACTCGTTGTGCAGGCAGAAAACGGCTGCAAAAGATTGTCGATCGGCGCATAATCCGACTGGCTGTACAGCTCAATATTTTTCAGGTTCTTGTGGGCATCCTGCAGGGTACTGCCGATGCAGAGCGAAAGCTTTTCTGCAAAACGCGCACCGTCATTGCGCCGCTTCCCAATGAATACAATCAGTGAAACAATCAGTGCAAGTGCAGTCAGACCAACAACGGCAATCAGCAGACGTTTTCCTGCAGCCGCACGTTTTTTCGTTCTGCCGGACGGGATTCTGGACTTCGATTTATGCTGTTTCGGTTCTTCGGGTTCTCCGCGGAGCATTCCGTTTTCATAGTAATCATCCATCGGGATATCATCCTGATACTGTTTGCCTGCCATTTCGATTCATCCTTTCAATTTCTATATTTCCGTGTCAAACTTCAAAGCGAAAGCAGACCTGCATCCAGCATCGCCTGTGCCGCTTTCATGACACCGATTTTTCCGCTTGCATAGGTCAGTCCGCCCTGCATATACACCGCAAATGGCTCACGCAGAGGGGCATCCGCCGAAAGTTCAATGGACGCGCCGCCTGTGAACGTACCTGCTGCCATAATGACCTTGCTGTCGTAGCCGGGCATATCCCATGCCTCCGGCGTTACAAAGGAATCCACAGGAGAACCTGCCTGAATGCCCTTGCAGAATGCTTCAAGTGCCGCCGCAGAACCAAGCTGAATGACCGTGATGATGTCACCTGCCGCCGCACCGCGTACAGGCAGGCACTCATAGCCCAGTTTGCGGAACAGTTCTGCTGCAAATACACCGATTTTCCGCGCATTTGCAACGACCTCAGGTGCAAAGAACAGTCCCAGATACATCTCGCGGCACATATTCAGCGAGCAGCCGACCTCTTTGCCCATGCCCACACAGGTCAGACGATACGCACATTGTTCGACCAGATCCGCTTTTCCTGCAATATAGCCGCCTGTCTGTGCGATGCCGCCGCCTGCGTTTTTGATGAGTGAACCGATGATCAGATCCACACCTGCATCGGTCGGTTCTTCATAGTCAACAAATTCGCCGTAGCAGTTGTCCATCATAATAATTGCATCGGGACGCGCCGCACGGATGACCTTGACCGTTTCACGAATATCCGCGATCGACAGCGCAGGACGCAGAGAATATCCGCGTGAACGCTGTAAATACACGACCTTTGCATCCGCAATCGCCGCAGGGATCGCCGCAAAATCGGGTTTTCCCTCTGCGGTGAGTTCACATTGCCCGTATTTTACACCGTAATCTGCAAGGGAACCGTTGCCCTTGCCGCGAATACCGATGACTTCTTCGAGCGTGTCATACGGAGTGCCTGTGATCGACACAAGCTTATCGCCTGTCCGCAAAACACCGAACAATGCGGTCGAAAGTGCGTGTGTACCCGACACAAACTGATGCCGCACGAGTGCATCTTCTGTACCAAACACACGCGACCAGACTTTATCCAGCTTATCTCTGCCGACATCATCATAGCCGTAGCCGTTTGCGCCTGCAAAGCACGCCGCACTGACGTGTTCCTCCTGAAATGCCCGCAGTACTTTTGCACCGCAATGCTCAGCGATTCGGTCGATTTCTGCAAACTGTGCGCCGGCCGCCTGCTGTGCCTCCTCGGCAAGCTTCATCAGCCGCGCATCAAAATTATAAATCCCGTCCATCGGAATCAGAGTGCCTCCTTTTGTTTTGCATTGGGTTCGGCATCCAGCCGCTCCCAGACAGACTCCGTTGCGATCAGCGGAAATCCGATTTCCTGATAAAAGCTGGCACGAATGTCCAGCGCGTATAGAATCGCATCCTTGCCTTGTGCCTGCAAATCGCCTGCGATCCAATGGAGAAAATCTCTCGCATAGCCTTTGCCGCGTGCCGCAGTTCTTGTTGCGACCTGTCCGACCAGAACGTGATTCTCATAGTCATACACCGCAGTTGCCGCCGTCACGCCGAAATACGTGTAGCAATGCCGCAGACCGTGACGAATCATATGCGAGGTGTCTGTCAGCCAGAGGTCATAGCTGATCAGATTCGGAAAGCCCTCCGACAAAATCTGATAAACATCATCCAGCTTCGGTTCTGTGTTGATCTGCGACAAGTCGAACACAGGGGATACATGGCGCGGTTTGAGCTGAAAAATCGAACGGCGCAAGGTCTGATAGCCTTGCAGTTTCAGTCCCAGCAGAAGTGACTGATTGCCCTCAACTCGAAACGGCTGATGCATCTTCACAAACAGTCCCAGCTCCGCGATTGCAATTTCACAATCCGAAAAATCGTCCTGCGAGCTGACCAGAAGTGTGCTGTTTTGCAGCATCAATACCGCTGATTTACCCTTGTCCGTCAGGGAAAAGAATCGGCAGAAATCATAGCCGATCCCATAGCCCTCATAGCACGAAAGCATTTTTCTGCCGTAGTGGCAGGGCCGCAGCATCTCTTTGTCAAGCTGAGCTGCATTCTGAATCTCAACAATCATCGGTGGAATCTCCCATCGTCTGAATCATAGGAATGAGGGATTTAGCAAGTGCTTCACAGGCTTCTGCATCCGATTGTCTGATGACACATACGGGCGAATGCAGATATCTGCACGGGACACTCACCGCAAGCACACGAACACCGTGCGCCGCATTTTGTATCGCACCTGCGTCATTTCCGCCTGCGATTTTCGTTTTTGTCTGCCATGCGATGCCCTGCTGTTCCGCAAGTTCTGTTGCAGAGCGGTACAGTTCTGCGTCGTAGACCGTTCTGCCGTCCATAAAGCTGATGACAGCACCGCCGCCCAGCTTGCAGACCGCATCCGCACCGCTGCATCCTGCCACATCTGCGGCAGTTGTCGCTTCAAATACAACGGCAAATTCGGGCGCAATCGTATTTGCGGCAACACCTGCACCGCGCAGTCCGACTTCTTCCTGCACGACAAACGCAAATTCCGTATCATACGGCAGATCCTGCCGCAGAAGGGAAAGCAGTACCGCACAGCCAAATCGGTCGTCGATCGCTTTTGCCGCAATACAGCCATCACCGAATGTCCGATATTCGGGCATAAAATACACAATATCGCCAAGCCGTACAAGTGTCTGTGCTTCTTCTTTCGATTTCGCACCGATGTCCACACAAAGCTCCGACATTTTCACAGGGGACTTTTTCTCGCTGCACGACAGATGATGTACTGGCTTTGTGCCGATGACACCGAGAACCTGCTGCTTTCCGACCAGCACCTGTCTGCCGATGACCGCCGCGGCACTCACACCGCCGACCATGTCAAATTTCAGCGAACCGTCTTCTGTGATCGCCGTGACCATCAGCGCGACCTCGTCCATATGTGCGGAGAACATCAGCTTATGCTTTGCACGCTCTCTGCCTTCCTTATGCACCAGAACATTTCCGAGATTGTCTACCGTCGGCGTCAGTCCGAGTGCTTTGATTTCATTCAGAATGTACGCACGTACATCATTTTCTCTGCCTGATGTGCCGCAGAGTTTACAGAGGGTTTCCAGTTCCTGCATTTTCATTCTCTGCCGCACTCCTTTGCAAAGGCGACCAGCAATGCCGCCGTTTCTTCAACATCCTTTGTGGAAATGACCTCCACAGGCGTGTGCATATACCGCTGCGGGATGGAAACCGTCGCGGCTTTTGTGCCATTCTTCGAGCAAATCGCCAGCGCATCCGCATCCGTACCTGTCGATTCAGGCATAATTTCAAGCTGATATGGGATTTTTGCATTCTCTGCAACAGCAATCAGCTTGTCGGACATTTCCGCATCCAGCACAGAGGAGATACCGATCGCAGGGCCGCCGCCAAGGGTATAACAATCATCACCGCTGTCAGCAGTACCGCTTGCAAAAGTCACATCTACGGCGATCGCATAGTCAGGATTTTCCATTGCCGCCGCCATTCTCGCGCCCTTGTGACCGCTTCGCTCCTCCTGCGTACAGCACACGATGGCAACATTACACGGCAGACTCGGTTCCTCGCTGAGTGCCTTTGCCGCGAGCACCAACGCCGCAATACCACAGCGGTCGTCGAGTGCCGAACCAGTCACACGGTCGTTTTGCAGCGGCTTGCAGGTCGTATCGTAATACACAGCATCCCCTCTGCGGATTTTTCCTTTCAGGGCATCCGCCGAGGAATATCCAATATCTACGCACAATTTATCCGTATCAGGGACTGCCTGCTCGCCTTGCAGCAGGTGCGGCGGAAGAATCGAAATGACACCGTACATCGGCTCGCTGCCCATGATTTTGACCGCCTGTCCGAGCAGCAGACGATTGTCGATGCCGCCGACATTGCCGATGCGGAGAAAACCATCCTCTGTAATGTCGGTCACAAAGAATCCGACCTGGTCGATGTGGGCGCAGAGTAAAAGTGTCGGTTTTTCAGGATTTTTCTCTCCGCCAATATGTCCGATGACCTCGCCGTCCCTGCACACGCAGTCAGGACAATAGGGCAAAAGCAGTTCGCGGACTGCCGCCGCCGCACCGCCCTCTCTGCCCGATACACCGCGCAGGTCAGCAAGTGTCTGAATCAAAGAAAAAGTCGTCATAAAAGAAATCTCTCTTTCTATGGCTGATGATATAGCAATACATATTATATTATACCAAAATTTGCCGTAAATTGCAAGACAGAATTTCGCTTTTGTACATCCCCACAAACGCGCCCGATATCTTTCGTGAAAAATGATGAAATCATCCGAAAACGGCAGAAAATATCGACTTGACTTTCCTCCGAAATTATGCTAAACTGAAAGAAATTCCGCATGAAAGGAGCCGCACGATCACAATGAGAACAGCAGCAATTTTCAGCAGCCACATGGTTTTGCAGCAAGGTCGTCCCATTTGTATCTGGGGCGAAGGACAGGACTGCGAACATATCTCCGTCACGCTTGGAAATGTCGGGGTTGATACAGTCGCCGCAAACGGGAAATGGAAGCTGTATCTGCCACCGCAAACAGCCGCTGACGGGCTGACCATGACCATTGCAGGAAAAGATGAAAGACTCGTATTTACAGATATTTCGATTGGCGAAGTATGGCTCTGCGGCGGTCAGAGCAACATGGAATTTGAGATCTGCAACGAGAAAAACGGCGAAGCATTGCTCTCCGCGCTGACACCTGATTGCGGTGTACGATTCTACTATACCCCCAAACTGCACATGATAGACGCGAATTTCGATGCCGCAGAACGCAGTACCTGCTGGCAAACCGCCTCTCCGACCGCCGCACGGGCATGGTCGGCGGTGGGACTTTACTGTGCGCTGGAACTGCAAAAGAAGCTCGGTGTGACAGTCGGACTGATCGGCTGCAACTGGGGCGGAACTTCCGCAACTTCGTGGATCCCGCGTGAAACCATCGCGGAACACCCACAGCTTTCCCCCTATCTGGATGACTACGACCGCGCAATGGAGGGCGTTACCCTCGAAGAACATATCCGTGCATTTGACGCCTACGCCGCCTATCAGGGCGCATGGCACCTGAAAAGCACAGCTTACAAAAAAGCACACCCTGATGCGTCATGGGAGGACATCGAAGCAGCCTGCGGAAAATCGCAGTACCCCGGCCCGATGGGACCGAAAAGTGAACGCCGACCGGGCGGACTCTATGAAACTATGCTGTCGCGCGTCTGCCCGTACACGCTACGCGGATTTCTGTTCTATCAGGGAGAATCGGACGCCTGCTACCCCGACACCTACGGCATCCTCCTGCGTGCATTGATTGCAAAATGGCGGAAAGACTGGGAGAATCCAGACCTGCCGTTTTTGTTTGTACAGCTTCCGATGTTCCGCTATGCCTCAGAACCGGACAGCGGCAGCTGGGCTGTCATTCGTGAACATCAGATGCAAACCGCACAAACCGTCGCAAATACGGCACTTGCAATCATTCCTGACTGCGGCGAATGGAACGAGATCCATCCAAGCGACAAATCACAGGTCGGACATCGCCTTGCGCTGCTGGCACTCGCAGAGGTATACGGACTTCTGACGCAGATACAGGCACATCCGCCTGTATATCAAAGTTATGAAACCATCGGAGATACGATGATCCTGCATTTTGCAAATGGCGCACTTGCTCCGTGTAACAATCCCTGCGGATTTGAACTGGCAGGGACAGACGGTATTTTCTATCCTACCTGCGCAAAAATCTCTGCTGACACGGTGACTTTACACGCAGAACAAGTCCCCTGCCCGACCGCCGCACGCTACGCATGGGCAGACTACTGTGCCATTTCCCTTTACGGCGAAAACGGCTTGCCCGTATCCCCGTTCCGCACCGCAAAAGCATAACAAATCCCCCGTCAGTTCACATCGTGCTGACGGGGGATTCTTATTTACTTCTTCTTGTTTTTGCTTTTCGGCTGATTCTTTGCGTTCTTCTGTTTTTTGCCGTTCTCTGCGGATTGCTTTGTGTCAGCTGCCGCTTTCACGGGAACAGGCTTTGGTGCATCCTCCAAAATCGGGACGCCGACCAGTACACCAAGCATCATCCAATGCAGCGGCGAAACCGTCAGTACCGAAATACCGACCATAGAGGTCAGCGTGAACGCAAGTACCGCAAATACCGCCGAGAGATATACCCAGCTTCCCGTTTGTTTGCGGTTACGGATACCCTGAATCAGGCAAAGCAGCAACAGAACCACATACAGTACCAGCGACGGAACACCGCGTGTTGCAGCGATAAACAGGAAATCGTTGTACGGACGGTCAACTCCGTTGGAATTACCGTTGAGTGCCATGCTCGTTCGCAGCTGCTCATACCAGAAGTTGTCAGGACCTGTACCCCAGACGGGATCTTTCGCAATGACGCGCGTACCCTCGCTCCATGCATAGGTCAGAACCGAACTTGCATCTTCAATCTCAAAATCATGCTCTTCATGTGCGGTATACGGGCAGGCAGTACTCAAACGATAGAAGCCGTCATCCCAGACAATACCGCCGTCATAAAATGCAAAACCGTTCGGCAGAGGCGCATCGTTGTAGGTTCTGTATGCACCGTTGATGGTCGGCGTAAAGAATACCCAAACGCCAGAAACTGCAAGAGCACCGGCCAGCACCAACGGCATAAGCCACGCTTTTCCTGCGGATTTCTTTCGGCAGACGATCGACAGGATTACCGCCAACAGGATTCCGAAGCAGGCACCCAGCAGACCTGCGATCGTCTGTGTTTTGAACAGCATCAGCATATCAAATGCGGCACAGACAAGCGCAAAAGTACGCTGTTTCTTCTCTTTGCCGCAAATCGCAGCAGGAATTGCAATGCACAGCAGCATCGACAGGAGCATTGCATAGGTGATCGGGCTGTCTGTCAGTCCACTCGGCAGATGCAAATTTTCGAACAGCAGCGGCCCGACAAAACTGTACTCATTCGGGAACGGGATCGGCAGCGACTGCACAAAGCCCCAAAGGCACTGCACCAGTCCGAATCCCATCGTCAGATTGAGCAGCAGACGAATGTTCTTTTCGCGGCGAAGCATACTTGCGACATAGAAAACTGCACCGTAAATCAGCAGGGCAAACCAGCCCTCATCTCTGCCGTCCTGTCCAAACAGAGAATCACGGATGTCATACGAATGGAGCAGCGAACCGACCGCCCAAAGCAGCATTGCCAGCACCAACAGATACGGGATAGCGGTACTTTTTGCAAACTGCTTTCGCATCATGCCGACGATCATGGCAATCACAACAAATACGCCGAATGTCGAAAAGAACACCGCAACACTTCGCAGACCAACGGCGATCAGCGCAAGAAAAGCACCCATGCCGCCCTCTGCGACCATTTGGTTAAAGTTTACCGTACTGGAATAGGTCAGCTGGAATATCATTTCCGCAAAACCGATGAAGCAAAGCATCGCTGTCAGCAGCTTTACACAAAATGCGCGGTACTTATCCAAGTCCATATTCAGAACAAAGTTGGATTTTTCCGTGGTATGAAAGATTGTCTTTGGCATACGCATCGCCTTTCTTTCCGTAAGATTTCAAAAGAAAATGCACATGATTCCGAACAGCCGAAATCATGTGCATTCTGTTTGACTGATTTATTTGGCGACCTCAACAGCGCGGCTTTCGCGGATGAGGTTGACCTTGATCTGACCGGGATATTCCATTTCGTCCTCGATCTGCTTTGCAATGTCACGCGCAACCAGAATCATCTTCTCATCGTCGATGATCTCAGGCTTGACCATGACACGAACCTCTCTGCCTGCCTGAATTGCATAGCACTTATCGACGCCCTCATAGGAGGTGCAGATCTCTTCGAGCTTCTGCAAACGCTTGATGTAGCTTTCGAGGTTTTCGCTTCTTGCACCGGGTCTTGCAGCGGAAATTGCGTCAGCAGCCTGAACGATGCAGGCGATGACGGTTTTCGGCTCGACATCGTTGTGGTGCGCTTCGATCGCGTGAATGATCTCCTGACTCTCGCGGTACTTGCGGCAGACATCCACACCGATCGCAACGTGAGAACCTTCGATCTCTGCGGTAAGAGCCTTACCGATGTCATGGAGCAGACCTGCACGGCGTGCCACATTGGCATCGACACCCAGCTCGGAAGCAAGGATACCCGACAATGTTGCGACCTCGATGCTGTGGTTCAGGACATTCTGGCGGTAGCTGGTACGGAACGTCAGTCTGCCGAGCAGCTTGGTCAGCTCAGGATTCAGACCGTGGACATTCGTTTCCAGAACAGCACGTTCACCCTCCTGCTTAATGCGCTTTTCGACCTCGCGTCTTGCCTTGTCAACCTTTTCCTCGATGCTTGCGGGATGGATTCTTCCGTCCACGATGAGCTTTTCGAGTGCGAGTCTTGCGACCTCGCGGCGAACGGGATCAAAGCACGAAAGCGTGATTGCCTCGGGTGTATCGTCAATAATGAGGTCAACGCCCGTGAGTGTTTCGATAGTACGGATGTTTCTGCCTTCTCGGCCGATGATTCTGCCCTTCATTTCATCGTTGGGCAGCGGAACAACGGAAACTGCAATTTCCGAAACCTGCTCTGCGGCACATTTCGCGATTGCAAGAGAGATGTGGCTGCGTGCGATCTCCTCGCAGTTTGCCTTGACCTGCTGTTCATATGCAGAAACTTTCAGAGCCTTTTCATGAACGAGGTCTGCGTCGATCTGTGTCAGCAGATAATCGCGTGCCTGTTCGCGGCTGAATTCGGAGATACGTTCCAGCATATCGATCTGGCTCTTTTTGAGCTTATCCAGCTCCTCAGCGCCGTTTTTCTTGAGTTCTTCTGCTTCTGCGAGTTTTTCGTCCGCAGCGTGCAGCTTTGACTGGAGCATTTCTTCCTTGCGCTCGAAATTCTCGGTTTTCTTGTCGAGATTTTCTTCTTTCTGCTGGATACGGCGTTCCTGACGCGACATATCCGCACGGCGATCCTTGATTTCCTTTTCTGCATCAGAACGCAGGCGGAAAATCTCGTCCTTCGCCTCGACCAGTGCCGCCTTTTTGCGGTCGCTGGCTTCTTTTTCGGCAGCAGAGCGGATGCGCTTTGCTTCCTGTTCGGCACTTCCGATAGCAGCTTCATGCTCGCGCTTTCGCTGCTCAATGCCTTCCTGAACGCCCTGCTGACGGGCGGTTGAAATTTGTTTGCTGGCAATCACATAGCTCACGCCTGCGCCGACCAAAAGTGCGGCAACAATCAATCCGATTGCAAGCGGCGTGCCGATGAGTGCCAAGATGAGCATACTCAAAACCATTTCCTCCTTACAGTATCAAAAATACAATAAAATTTTGTATTGAAACATTTGATATTGCGGCAGGAAACGTGCCGTCTATTGATTCCCTTTTTTAATTTTCAAACACAAAAACCGCGTATCGTGGGATTTTTCCGAAACGCAGGCTATATAATGAGCTGAATGAAAGGCAGCCAAACCTTTTTCAGCAGAATGAGAATGGAAAACGAAATCGAGAGAAACAGCCGTTCCCCTTACCGCAATGCACCGAACTGTCATCCGTATCCGATGCAATGCAAAATACATATATACAGTATACTATATTTCTGTTCGAAAGTCAAGGCTTATTTTTCATGTTTTTATTTTTAGCCAACTACTTTGATGTCACCAAACTGTGTACGGAATAGACCCGTCTGATCGTCTGCCATTGCATATTTGGAGTCCTCGAACAGTTCCAGACGGTAAATATCGCCATTCTGCGCGTCCTTTGGAATTGTCACATCCAGATAAATCACAGACTCGGTGGTCAGAATGCTATTTCCCGACTGCGCAGTCACGCACGCTGCCAGCATTTGCCCGTGATCCACAGCGCCTAGCGTTTCCACCTGCTGCGTGCCGCCATCCGCTGTTTGTTCATAAATATCAGCACGGATAGCATGGATCTGCGCCATGCGATTTGGCAGGTTCTGATCGCGGAGGACAAAGTACATCTGTGCGCCTGCAAACTCCATATTTCTCCCGAAACGCACGGTCAGTGTTATTTGTTCTCCCGCGTATACAGACATATTCGGAACATACAGATCTGCATCCGTCACAATGAATTCTTCGCTTTTCTCGGTCGTTGTCGTAGTAGTCGTTGTTGTGGTGGTAGTTGTGGTTTTTGCAGTCGTACTTGTGGTCGTAGTGGTCAGCATAGTGGCAGCAGTCGTACCGACAGTCTGTACTTCCGCAGAAGCCTCTGCTTCTGTTTCTGCTGCGGAGGCTTGTGTCGTCATTGTGGATTCGGCCGATTCAGCGGTCGTTGTCGTTTCTGATACTGTCGTCCGGCTTTCAGAATTCACAGTGGTTCGGAACGCATCGGAACCCTGTTTGACAGTCGTCAAAGAAGCGATCGTTGTGGTTGTCGTATCGGATGTGGAAACGGTATCCGAAACGGCTGTGGTCGTTTCCGAGATCTGCGTTTCATTTACCCTCGGCAGCTTGTAATACGCAAACAATCCGCCTGCAAGCACCACGGCAATACACGCCGCCAACGGCAATGCACGCCGCACACTTTCATGGATCCTATACGATGGGCTGCGAGATGGCCGAAGCTTGCCTGCCGCGATGCCCTGTTCCCCGTTTTCTGCGCGTTTCCACGCATTTTCCAGTACACGGCTGCGCTGATTGGCATCCATCGTATATTCATTTTTCAACGCGTTCAGGATTTCCTGTTCGTTTGTCAAATCGTCACGCTTCATTCATCTCACCACCTTCCAGTTTTTTTCGGAGAATTTTTCGCGCACGGCTGATGCGCGTGGTAATCGTGCTTTCATTGGTTTGCAGCATTTTTGCGGTTTCTGCCGTGCTGTACCCCTGTACCGCGCACAGCACCAGCGGCAGACGGTACTTTTCAGGCATCTCCGCGATTGCATCCATCGTCATGCGAAGCTGTACTGCCGCCTCGTCCGACCTTCCGTTTTCGGGCATTTCATCGCGGCGGCTCTGAAACCAGTGTTTCACACGGTTTCGGCAGCGGTTTCTAACCGCCGTCACCAGCCATGCGCGCTCATGTTCGATACTCTCGAAAGTCAGTTTCTGCTCGAATACCTGTGCAAAGACATCCGCAGAACAGTCTTCCGCATCCTCCCGATGCCGCAGATAGGAAAGTGCAACTGCATAGACCAAGTTCGCATTTCGCTCGTAAAATTGACTGTAGCTGTCACGTTGGTCTTCCATAAGCACGCCCCCATTTCCTATTATAAATAGATACAATTATCTGCATCAGAAAATCTCATGTCAGTACAGACATCGCGCAAATTTTGTTATACTGTACAAATCTGCCGTTTCTGTTTTGTTGAGATTCGCCAAAGCATCGTTATGCAGAAAAAACAGCTCCTTTATTATAATCTATTCTCCTGAAAAATGCAAGCAGCGGCGTTCGGCAAAATGCACAGACAAGACGTGGGATATTTGTACAAAACATAGAACTGGAAAATCAAGTGGGACAAATCCCCCCGCAGAATTGTATCCCATATGACAGCGCAATACAAAAGGATTTCAAGCATGCCCGTGCCTTGCTTTTGTTTGGCTGACAATTCCATTCTACACATATTAATTAAGGAGGGACTCTCTATGAAAACATTCCGTAAATTCATTGGCACAGTCTGTGCAGTCGCCGCTGCTGCGTCCTGCATGGCACCGTTCACAGCATCCGCAGAGGTTACCCCTGCCGGTGCGAACATCGCACGTATGGGAGATGCCGATAATAACCTGCTGGTCAACGCTGACGACGCAAACATCGTACTCTGCACCTACCTCGACGGCATTCTGAACGACGAGGATATTCAGACCACCGAAGAAAACGCCGCTTTGGATACCACACTCGACGGTGTCATCAACGCAGACGATGCAAACACGGTTCTTTCCTATTATCTGAAAGACATGATGGGCGAAAAGCCGCTTTGGGCTGATCTCCGCGAAGTATCCTACGTGGAACAAGTACCGTTAAGCGATTCCCCCTTTGCACTGAAAGACTTCTACGTTGAGGTCGGCTGTGCAGAAGGCGCACCCGGCGAACAGGTGACGATCCCTGTTTACATTGCAGGCGCAGACGCACTCGCAGGCTTCCAGTATTTCATGCAGCCCGAAGGACTCGAAATAGACTCCATCCAATGTAAGCTGGACAACACCAAAGTCAGCATTATAGACAAAAACGGCTCAACCGAATACTTCACAGGCGATGCAGCGCCTGACGACGACTACTCGATCTGTGTCACCAACACAGAAGCCGGTGTCATTGTCTGGATCAACAGCGACGGCGGCAATACGACATTCAAAGACGGCACGATCATCGCAGAATACACCTACACCATCCCTGAAGATGCAAAGTCGGGCGATATCATCCGTCTGAATCCGATGAATGACCCTGATAAATACTGCAAATTCGCTTGCTGGGAGCAGAGTGAATTCCACGAAGAACAAGTTGACCTCGAAGCTTATCAGTATACATTCCTTGGCGGTGTAGTTGCCGTCAAGTAATGCGTTCTCCATGCCCTAAATGTTTTGTTTCATTTGGAACACCGCAGTCTGCATTTCTCCACTTGCAGACTGTGGTTTTTTTACTTTGACAAATCCTGTGCGGCGTGGTATACTATTCTTTGTTCGAATACTCACTATTTCCGATTCGAGGTGAACGTATATGTGTCAGCACCTATGCACAGACTGTCCGCGCAAATGCGGCATTGACCGCAGTCAGTCTGTCGGTTTCTGCGGACAGAGCGAGAATTTCCGCATTGCAAGAGCCGCTCCACATTACTGGGAAGAGCCTGCCATCAGCGGTCAGAACGGTTCGGGTACTATTTTCTTTTCCGGCTGTAATCTGCGCTGTATCTTCTGTCAGAACGCAGAGATTGCCGCGGACGGTGTCGGTGCAGAGGTATCTCCTGCGCTGCTGCTGGATATTATGCTCCGCTTGCAGGACAAGGGCGTTCACAATATCAACCTTGTAACACCGACACATTTCACCCGACAGCTTGTTCCCGTACTGGAACAGGCAAAAGTGAGCGGTCTGACCATTCCTATCGTCTGGAATTCTTCTGCGTATGAATCCGCCGAACTGCTGCGGATGCTGGACGGACTGGTGGACATCTATCTCCCTGATTTCAAGTATCTGCGTGAAGAAACTGCCAAAGCCTATTCCCATGCCGCCGACTATCCGACTGTCGCAAAGGCTGCTCTGGCAGAAATGGTGAATCAGGTCGGTGCGCCGCAGTTCAATCCTGATACAGGTCTGATGACGCGCGGTGTTCAGGTTCGGCACCTCGTTCTCCCCGGACACGCACAGGAATCCCGTGAGGTGCTCTGGTATCTGCACAACACCTACGGCAGCAGCATCGGCATCAGTATTATGAATCAATACACCCCGTTGCCGCGCACAAAGGACGATGCCCTGCTTTCGCGCCGCGTCACACCGCACGAATACGAAACCGTCCTGCGCTACGCCGAACAAATCGGCATCACCAATGCGCTGATACAGGAGGGGGAAGCTGCATTGGAAAGCTTCATTCCGCCGTTTTCCGGAGAACTGATCCTCCCCTGAACAAGTGTCTGCGCTTTCGCCGAAAGTGTCGGCACCCGAACTTCATGCACACAATTTTTGCGAGGTATTCAATATGGATATGATTACTCAGCGTTTATTTGCACTGCAAGACAAGGAATATCAGGCGTTCCATTCCCGTATTGTATCAAATCTTCCCCCCGAACAAATCATCGGCGTGCGGACACCACAGCTGCGTGCGCTCGCAAAAGAACTGGCAAATACCGAGGAAGCGGCGGCATTTCTCGAGGAACTGCCGCACACCTATTTCGAGGAGAATCAGCTGCACTCATTCCTGATCTCCAACATCCGTGACTTTTCGGAAAGCATGGAGGCGGTGGAAAAATTCCTGCCGTATGTGGACAACTGGGCAACCTGTGACCAGCTCAGCCCCAAGGCATTCCGCAAAACGCCGGAACTGTTGCTGGAAAAAATCCCGCAATGGCTCAAAAGCACCGAAACCTACACCATCCGTTTCGGTATCGAAATGCTGATGAATCATTTTCTGGATGAACGCTTTTCGGCGGAATATCCTGAATGGGTGGCGGCGGTGGAATCCGAAGAATACTACGTAAACATGATGATCTCGTGGTATTTTGCAACGGCACTCGCCAAGCAATGGGATGCAATCCTGCCCTATTTCCAGTCGCGTCGTCTTTCCCCGTGGCTGCACAAAAAATCCATTCAGAAAGCAACCGAAAGTTTCCGAATCCCCACAAACAGAAAGGATCTCCTCCGCACATTGAAATAACACATATAAAAAGAAAATCCGTATTCCACGCGATTTGTGGAATACGGATTTTTATTTCAGATTAGTGCTTCTTGCGCTTTACAACAAAGACGGAAGCAGCAGCAAGTGCAGCGGCAACGCCGATACCGAACGGAACACGTTCGCCTGTCTGGACGCCCTTCGAGGTGGTTGTTGTGGTGGATGCACCCGAAGTTGCAGCACTCATTTTTGCTGTGGTGGTCGTTGTCGTGGTGGATGCTTTCGGTGTTGTTGTGGTAGTGGTTGTAGTTGTTGTTTCTTCAGAAGAAGTGGTTTCGTCTGCCGAAGTGGTCTCTTCTGTAGTGGTTTCCTTTGTGGTCGTGGTCTCGGTTGTAGTAGTCTTTTCGGTGGTTGTCTTTTCAGTCGTGGTTTTCTCTGTAGTGGTCTTTTCGGTCGTTGTTTTTTCTGTAGTGGTGGTTGCTTCGGTGGTTGTGGTTTCACGCGCCGCTCTTGTTTCACGCTCTGTGGATGCCTGCGTGGTGGTTGTCGTAGTCGTGGTCGTAGTCGTGGTTGTAGTCGTGGTTGTCGTTGTGGTCGTAGTAGTTGTAGTCGTTGTTGTAGTTGTGGTCGTAGTAGTTGTAGTCGTTGTTGTAGTTGTGGTTGTTGTAGTGGTAGTCGTAGTAGTTGTGGTTGTAGTCGTAGTAGTTGTGGTAGTAGTTGTTGTGGTTGTTGTCGTTGTAGTGGTTGTTGTTGTCGTGGTGGTGGTCGTTGTAGTGGTTGAAGTTGTAGTAGTCGTTGTTGTTGTGGTGGTTTCCGGCGTCGTTGTCGTGGTCGTTGTGGTAGTAGATGTTGTGGTTTCCGGAGTCGTTGTCGTGGTGGTTGTAGTAGTCGTTGTGGTGGTAGTGGTTGTTGTTGTTTCCACCGCCTTCTTCTTGCCATCGTAAATCGTATAGCCGAATTCGATGCCGCCCGTGTAGGACTTTGCAATCAGCTGACCGGAAACGTGACCGCCCATCGACGAAAAATCATTTGCTGCAAACGGATCGGAGCCGTCTGCGTTCGGTGCAAGGATCGAACCGTAGAATGTACCGAAACCTGTAAAGCTGAATGTCTGCGCATCAGGGAGGTTAAAGAGGATTCTCTCGGAACCTTCGCCGTCATTGCCCATGATCGGCTTGCCGTTGAACATACAGCCGCCTGTCGGGATCGGCAGCTTGACATCGCCGCCTGTAATATTGATGATCACATTGCTGTCATCGGGAACGATAAAGTCGATCGACGGAGTTGCCCAGAAGCCAAGCTGCGGGAATGAGAACAATTCTGTCCATTCCTCAGTCGTGAAATTCCAGACGAAAGTATCGCTGTCGCCATCGCCTGTGAGGGTAACCTTTGCTTCATATTGTCCCTTGGACGCCGTGCCGTTCTTTTCGTATGCGGCAACATCCTGACTGGTCTCGCGGAGTGCTGTAAACGCATCGGACATCTCCACAAGGTCTGTACGGTAGATATTTTCTGTACCTGTCAGATGGATGTTCTCATCGGGCATATCCTTGCCGACGACCGCATTGCAGCTGCCACCGACAACACTGTTTCCGACAGGACCGTCCTGTACATACAAAACAGTACCGTTGCTGCCGTCTTTTGCAGCGTGTGCGCCGATGCTGTATGCACCGATGCCGTCAGGAACATTCAGTGCGCCGCCTGCTGCCAGTCTGCCTTCGCAGTCAGCACCCTTCGGGTTGAAATCATTTTCCAGAAATACCGAGAAATTTGCTGCGTCATACAGCAAAGCATCCTCGTCTAATGTACCAAGCAGCACAGATTCCTCTGCCGAACTCGGTTTTTTGCCGATCGCGTAGTCGTCCGCGAAAGACGAGATCGCCGTTACTGCGGAAATACCTGCAACAACAACTGCTGCAAGGATTGCCGCTGCCCCCTTACGCGTTTTCCAGGTTCTCATGCTCATGCCCAAATCCTCCAAAATCAATACTTTTTTTATTTCTTGCTGCCTCTCCATCTTTTTCCAGCATCACATTCCACAATTCTAACGTATTTTCGAAAAAAAAGCAAGAGGTTATTTCCGTTTTCTCTGTTTTATTCACCTTTAACATACCAACCATTTTGTTTTTGTTCAATATGTCAATTTGTTCACATTTGGAAACTATAAAATTCATCCTTTCTCTTGATTTCGTCACAGATTTGTAAAAAATCCGTCCCCTGCGCTGTGAAATTTTACAAAATCAAATTTTTCTGCCGTTTTGCTCTTTACAATAAGGAAAAAATCGTGTATAATATTCCTAAGTAATATTTTGGAGGTACTTTCACGATGGAACCCAAATATAAGCGCATCCTTCTGAAAATCAGCGGCGAAGCCCTCGCAGGTGCAAACAAAACAGGGCTCGATTATGATACCATCACCACCATCTGCAAAAGCATTCAGCGTACCGCAGAGGCCGGTGTCGAAATCGGCATCGTTGTCGGCGGCGGCAACTTCTGGAGAGGCCGTTCCTCCGGCGCGATGGACCGTACCCGTGCAGACCATATCGGTATGCTCGCAACCGCTATGAACGCCCTTGCTGTTGCAGACGTTCTCGAATCGCTCGGCTGTCAGGTCCGCGTACAGACTGCCATCACCATGACACAGATCGCCGAACCGTACATCAGAAACCGCGCGATGCGCCATTTCGAAAAAGGCAGAATCGTGATCTTCGGCTGCGGTACGGGCAACCCGTTCTTCTCGACCGACACCGCTGCTGCGCTCCGTGCTGCTGAGATCGAAGCGGATATTCTCCTGAAAGCGACCATGGTGGACGGCGTCTACGACAAAGATCCCAACCGCTATGACGATGCTGTCAAGTATGATACCCTCACATTCAGCGAGGTCGTCAACAAGCAGCTTCAGGTCATGGACAGCACCGCCGCGACACTCTGCCGCGACAACAAAATGCCGATGCTGGTCTTTGACCTCGGTACCCCCGACAACATCTACGATGCCTGCATGGGCAAAAACGTCGGTACCGTCATTACACCCGATGCGGAAGCATGACCTCGCGCTGCTTCACATATATAATGATAATAAACAGGGAGTGAACCATCATGAACGATTTGATGAAAGAAAAGTATGAACACGCAGAAGGCCGTATGAAGAAAGTCATCGACCGCATTCAGAGCGAATTCACCACCATTCGTGCAGGCCGCGCGAACCCCAGCGTCCTCGACAAGATTCCCGTGGACTATTATGGCTCGCCCACCCCAATCAATCAGGTTGCTGCCATCTCTGTCCCCGAAGCAAGAATGCTCCTCATTACCCCGTGGGATGCTTCGATGATCCGCCCCATCACAAAAGCAATTCTCGCTTCCGACCTCGGCATTACCCCGACCGATGACGGCAAAGCGATCCGTCTTGTTTTCCCGCAGCTTACTGAGGACCGCCGTAAAGAACTCTGCAAGACTGTCAAGAAATTCGGCGATGAAGCAAAGGTTGCCATCCGCAACGAACGCCGTGACCTTGTCGATAAATACAAGACAATGAAAAAGAATTCCGAAATTACCGAGGACGACCTCAAGGATTCCGACAAGAAGGTGCAGACACTCACAGACCGCTTTGTTGAGGAGATCGACAAGCTCGTCGCTGCAAAGGAAAAGGAAATTATGTCCCTGTAATTTTCATACAAAAAGGTTGGA
Source organism: Oscillospiraceae bacterium (assembly GCA_024404815.1). Classification (GTDB taxonomy): domain Bacteria; phylum Bacillota; class Clostridia; order Oscillospirales; family Ruminococcaceae; genus Firm-04. Next base: position 51,996 of record JAKSPL010000008.1, read on the forward strand.
GCCTGCACTCGCCGGTTCCATCCTTTTTGTTGTTTTTGTTTATTCATGGAAAGGACGGTTTTTGCAGCTATGGCAAAAGCAAAGCAACCGCCGATCCCGGCGGAAATGCTCCCGAAGCATATCGCATTCATTATGGACGGCAACGGCAGATGGGCAAAAAAACGCGGTCTGCCCCGTTCCGCAGGTCATATCGAAGGCGCAAAGAATTTCAAGAAGATCGTGCGCTACTGTAAGGATATCGGTATCGAAAACATCACGTTCTATGCGTTTTCCACCGAAAACTGGAAGCGTCCTGAGGACGAGGTGCATACCATTATGAACCTCATGCGCGAATATCTCGTTGAGGTGCGAAAATACTTCACCGAAAACACCCGCATGATCATCCTCGGCGACAAAGGCGCATTCGAACCCGATCTGCGCAAAAGCTTCGAAGATCTGGAAGCCGATACCCTCAAATATCAGGAAATGAACATGGGACTTGCGGTCAACTACGGTTCCAGAGATGAACTGACACACGCCTGCCGTGCGCTCGCTCAACAGGTCAAGGAAGGCAAACTCCAGCCGGAAGACATCACCGAAGATATGATAAACGGACAGCTCTACACCAAAGATATGCCCGATGTCGATTTGCTGATCCGTCCGGGCGGAGAATACCGCATTTCCAACTATCTGCTCTGGCAGTCGGCATATGCGGAGCTTTACTTCTGCGATACGCTCTGGCCCGATTTTTCCAAAAAGGAACTGGACGCCGCGCTGATCGAATTCGCAAAGCGCAACCGCAGATTCGGCGGACTCTGATGCAGTCTTTCTCTCCCCCTTGCATATTCTAATGAAAAGGAGTGCGGTTTCTCGCCGCAATGCTTGCTATGACAACTCGTCTTATCTCTGCTGCGGTCGGCATTGTCATTACGCTGGTCGTTTTGCTTCTGCATAATACCATCGTCTTTCCGATCGCAGTCGGCATTATCTCGCTGATCATGCTGATGGAATTCTATAAGGTCAACCGTCTGTTCAAATACCGTGCGGCAACAGGTGCAGGAATGCTGTTTGCACTCCTCTACCCGATCTGTCTGCTCGGCAGCGCATCCCGTTTCAAGATGCTGCTGATGGTTCTTTGTATCATCGCTGTCTGCGGTGAATACATCTTCCGAAAAACTGCCATGTATATGCGTTCGTTCTTTGCTGTCGTAACGGGTATGTTTGTCATTCCGTTTTCGCTTTCCACGGCAGTATATCTGAACAATGCCCACGAACAGCACGGTATCATCTACGTGCTCCTCGCACTTGCAGGCGCATGGATCGCGGACAGCGGCGCATATTTTGTCGGCAGCGCATTCGGCAAACACAAACTCTGTCCCGAAGTCAGCCCGAAAAAATCCATCGAGGGATTTGTCGGCGGCATTGTATCTGATATTGTCTTTTTCGCGCTGTTCAACGTCATTTATGCAGGCGTTGCATCCAGCAAGGGCATGACAGTCAGCTTCTCGTGGGTATCCACGATCCTCGTTGCCATTTGCTGTGCGGTACTCGGTACAGTCGGCGACCTGAGCGCGTCTGTCCTGAAACGTCAGCTTGAGATCAAGGACTACGGCAACATCATGCCCGGTCACGGCGGTCTGCTCGACCGTTTCGACAGCGTTCTGCTGGTCATGCCGTTCCTCTACGCCTATATCTCGGCATTCGGTTTCTATACCGTCTAATCAAATATTATCAGAAGCGGAGCGGTGTTTCATCATACCGCTCCGTCCATTCAGAAAGCAGGTTGTTACTATGCAAAGCGTTGCAATCCTCGGCTCTACGGGCAGTATCGGCACACAGGCGATCGAAGTCGCACAGATGCACGGTATTCGTGTCACGGCACTTGCCGCCAACAGAAGCGTTGATAAACTGGTGGAACAGGCAGAACTGCTCCGTCCTGAACTGCTCTGTATCGCAGATGAATCCCGTTACGGCGAACTGAAAGAAAAAGCCGGAGGACTCGGCTGTAAGCTTCTCGCAGGCATGGATGGTCTCTGCGAAATTGCAAGCCACGAAAGTACCGACACACTGCTCAACTCTGTGGTCGGCATGGTCGGACTGCTCCCGACGCTCACCGCGATCGATGCGAAAAAACCGCTGGCACTCGCCAACAAGGAAACCCTTGTCGCAGGCGGTGCGCTCGTCATGGACGCGGCGGCAAAGAACAATGTCCCGATTTATCCCGTGGACAGCGAACATTCTGCGATTTTCCAGTGCTTGCAGGGCAACAAGCGCAGTCAGCTCAAAAAAATCATTTTAACCGCATCAGGCGGCCCGTTCTTCGGAAAAACAAAAGCTGACTTGCAGAATACCACAGTCGAACAGGCACTCAACCACCCGAACTGGAGCATGGGCAACAAAATCACCATCGACTCCGCAACGCTGATGAACAAGGGACTCGAATTCATCGAAGCACGCTGGCTGTTTGACCTGACACCCGACCAGATCGAAATTGTCGTCCACCGTCAGAGCGTTCTTCACTCCGCTGTTGTGTATGCCGATGATTCGATGATCGGACAGATGGGCGTCCCCGATATGAAGATCCCGATCCAGTATGCACTCCTCTACCCCGACAGACTTCCCTGTCCGACCAAGCCGCTCTCGCTGACGGACTATGGACAGCTGACCTTTGCAAAGCCTGACTACGATACCTTCGACTGCCTGACCGCCTGCATCAAGGCAAGCGAAATGGGCGGTTCTGCACCCTGCATCGCAAACGGTGCAAACGAAGCGGCAGTCGCGGCATTCCTTGCAAGAAAGATCTCGTTCCTGCAAATCGGCGAACTGGTCACACAGTCGATTCAAACGCTTCCGATCTCGCCGCTCACCTGCTACGAGGATGTCGTAAAAGCAGACCGTGCGGCACGCGATTTCGTTGCAGAAAAAATCGCCGCAATGTAACATTTCCCGTATTCTCACCATTTTTTGTTCTCCCAGAAAGGAGCTTTCGGTATATGACCATTCTCACCATTATCGCCGCAGTCATCTGCTTCGGCATCATTATTTTTCTCCATGAACTCGGACATTTCTTTGTCGCAAAAAAATGCGGCATCCGTGTGCTGGAATTCTCCATCGGCATGGGACCGCTTCTGTTCCAGAAACAGCGCGGCGAAACCAAATACTCCGTGCGCTGTCTGCCGATCGGCGGCTACTGTGCAATGGAGGGTGAGGACGAAAACAGCGATGACCCCCGTGCTTTCCGCAGACAGGCGGTCTGGAAACGTATCCTTGTCACCGTCGCAGGCGCGACCATGAATATCATTCTCGGCTTTTTCCTCATCATTCTGACGACTTCTCTGGACACAGCCATTACTTCCACTACGATCGCGGAATTCCATACCAACGAAGCAGGCGAATCCATCGCCTCCTCCAACGCACAGCTTCAGGTCGATGACCGCTTTATCGAGATCAACGGTCTGCATATCTTCACAGCATCCGATATTTCCTATGCACTCCAGAACGATGACTGCGAGGATTTTACTGTCGTAGTCAAGCGAAACGGCGAGAAAGTTACCCTCGAACACGTAAAATTTCTCGACACAGAAACAGAGGGACTGCTGGACTTCTATGTCTACGGACAAAAGAAAACCATCGGCAATGTGCTTGCATTCGCCTGTAAAAATACCGTTTCCACAGCGCGTCTGATCTGGATTTCCCTGTTTGACCTGCTGTCCGGAAAGTACGGATTCCATGATCTTTCAGGCGTTGTCGGCGTCATCGACACCACGACCGAATATGTCAAGCAAAGCGTGACATTCCGCGAAAAATGTATGACGCTGTTCGACCTGATGTCGTTCATTACCATCAACGTCGGTATTTTCAACCTGATCCCGTTCCCTGCTTTGGACGGTGGCAGACTCGTATTCCTCATCATCGAAGCGATCACCAGAAAACAGGTGCCTGCAAAAATCGAGGGCGCGATCCACTTTATCGGACTCGCTTTGCTGATGGTGCTGATGGTCGCTGTCACCTTCCAAGATGTATTCAAGATATTTACGCGGTAACGAAAGGAGCGTATTTTCATGAGAAATCTTCATCCTGTCCGAGTAGGCAACTGCCTGCTCGACGGCAAACATATCTACATTCAGTCCATGCTCAATACCCGTTCGGATGACATTGCCGCTTCGGTTGCACAGGCAAAGGCGCTCGAACAGGCAGGCTGTGAGATCCTCCGCGCTGCGATTCCCGATATGGACGCGATTGCGCTGATCCCTGCCATCAAAGAAGCAGTTTCCATTCCGCTCGTTGCCGACATTCATTTCGACTATAAGCTTGCACTTGCCGCGGCAGACGCAGGCATCGACAAAATTCGCATCAACCCCGGCAACATCGGTGCAATGGACAGAGTCAAGGCGGTCGCCGACAAGTGCCGCGAGAAAAATATCCCCATTCGCATCGGTGTCAACTCAGGTTCGCTCGAAAAGGATCTGCTCCGCAAGTACGGCGGCCCGACACCTGAGGCACTCGTTGAAAGTGCGCTGCACCACGCATCTCTGCTCGAACAGTTCGACTTCCATGACATTGTCATTTCCATCAAGTCCTCGAACGTGCAGAACATGATCGCAAGCTACCGTCTTGCCGCAGAACAATGTGAATATCCGCTGCATCTCGGTGTGACAGAAGCAGGTACTGCAAGAATGGGACTCATCAAATCTGCGGCAGGCATCGGTTCTTTGCTCTGTGACGGCATCGGCGAAACGATTCGTGTATCGCTGACCGCTGACCCCGTGAAAGAGATCGAAGCGGCGATTGACATTTTGAAAGCGATCGACAAGCGCGGCGGTGTGCAGCTCGTTTCCTGCCCGACCTGCGGCAGAACACGTATCGACTTGATTTCCGCAGCAAACGCGGTTGAAGAAGCACTCCGCTCCTGCGAGAAAAATATCAAAGTCGCCGTCATGGGCTGTGTTGTCAACGGCCCCGGCGAGGCAAGAGAAGCCGATATCGGCGTTGCAGGCGGTGACGGCTGCGCTGTCCTGTTCAAGGGCGAGGAAATCCTCCGCAAGATTCCCGAATCAGAGATCGTTCCTGCGCTGCTTGCTGAAATCGAAAAGCTCTGACACTACTGTTTTCCACATTCCAAACGAAAGGACTGCGAAGCCATGATACAGACACTCCGCGAATTTTTGCGTGAATTCGGAAAAAAACTGCCTGACAACGTGCTGGACGGCAGACTGCGCCGCGTACTATCCACGCCCGAACGCAATCGTCTGTATTTCGAAACCGAATTTGATACGCTTGTCCCGTTTGCCGATTTGTCTGCGGCGGAATCCGAACTGACCGAACGCTTCGAGATCCAGACGGTGCGGCTGCTTTGCCGCTACCCTGCGGAATGCTTTTCCGTGGCGGTGCTGCCTGAACTGTTTTTGTCGCTGCGGCGCGATTTGCCGATGATGAACGGTTTTCTGGAGGATGCAGAACTTTCCCTGCACGAAAACACCCTCTCCATCGGACTGCGGCACGGCGGTGTGGATATCCTGAATCAGACGCATTTCCGTGAAGAACTGGCACGCGCCATCCGCATGATCTTTTCCGTTTCGCTGACAGTCGAATTTGCAGGCGAACAGCATATTTCCGATGAAGCACACGCAGCTATGCAGTCGGAAATTCTTGCAGAACTGCCGCCCGACCGCGGATTTGTTCCTGAACCGCCGCCCCCCGAACAGCATGATTTCTCCGCAGTCACACAGCTTTCTCCCGATGTTCAGCCCATCAAGCCTGAAATGCCCGACAAGGAATCGCTCTCGGTGCTGTACGGCAGAACCATCAAGGAAAAACCCGTTGCGATTTCGGAAGTCGTTGCAAATCTCTCGGCAGGCGGAAAAGTTTCCGTTGCCTGCGAGGTGTTCGGTGACATCGACACACGCACGCTCAAATCAGGCAAAACCCTGCTGACTTTCCCGATCACAGACTATACGGGCAGTATTCTCGTAAAAATGTTCCTCGATGAGGAAAAACTTGCGGACTTCCCGATGAAGGAATGCAAAAAGGGCGCATCTCTGTTGATCTACGGTTCTGTGTCTTATGACGACTACGACCACGACATTGTCATGAAGCCCACAGCCATCAACAGCTACACCGCGGAAAAACGTACCGACGATGCACCTGTCAAGCGTGTCGAACTCCATCTGCATACCAATATGTCCGCAATGGACGCGGTCAACTCCGCAGAATCCATTGTCAAACGTGCATATGACTGGGGACACCGCGCTGTTGCGATCACCGACCACGGCGTTGTACAGGCATTCCCCGAAGCGATGAATACCTCCGCAAAAATGAAGGATTTCCGTGTGATTTACGGTTGCGAGGCATATGTCGTCAACGACTTAGAACTGCTAAAGATCATCGACAAGCCCGATGAACGCACTCCACAAGACGAGGTCATCATTTTCGACGTCGAAACCACGGGTCTTTCCCCGCAAAACGACCGCCTGACCGAAATCGGCGCGGTCAAGGTCAAGGGACTGCACATCGTGGACAGCTTCAACACCTATGTCAATCCGCAGATGCCGATTCCTGAGAAAATCACAGAATTGACAGGGATTTCAGATGATACCGTCAAGGACGCGCCGCTCGAAAAAGAAGCTGTGGAAGCATTTTTCAAATTCTGCGGCGAAAACCCTGTCCTCATCGCACACAACGCGGCTTTTGATACCTCATTTATCCGCGCAGTATTTGAAAGACAGGGCATGGAGCTGCCGTTTACGACCATTGACACGCTGATTCTCTGCCGCAGTATGCTTCCAGAACTCGGTCACCACAAACTTGATCAAGTTGCAAAGCACCTGAAACTCGGCAAATTCGACCACCACCACGCTTCCGATGATGCGTATATGCTGGCGAAGATCTATCTTGCGCTGATGGATAGGCTGATCCGCGACTACCACCTCGAACGGCTGGGCGACCTGAATGAAAAACTGCCGAATATCGACGTAAAGAAGCTCAAATCGTTCCACCAGATCATCCTTGCAAAGAACCAGACAGGCATGAAGAATCTCTACCGTCTGGTATCATACAGTCAACTGGATTATTTCTACAAAAAACCGCTGATTCCGAAATCCGTCCTGCAAAAACACCGCGAGGGACTGCTCTACGGCAGCGCGTGCGAGGCAGGCGAACTGTTCACCGCCATCGTGGACGGCAAATCGGACGAGGAACTTTGCGCGTTGGCATCGTTCTACGACTATCTTGAGATTCAGCCTATCGGCAACAACAGTTTCATGCTCCGCAGCGACAAATACTCCGCCAACACCGAAGAGGACTTGCGGAACTACAACCGTAAAGTGCTGGAGATCGGTGACAAACTGGGCATTCCCGTTGTGGCGACCTGCGATGTGCATTTCATGGACGAGAAAGACGGCATCTACCGCCAGATTCTCCAGTCGGGCAACGGCTTTACCGATACTGACAATCAGGCACCGCTTTACTTCCGCACGACCGATGAAATGCTCGAAGAATTCGATTATCTCGGCGCAGACCGTGCCTATGAAGTCGTTGTCACCAATACCAACATGATCGCGGACAAGATCGACCGCTGCCACGCCATCCCGAAAGGCACATTTACACCGTCCATCCCGGGTGCAGAAGAAGATCTCATCCGCATTACCACCGAAAAAGCCGAAAGCATCTACGGCAAGCCGCTCCCTGAAATTGTGCAGAAGCGGCTCGACAGAGAACTTTCTTCCATCTGCAAGCACGGCTTCTCGGTATTGTACATGATCGCACAGAAGCTCGTTGCCGAATCCGAACGCCACGGCTACATGGTCGGCTCGCGTGGTTCAGTCGGCTCCTCATTTGTCGCATCTATGGCAGGCATCTCCGAGGTCAATCCCCTCATGCCGCACTATGTCTGCCCCGAATGCAAGTTCTCCGATTTCATTCAGGACGGTTCGGTCGGCTCGGGCTTTGACCTTCCGCCGAAAAACTGTCCGAACTGCGGCGCGGATATGAAGCGCGACGGCCACGATATCCCGTTCGAAACATTCCTTGGATTCGACGGTGACAAAGCACCTGATATCGACCAGAATTTCTCCGGCGAATATCAGACCATGTCCCACCGCTACACCGAAGAACTGTTCGGCAGAGCAAACGTCTTTAAGGCAGGAACGATCTCGGGTGTACAGGACAAGATCGCATACGGCTATGTCAAGCACTACCTCGAAGACTGCGGCATTTCCGTCAACAACACGGAGATCAACCGTCTGGTCGCAGGCTGTGTCGGTGTCAAAAAGACAACAGGTCAGCACCCCGGCGGCATGGTCGTTATCCCCGAAGAATTTGACATTTTCGATTTTACCCCCGTACAGCAGCCCGGCGACCCCGGCGATGACGAAGCGAATGTTATCACCACGCACTTCGACTTCCACAGCCTGCACGATACCATTTTGAAGCTTGACGAACTCGGACACGTAGTCCCGACACTCTACAAGCACCTCGAAGACCTCACAGGCATGAAAATTGCAGATGTCCCGACTACCGATCCCAAGGTGTTCCAGATGTGTACCGACTGCTCGGTGCTGGGCGTCAAGGAGGAAGACATCTACTGCAAGACAGGCTCGCTCGGCATCCCCGAGATGGGCACGAATTTCACCATCGGTATGCTGCTGGAAGCAAAGCCGAAGCTGTTCTCCGACTTCTTGCAGATTTCGGGACTTTCCCACGGCACGGACGTATGGCTCGGCAACGCACAGGAACTCATCGCGGACGGTACGTGTACGATTTCTGACGTGATCGGTACGCGTGACAGTATCATGACCTACCTGCTCTATCACGATGTCGAACCGAAACAGGCATTCCAGATCATGGAGGACACCCGTAAGGGAAAAGCACCCAAGACCTTTACCCCCGAACGCATCCAGATGATGCTCGACCACAATGTACCGCAATGGTACATCGACTCGTGCCTGAAAATCAAGTATATGTTCCCGAAAGCCCACGCGGCAGCCTATGTTACTGCGGCAATCAAGCTGGGATGGTTCAAACTCTACAAGCCGCTGGAATATTATGCGACATACTTCTCTGTCCGCGGCGACGACTTCGATGCCGAAATTGCCATGCAGGGCATCGGCGGAGTGCGCGGCAAAATTCAGGAACTCAAAACCAAGGGCAAGGAACGCTCCAAGAAAGAAAGCGACCTGCTGGATATCCTGCTGATCGTCAACGAAATGATGTCACGCGGCTACGATTTCCTGCCCATCGACCTCTATAAATCCCATTCCGCTGACTATCTCATTGAGGACGGCAAGCTCCGCATTCCGTTTGGTGCCATTAGCGGCATCGGCGGAAAGGCGGCAGAAAAACTCTACGAAACCGCGCAGAACGGCGATTTTATCTCGATTGATGAATTCCAGACACAGAGTGGTGCGTCAAAATCCATAATCGAGGCGTTGGAACATCTCGGAGCTTTGGGCAATCTTCCGAAATCCAATCAGCTTTCCCTGTTCTGACTTGACTTCTTCGTGGTAATATGGTAGCATAGTAACATGGTAGCGTAGTAATACGCTAAAGTGAAAGGATTGATATTTATGAAATCAAACACAAACAAAAAGAATAGCAAAAACAATGGCAAAACCAAAAACAACAGCAAAAACCAAACCAAAAACAATAGAAGCGGAATCGTCATCTTGATCATCGGATTGGTTCTTCTATTCCTCGCAGTCTTTTTCCTGTTCGTATTCCCGCAGCTGAATAAGCAGGAGGATAACAACAATAGCAATGGCAATCAGGGTTCTCAAAACTATCTGACTTCTCTGAACACGCCGTTACATTTCCAAGCCCATGTCACGGTGAAAGTGGACGGTCAGACCTATACGCCCAAAGACGCCGATATCATCGGTGCAGACAGCTTCACAATCAACGACGACAGCTCTGTCGATTACCAGATCAACGACGGCATCAACGGCTGCCGCGATATTACGATCCAGATCGAAGGCATGGATCAACCGCTGATCCTCCGCACATTTATCACCAACGAAAAATCCCACATCATTATGAATCTCAATGCCGAGGTGGATTCCAACACGAAAAAAGCTGTTGTTACGGGTGAACTGACTGCTGACGAGTTTTCGGAATCGCTGGAAACATGGAGCATCTACAGAGAGCTTGACATGACTGCCTCCGCCGAAGATATGGACAAAATCGGCGGCACGTTCTGACAATCGGAGAGATTCCATGAAAGCAAATAAAAAAGGCATCAAAGTTTTCATCGTCCTGCTGATTTTCGCAGTCCTTGGATTTTTTGCATATCCCGTCATGATGTTTTATTACTATCCCGGTAACCACACCCGGTTTCATGTGACGTTCACCGTGGACGGAAAGCCCTATACACCGCAGAAAGCAGATTTCTTTATCCCTGAATTTAATTCATACGATTATCTGCTGCCGACCTCCTTTTCTGCCAATGGCGACGGAACTGTGGACTTTGCCATTCGCAAGGAAAAATACGGTTCACGGCACGTTTGCATCCGCATAGACGGCATGGATGAACCGCTGTTCCTGAAAACAGTCGTCCATTCCTGCAATGTGACCATCAAGTATGAGCTCCAAATCAATGTGGATACCAAAACGAAAACGGCAGATATCACCGGCGAATACACCATCAGCGATGATATTTCCTTCAAACCATATCCTCATATCGAATGGGAAAACGAACCGATCGATACAACGCTTGATCTGACGCTCAACGAACGAGGAATGCCTCGTATCGCAAACACCATCTGAACCTGTTTTTTCTGCGTGAAGCAGATACCATTAGAATGGAGTTACATTTATGAACCGTTTTGACCTCATCACCCCCGAGGGAACAAGAGATTCCCTCTTTGAAGAATGCACGCTCCGCCGCCAGCTGGAAGGCAGACTGCACGGACTGTTTGCCGCACGCGGATACAGCGAGATCATCACACCAACGCTGGAATTCTACGATGTATTCAACCGCGAAGCACAGCCGTTTCCGCAGGAGCGGATGTACAAGCTGACCGATGCAAAGGGCAGACTGCTTGTACTGCGTCCCGATAACACCGTACCGATCGCGCGTGTCTGTGCGACCAGACTGCGTGATGCGGCACTCCCGCTGCGACTCTATTATAATCAGAGTATCCATGTGATCTCGCCGTCCCTCAAAGGACGCGATGACGAGATCTCCCAGTCGGGCATCGAACTGATCGGCTCGGATTCCCGTATGGCTGATCTGGAAGTCATTGCGGCGGCAGTAGACGTTCTCGCCTCCTGCGGTACAGAATACACGCTGGAACTCGGAAATGCTGCATTTTTCACCGAACTGATGGCACAGCTCCCCACCTCCGCAGAGGTCAAGGAGACCATCCGTGACTGCATTGAAGCGAAAAACTATCCTGCACTCGGCGACCTGCTCGACACGCTGGAAGAATCCGAAACAACAAAGGCTCTGCGGATGCTCCCCAGACTGTTCGGCGGCGAAGAGGTCTTTGCAAAAGCGGCGGCACTCTGCACAGGTCAGCGGTTTGCAGAAATTCTCGCTGAACTGAAATCGCTCTGGGAATCGGTCACACAGTTCGCAGGAAAAGAACGTGTTACCGTCGATCTGGGTATGGTTCACCGCACTGACTACTATACAGGCATGATCCTCCGCGGCTATCTTTCGGGCTACGGTGAAGAAGTCCTGTCGGGCGGCAGATATGACAAACTGATCGCAGAATTCGGCTACGATGTCCCTGCAACAGGTTTTGCTGTCAATATTGATGCTGTTGTTAAGGTACTGAGCAAGCAGAGAAACAGCGTCCCTGCGGCACAACAGCCTGTCAGCAACATTCTCATCTGGGCAGAAAAAGGCTGCGAGGCAGATGCCATCGAAGCGGCAAAATCGCTCCGCGCAAAGGGACTCGTCGTTGAACATTCCCTTTCGGAAACAATCGAAGCGGCAAAGGAATACGCCGCTGCCCACGGTATCGACAGCGTTTTGCCGATTGAGAAAAAATAAGCAACTGTGCCGCATCCGCCGACTACCATCGGCAAAAACGCACAAAAAGGAGTATTCTATGAGTCGTCCGTTACGTATTGCCCTCACAAAGGGCAGACTGGAAAAAGATACAGTCGGATTATTTGAACAGCTCGGCTATGACTGTACAAATGTCCACGAAAAAGGCCGCCGCCTGATCCTCCCCATCGGAGATGGCAGCATGGAGGTCGTCCTCGCAAAAGCAAACGACGTTATCACCTATGTGGAACACGGCGTCTGCGACTTGGGCGTTGTCGGAAAAGACACCATCCTCGAAATGCAGGGCAAGTTCTATGAGCTGATCGACCTCGGCTTCGGCAGATGCAAATTCGCACTCGCCGTCAAAAAAGGTACAGACTTTTACAGCGGTTTCGGTGTCAAGACCATCGCAACCAAGTACCCGAACGTCACACGCAAATTCTTTGAAAGCAAAGGCATGGATGTCGATATTGTCAAGATCGAAGGCTCTGTCGAACTGGCTCCGCTGCTGGAACTGTCCGACGGCATTGTGGATATTGTCGAAACAGGTACCACACTCAAAGAAAACGGCTTGGAGGTCTATGAGGATGTCTGCAAGATCTCTGCGCGTCTGATTGCCAACACCGTCAGCATGAAACTGCGTCAGAACGAAGTCGAAACGCTGATCTCACAAATCGAAAACTATTTCGCCGCACAAGGCTGATTCAAAAAACGGAGGAATACTATTATGAAAATGATTCGCTGCAACGGGAAGGACGAAGCCACATTTTTCGCTTCCCTGCGTGAAAGAAGTGCCGCACCCGATCCGAAAGTCGTCGAAACTGTCACGACTATTCTCGACGATGTCCGCAAAAACGGCGACGCGGCAGTTCGTGCATATACAGAAAAATTTGACGGCAAATGCCCCGACTGTTTTGAGGTCGATGCCGATACCATCTCGAATGCGCTGGAAAATGCAGATCCGAAATTCGTTGAAGCATTGCTGAATGCCATCGAGAATATTGCTGATTTCCACAACCGCCAGAAGGAACAGGGCTTCACCAATGCCCGCGAGGACGGTGTCATTCTCGGTCAAAGACTGCGCGGACTGGCGCGTGTCGGTCTGTACGTCCCCGGCGGCACAGCGGCATATCCCTCGTCCGTGCTGATGAATGCCATCCCTGCAAAAATCGCAGGTGTACAGGAGCTGATCATGGTCACACCTCCCGGCAAGGACGGCAAGCCGAACCCCGATATTCTTGTCGCTGCGTCCCTTTGCGGCGTTGACAGAGTATTCCTGATGGGCGGCGCACAGGCGATCGGCGCACTCGCTTACGGCACGGAAAGCATTCCGCGTGTAGACAAGATCGTAGGCCCCGGCAACATTTTTGTAGCGACTGCAAAGCGTCTGCTCTACGGCGTTGTCGATATTGATATGGTCGCAGGTCCAAGCGAGATTCTTGTCATGGCAGACGATACCGCAAACCCGAAGTATGTTGCCGCTGACCTGATGTCGCAGGCAGAACACGATGTTCTCGCTTCTGCAATTCTCGTCACGACCTCCGAGCGCGTTGCAAATGAAACCCTCGCAGAGATCGAACGCCAGATGGCAACGCTGTCCCGTAAGGAAATCATCGCAAAATCGCTCGAAAACTACGGTGCAATTCTCATCTGCGACTCCCCTGCACAGGCTGTTGCCATGGCAAACGAAGTCGCTCCTGAGCACCTTGAAGTCCTGATGGAAAATCCGCTCGAATACATCGGAAAGCTCGACAACGCAGGTTCTGTGTTCCTCGGCGCATATGCCTCCGAACCGCTCGGCGACTACTATGCAGGCCCGAACCACGTTCTTCCGACCTCGGGCACGGCTCGCTTCTTCTCGCCGCTGTCCGTGTACAGCTTTGTCAAGCGTTCCAGCTATATCTACTACACCGAAAACGCGCTCCGCGAGGCAAAAGACGATATTCTCTGCATCGCAAACAGAGAGGGTTTGACCGCGCACGCCAACGCTATCGCTGTCAGATTCGACTGATACCTACGATTCTCCGACGACTGAAAAGGAGCAAACGCTATGAATTTACCCGAAAAACTGACATCGCTCAAGCCGTATGACCCGATTACGGGCAGCTATTCTGTGCGGCTCGATGCGAATGAATCATATTTTGATTTGCCTACTGTGATGAAGGCGAAAATCGCAGACAAGCTCGAACAGCTCGATTTCAACCGCTATCCTGCGCCGCTTGCAGATGGTGTTATCAACGCATTTGCGAAATATTACGGTGTATCTCCCGACTGCGTGACCGCAGGCAACGGTTCCGACGAGATCATCAGCATTTTGGAAACCTGTTTTCTCCAGAAGGGCAGAAAGCTCGTCACGGTTTCCCACGATTTCTCGATGTACAATTTCTATGCGGCTCTGACAGAGTTGGAAACAGAAGTCGTCCCGAAAAAAGACAATCTCCAAATCGACATGGATGCGCTGATCGCGGCGTGTCAGGATGCGGATGCGGTGATGTTCTCAAACCCCTGCAACCCGACCTCCCTCGGCATCACCCGTGCAGATGTCAAGCGTCTGCTGGAAAATGTCAGCTGTCTGGTCATCCTCGATGAAGCCTATATGGATTTCTGGGATGAAAGTGTGCTCTCGTGGGTCAACGACTACGAAAACCTCATCGTCCTGCGTACCTGCTCGAAAGCCATCGGCTTGGCGGCGGTCCGCATGGGCTTTGCCGTTGCCAACCCGAAGCTGACAGGACTGATGCGTGCGGCAAAATCGCCCTACAACTGCGACAGTATCAGCCAGATGATCGCAGAAACTGTCCTCTCGGAACATTCCCTGCTGGAACATTGCCGCGATGAGATCATCGTGCAGACACAGCGGCTTTACACCGCGATCAGCGATCTGGTTCGCCGCTACCCTGCCCTGCTCGACACGGTCTATGCACCGCGCACGAACTTTGTATTCATCAAAACCGCGTATGCAAAGGAAATTTATGAAGCACTTGCCAAAGAGGGCATCGCTGTCCGCTGTTTCCCTGACGGTCTGCGTATCTGTGCAGGCACACGCCGCGAACAGGAACTGCTTCTGTCCGCCCTCGAAAACATTCTCAAACCCGACTGAATAAGGAGGCAATTATGCGTACCGCAACTGTTTCCAGAAATACCAAAGAAACACAGATTTCCGTCACCGTGACACTCGATGGCATGGGCAAAAGCGAAATTTCCACAGGCATCGGATTTTTCGACCATATGCTGACCGCACTTTCCCGTCACAGCGGCATCTCCATGCAGATCTCCTGTGATGGCGATTTGTACGTAGATGCACATCATTCTGTGGAAGATACAGGCATTGTCCTCGGACAGGCACTCGCTGAGGCTCTCGGCGACAAGTCGGGCATCGCACGCTACGGCAGCGCATATATCCCGATGGACGAAGCACTTTCGTTCTGTGCGCTCGATCTTTCCAACCGCCCGTACCTCGTCTTTCAGGGCAGTTTCACCAACCAGATGATCGGTGAATACGATGCCTGTCTGACAGAGGAATTTTTCCGTGCGCTCGCGGTAAACGCAGGCATGACGCTCCATCTGAATATGTGCTATGGCAGCAACGACCACCACAAATGTGAAGCACTGTTCAAGGCGTTTGCTCACGCCCTCAAAATGGCAGTCCGCGAAAATGAGGACGGCACGGTGCTCTCCACGAAAGGAGCCCTTTGATGATCGCAGTCATTGACTACGGCGCAGGCAATCTGTTCTCGGTCTGCAATGCGCTGAATTATCTGAATATCGAACATAAACTCACCAAAAACGCCGATGATCTGCTTGCTGCGGATGCGCTGATCCTTCCCGGTGTCGGTGCGTTCCCTGCGGCAATGGAAATGCTGCACGCAAGCGGTCTGGTGGATACGATCCTCAGCTGTGCAAAGGAAAAGCCCCTGCTCGGTATCTGCCTCGGAATGCAGATGCTCCTCGAAGAAAGCGATGAGGTCGCGCCCTGCAAAGGTCTGGGACTGATCGCAGGCGAGGTGCATAAGATCCCGTCACAGCGCGTCATTATTCCGCACATGGGCTGGAACGAGCTGGAAGTCACACAGCCTGACTGTCCGCTGCTGCAAGGGCTGAATGCCCCTGTATACACCTATTTTGTCCATTCCTATCAGGGATTCTGCAAGCCCGAAAATGTTGCGGCATACTGCGATTATGACGGAAAGATCCCTGCGCTGATCACGGACGGAAAATTTGTTTACGGCGCACAGTTCCACCCTGAAAAATCGGGCGAACAAGGACTGCAAATGCTCAGGAATTTTGGAGGATTGACGAAATGATTATTCTGCCTGCGATTGACATTCACAAAGGACAATGCGTCCGACTGGTACAGGGCGACTACGCAACTGCATCGAAAGTCGCTGCTGACCCCCTCGAAACCGCACAGAAATTTGAAGCAGACGGTGCCGCATGGATCCATATGGTCGATTTGGACGGTGCCAAAGAGGGAAAGCCTGTCAACACGGACATCTATACGAATGTCGCAAAACACACCAATCTGAAAGTGGAAGTCGGCGGCGGTATCCGCAATCTCGAAACGATCGACGAATACCTGAGTCTGGGCATCACCCGTGTCATTCTCGGCTCTGCTGCGCTCAAAAATCCGCAGCTTGTCGCAGATGCCGTTGCAAAATTCGGCAGCGAGAAGATCGTGGTCGGCATCGACGCGAAAAACGGTCTTGTCGCAACAGAGGGCTGGCTCGAAACTTCGGACGTCAACTACATCGACCTCGCCAACAAGATGATCGAATTCGGTGTGAAATACTTCATCTTTACAGATATTTCCAAGGACGGCACACTATCCGGTATCAGCGCAGTCCAGCTTTCGACACTCGCCGCCGCTACCAACGGAAAATGCAATATCATCGCCAGCGGCGGTGTGCATACGATTGATGACATCATTGCCTGCAAAAACCTCGGTCTGTACGGTACTATCTGCGGCAAGTCCATCTATCAGGGCACGCTGAATCTCAAAGAGGCGATCGAGTATGCAGAAAAAGAAAACTATTAAGCGAATCATTTTGTTGCTCCTTGTCCTGATCCTTCTCTGGGGCGGCGCATTTGTAACAGATTATTTACGTGTCACTACATTGGATAAACGTCCCCTGTTCTGTCTGCAAACGGACGAAAACTGCTATACGGGACTCGGCTGGCAGGTTGAGATCTGTCCGCATCCCATCACGGGCAAGGAAGAATACTGCTTCTCGCTGTTTGGCAAATACATCGAATCGAATATCACCAATTAAGGAGTATATCATGCTTGCAAAACGAATCATCCCATGCCTTGATGTACGGCACGGCAAGGTCGTCAAGGGTGTGAATTTCGAAGGGGTCAAGGATGTCGGCGACCCTGTTGCCTGCGCCGCAGAGTATAACCGTCAGGGCGCAGACGAGCTTGTTTTTTACGATATTGTCGCATCCCACGAGGGCAGAGGTACGTTCCTCGACGTTGTCCGCGAAACCGCCAAGCAGGTGTTCGTACCGCTGACAGTTGGCGGCGGCATTTCTTCCGTCGAGGATATGCGCGAAACCCTGCGTGCAGGTGCGGATAAAATCAGCATCAATTCCAGCGCAGTCAAAAATCCTGCCCTGATTTCCGAGGGCGCGGAAATTTTTGGCTCACAATGCATCGTGGTCGGCATCGACGCAAAGCGCAACGGCAAAGGCGACTACTCGGTCTTTGCCAACGGCGGCAGAATTGACATGGGTGTTGATCTGCTTGAATGGGTACAGGAAGTTCAGCGCAGAGGCGCAGGCGAGATTTGTCTCAATTCGATTGATACAGACGGTGTCCGCGGCGGTTTCGACCTCGAAATGCTGCAAGCGGTCTGTGCAAGAGTCCGCATCCCCGTCATCGCAAGCGGCGGCGCAGGAAAGCTCTCCGACTTTGCGACTGTATTTGAACAGACCGATGCGACTGCTGCATTGGCAGCCTCTCTGTTCCATTTCGGTGAACTGACCATTCCGCAGGTCAAGGCTGACTGCCGCAGCAAAGGCATTTTTATTCGCTGAACAACAAAACACGCTGCATCTCTTTTCGGGATGCAGCGTGTTTCAGTTTGTTGATAAAGTTGTATCTGCGATGCATTCCAAATGGAGCTCCGCTC
>JAKSPL010000009.1 GCA_024404815.1 Oscillospiraceae bacterium
AGCCGACCACTACCACGACTGAAACAACAACGACAACTACGGAAACGACTACCACCACTCAGCCGACTACTACTACGACTGAAACAACAACGACAACTACGGAAACGACTACCACCACAACAACTACAACTACAACAACATCGACTACGACCACAACCACAACCACCACAATAACTACAACAACATCGACTACGACCACTACTACAACTACAACGACTACATCGTCGAGTACAACCACTCCGACAACAACTTCGTCCACCACAACATCGACCACGACCACAACTACGACCACAACTACAACTACAACCTCGTCAACCACACCGACGACAACATCGTCAACAACAACGTCGAGTACTACAACCCCGACAACGACATCGTCCACAACAACGTCGACCACCACCTCGACGACGACAACAACAAGCACCACTACGACAACTACCACCACCACCTCGCCGACCACTACAACCACCACCACTACCACCACCACTACCACTACTACAACAACTACCTCGTCTACCACACCAACGACAACGTCGAGTACAACCACTCCGACAACAACTTCGTCCACCACAACATCGACCACGACCACAACCACGATCACAACTACGACCACAACTACAACCACAACTACCACCACCACCTCGCCGACGACAACAACAAGCACCACTACGACAACTACCACCACTACAACAACGTCGACAACTACAACAAGCACTACCACGACAACAACAACCACCACGACAACAACAACAACCACTACAACAACAACCACCACGACAACAACAACAACCACAACACCGACGACTACGACGAGCACCACTACTACAACAACCACCACAACGTCGACGACCACAACAAGCACCACTACAAGCACCACTACAACAACAACAACACCCACCTCGACGACGACTACGACAAGCACTACCACGACAACATCATCGATGACCACAACAAGCACCACCACTACAACAACTACCACCACCACAACGTCGACGACCACAACAAGCACTACCACGACAACAACTACCACCACAACAACATCGACGACCACAACAAGCACTACCACGACAACAACTACCACCACCACAACGTCGACGACAACAACAACCACCACCACAACGTCGACGACCACAACAAGCACTACTACAACAACAACAACCACCACAACGTCGACGACCACGACAACCACAACGGAACCCATAACGACAACGACAGAAACCACCGTTTCGGAGTTTCAGAGAGGTGTGGACGACTGGGGCTTTGGCAACAGCGTACAGATCCTCGCAAACGGTTCGAGGAATGAAAAAGGTCAGTATACCTACTTCCTGACAGAGGCAGACAGACAAAAATTGTTTGAAAACCTCAGCAATCTGGATAAGGAACGTATAGAAGCAATTCTGGAGAGCGCATCTTCCGGTTCCTGCTACGGTATGGCTGTTACCTCGATTCTGCATACGATGGGTCTGTTCGATGTGGAGAACCATGACAGTCTGAGCGATATCGTCTATAGCAAGGAAGAACAGCCAACGCTGACAGATGAGATCATTTCCCGCATCAATTATTATCAGCTGATGCAGTACACACAGGCGATCACCCAGAGAATGTACGGCTTCAAATATGAAGATCCGGATCAGTTCTATCTGGATAAGATCCAGCAGAAGGCGGAAAAGGAAAAACTCCAAATGCTGGTGAAGGAAGTGGAAGCCGGAAAACCGACACTTCTCCTGTATTCCTATCAGACGAGAACCGGTGTTGTATGCGGTCACGCTGTTGTTGCCTATGGCATTGTGGACTCGCAAAACGGCTATACGGAAATACCGATCTCCAGTACTGAAACATACGCCTTCGACAAGCGTATCCTTCTGTATGACAGCAGCTGTCCGAATCCCCAAGAATGGATCGCTCGTGATATGTATGTGAACACGGAAACAGGCACTTGGCTCATCAAGTATTCGACCAAACAGGCAGATTACGAGAACACCTGCATTATGAACACAGATGCGCACAACCGCGGCAGCATCGACCTGATCTCGAATGATGTCGATCTGTTGAACTATCAGGGCAAGAACAGTCCCGAACCGAAAGCGATCGGCGGCGAAAGCGATATGTACTTTGCAAAATGGCAGCGTGAGATCCTGAAAGGAAGCAACGGTCTGCCGAGTGAGATCAGTTTCAGCGCTGTACAGGACGATCAGCAAGGCGGTTATCATGCTGCAAATGGCACAGTATTCATGGTACCGTTTATTGATTACTGCGGCACAGGCAGCACAGAAGACAACATCGACAGAAAGCTGGTCAACGGCGAATATGCTTGGTGCTATGAAGGCGAAATGGGCGCAATCCCGATGTCTGTATCTATGGAGTATGAGCATTACACGATGACTGCGAAGATCGACGAGGCGAAAAAGCTGGTTGTTGATCCGAACGGTACGATGGAATGCAGAGGCATGAACGGCGGATACCGGATGTCGATCATTGCTGAGCAGAATTATCATCCGACCAAATGGTATGGACTGACTGTCAGCGGTCAAAGCGGCGAACAGCTCAGCGTCACAGCGGATATGGAGCGTAACGGCTGGCTGATCGAAAATACCAGAGGTGCGCTGAAGAAGCTGGACATCACCGTATTCAACGACGGAACGACACAGACGATCAGTGTGAATGTGGATGAAAACAGCGCATTGGTCACAGAGGACAAGAACGGAAATCTTGTTGTCATGACAGATATCAGCCATACCGGACGCTATGTGACAGAAGTAGAACCGCTGAACAAGTCCGGCGATGTCAACGGTGACGGCAAGGTCGATGCAGATGATGCAAACGAAGTTCTCATCGAGTTCCTGAATCATTCTGTCATGGGCAAGGAATTCACGATGAGTGAAACCGCACAGGCTTTGGCAGATGTGGACCATGACGGTAAGATCACCGCAGACGACGCAAATGGGATTTTGCTGATGTATCTGAAATCTTTCACGTAAGACAATGCAACACCTCAAAAAGTGACGGCTTCGTGCCGTCACTTTTTTCTTTCGTTGGACAGATGCTTTTTTCAGCGCAGAAAAACCGTGTATCCATCGGGAAAATATGACAAAAATCCGCATCAGGAAAGTAAAATCTGTATATCTTCTTGAAAATGTGACAAAAAGATTTACGATTTCATTTTTATGGTGTATAATAGACAGGAATCAGGGCGATTTTTCGGGGTGTACCACACGTCTCGAAAAAAACTGAAAAAATTTTTTTGAAAAGTTGTAACACCCTTGCCGCTTGCGTGTATATATCATCAAAGACAAAGAAAAACATACAAAACACAAAGGGTTTGGACATTTGCATTACCAACGTACAACTGAAGTAAAGGAGGAATCTGTATGTGTATCACAGACGATTTCGAGAAAATGGTAAAATGCCTTGCTGACATGGAGCAGTTTGCTCCCGACGATAAGCTTTCCGCAATGACCTCTGCAAGCGATGAGCTGAGCGAGGACGAGCTGGAATTTGTCGCAGCGGCAGGCGTTTCGGATTTCGAAGTCTTTCGCAGACGTTATCTGACAGATGAAGAGGGACGGTAATTTTACCGTATCCATCAGCCGTGCATCCGATTATGAGATGCACGGCTATTCTGGGTTTTGGTGGTTTTTGCCAATTCGCCTGAAAATCGGGAAAGGAGTGTCTGCCCCCTATGCCTGAACAGCAGAATTTATATCGAAAAGCCGCGCTCGAGCGAATTTCCTCGCCCGACCGACTGGACAAATCCATACAAATCATTTCACCGCATTCGTGGCTTGCTTTGCTGGGAGCCGCGCTGATCGTGCTGGCAACGGTCATCTGGTCTGTCTTTGGCAGGATCCCCGTGACCGTCACCGCAGGCGGCATTGTTGCCGCCCCCATCAGTACCAATGCGGTGTATACTGCGTATTCGGGAACTGTTACCGCGACCTATATCGCAAACGGTTCCGCACTGCATCTCGGCACAAAGGTCATGGATATTACCACCCCGAACGGTGAGGTGCATACCGTCACTTCCGATCAGGTCGGCACTGTTTCGGATATGACCGTTTCCACAGGCGATATCGTCACGCAGAACAGCGAGCTTTTGCGTGTGTCGCCGATCTCTTATTCCAATCAGGTCATTGTGGCATATTTGTCTGTTTCCGATGCGAAAAAGCTCGGCAGAGGCATGATGGTCAATGTCATGCCGACTGCCGCAGACAGCCAGTCCTATGGACATATGGCGGCGCGTGTGACCAACATCGACGCGATTGCCGCCTCCAATTCGGGCATGAGCAAGGTGCTGGGAAACGACAACAACCTGAGCGCGACACTTTCGGGCGGCAATCCGGTTGTCGCCGTGACCTGCGAGCTGTATCCTGATGCGGAGTCGGCAAACGGGTATTACTGGTCGAATAAAAAGGGCGAATCTGTAACAGTTTCAAACGGTTCTCTCTGTACGGTCAAGGTCATGACCGAGGAAGTCCCCCCGATCACCAAACTCTTTGCAAAGCTTGCGGAGGTTTGGGGAATCTGAGCGGACAGTCAAAAATACTGCGAGGGGAGGACGTATGGACAACTACGCAAAGACACCGACGGTATTCCAGATGGAAGCGGCGGAATGCGGTGCGGCGTGTCTGGCGATGATTTTCGCCTATTACGGATATGAAATGCCGCTGGAACAGATGCGTGTGGAAACGGGTGTTTCGCGTGACGGCTGTAATGCCGCAAATCTCATGCGTGCTGCCAAGCGGTTCGGACTGGAATGCCACGGTTTCCGCAGAGAACCCGATGGTCTCAAAAAGCTGAAGCCGCCGTGTATCATCCATTGGAATTTCAACCATTTTGTCGTATTCGAAGGCTTTCGCGGTGAATACGCATATATCAATGATCCTGCGGTCGGCAGACGCAAGATCACGATGGACGAATTGAACGATGCCTTTACGGGTGTTGTGCTGACGTTCGGAAAAACGGATGCTTTTCAGCCGCAAAAGCAGAAAAGCACCCTGCCTGAATTTGTCCGCCGCCATCTGGCAGGACAGGAAGCGGTGCTGCTGCAATTTCTCTGCATCGGACTTTTACTGATCGTGCCGGGGCTGATTCTCCCCGTGCTGGGCGAGGTTTTTGTCGATGACATTCTGATCGGCGGCTATACCGACTGGCTGACAAAGATACTGGTGTTTATCACCTGCTGTGTGGCATTCCGTGCGGCACTCAGTTTCTATCGGAGTGTACTGCTGCAAAAGCTGAAAAGTAAACTGACGCTGATCTCGGGACGCAAATTTCTGCTGCATCTGTTTCGTCTGCCGATGAGCTTTTTTGATCAGCGCACAGTCGGCGATCTGGTCACAAGAATGCAGAACCACAATGCAGTCAGCGATTTTCTGGCAGGTGAATTTGCAGAAACGCTGCTGAATGTCCTGACAGCGGTGTTTTATCTGGTCATTCTGTGTTTTTACAGTCCCGAAATGACACTCATCGGACTGGTACAGGTCGGCATCAGCATTGCGGTCATTGCACTCAGCAACCGAACTGTTGCCGATGCCACGCTGAAAATGCAGATGGGATACAGCAAACTCTACCACGCGGTCTGCGGCGGTCTGGAGATCACCGATACGGTGAAAGCCTCAGGTGTGGAGAGCGTATACAGCGCAAGAGTGCTTGGCTACCACGCAAAGAAGATCGAGGACGAACAGACGCTGACACGATTCCAGCAGCTGGTCGGGGCGATCCCTGAGGGTGTCGGACATATCAGCAATGCGCTGTTGCTTGTCATCGGCGGTGTACTGGTCATCAACGGAAAACTGACAATGGGTATGCTTGCGGCGTTCAGTTCGCTGTTTGCGGCATTTTGTCAGCCGACCGATGCACTTGTCGGGTTTATCCGCAATATTCAGGAATTGAGATCCAACCTTTCGCGTGTCGAGGACATCGAACGCCACGCGGAGGATGATGTATATAAAGAACAGGACAATGTGGAATTTCACGGTTCAAAACTCAGCGGCGAAGTTGATCTGCACGATATTTCGTTCGGGTACAGTTCGTTGAAGCCGCCGACTGTCGAGCATTTTGATTTCCACTTAAACTGCGGCGAATCCATTGCATTTGTCGGACCGTCAGGCTGCGGAAAATCGACCATTTCCAAGGTCATCAGCGGACTTTATCTCCCGTGGTCGGGAACGGTTTCCTTTGACGGTGTGGACGCGGCAAAAATACCGCGTGAGGTGCGCAATGCAAGCATCGCCACCGTCAGCCAGAACATCTCACTCTTTTCGGGAACAGTCCGCGACAATATCACCATGTGGAATCCTGCGATTCTCGAAGAAGATATGATCGCCGCCGCGAAAGACGCCTGTATCCATGATTTCATCATGCGGCAGCAGGGCGGCTACCAGTATATGCTCTCTGAGAATGCCTCGAATCTCTCTGGCGGACAGCGGCAGCGTCTGGAAATCGCACGCGCCTTAGCCACCAAACCGACCATTCTCATTATGGATGAAGCGACGAGTGCGCTGGATGCGATCGTCGAAAAAGAGATCATGGACAATATCCGCAGACGCGGCTGTACCTGCATCATTGTCGCGCACAGACTGAGTGCGATCCGTGACTGCAATCAGATCGTTGTGATGCAGCACGGCAAGATCATTCAGCGCGGCACACACCGTTCTCTGCTTGCGGAGGACGGCTATTACCGCAATTTCATTCAGAATATCTGAACAGATACAATCCGAAGAAAAGGAGGGATTCCCGACATGGACAGTCAGGAGCCGTATATTCGGCTCGAAGGCACCGATGTGTTCTATACGCATGATGAACACAGCGCGTATCAGGTCACAGAGGGAACAGCGCGTGTCTTTATCGTGCCGTGGAATCCCGAAACCCAGACCGCAGGGCGGCGTGCAACGCTTTGCGATGTGGAGTGCGGCAGGGTGATACCTGCGTTTGCGTTCCGCGATATGGAATATGCGCATTGGCGGTTTGCGATCGTGCCGAAAGAGAATGCCCTTGTCCTGAAAGCGATGGAGGGCTGCTGCACAGAGGTGCTGAAAACGAAATTTCTTTCGCGTACAGGTGTACAGAATGCTGCAAAAGAGGGCTATGCGCTGAGCCTGCGCGAGCATTACAGAGCCATGACGCTGAAAGCGGATGTGTTCAGCGAGCGTGTCAAAAAGGATGAGCCGAAAGTGGCAGAGGCTTCCGCAGAGGCGATCCAGAAAGCACTTGCGGAGGACACGGTGGCGGTTGTCGAAACGAGCCGCTCCGAGTTATATCAGATCACCGCGTATGCCTGTAAAAAAAGCGGCATTCGCATCGAAACAGAGCGTACCCTCACCGCACGCTGCGGCAGGCATCTGACCGTTCCGAAAATCGCGGAGCAATGCCATTTTATCTGCCGTGATGTGGTGCTGGACGAACTCTGGTATACAAAAGACTGCGGTGTGCTCATCAGCACCATCCACCGAAAGCCCGTTGCGTGTATTCCGCGCAGGGACGGGACATATCTGCTCCACCATGCTGACGATACCCCCGATGAACTGGTCACGAAAGAACGCGCCGCGGAGATCTCCCCTGCGGCATTCAGCATCGGACGGTCGCTCCCCGAAAAATCCATGACCAGAAAAGACCTGTTCCGCTTCTGCTGTAAGAGCGTGCGGATGTGGGAAGTCGGCTGGCTGTTTGTGCTGGGTGTTGTTGGCGCATTGATCGGTGTTCTGCTCCCGACGCTCCACCAGCTTGTCTACGATGAATACATCCCCATCGGACACTACGGAATGCTGGTACAGACGGGCATTCTGATCGTCTGTTTTTTGCTTGGAGGACTGCTGTTCTCGCTGGTACAGCGGCTGACGGAGTACCGTATTTCCTCGCGTGTTTCCTACGATCTGCAAAACGCAATGTACCACCGCATCTTCCGTCTGCCTGAGAGTTTCTTCCGCAGATTCGACAGCGCAGACCTGACGGAGCGGCTGATGCGCTTCGGACCGATCGCAGGTTCGCTGACAACAAAGATCATCACCAGCGGATTTGCCCTGCTGTTCTCGATCGTATATCTTGTGCGGATGTGCAGTTATTCGGGGACGCTTTCGGTCATTGCGCTCGGGATGCTGCTTGTCGTGTCGTTTGTCCTGCTGGGCATCAATGTGCGGATGCTGGTGTATCAGAGAAGGATCATCAGCAAGAGCGCAGAGGCGGATTCGAAGCTGTGCCAGTACCTGACTGCGGAAGATAAGATCCGCATGGCAGGCGCAGAGGAGCGTGCGCTGTATGAATATATGCGTCCGTTTTCGCAGATGCAGCGGCAGGCGATCGGAAGATCCCGATTTGCCGCGGCACAGTCCCAGCTCAAAGATGCCGCGCCGTACCTGTTTGCGATGGTGTTCTATGCGGTCATTGTCCGCAGGGAACTGCCGCTGACAACGGGTGCATTTCTGGGATTCCAGTCGGCGTTCGGACTGCTTTCCGCGGCGGCGATGCGGCTTGTGCAGGATGTTCTCGATGTTGTGACCATGAAAGCGGATTTTGAACGTCTGCGCCCGATCGTTGAAGAAGCGGCAGAGGACGATGACGACAAAGAGTACATCACCGAACTGGGCGGCAGCATTACGCTGGAACACCTGACCTTTTCCTATTCCGAGGGCGGCAGAAATGTCTTAAACGACATCTCGACAAAAATCAAAGCAGGCGAATATGTGGCGATCGTCGGGCCGTCAGGCTGCGGAAAGTCCACACTTTTGAAGCTGATGCTCGGATTTGAAAAGCCGAAGGCAGGAAAGATATACTATGACCGCAAAGATCTGGATACGCTGAATCTGCATTCGCTACGGAAGCGTCTGGGTGTGGTGCTGCAAAACGGAAAGCTCATTTCGGGCAGCATCTATGACAATATCACGATCACCGCAGACCACCCCACCATGCAGGAGGTCGAAGCAGTCGTGGACGCGGTCGGACTCAAAGAAGACATCGACGAAATGCCGATGGGCATTCATACGATACTCAGCGAGTCGGGCAGTACGGTCTCGGGCGGACAGCAGCAGAGAATCCTGATCGCACGTTCCATCATGAACCGTCCGCGTGTCCTGTTTTTTGACGAAGCAACGAGTGCGCTGGACAATCTCTCGCAGGCAAAAGTCTGCAAGAGTCTGGAACGGATGCACATGACAAGAATTGTAATTGCACACCGCCTTAGTACCGTAAAAAACTGTGACCGCATTCTGGTCATTCAAAACGGAGAACTGGTCGAAGAAGGAAATTATGAAACGCTGATGCGAAACGGCGGTCTGTTCTATCAGATGGCAAGCCGTCAGCTCACAGAAAATTGAGGAGTCTATATGAAGCTTACAAAAACAATCGCGGATGACAGTATTTTGTTTCTTGAAGGGACAAAAGTCGTTATGCGAATCAAAGAAGAACTGGTCGGAGATTCTGTCCGCATCACCTTGCAGGGTGAACTGCGCAGCGAGCTGTTCCAGCATTTTCAGGATGAACTGCTGGCACTCATCTCGGTTGGCAAGGACTTGGAACTGAACTGCCGCGGACTGGAATATGTTGCGCCGTCCTGTGTCGGGGTACTGGTACAGGTCGAGCAGACGGTCGAACAGAGCGGCAGGACTATGAAACTTGTGGAACTGCCCTCCGCAGTCAACGAGGAATTTGAAAAAACAGGTGCAGCAGATCTGCTCCTGATCGAATAAGGAGAAAGAGAATGAAATGCAATGCAATCCCCTATGAGGGTGAATTACCATATGTGTTTTTCAGCTTCTGCCACGAGAATCAGGAGATTGTCTATCCGCTGATCGAACGAATGGCGGCGGCAGGGTTTCGCGTGTGGTTTGACGATGGCATTCACCCCGGACAGGAGTGGCCGGAGGTCATTGCCGCACATCTGAATCAGAGTGCGGTCTGTGTCTGTGCGGCATCCATCGAGTTTCAGAATTCGCACAACTGCAAGAACGAACTGACCTTTGCGGTCAACGGAAAAAAGACGGTCATGGCGATTCTGCTGGAAGAGTTCGAGATGTCGCTTGGGCTGAAATTACAGCTTGGCAACACGCAGCAGTTAAAGCTGTCTGAGCATACGCTGGAGGAATTTTTAGATCTGTTCCTCAATGCGCCGATGCTGGAAGCGTGCAAAGGAGAACCACAACTGATCGAAGCACATCAGTTTCCGAAGAATATGACTGTCGTCAGAGAACACAAGAAGGAGGAAGAACGCATGAGTTTGCTTTCCAGTTTACAAGAAAAATTTACAAAGCAGGTACGGTCTGAACAGCCGCAGGAGAATGCCGCACCGCAAAATCCGCAGGAGAAGACCTCTGCCCCGTCCATGCCGCAGCAGAATGGTGCCGCACCGCAGGGCAATTCCATCCAGGTACAAGTTCCGACACCGACCAATCCTGTATTTCCGTCGTTTTACGGCTTTGGTGCAGAACCGCCGAAGGATGCGCCTGCCCCTGCCCCTGTGCAGTCCGAACCTGCCGCTCCTGTTACACCTGCAATGCCTGAGTCTGTTCCGTCCACCCCTGATATGGACGCACTCTTTTCGCTCGATCCCGTACCGATGGAAACACAGCAGCCCTGCGATATTTGTGAGGAAGCTGCATTCTCCGCACAGGATGGCAGCCTGATGTTCTCCAATCCGCAGCCTGCGGCGGTATCCGAGCCTGAAATGCCTGCGGCGGATGTTCGTCCTGCCCCCGTACCGATGGTATTTGCACCCGAAACTGCCGCATATGTACTGTCCGCAAAGCAGGAAACAGCAGATGCGGACGAAAACGACGACAATGCAACGATCGCACACCCGTATGGCGATGAGGAGGACGATGATGCAACCGTCTATGCACCTGTCACGCCCGAAGAACTGCGCGGCGAGGACGATGATGATGACCGCACCCAGATGGACACTTCGCATATTCTCCCTCTGCTGATCCATCTGCGGACAGGCAAGACTTACGACTGCTGCTACCCGATGACGAGCGTGGGACGTTCCGAAAAGAAGTGCGATGTGGTGCTGGAAGAATTCGGCACGATCAGCGGTCACCATATCGACATTGTAGTCTATGAGCAGAAGAATTATATTATCGTGAAGAAATCGACCAACGGCACCGTCATCAACGGTGTCACACGGCAGGCAGACGACCGCATCGAGGTCGGCAGCTATGCAGAGGTCCAGCTTGCGAGCGAGCATTTCCTTGTGGTCTTTGATGAGGCGGCACAGGCAGTGCGTGAACGCCGTATGCTTGCATCTATCACTTCGCGCGAAACGAAAGAGCAGAGATTCCTGTTTGACGAGCCGATGATGCTCGGACGCTCCTACCAGTGGGAAACGGAAGCACTCACCCAGAAGAATATCGGCAGAAACCATGCGGAGATCGAGTGGTCGGACGGTGCGTTCCGCCTGACCGACATGAACTCCATGAACGGCACATTCATCAACGAGCAGAAGCTGGAAGCGAAAGTGCCTTACGCTCTGCGTGACGGCGACAAGATCTGGCTTGCAACACATCAGTTCATCTGGAAAGAATGGAAGCTGGGGGAGCAGACCGATGAATCCGAACAGGCATAAACATCGTATCTGCGCGGTGCTTGCCGCTAGCGTACTGCTGCTGGCAGGCTGCCGCGAAAACGGTCCCGATCTGGCATCCCTGCCGCCGCTGGAAACCGATATTGACAGCGAAACGGCAGCCGCAGACTACGACAAACAGGACGGAAATACCAATGTCCACCACGCATCTCTGCTGACAGGCACACTCAGCGACGGCATCGGCTATACCGTTTACAATGACGGGGAACTTGCGCTGAGCGGCGGCGATCTGACTGCAAAGCTGAACGAGGAACAGGTGCTGAAAGGACATCTCGACAATATCACCTGCCTGTCATTCGGCGAGGGCGTGGGTGTGATCGGCGAGAAAGCCTGTGCGGATCTGCCGAATGTCCAGAAGCTGATTTTTGCGGACGGCGTTGCAGAGATCGGCGCGTATGCTTTTTCGGGATGCACAGCGGTCAAAGATCTGAAATTCACGGAGCAGCTGAAAAAACTTGGCGACTATGCGTTTTCCGACTGTTCCGATCTGAAAGATGTATCGCTGGGCGGCGCGTCCGAAATGGGCATGGGCGTGTTCAAGGGATGCACTTCGCTGGTCAGCGTGACTGCGGAGTCGGATATTCCCGACCACGCTTTTTCGGATTGTACCGCACTCGAAACTGTCGCATTTTCTGAGAATATCCATGCAATCGGAAAGAATGCCTTTTCAGGCTGTTCGGCACTCAAACAATTTGAACTGCCGCGCGGACTCGAAAGCATCGGCGCGTATGCGTTTGCAGACTGTACGTCTGTCGCGGCACTCACCATCCCCGAGAATCTGCGTGAGATCGGGGAAAATGCGTTTGCAGGCTGTGAACTGCTCAAACACCTGAAACTTGGAAACGTGCAGAAGATCGGCGAAATGGCATTTGCGGACTGTTTCGCGCTGAGCACTCTGCTGTTCCCGCGGGAGGGCGCGGTTTCGATCGGCGTCAGCGCGTTTACGAACTGTTCCTCGCTGAAATCCCTCAATCTCGGGGCATCAGTGCAGGAAATCGGAAACTACGCATTTTCGGGCTGTTCGCAGCTTGACAATGTCACCATCGGTGAAAACGTCACGGCAATGGGCGAAGAATTGTTCAGCGGATGCACGTCTTTGAAACTCCTGTCGGTTTCCTCGAATATCGGGGACAAGTCGTTTCAGGGCTGTCATGCGCTGACAACGGTGCAGTTCGGCGGTCAGGTGACGGAGATCGGCAGCAGCGGATTTGAAGGCTGTACCGCGCTTTCCGAATTAAAAATTCCGGAGGGCATTACCGGAATCGGTCAGAAAGCGTTTGCGGAATGCACGGGTTTGCAGACGATCTCTTTCCCGAAAAGCCTGAAAACGATCGGCTACGGTGCGCTTTATAATGACATGGGACTGACAGAGATCCGCTACAAGGGCAGTCAGGGACAATGGAATGGTGTCAAGCGTGAAAAGGACTGGAATACGAACATTTCCGATGCGGAAATGACCTTTGGTGCATGATATGCGGAGGGAACGAATGAACATAGACAGTGCGTCCTATTCGGACATTGGCAGCCGCGCGGTGAATGAGGATTCTCTGCTGCTGAAAGAATGCAGCGGCGGATTTCTTGCGATGGTTGCGGACGGACTGGGCGGATACGGAAACGGTGACGCGGCATCGCAGTGTGCGGTTTCTGTTGTGGCGGAGTCGCTGGACGGACAATCGCCGACGGAGGACAGTCTTTCTGATGCGGTCCTGCTGGCAAATCAGCAGGTGCTTGCGATGCAGACGGACGGCAAACAGATGAAAACGACCGCCGCAGTCCTCTGGCTTGGCGACACAGAAGCTTTGCTTGCAACGGTCGGAGATACGCGGATCTACCAGTTTCGCAACGGAGAGATCATTTTCCAGACGACCGACCACAGCGTATCCCAGCTTGCAGTCATGGTCGGACTGATCTCCGCAGAAGGGATTCGCGGCGACAAGGACAGAAATAAGCTGACACGCGCACTCGGCGCGGAACAGACCGTCAAGGTCGATACAGAAACCTTGCAGATTGAGGCAGGGGACAGCTTTTTGCTGTGCAGCGACGGGTTCTGGGAACTGGTCTGGGAGTCGCAGATGTGCGAATGCCTGCGGCAGTCCGACAACGCCGCTCAGTGGTTGGATGCCATGCGGAAAATCGCCGCAGAAGCACCGCAGCCGAAAAAAGACAATAATACAGCCGTTGTACTGACAGCGCGTTGAAAGGGGTTTGGCTATGATTTGCTTTCATTGTATGCAGTCGTCCGAGGAGGACTTTGTGCAATGTCCGCAATGCGGAAAGACGTTCGATGAACTGGATATAAAGCCGCATTTTCTGAAACCCGGAACGCTGCTGAACGGAAAGTATATGATCGGAAAGGTCATGGGGCAGGGCGGTTTTGGCATCACCTATGTCGGTATGGATGCCGCGCTGGAACTGAAAGTTGCGATCAAGGAATATTTCCCGAAGGGCTTTGCATCGCGTGACCCCGAAACCCAGACAATTTCCATTGTGGACGATACCAACAGCGGCGATTACTATTCAAAAAAGTGCAGGGATGCGTTTGTAACAGAAGCGCGTACCCTTGCGAAATTCAACAAGGAACCGAACGTCGTCAAGGTGCGCGAATGCTTTTCGCTCAACAACACGGCGTATATCATTATGGATTTCGTGGACGGTCCGAGCCTGAAATCCTATCTGAAAGCGAGCGGACCTGTTCCTGTTGAGCAGTTGATGGCATGGTTCATGCCGCTGATCGACGTTCTGGGCAGAATTCACGAGCACGGACTTCTGCACCGCGACATCAGTCCGGACAATCTCCTGCTGGAAAACGGACAGCTCATTCTGATCGACTTCGGTGCGAGCCGTGATTATCAGTCAAAATCCAGTCTTTCCGTGGTTTATAAGCGCGGCTATGCGCCGATCGAACAGTATATGTCCCACGGACATCAGGGCGAATGGACAGATATCTATGCGCTTTGTGCGACCATGTACCATTGCCTGACGGGCGTGAAACCGCCTGAGTCGAGTGCGCGAATGGTCGAAGATACGTTGAAACCGCCGTCTGCACTGGGCATTTCCGTACCGCCGCAGTTCGAAGCCGCACTCATGCGCGGACTTTCGAGCCGCTACCACGAGCGTCAGCAGAGTATGCGCGAACTGGCGGACGAGCTTTGTGCGGATTTCACACAGGCGATCCCGACATCCTCTGCCGCACGCTGGACATATTACCCGACACCTACCCCGATTCCGAAGCAGGAACGGGAAAATCTTGCCGCCGCAGATACCGAGATGCACGGCAGAGATGCGGCAGATGCCGATGCGACTGTGATGCAGAGCGGACTGACCGTTGCGAATGCGGACATGGACGGGCTGACCGCTGCGAACACCGAAATGAGCGGACTGACGGTCGCAAACACCGACATGGACGGACTGACCGTTGCAAACACGGACATGGACGGACTGACCACAGCGAACCCTGATTTTGAGGGACTGACTGTTGCGAATACGGACATGGCAGGCGTGACTTCTGCGGCACCGATTCCTCCTGTTCCGCCTGTACAGACCGCCGCACCGACACCGAATACCACACAGCCGACAGGCTATACCACCACCGCCGCACCCTATGTCGCTCAGCCGACACAGGAACAGGAAACACCGCCAAAATCGTCCTTTATTCACACAGGAAAAGGCAAACTGCTGATCGCAGGTGTATGTGCTGTGATCTTGCTTTCCGCAGGCGGTTTGGGTATCTCCGCGGCATTGCGGAAGGATAAAGTCCAGCAAAGCGGAGAAAATCCGCCGACTACGGACACAGTTTCGACCGACACCTCCGATACGACCGATACCATCTCCGACTCCACAGATCTGCCGACCGACGGCACCGCACCGCTTGATGACAGCGGCTACCTGCTTTCGGACAGCACCGATCTGACCGCTGCATCCGTGTATTCTGATGAAACGGGTATTGTGCCTGTTATGACAGATGATGACGGCGGCGGAGATATTCCGCCATTTGTGCCGCCTGTGGTTCCCGATGCACAGGGGAATGACACGCCGCAGCATACGGATGCAGGGGATACACCGCAGCAGACCGCTTCTACACAGTCCCGACAGGATGGCAGTACGAACGGACGCGACACTTCTGTTACCACCAAAACGACCACCAAAGCCAATGTCAAAACGACAACCACCCGTCAGACTTCCACAACTCCGAAGCCGACAACCACAACGACGACAACCAGACAGACACCGCCTTCTCCGTTCCAGACCGCGCTTTCAGGCGGAGAAGTCACGATCACGGGACTGCTGCAGAAAAGTCTGGCGAATGTGGTCATTCCGAGCGAGATCAACGGCAATCCTGTCCGAAGCATCGCAGATTCCGCCTTTGCAGGCAATACTACGATCCGAACCGTGTCCTTTGAGGAGGGCGTGGTATCTATCGGCAGCAGCGCATTTGAAGGCTGTTCCGCGCTGACGTCCTGTTCGCTCCCGTCTTCGCTTCGCAGTATCGGAAAAAATGCGTTTATGAATTCCGCCGTGTCCTCGCTTTCTATCCCTGACGGCATCGAAACTATCGGAAATTCGGCGTTTTATGGTATGCCGAATCTGAACGCGGTACGGCTTCCACACACAGTCCGCGTCATCGAAGCACAGGCATTTATGGATTGTTCCACGCTGGAAACCGTTTGTCTGCCGCTCAGTCTGCAAAGCATCGGTTCCGTTGCATTTTTCAGCTATATGCCGCGGCATCTGGACATCTATTACGAAGGCAGCCAGAACCAGTGGGAAGCAATCAGCGGTAGTTCCAACGTGAACTCTGACGTCGATGTTTATTATAATAGTTACTGAAAAAGAGCACAGCCTTCTCTGAAAATTCTGCTTGACAAAAAAACGAGAATATACTATAATAGTAAAAGACTGTATTTTTATAGGATTTCAGGAAAGGTTGTGTCAGTCCGTTGGATATTCGTAAACGTCAGATGTTTGAACAATATTATCAGCAGCATTACAAACAGATCTATGATTATATCTACCGTCATGTGCTGAATGCACATACCGCCGAAGATCTGGCAATGGATTCGTTCTTTGCGGCGTTCCAGAAGCTGGAAACGTTTGATCCTGAAAAGGCATCGTTCGGCACATGGCTGTATGTGATCGTGAACAACAAACTGAAAAACTGCTACCGCGACAAGAAAATCTCCGTTGACATTGACGATTGTGTGATACCGCTGGAAAGCTTTGAGGACAGCGTCATTGCCGCGGAATACCTGACAGGAATGCGAAAGGCATTGGCGGACGCGCTGGAAGTGCTCCCTGAAAAGCAGCAGGAGATCGTGGTGATGCGATATTTTAAGAATCTCAACTCCACAGAGATCGCAGAACAGCTCGGCATGACCGCAGGTAATGTCCGCGTGACGCTGAACCGTTCGATGGCAAAGCTCAAAGAGTATTTTGAGGCACACAACATCCGCTGGGAATATTGAATCTGAAAACCTCCATTCGGTGCAGACCGAGCGGAGGTTTTTCGTTTTGTATTTGTTCGCCGGCAGTGCCGTACCCATAACGCTCGACCAACTGCATATAGAAAAACCTCGATAACGAAATGTTACCGAGGTTTTGTAAGCTAGTAGTCGGACTCGAACCGCCGCCGGCAGTGCCGTAACCATAACGCTCGACCAACTGCATATAGAAACCTCGATCACAAAAGTGACCGAGGTCTTGTAAGCTAGCAGTCAGACTCGAACCGACGCCGGCAGTGCCGTACCCATAACGCTCGACCAACTGCATATAGAAAAACCCCGATAACGAATGTTACCGAGGTTTTGAAAGCTAGCAGTCGGACTCGAATCGCCGCCGGCAGTGCCGTACCCGAAACGCTCAACCAACTGCATATAGAAAAACCTCGATAACGAATGTTACCGAGGTTTTGTAAGCTAGCAGTCAGACTCGAACCGACGCCGGCAGTGCCGTACCCGTAACGCTCGACCAACTGCATATAGAAACCTCGATAACGAATGTTACCGAGGTTTTGTAAGCTAGTAGTCGGACTCGAACCGACGACCTGCGCATTACGAATGCGCTGCTCTACCAACTGAGCCATACTAGCATATGAAATTTTTTGTAAGACAAACCCATATCGGGATGGTATATATTATACCACAGTCCTCACAAAAAGTCAAGAGGAAAAACATGAAATTTTTTTGCATAAAAAAACCAAAAAGAATTGTAATTTTCAAAAAAGTGTGCTATACTATATAAGGAAAATTTTAGACAGGGGCGATTCTGCCCAATATGTCAAGGAAAGGAGTACGATTTCTGCTGTTTGCAGAATCGGATACCAACATGGAAAAATCGAAGAAAACCAAGAAGCGCAGAAAGAGCGCGTCCTGCTTAGGTGTACTGCTGATTTTCTTTATGCTGATTTTTGCCGGCTGCACCGTCGGCGTGAACTGTTTGTTCCGCAACGGCAATGCGCCCAGAGTCCTGAACCAGTACTGCTATTATAATGACAGCGATTCGATGGGAACGGTTGTACCGCAGGGCACCCTCGTATTTGCGACACAGACGGATACCGTCAATGCAAATGATGTTGTACTGTACCGTTCGACTGCGGGCACCAACCGCATTGCGAAAGTCAGCCTTGTACTGGCATCGCAGAACAGCGAATTCACCAGCGACCCTGTATACTATCTCACCAGCGAGAACGATATGGGTGCGATCGCTGTGACACGTTCGGATATTCTCGGCTCGTGTAAGCGTATGAGCGCAGAAATGGGCTTGGCTGTACGGTTTATGTGCAGCAGAACGGGTCTCCTGTTCCTGCTGATCCTGCCGTGCTTGATTATCCTGCTGTACATTTTGGCATTGATGGCGGCTTCGAAAGAGGCTGCGGATGACGATGACGATGACGATACTGACCTCGCATTTGTCAAGTCGATTCAGGAAAAGAAGAAACTTCAGCAGACAGGCGAACTGCCCAGCATTCCTGCGGAGCAGAAAACGGCTGTCAGCGAAAAGCAGTCCGCACCGAGAAAACGCTATTCTGACGAAGAACTTCTGGCGATGGAAGAAAAAGAAGCGGCAGAGCGTGCAGAGCGTATCGCGGCGATCCGTAACAGAATGGAAAACCGTCAGAAAACGGAAATGCCTGACAATGTACCGCTGTTCACGACTGAATTTATTGCGAAAACACATACGATGCAGATTCCGAAGAGCGGAACGGATGCGGCAGAAAATGCTGTCAAGGAAGCCGCTGAAAAGCCTGTGAAAAAGCAGGCAGAGGAAGTGGCAGAAAAGGTTGAAAAGGCGGAGAAAGCCGCTGTGGAGGCTGTTGAAGAAGCAGTCAAGGCAGAAGAAGCACCGAAGCCTGCACCGAAGAAAAAGAAGAAGCCTGCAAACCTGAAAAATCAGGTCGCATCGTCGAGTTTTGATGATTTGATGGCATTCCTCAACGCAGAAGAAACCAAACTGAAGTAACAGGAAACGGGAGAACCCAGAGATTTGGGTTCTCCCGTTTTTGTTTGTATGGGCAGATGTTGTACCGCGGAGATCAGGCCTTGTGCTTCTCCAACACCTGAAATGCTTCTTTGAGATTGGCCACGCCTTCCAGACGAATCTTGTACCGTTCTGTCTGCAAGGTGCGGAGCGTCTGTTTCGGGAGGATACAGCAGGTGAATCCCAGCCGTTCCGCTTCCTGAATACGCTGTGCCGCATTGGACACGCCGCGAATCTCTCCGCCGAGTCCCACTTCCCCGATCGCCAGTACCATTTCACCGATCGGTTTATCCATCAGCGATGAATACAGTGCCAGCGCAACCGCCAGATCGCCCGCAGGTTCGTCCAGACGAAATCCGCCGACAATGTTCATATACACATCGAGTGCGCTGAAAAACAATCCCATTCGCTTTTCCAGCACCGCCAGAAGAATGTACATACGGTTATAATCGAAGCCTGTTGCCGTGCGGCGAGGCGAAGAAAGAGTGCTTTTCGAAACGAGTGCCTGTACTTCTGCGAGAATCGGACGGCTGCCCTCCATCATACAGCTGACGCAGGTGCCCGACACGCCGAGCGGTCTGCCTTCGAGGAGCATTGCGGAGGGGTTTTCCACCTCCGAAAGCCCTGTGTCTTTCATCTCAAATACGCCGATTTCGTTGGTCGAACCAAAACGGTTCTTGACGGCACGCAAAATACGACAGCTCTGGTAGCGGTCGCCCTCGAAAATCAGCACCGCATCCACGATATGCTCCATGACCTTCGGACCTGCGATAGAGCCTTCTTTTGTAACGTGACCGACCAGAAGCATCGGGATCTCCTTTGCTTTTGCCGTGTGCAGGAACAGGTTTGTGCATTCGCGCACCTGCGGCACAGAGCTGGAACCCGAAGATAAACTCGACAGGTTCATGGTCTGGATAGAGTCGATGATGACCACATCGGGTTCGGTCTGCATAATTGTTTCGCAGATGGATTCCGCATCGGTCACAGTCAGCAGATACAGGCTTTCCGTATCGACATGAAGACGCTGTGCGCGGAGTTTGATCTGTCTTGCAGATTCCTCGCCTGACACATACAGCACCGAATGATGCTCACCGAGATATTGACAGATTTGCAGCAGCAGCGTACTTTTGCCGATGCCCGGTTCGCCGCCGAGCAGTACAACAGATCCTTTGACCAGTCCGCCGCCCAATACACGGTTCAGCTCTGCCATGCCAGTGTCATAGCGGATGTCATCGTTTGTTCCGATTTCAGACAGCTCCCGAATTTGTTCGGATAAGTCTGTGCCGCCCTGACCGCTGAGCGTATTGCCCTTTGCGGCAGACACGGTCGGTTCGGGGAGTGCTTCTTCGATGGAGTTCCACGCGCCGCAGTTCGCACATTTTCCGACCCATTTCGGGTACTGTGCGCCGCACGCATTGCATTCGTAGTGTACTTTCGCTTTTGCCATGCAAAGCTCCTTTCATATTGTGAAAAAGTCGGCATTCCCATCCGCAGGAACACCGACTTTCATTTGTCAGAGTATCAACGATCTTATTTCAAGAATATCAGCAGCGTATATCCCAGGAACATGACGACAACAACGCCAAGCACAATGATTCGCATCAGCATCGGCTTCTCGCCTGATTTTTTCTTATTTTTCTGGCTGCGCTGCTGCTCACGGTTTGCGCCCGAATTGGCAACAACGAC
The DNA here is from genome assembly GCA_024404815.1 of Oscillospiraceae bacterium. Taxonomy (GTDB): domain Bacteria; phylum Bacillota; class Clostridia; order Oscillospirales; family Ruminococcaceae; genus Firm-04. The sequence goes on from JAKSPL010000009.1 coordinate 20,729, forward strand.
TTTCTTTCCTTTCGGCGTAGATTTCATTTGGTTTCCGCCTCCGTTTCGCGCAAAATAGTGAAAATCCCACTCAGAAAGCGAAAGGCTTTGAGTGGGGGAGAAAACATGGTTACGGAGGAGAAAAGCATTCTCCTCCGAGAAAATAGAGTGCCGATGGCGGGGGTCGAACCCGCACGGTATCGCTACCACAGGATTTTGAGTCCAGCACGTCTGCCAATTCCATCACATCGGCGTATGCAATTATTATACCACAAACGCATACATTTGTCAAGAAAAAATCTGACAAAAACGGATATTTCCATGCGGCAGGATTGGCAAAAGGACAGGGCATCACAATTTGTTGTGCATACCAACTAAATTTGGAGATAGAATTCGGCGATAATTTTTCGCGGTTTCTCTTAATTTTCACGAAAAAGTTATTGACGTTTTGAGTGGAACACGTTATACTATAAACGATGCGCGGCGCAGTTCACAAAAGCGCACAACACCCAGTCTGAAAGGAGAAATGACACACATGATTTTTGATAAGATTAAGGAGATCATCCTCGAACAGCTTGACGTCGATGAGGATGACATCACAATGGATGCGGACATTCTCGAGGATCTGGATGCAGATTCTCTGGACGTTGTTCTGCTGATGAAAACGATTTCCGAGGAATTCGAAATGGCAGTTCCCGATGACGCTGTGGACAGCATTAAAACTGTCGGCGACATCGTGGACTATATTGAAAATTATCAGTAATTCCAAACAAAACAGGCTTCCCGTGTGCGTCGGGGAGCCTCAGTCTGTCGAAAAAGTATGGGGGAACCCCTTGATAGGGTTCCCCCAAGCCCCCTCCTGATCTTTTGGAAGGAGGGGGTATTTCGCGCTCTGCGGAGCGCGACTTAGGGCGCTGCCCTAAGAACCTGCGATTTTTCGAGAAAAATCGAGTAAAGCTTTTGTGATAGCTCCCATGTTCACATACAAAAAGGGCGGAGAACTTTCTCTCCGCCCTTACAATACTATCATTCGTGTTAAAATGGGATTCCAAAGGGACAATGTCCCTTTGGCAGGGGTTTGGGGACGGAGTCCCCAAGAAACTCCCACAAAACCCTCCCTTTTCAATCACCAAACGAAACGCCGATACGCTTTGCGGTCAGGACAAGCTGGTCTTTGGGATCGACAAATTTAGTCAGACCTGCGATGTCCTCGAGTTTGTTCGAGGTGACTTTTCCGCTAACCATTGCGACAGTTCTGCCGTATTTTTCTTCGGCGATCAGTTTAGCAGCGTGGACGCCGAATTTTGTAGCAAGAATTCTGTCGTATGCGCTCGGAGAACCGCCGCGCAGCATATGTCCCGGAACACAAACACGCGTATCTACGCCTGTTCCAGCCTGAATCTGTGCAGCAATGCGGGAGGTCGCAGTAATGATGCCTGCCTCCTCACGTTTCCGTGCACGGTCTTTCTTTTTGAGCTGTGCCTCGTCCTTGTCGAACACACCCTCCGCAACGGCAATGATCGAAAACAGTTTTCCGCTCGCCGTGCGTTTCATGACCGCGTCGGTCACTTTGTCGATGTCGTAGGGGATTTCGGGGATAAGGATAATATCTGCGCCGCCTGCGATGCCTGCGTTGAGCGTCAGCCAGCCGGCTTTGTTGCCCATGATCTCGCAGACCAGAATACGGCTGTGGGATGCGGCGGTCGTGTGCAGACGATCGATTGCGTCAGTCGCTGTGTCAACCGCAGTATGGAAGCCGAAAGTCACATCCGTACCGTAGATGTCGTTGTCGATGGTTTTCGGCAGACCAATGACGTTCAAGCCCTCATCTGCAAGCAGTTTCGAGGTTTTGTGTGTGCCGTTGCCGCCGAGTGTCAGCAGGCAGTCGAGTTTTTGCTTGCGGTATGTTTCTTTCATATTTTTGACTTTATCGACATTGTCGTTGCCGATGACAGTCATCATCTTGAACGGCTGACGTTTTGTGCCGAGAATCGTTCCGCCCTGTGTGAGGATGCCCGAAAAGTCACTCGCCTGCATTTCCTTGCAGAGATTGTGGATCAAACCGTAGTAACCGTTGGAAATGCCCACAATTTCGACGTTTTCATCGCCCATCAATTCAAAGCAGGCTTTTGCAACGCCGCGAATGGTCGCATTCAGACCGGGGCAGTCGCCGCCGGAAGTCAAAATACCAATACGTTTCTTTTTCATAGTGCAATATCCTTTCATTTTAAGAGTCAGTTGCAAGCCATATATATTATATCACAGTTTCTGGAAAATTTCAAGCGATTTGCACAAATTATTTTTGTAGGAGTTCCACCAATTCAGCCATCGCTTCGGCATAGCCATCGAGACCTTTGCCTTTGATCGTTTTGACACAGGCAGCGCGAACGTAGGAAATACGTCGAAAATCTTCGCGTGTGTCGGGGTCGGTGATATGGACTTCGATGGTCGGAATCTGAACGGCTTTGAGCGCGTCGAGAATCGCAACGCTGGTGTGGGTGTAGGCGGCAGGGTTCAGAACGATGCCGTCCGCCTTGCCGTATGCCGCCTGGATCTTGTCAACGATCGCGCCCTCGTGGTTACTCTGAAAGCACTCAGTCGTGACGCCCAGACGGTCAGCAGTTTCCTGAACAAGAGCCACTAAATCCGCGTAGGTACGTGTTCCGTAGTGCTCGGGTTCACGCATTCCCAACAGATTGAGGTTCGGTCCATTGATGACGAGTATATGCACAAAAATCCCTCCAAACCGCCTCTGCCGCGTCCTGCGGAGAGGTGCTGTTTTTTATCGTAACATCTGAAAATTTCGCGTACAGCGGCGCACGTTTCTCTGCCATTTTTTGCAAATCTGTGTTCATGGAGAGCGGTCTGCCGTCACACGCAAGCAATGACAAATCTCTGGAAATCTCGTAAATACGTCCGTTACTGCGGAGATGAGATTCGTTTTCGGGTGTTGTGACCGCACCGCCGCCCGTGACAAGAATTACGCCGCGTTTCTGACTCTGCTCCTCGATGACCTCGCGTTCCATCTGCCGAAAGACGGTTTCACCCTGCTCAGAAAAAATTTGCGGTATGGTTTTTTCGTATTTGCGAACAATTTCTTCGTCTGTGTCAATGAGTTCCCGACCTGTGAGCGCAGCAATTTTCTGCCCAATGGTCGTCTTTCCGCTCCCAGGCATACCAATCAGCACGATATTCTCGCAGGTACGTTGTAATTCAGCTCCGACAGCGGTCATTTCCTCGTCGGAAATTGTTCGTGAAAAGAAAAGTTCTTCTGCCTGTTTTGCCTGCGCAACGAGCATCGGAAAACCGCCTGCATACGGGATTTTCATAGCATCCGCATCGAGCATGAATGCTGTGCGGCAGGGGTTGTATATGACTTCGGCAATGCCTGAAAGCATCGGAAATGCGTGCAAATCAACGAGCCGTCCCCCTGCATGGGGGTACATTCCGACAGGCGTTGCATTTACGAGAAAAGTCGTGTCGGCGCAAACATCCGCAAGATTGTCATAATTGATCACACCACGGCGTGAAGCGACAGAAACTTTCGCAGCTCCGTCGATTTTCGCGACCGCCTGAATGGTTTGTGATACGCCGCCGTTTCCGAGGACGAGGACATTCTGCCCGGCGAATGAAAGTCCGGCAAGCCGTAGCATTGTGCGAAGACCGTATGCGTCGGTGTTATAGCCTGTCCAGGTGCCATCATTTTCACGTATCAGCGTGTTTACACTACCGATGGATTCGGCAAGCGGGCTCAGTTTTGCACAGTATGGCATCACCGCCTGCTTGTAAGGAATTGTCACATTCAAACCACGTAGATGCGGCGATTTCAGGAAATCCGCAAGTGCATCGGGTGCCACCTCGTACAGCGAGTAGTCGGGGTTCCCGAATGCCGCATGAATTTCGGGTGAGGCACTGTGTCCGAGATGCTCACCAAGCAGACCAAACGGTACTGCATTCTCAGCAAAACCCAAGTAAATACGCTCCTTTCAAATCATCCGATCAGCTCGGTGTAGTTGCCAAGCAGTTGAAACGAATCACAGCTGTGTTCAAGCACGGAAAGCAGACCAAGTACACCGTTCTGATGCAAAGATGCATCCAAATCAACGTAAAATCTATAAGAAAATGCTGTTTCAGGAATCGGGACACTTTCGAGTTTACACATATTGATGCCGAGGGCGGAGATCTTCGCGATCGTCTGAAACAGCGCACCTGTGACATTTTCACAAGTCAAAGCAAGACTCAGACGATTCGCGCCAGCGTAACATTTTGCGCCCTGTTCGATACAGATAAAGCGCGTTTCATTTGCAGCGTTATCGTGGATATTTTCAGCAAGTACGTCCAAATCGTATAGCTTTGCACACTTTTCCGAGGCGATGGCCGCAACACTTGGATCGTTTGCCTCAGCTACACGACGCGCCGCGTGCGCTGTGCTTTGGCATGGAATGACATTCACATTCGCAAGATTGTCCAAAAAGCTGCGCGATTCCACGGCTGCTTGCTCATGCGTGTAAATTGTACGTATCTGCGATAAATCCGTTCCTTTGATTCCGAGCAAAACGTGTCGAATATTCAGTCGGATACCGCGGACAATGGAAACTTCCGCTCCGCGAAGCAAGTCATAAACCCGACCGATTGAGCCGTTCGCACTCGTTTCGATTGGCAGAACGCCGAACCGACACAGCCCTGACTGCACCGCTTTGACAACAGCCGAAAAGCTGTCAAAAAACAACAGATCGGCGTGCGAAAATAGCTTATCTGCAGCATTTTGCGTGTTGCTTCCTTCTGTCCCGAAACAGGCGATTCGACCTGTTTGCGGCAAGATCGTCTCCTCGTTTGCGAGCATACATTCCGCACGTTTTGATGCCTCTGACGACAGAAATAGCTGGGATGCCTGTCGTGCGCGGGACAGTTCAAGAATCGTGCGATACAGCTGATCTGCAAAGTCACCGTATGGTTCTCCAGCAGATTCGTGGATTTTCGCAAGAATCTGTCGCTCTCGCACAGGGTCGTAGAGTGGCTGGTGACTATCTTTTTTTATATCAGCTACCTTATCGACTAGGTCCATTCGTTCCAGAAATAGTCGCAAAAGCTCCTTGTCTACAGTGTCAAGATTCTTTCGTATTTCCGTTAATTCCATTGTAATACACCTCACTGAGAAACAAAAGACTTATTCAAAATATCCGTTTACGAGTAAAATATCCAACAGAACACAAGCAACGGCTGCTTCGACAACCGGTACTGCTCGTTGCGCGATACAAGGATCGTGTCTGCCAGCAATCTGAATTGTCGTATTCTCGTGCTTTTCCAAAGAAATAGTCTGCTGAACTTGTCCGATGGACGGGGTCGGCTTGATTCCGACACGAAGGCGAAGGGGCATACCGTTTGTGATGCCGCCCTGGATGCCGCCACTGAAATTGGATTTTGTTGCGATTTCTCCATTGCCGTTGATGCAAAACGCGTCATTGACCTCTGAACCGCGTTTTGTACACATATCAAATCCTCCGCCAAATTCGACTCCTTTTACAGCAGGAATGCCGAAAAGTACAGATGATATGCGGTTTTCAATACCGTCAAACATCGGGCTTCCGAGGCCGGCAGGAAGACCAATCGCGGCGCATTCAATCGTTCCGCCGATGCTGTCGGATTCATTTTTTGCAGTCATGATCTGCGCTTGCATTTCTTTTGCCGCTGTGTCGGAAATGGTCGGAAAAGACTTGCTCGCAACATTTGAAAACATCGTAGAATCTGGAAAAATCGGAAACATATCATCACACGCTGTTCCAATGCTTGCGAGGTGTGCACCGACATAAATGCCGCGCGTTTCCAAAATTTGCAGTGCGATTCCTCCTGCGATGCATAGTGGCGCTGTCAAACGTCCGGAAAAGTGCCCACCTCCTCGCAAATCAGCGCTTCCGTGCCATTTTACGGAAGCGGTATAATCGGCGTGTGAAGGACGCGGTTTGTCGAATATTGTCGAATAGTCTGCGGAACGTGTATTTTCATTTCGGATGATTGCGGAAAATGGCGCACCTGTGGTCTTTCCGTTGAGAAAACCGCTCAAAATTTCTGGTGCATCCGCCTCTGCACGAGGTGTTGAGAATGCGTTCTGACCACCTTTTCGGCGCGTAAGAAACTGATTGAGTTTATCTAATGAAATCTCAGCACCTGCTGGAAATCCATCGACTGTGACTCCAATTGCCGGACCGTGCGACTCGCCGAAGATCGAAACACGAAGCTGATCACCGAATGTCGATGCCATTGCATTTTCCTCCTAATTGTTCATAGTGTTCAAAAAAACGTGGATACGACTTTTTTACACACTCTGCGCCGCGAATTTCCACCGGGCCATCGCATTTGAGTGCGGCGATCGCAGCGGCCATTGCGAGACGATGATCGTTGTGTGCATCGACAATGCCGCCTCGAAGACCGCCTCCGTAAACCGTCAGACCGTCTGAATGTTCATCGACTTTTCCGCCCAGACCGCGTATCATCATGGTCGTGGTGGCTAATCGGTCGGATTCTTTCAGGCGTAGTCTATTGGCATTCACAAATTGCGTTTGGGATTTAGAGAATGATGCGCGTATCGCAAGAATTGGCAATAAATCTGGAATATTCTGCATATCAATCACAGACGCCACTTCAAAATCACGCAGTATCGAAGAAATTGCCTTGTCACCTTGCGGCGAATCTAGTTGCATATTGGTAAGTTGAATCTCACTTCCGAGCGCATTTGCGGTGAGCCAGAAAGCGGCATTCGACCAGTCACCATCCATAGAAATAATCGTAGGTGCATGAAATACCTGATTTCCTTTGATGTGAAATATCGGTAGATTGTCTTGATACTCCTGTGAGATTTGTATTCCGTATTTTTCGAGAATCTGAATGGTCAAATCGACATATGGAGCCGACTCAAAGCACGTTGTTACGCGAATCTCACTATCATCATTGCATAGCGGAAGGGCAAGCAGCAGACCAGTCAAAAATTGCGAACTAATATCACCGCGAATCGTATAAATTCCTCCGTGCAGTTTTCCTGTTGTTGAAAAAGGCAGCATTTGCGATGAAAATTCCACACAATGTTCGGACATTGCATCGGCAAGTGTGGCGATCGGCCGTTCAGGTAATCTTCCGGAACCGCGAAACTGCGTGCTTTCGCAAAGCACTGTGGCTACGGGCAGCAGGAATCGAAAAGTAGAACCACTTTCACCGCAATCAAAAAATGCGTTGTTACGCAGATTTGCTGCGGAAACCGGTTCGATTTGTGTTCCATTGTTACACGCGGTAAATTTTGCACCGAGCGCTTCCAGACATCGCACCGTTGCGTCGATATCCTCACAGCAGTCCGGATTTGACACGATTGAAAAATTCGTAAATGAATTGTTTTCAGATAATGCGGCGCATATCAGTTTTCGATGTGCGTCAGATTTTGAGGGCGGCATTTCGAGCGTTCCGTGCAGTTTGGACGGATAACATATGACGTTCATTCCTGCCCCTCCATTCCGTCCGAAATGAGCGCTTCAAGTGCGGAGAGCTCGATTTTCTCCATGCAGCACTTCCCGATCTGCTCGGGGATGATGACTGTAATTGACGTATTCTCTGACTTTTTGTCGGTCTGTGCGATATCCGTAAGCTGTTTCGCAGAATATGGGCAGTCGATCGGCAAATGATTGCGAACAAGTGTTTGCAAAATTCGCTCGGCATCGCAATTTTTGATAATTCCGCTCTTTTTTGCTGCACGCGTCATGACCGCTGTACCGATTGCTACGGCATGACCATGAGAAATATCGAATCTGCTTGCAATCTCGATTGCGTGCCCGACTGTGTGACCGAGGTTCAACAGTTTTCTTACACTTTTTTCTGTCGGGTCTTCCATGACAATTTTGGATTTATATGCAACCGATTTTGCGATGATTTCCGTGAGATGTTCTGACGGATCCTTACTTTCGTATATCTCAAAAAGTGACGTATCTCCGAGAATTCCAGTCTTGATTGCCTCTGCCGCGCCGTCCGCGATACAGATGTCTGTCAGCGTTTTCATCGCGTCTGGATCGCAGAGAACCGCGCTCGGCTGATGGAACAGACCTGCCAGATTTTTGCCCTGCGGCAGATTGACTGCCGTTTTTCCGCCGACTGACGCATCCACCGCCGCCAGAAGTGTCGTTGGCATTTGCACAAACCGAATGCCGCGGAGGTAGCAGCCTGCCGCGAATCCGGTCAGGTCGCCGACGATACCGCCGCCGAGTGAAACGGCCAAATCTGTCCGTGTCAGACGGGCATCTGCCATTGCTTCCAATAGTCCGCCAAGTACGCCGATCGACTTTGAAGGTTCGCCTGCTGCAACGATGTGTGTCTGTACGGTAAAGCCAGCGGAAACCAACGAATTCTTGACTGTTTCCATATACAGCGGTGCGACATTTTCATCGGTGACAAGCATGATCTTACATGGCGAAAACCGTTCGGAAAGCCATGCGCCGCAGTTGCTCAGTAAGCCCCGTTCAATACAAATCGGATAAGATTGTCCGTCCTGCAAGGACAGTTCGATACATTCCATGCGCCTGCTCCTTTCGTATCAGTTACCGCCTGCGCCTGCTTTTGCGATTTTTCCGCTTCGCAGGCACTCGCGCAGTGCAGCGGCGTCTTTTGCTTCGATGGCATTCAGATATTCCTGCAAATTGTCGATGAGCGTATGCAGTTCTTCTGCCAAAAAGTCCGCATTTGCGAGCATTAGCTCTGTCCACATATCCTCATCGAGTCTTGCAACGCGCGTCATGTCGCGGAAACTGCCCGCCGAAAAACCTCTGCGCTCCTGCGCGGTCGGGGATTTGACATATGCGCCCGAAACAACGTGCGCGAGCTGTGAGGTGTATGCGATGATGCGGTCGTGGTCGGTCGGATTGGTGAATGTCAGGTTCGAGAAACCGATGTCGAGGAAGTAATTTTTCAGCATTTCCAGCGTTTTCATGTCAACCGTTTCGTCAGGCGTGAGAATCATTGACGCGCCGTCATAAAGTCCGTCCGAAGAATTGACAAATCCGCCGACCTCTTTGCCTGCCATCGGATGCCCGCCGATGTACCGAAAACCGTTCTCTTTCGCGCATTTTGCGATGTTGTCTGTGACACCGCGCTTGACGCCGCAGATGTCCACTACCAGACAGTTTCCGCTTCCGAGCTGTGTTTTATGCGCTTCAACCCAGTTTTCTGCCGCTTTCGGGCGGAGTGCCACGATCACAAGACTGCATTCGGGGAGAATCTCATCTGTCAGCGGTGCGTCCATTGCGCCCGACAGCCGTGCCAGAAGCTGTACTTCGTTGTCCAGATCATAGCCGTAGAGCTCATGAGAAGTACGCTGTTTCGTTGCTTTTGCAAAGGAACCGCCAATCAGTCCCAAGCCGATGACTGCAATTTTCATATTTGTTCTCCTTTATGATGCTCAGACTGTCGGCACAGGATTTTCCGCCATGAAGTCGTGGAGCGCGTGCAGATGCTTTGAAAGTGCATCGAATGTTTCAGGACGAATCGACTGCGGACCGTCACAGACTGCGTGAGCAGGGTCATTGTGGACTTCGATGATCAGACCGTCTGCGCCTGCTGCTACTGCGGCAGGGGCTGTCTGCGGTACGAGCCATGCTTTTCCTGCGGCGTGGCTGGGGTCAATAATAATAGGCAGATGCGTCAGTTTCCGCAGAACAGGCACCGCGCCGATGTCCAGCGTATTGCGCGTGTAGGTTTCAAAGGTGCGGATGCCGCGCTCGCAGAGCATGACGTTGTGGTTGCCGCCTGCCATGACATATTCCGCGCTCATCAGCCATTCTTCGTAGGTCGCGCACATACCGCGCTTTAAGAGAATCGGCTTTTCCTGTCTGCCAAGACGTTTCAAAAGGTCGAAATTCTGCATATTTCTTGCACCGACCTGAATAATGTCCACATCGGCAAAGTCGGGGAGCTGTTCGGCATCCATGATCTCTGTGACGATCGGCAGACCTGTTTCCTCGCGTGCAATTTTCAGCAGTTCCAGTCCGCGTGTGCCCATGCCCTGGAACGAGTAGGGGGAGGTACGCGGTTTGAATGCGCCGCCGCGGAGAACGGTTGCGCCGCTTGCCTTGACCTGCTTTGCGATGGCTACGATCTGCTCCTCGCTTTCGACAGAGCAGGGACCTGCCATCAATGTGAGTGTGCCGCCGCCGATCTGTGCGCCGCGGACATTGATTACGGTATCGTCAGGATGGAATTTGCGGTTTGCGTGCTTGTAGGGCTCCTGCACGCGCTTGACATCCTCGACAATATCGAGTGCGGAGATGAGGTCTGCGTCGATCGCGGCGGTATCGCCGACCAGTCCGAGAATGGTTGTTGATGTACCGATACTCTTGTGGACGTCAATATTTTTTTCTGCGAGCCAGTCCATCAGGCTGGCGAGCTGTGCTTCATTTGGAATTTTCTTGAGAATAACGATCATGGGAGATACTTCCTTTCAAAAATCTTTCCAATACGAAAAAACGCTCACAGTCGGTTTGACTGTGAGCGCGTAGGTATCAGGATGAACTGCGTGCAGAAAGCGGTGCGGCAGATTCATTGAACTTCATGCGTATTCTCAGGCAAACCGAAACAGACCTCATCCGAATAATAGATAAAGCCATAATAGAAATATTCGGTTGCATAATACTTCGCATTCATGTTCGGCATCTGTGCGGCTCCTTTCCTGCATGATATTATCATTATTCTACCACACACTCCCTGAAAAATCAAGTGGAAAATCTTCCAATCTTCCCTGTTTGGGATTTTTCGCGCTTGTGAATCTTGCCCAATCGAAAAATCTGCGGAAATTTCGAAAAAAATTTCACATACCTAGTGACAAATCGAAAATATTGTGATATAATAGAGTACGGAATTCGCTGTCGGACGGGGAAAGTGCCGGACAGCAAAAAGAAAGGATGAAACTTCAATGAGCAAAACAAAGGAACAAAAATCCTCGGGTATCTCGTTCGGATTGGTCCTGATTCTGCTGATTGCCGTTGCAGGTCTTGCATTCGGCGTTTATAAGCTGGTGATGGACGGGAAGGATACCAACCTGGAAACGACTGCATTTTCCATGAAAGTCGGCGAGGTTCGAACACTGGAAAGTGTTGTCGGTACGGATTTTTCCTGTCAGATCTACGATGAAACGGTCGCTTCCATTGACGGTGAGCATCTCCTGACCGCGCTTTCTGCTGGCACGACCACGATCGTGGCAGAAGCACCCGGCGGAAAGAATCAGGTGTTCCAGCTGACTGTTACGGGTGAAGGTTCTGTTGTTGTGACAGAAGCCACCACCACGACCGAAACCACCACAACGACCATCGAAACCACCACACAGACGCTTCCCGAAGGCTCTGTTACAGGCATTCAGCTTACCTTCTATTCTGTTACCTTGAAAGTAGGCGAGAAGAAAATGCCGATCGTTACCATGTCCCCTGCGGACGCCATCGACAAGTCCGAAAACTGGACTTCTTCCGATGAGGCTGTCGCAAAGGTTGACTGGCTCGGAAACATTACCGCAGTCGCCCCCGGTACTTGTACCGTCCGCGTTGCATCTGTCAATAACCCGAATGTCTATGCTGAGGTCGCAGTCACCGTTGCAGGCGACTCCACCCAGACCACTACGACGACCACGACAACTTCCGCAGATGGTGCGACTTCCACAACGACCACCAATGCGGCAAGCGTCAACAGTCCGATGTATATTCAGGGCATTCTGGTTGCAAATAAGACATACGGCTTGCCTGAGAATTACAATCCCGGTGTGGATCCTGCCGCACAAGCTGCATTTGATAAAATGCAGGCGGCAGCAAAGAACGACGGTTACAGCCTGAGCATCTGCTCAGGCTTTCGTTCTTTTGAGACACAGAAGAATCTGTATAACAACTATGTCGCACGCGACGGAAAGGAAAAAGCAGACACCTATTCCGCACGCCCCGGTCATTCCGAGCATCAGACAGGTCTTGCATTTGACATCAACAAGGCAAGCGACAGCTTTACCGACACCCCCGAAGCGAAATGGCTCGCAGAAAACTGCTGGAAGTACGGTTTTATCATTCGTTACCCGAAGGGCAAGGAGAGCATTACCGGCTACAAATATGAGTCATGGCATATCCGCTATCTCGGTGAGGATGTCGCAAAGAAGGTTTATGACAGCGGAAAGACGCTCGAAGAATATCTGAACATTACGTCCGTATATGCGGATTGATGACAGTCCCCGACGAATCCGTCGGGGATTTTTTTGTGGTTTCCTCTTGCCAAACGGCGCGAAAAGTAGTATAATAGAAAAGATAAAAACTTTGAGAAACCATACGTCGCACAGCAGCATAAAGGAGTTAGAATATGTGCGGAATTACAGGATTTACAAACCATATCGCGGATGCGGAAACGGTGCTGTCTGCAATGCAGGAGCGGATCCGTCACCGCGGCCCCGATGCGGAGGGACAGTACGTGGACGCCGACATTGCACTCGGTCACCGCAGATTGTCCATTATTGACATCAGCGAACAGGGCGACCAGCCGATGTTCAACGAGGACGAAACCCTCGTGCTGGTGTTCAACGGCGAGATCTACAATTATCAGGAGATACGGGCGGAACTGCTCGAAAAAGGACATACTTTCCGCACACAGACCGATTCCGAGGTGCTTTTGCACGGCTACGAGGAATACGGCGCGGAACTGCTTCCGAAACTGCGCGGGATGTTCGCGTTTGTCATCTGGGACAAGCAGAAAAAGGAATTGTTCGGCGCAAGAGATTTCTTTGGCATCAAGCCGCTTTATTATGCAAGGATGGGGGAGAGTTTCCTGTTCGGCAGCGAGATCAAAAGCTTCCTGCCGCATCCCCATTTCAAAAAGGAACTGGACACGGAGGTGCTGGAACAATATCTGACATTCCAGTATTCCCCGACAGCGGATACCTTTTTCCGCGGTGTGAAAAAACTGCCGCCTGCGCATTATTTCACGTTCTCTGCGGACGGAAAGCTGACGATCCGCCGCTACTGGGAGATACGGTTCGAGGCGGATGATACGCCGCTGCTGGGCGACTGGGTTCACCGCATTTCCGATACCTTCCACGACTCGGTAAAAGCGCATAAGATCGCGGATGTCGAGGTGGGAAGTTTTCTTTCCTCGGGTGTCGATTCGAGCTATGCGGCGGCGGTCGCGGAGGTCGATAAGACTTTCACCGTCGGTTTCGGCGAGGATGAACGCTATAATGAGATCGGCTGGGCAAAGCATTTCTCCAAGGCGATCGGCAAGGAGAATTTCAGCCATGTAATTACGCAGAAAGAATTCTGGGACGAACTGCCGCACATTCAGTATCATATGGACGAACCGCTGGCAGATCCTGCCGCAGTTGCCTTGTTTTTCGTATGCAAGCTGGCGTCCGAACAGGTCAAAGTCGTGCTTTCGGGCGAGGGCGCGGATGAGATTTTCGGCGGATATAATGTATACAGCGAGCCTGATGGGACATGGTACGACCGTCTCCCGATGGGTGTACGGCGCGGCATCGGCAAAGCGGCGGAGGCACTCCCTGCAAAGCGCGGACTGAATTTCTTAGTCCGCAAGGGCAAACCGCTCGAAGAACGCTTTATCGGCAATGCGTATATGTTCACACCGGCAGAACGCAAAAGCCTGCTGAAGATCCGCACAAATGCGCCCGATCCGACCGCGGTGACGAAGCTGTATTACGATAAGGTCAAGGACGCGGACGATGTGACAAAAATGCAGTATCTCGACCTGCACCTCTGGATGACGGGCGATATCCTGCTGAAAGCGGACAAAATGAGCATGGCGAATTCGCTGGAACTGCGCGTGCCGTTTTTGGATAAGGAGATCATGGCACTGGCTGAGCAGATCCCGACACGATACCGTGTGACGCGGAAGGTGCAGACCGATGAGAACACACCCTATGTAACAAAACACGCCATGCGTCTTGCGGCAAAGCAGGACACGCCCGAGGAAACGGCTGCAACTGCGGCGAAAAAGAAACTCGGATTCCCTGTGCCGATTCGCGTGTGGCTCAAAGAGGACGGTTGTTATACGACAGTCAAGGCGGCGTTTACCTCTCCTGCGGCAGAGCGGTTTTTCCATACGGAGAAGCTGGTCAAGCTGCTGGACGACCACAAAGCAGGCCGCGCTGATTACAGCCGCAAGATCTGGACGGTCTATATGTTCCTCGTCTGGTATCGTGTGTATTTTGAATCGGAAACAATGTGCGCGTGATGCTGCAACAGGGCGTTTCAACCGTAAATTTTCAATCTTGTTTGTAGGGGCGGCCTGTGGTCGCCCGCAAATCACATAAAACAATATTTCCCCAAATGGGATCCCAAAGAGACGGAGTCCCGAATATCAATACAGCAATCCCCAAAAACCGGAAAGGATGTTTGTGTATGGAAATGAAGTATCCGCATTTTATCGACCTGAACGATTATCCCGTGGAATGGTGGAATCGGCTGATCAAGCTGGGCGCAGAGATCTACGCGCACCCTCAGCGGTATGTGCAGGCTTGTGCAGGAAAAATCATGGCGACATTGTTCTATGAACCGTCTACCCGTACCCAGATGAGCTTTCAGTCCGCGATGATTCGTCTGGGCGGAAGCATCATCGGCTTTGACAACCCGATGAGTTCTTCTGTATCCAAGGGCGAAAACCTCAAAGATACGACAAAAGTCGTCAGCTCCTACTCGGACATTCTCATTATCCGCCACCCGATCGCAGGCGCGGCAAAGGCGGCGGCGATCTCTGCGGACTGCCCTGTGGTCAATGCAGGTGACGGCGGACATCTCCATCCGACACAGACGCTGACCGACCTGATGACACTCCGCATGGAAAAGGGCAGACTCGACAACCTTACGATCGGTCTTTGCGGCGATCTGCTGTACGGCAGAACCGTGCATTCTCTCTGCAAAGCCCTTGCCTGCTACCCGAACAACCGCTTTGTGCTGATTTCCACGCCCGAATTGCAGATTCCCGACTACATTATCAAAATGCTGGAAGAAAAGGGTTGTTCCTACCGCATCGAATCCTCGCTGGAAGCCGCGATCTCCGAACTGGATGTGCTGTATATGACACGCATTCAGCGCGAACGCTTTCCCTCCGAGGCGGAATATCTGGCACAAAAGGACATCTACCGTCTGACACCCGAAAAAATGTCCCTTGCGAAGCCCGATCTGGCGGTACTGCATCCGCTGCCGCGTGTCGATGAGATTGCGATCGAGGTCGATGACGATGCGCGTGCGCTGTATTTCAAACAGGCACAGTACGGTATGTACATCCGTATGGCATTGATCCTGACGATGCTGGAAATGAAAGAATATCCGCAGCTTCTGCGCGGAAAAGAGGACAGCGGACTTTGCTGTGTGAATTCGAAATGTGTGGCGACACACGAGCATTACCTGCCGCATCTGTTCTTGGAGGAGAGCGGACACATGGTCTGCGAATTCTGCGAGGAACGTGCGCTCGAACAGAAATAATGCGCTGGGGAGGTACAGGAGAACAGCGATTCTCACAAAATACCTCCCCTGTTTTTGTATACTCCGACAAAGTTTTCGTGTGCGGTGTCACATTCCCACCCGCATCGCACACCTATGATACAGAAACCCAAAATCATGCCCCGTATGGCAACAACAAACCGATTTGAGGTGATTTGAATGGCACAGATGACAACGGAGCAGTTTACTGCGGATGTGAAAGCGGCGCGAAACGGTGACGCAGATGCGTTCGGACGCTTATACGCGACAGTCTACCGCGAACTATTCCATGTTGCAAAAGCATCGCTTCGTTCTTCGGAGGACGCGGCAGATGCAGTCAGCGATGCGGTTCTGGATGCGTTCCGCACGATCGGAAAACTGCGTGACGAAGCGGCATTCCGCGCATGGATGTTCAAGATACTGTCTGCGAAGATCAAGCAAAAGCAGCGTGAATACGCAAAAGCCGCAGATGCACTCGACGAAGCGAACAGTCCTGCCTGTGAGTTTGGCTTTGCCGCCCCCGAGGTGCGCGAGGCACTCAGACAGCTGAACGATGAGGACAGACTGCTGTTTTCGATGCAGGTGCTGGGCGGCTATCAGAGCCGCGAACTTGCCGAGATGCTCGGCAGTACAGACGGTGCGATCCGCACAAGGCTGACAAGAATCCGCGCAAAGCTCCGCGAGGTGCTGACCGATTCGACAGCCGCAGAAACAGGGAGGGAAGAATATGCAGTTTGATGTGGAAAATGATGAAAAGCTGGATGCTCTGATGAAAGAGAATCTGGAACGGGAGGAGATCCCTGCGGCACTGCTGCCCGAACAGATGACTGAAAAGCTGCGGAGCGAAAAACGCAGCGGTATCCGCATTTCCAAAAAGGCAGAGCTTCGCATTCTGGCAGCTCTCTGCGCGTGCATGGTGCTGGTGGCAGGTGTGACTGTTCCGCTTCAGCTGAAAAAAAGCCATCCTGTCGTGGTGGATAAATGCTTCAT
Source organism: Oscillospiraceae bacterium (assembly GCA_024404815.1). Taxonomy (GTDB): domain Bacteria; phylum Bacillota; class Clostridia; order Oscillospirales; family Ruminococcaceae; genus Firm-04. Next base: position 37,180 of record JAKSPL010000009.1, read on the forward strand.
GGAAAGTGCAGGCAGCTACCATAAACTCTATCAGCAGGTCGAATATCTCGCTGCGGTACAGGCGTTCAACAAGCGTCACAGCGATGGTCTGTTTTCGTTTGGCAAAAAGAATGTGGATTATGCGGTGGAAGAAGCGGCTCCGGCTGCAACTTATCCGGCTGCAACTTATTATGAAGAAGCGGACGGCGCGGCATCCGATAACGCTTTCAACGCAGAAAACGGCGCAGTTCACGAACACTCCGATACCATTACACAGGTCGAGGGCATTGCCGAGGCGGACTGTGTGAAAACGGACGGCAATGCGATCTACTATCTGGTCGGCAGAAAGCTGTATTTCCTGACCGTAGACAACGGAAAGTTCGGAACACCGATGATTTGTGTTCCGCCTGAACTGGATGAAACATTCAAAAAGGACTACTCCGCGAAAGAGCTGTTCCTTGTGGACGGCAGAGCGGTCGTGGTGTATACCTGCTATCAGGAAGACACAGTCACCCATTCATACGATCCGAAGATCACAACCGCAGTCGTCACGTATCTGCCCGATGCAGAGGGAAAACCTGTGGCAGAAAGCGTGACATATCAGGACGGCTATGTGACCGCGACCAGAATGGTCGGCGATACGCTCTATCTGGTCACAGATACCACCAAGCACGTTTCCAAGAGCATCAAGGAATCTGACCACAGCGCATATGTACCGTGCTGCGGCGCACAGACAGACTGCTATATTGCGCCGGAGGACATTCTGCTGCCTGACGAATGGAACGAAGAAAGTTTGACGCTGGACTATACCGTTGTGTCGCTGATTAACACAAAAACCGCGGAGGTTCTGGACAACAAGGCATTTGCAGGCGGATGTGAGCATGTCTACATGAACAACAACGCGCTCTATGTGACCTCCTTTGCGGATAGCAAAACACGGATTTCACGTATCTCCTACCGAAATGATGAGATCGTGCCGCTGTCGGTCGGTACGGTGGACGGTAATCTGATCAACCAGTATGCGATGTACGAAAAGGACAACGCGTTCTTTGTCGCATCACAGAGCTGGATTTCCAGCAGAAGGATCAACTATCTGACCAGCTTCGATCTGGAAATGGAGCAGCTTGACCGTGTGGAATTTGCCGAGGGTGAAACGCTGGAAGCAGTCAACTACGACGGCGACCGTGCCTATGTTGTGACTTTCCTGAATACGGATCCCCTGTTCAGCATTGATATTTCCAATCCCTCCAAGCTTGTGATCGACGACGGCTATCAGGTTTCCGGTTACAGCACATTCCTCTATCCGTGGAATGGTCATATGCTGAGTTTCGGAACAGAACTTGACGGCGGTACTTCCGGCTGCAAGCTGATGATGTACGATACGGACAGCGAGGGCAAGCTGACGATGGTGAGTGACTATGTCTGGAGCGATGCACTCAACGATACATGGTATTATTCGCCTGCGCTTGCGGACTATAAGGCGCTCTATCTCGAACCCGAAAAGAACCTGATCGGCGTACCGATCTGGCAGAGCGGCTATAATTTCGAAGTCGAGGAACAGGACGGACCGCATTGGCAGTATGAGTTCTTCGAGTTCAACGAGGAAACACAGAGCTTCGAAAAGCTTGGTTTTGCACGTTTCTTGACAACAGACTGGACAGTCAATACCCGTTGCCTGTCGATCGACAATGTGCTCTATGCGCTTTCAACAACGGGACTGATGAGTGTGGACATGGAGAACTATCGTGTGATTGACCGCACCACGATTCCCGATGTGGAGTGGTACACGTACAACCGTTACGGCACGGATTGTATTGACTGACATAAAAAGCTGACTTCATATGTGCAAAGAAAAAGGGCGGAGAACCGAATCTCCGCCCTTTTCATATGATCGTTCGTGCAAAAATGGGATTCCAAAGGGACAATGTCCCCAAGAAAGAAACTCCCCCTCAGATTGCTTTTCCGAGGAACGCCGCGCCGATGATACCGGCATCATTGCCGAGCTTTGCGATCACGATGTCTGCGTTTTTCTCGGAGTTACGTGTATAAACCTCTTTTGCGACCAGCTCCTTGACGGGCAGCAGGAGCGCATCGCCCTCGTTGCAGACGCCGCCGCCGATGCAGAGTACATCCGGCTGGAAAATGTTGATCGTGTTGGTAATACCTGCTGCGAGACAGCGGATGTAGAAATCAACGACTTCCTTTGCAGCCGCATCGCCCAGACGCATACAGTCAAATGCGGTGCGGGCGGAAACCTTGCCCTGCTCCTCTGCCATCTTGTGCATGATGCTTTCGGGGTGCTGTTCCATCGTTTCTTTGGTCATGCGAATCAGACCTGTTGCAGAAGAATAGACCTCAAAGCAGCCTTTTCTGCCGCAGGTACACTGCGGTCCGTCAATGTTCATGACAGTATGGCCAAGTTCTGCGCCTGCGAAATTCGAACCGTCATAAATTTTGCCGTCGATGATGATACCGCCGCCGACACCTGTGCCGAGGGTGATGCAGACAGCGTTCTTTGCGCCTTTTGCCGCACCTGCGACATATTCACCATATGCTGCTGCATTGGCATCGTTCTCGATGAAAGCGGAGATACCTGTTTTTTCAGAGATCCACTTGACCATCGGGGTGTTTTCGAAGCCGAGATTGTTCGAGTATTCGATGATACCCGTTGCGGAGTTTGCGATACCGGGGGTGCCGATACCGATCCACTCGATCTGGTCAGGTGTGAGGTTTGCCTGTGCGATGGCATCGAGTGCGACACCTGCCATATCGTCTGCGATTTCCTCCGCAGGACGGGGGCAGTTGGTCTTGCGCGATGCTTTGGTGAGGATGTTGTATTCCTCGTCCACGACACCAGCTACAATATTGGTGCCGCCGAGGTCGATTCCGACATAGTACTTCATATCTTCTTTTCTCCTTTTTTATACGAAAATGCTGGGATCAGTAATCTCTGGGCAGGGTACGTGTCGCGAGAACGGTACAGCCGTTGCTGCGGAGTGAATACTTCCCGAAATTGGCAGGAAGGAACACAGAATCGCCCTTTGCCAGCGGCATCATAACGCCGTCGTCGTAGAGCAGGACCGCTTCGCCGTCCGTGACCAGCAGATGTGTATAGGAAACGCCTTCGCTTGCAGCAAACGCTGCTTCTCCGTTGATGCAGAGTTCCCATGTGGTGAAATATGGGCAGTCTGCGATGACGGTGCAGGCATAACCTTCGAATTGTGTGGGCGGACGCTTCTTGCGCGGAGGCGGTGCCCATGTTTTTGTGACTTCGACCGCTTTGTCGATATGCAGTTGTCTGGGTTTGCCGTCTGCACCGACTCTGCCGTAGTCAAAGACGCGGTAGGTGAGGTCGGAATTCTGCTGTACTTCTGCGATCAGAATGCCCGAACCGATGGCATGAAGCGTGCCTGCTTCGATAAAGAACACATCGCCCTTATGGACAGGCATCAGCCGCACGTAGTCGAGGAGAGTGCCGTCCTCGATATGTGCGCGGAATTCTTCTTTTGTCAGTTCCTTGTTGAAGCCGTAGGCGAGTGCGGCGCCTTCTTCGCAGTCCACGATATACCAGCATTCGGTTTTGCCGAGCTGACCGTTTTCGTGTTCTCTGGCATAGCGGTCATCGGGGTGTACTTGAATGCTCAGGTCCTGCGCGGCATCAATGAGCTTAATGAGAACAGGGAAGGTCGAGAAATGTGCTGCGCCCTCGCCGACCAGCGCACGCCAGTCCTGTTCGAGATACTGTTTCAGCGTCAGACCTTTGTTGACGCCGTTGACGATGGTGGTCAGGCCATTCTTGTGGCAGGAAAGCTCCCAGCTTTCTGCGACACGCTCGAAATCGCAAGGTTTGCCGAATTCGTCACGCAGCCGTGTGCCGCCCCAGATATAGTCCTGAAACGCCGCTTTCAGTTTCAATGGTTCCATGTTCATGCCCCCTTATCAGATGGATTTGTGTCCGTATCATCGGGCAGTTCCGCAATCAGCTTGTGGAGTTCTGCCGCAGTTTCAAGAGATACAGCGGCAGTTTTGGCGAGTGCCTCAACGGAAGCCGCTTTGAGTTGGGAACGGGTTTTATAGGTGAGAAGCAGTTTTTGTGCTTTCTTCTCGCCGACACCCTTGACGGTTGTCAAAGTGAGTGCATACGAGGTTTTTGTGTGTTTTGCTTTCATGTAGGTGATAGCGAAGCGGTGGACTTCATCCTGAATGCGTGTCAGGAGTGCGAACGCCGCCTGCTTGTCGCGCAGCGCGATCTCGCCGCCGTTTGTTGCGATCGCACGGGTACGGTGCTTCTGGTCTTTGACCATGCCGTAGAGCGGGATCGGGAGTTTGAATTCTTCGAGAATTGGCGCGATTGCCGCAACATGACCTTTGCCGCCGTCGAGGAGAATGAGGTCGGGGAGTACCGCAAAGGCATTGAGTGCGCGTTCGGTTTCCGACTGATTTTCCTGTGCGGTGCGGTATTCCTGCAATCTGCGGCGGATGACTTCCTGCATGGAAGCGTAGTCGTTTTGCAGATCCAGTTCTTTGATGGAGAAGCGGCGGTATGCCGATTTCAGCGGTCTGCCGCCCTCAAATACGACCATACCTGCGACCATTGCCGCAGAGGAGAGGTTCGAAATATCATACGCTTCGATTCGCATTGGGGGCTTGGAAAGTCCCAGTACCCGTCCGAGTTCTTCGACCGCGAGGAGTTCTTTGCCTGTGCGTCCCGACTGGAGCGAAAGTTTTTCGCCTGCGTTCTGCTTTGCCATCAGTACCAGACGGCGGCGCAGACCTTTCTGCGGCTGTTCGAGCGACACCGTATGTCCTGCACGTTTGGTCAGCAGGTCTGTCAGCAATGCGGCTTCGGTCGGTGCATCCTCTGTGAGAATGACTTTCGGGAGGTCGCGGCCTGTTTTGGTGCTGTAATACTGCGGCAGAAAGTCGTCCAGCGGATGCTCGGAGAGTGCGTCTGCGGAGATGCAGAAGCTCGACTGGTCGTAGAGTCTGCCGTCGCGGTAGATGAGCACAGAAATATACGTGGATACGTCAGAAGAAGCGATGCCGACAACATCGGTATCGACACGCACCGCGTCCATGATGTCCTGATGTTCGCCTGCTTTGCGAATCGCATTGATGCGGTCGCGCAGTCTGGCAGCCTCCTCGAATTCGAGGTTTTCCGCCGCCTGCTGCATTCGCTGTTCGAGCATCGGAATGGTCTTATCTCCGCCGTTTTTGATAAACCGCACGGCATCGGCGACTGCTTCATGATATACGCCCGAAGAAACTGTTCCGCGGCAGACACCCATACATTGTCCGATGTGGAAATTCAGGCAGGGACGCTGTTTGCGGAAGCTTTCGGGAAACGGCCGTGTGCAGGTCGGAAGCTGAAACATCCGATTGACGGTGTTGACGGTTTGTTTTGTGGCGAATCCGCTCATGTAGGGACCGAGATATTCGCCGTCCGCATCGGTGTTGACCTCTGCGGTAATGCGCGGATATGCGCCCTTGGAGATGCGGATGTAGTGGTAGCCCTTGTCGTCTTTCAGGAGAATGTTGTAGGGCGGCTGATGCTGTTTGATGAGCGAACATTCCAGCACGAGAGCCTCATACTCCGAGCCTGTGACGATAAAATCGTAGTCGTAGACCTGTGACACCATTTTCGCGGTCTTGACGGTATGGTCAGGATGGTCGCGGAAATAGCTTGTGACGCGGTTGCGGAGATTCTTCGCCTTGCCGATATAGAGGATCTTCCCCTGCTGATTTTTCATGATATACACGCCGGGCGCAGTGGTCAGCGCGGCGGTTTTTGCTTGTAAGAACGGCAGTCTGGGATTCATTGTTCCTTATCTGCCTTGTCGCTGGATTTTTGTTCCTTGTCTGCGTCCACACCGAATTCGTAGTCGAATTTCTCATCGGTGTCGGTCAGGATGATATGTTCATCCGAGATGAGTGTATCACGCATATGTTCCAGTTTTTTGCGGAGCGATTCGGGTTCTTTCTTCGGCTTTTCCACAAGCAGCGGCGAATCCGCAAACATTGTGGAATCGAATTTTGCTTCTGTTGCTTTGTCGCCGTAGCAGTCGATGTCCAGTTCGTCAAGGTGGAGCTGGTACTGCATCGCGCTGAAAAAGAAGATATATGCAAAGGCATTCACGAGAATACTCGCATAGACGCGGTATCCCAGCAATCCCAAGAACATTCCTGCCAGCATGATCGTGCAGGTGATGATAACGAACGCTTCCATTTTTCGATTGGAGGGGTCGAGTGACAGCAATGACAGCGCGACACCTGCGGAAAAAATAGAGTGTCCGATCGTCAGCGGCAGCGACAGACCATGATATACGTTCGGGAAGATGAACTTGAATTCCAGCAGCATCAGTACCGCTTCGGTCGCAATGTAGACCAGCAGCAGCACTTTCATGACGCCTCTTGCACGCACCAGCTTATCCAGCCAGATAACGCCGACCGAAAATAGCGCAAATCCGATGGATTCCACAGCATATGCGATGATTTCAAACGGAATGATATAGTTGCCCCTGTTGGCAAAGGAATAGAAGTAGATCAGGCAGATGACAATGAACACAACAAACATGATATTGCCCATCCGTCCGAGCTTCATGCAGTCCATCACGGTATAGGGGCGTTTGACCTCTTCGCGTGATTTCTTTGGCTTTTCGCGTGTCTGCGTGTTTTTCTTGCTCATGGCAGAAGCCTCCAATTCGGTAGTTGGGGGTATTATTTTGCAGCCAGTGCGCGTTTTCCGATGTCGGTACGGAAATGCGCCTTTTCAAATGTAATGCCCTTGACAGCGGCATATGCCTTGTCGAGTGCGGACTGCAAATCGTCGGCGGAGGCGGTAACGCCCAGTACTCTGCCGCCTGCGGTCAGGAGCTTGCCGTCCTCGGAAAGCTTTGTACCAGCGTGATAAACCGCTGCACCTTCGCACTGACCTTTTTCGTCCAGTCCGAAGATCTCCTTGCCGGTTTCATATTTTTCGGGATAGCCGCCGCTTGCGAGAATGACGCAGGCGCACGCACCGGATTTCCATGTCATCGGGAGCTTGTCGAGTGTCTGCTGTTCGGTTGCTTCCATGATGTCCATGAGGTCGTTTTCGAGCATCGGCAGGACGACCTGTGTTTCAGGATCACCGAAGCGGCAGTTGTATTCGATGACTTTCGGTCCCTTCGGCGTGAGCATCAGACCGAAGTACAGGCAGCCGCGGAAACTGCGGTTTTCTGCGTTCATTGCGTTCATGGTCGGGATAAAGATCTCGTCCATGCATTGTTTTGCGATGTCAGCGGTGTAGTAGGGGTTCGGGGAGACCGTACCCATGCCGCCCGTGTTTTTGCCGTTGTCGCCGTCGAGGGCACGCTTGTGGTCCATCGAGGAGATCATCGGGCAGACGGTTTTTCCGTCTGTAAACGAAAGGACAGAAACCTCAGGACCTGTGAGGAATTCCTCGACAACAAGCTGTGAACCGCTCTCGCCGAAGATCTTGTCCTCCATAATGGAATGTACTGCATCGACAGCTTCCTGCTCGTTCTGCGCGATGATAACGCCCTTGCCGAGTGCCAGACCGTCCGCCTTGACGACAGTCGGGTAGCTGTTCTGCGCTTTGATATAGGCGATCGCCTTGTCCGCTTCGGTGAATACCTCATAAGCGGCGGTCGGGATGCCGTATTTTTTCATCAGATTCTTGGAGAATACCTTACTGCCCTCGATAATTGCGGCAGCTTTTGACGGTCCGAATACCTTGAAACCGTTTTCACGGAGCATATCCGCCATGCCCAGTACCAGAGGATCATCGGGTGCGACAAATACCCAGTCTACTGCGAGTTTCTTCGCAAGTGCGAGCATTCCGTCGAGATCGGTTGCCTTGACGGGGAAGCATTCCGCATATTTTGAAATGCCGCCGTTTCCGGGAGCACAATACAGCTTTGTGACGCGCTTGCTTTCTGCGAGCTTCATGATGATGGCGTGCTCTCTGCCGCCGCCGCCGACTACTAATACTTTCATGTTGTGGTAATTCCTTTCGAATGTGATAATGGGTTTTCATTTGGAATTCCGCCATAACGGGATGATGAAATTCCAAATAAAGACCGCGGTTCCTCCCCCGAAACGGCGCAAAACCGTTTCGGGAAAAGAACAGGGGATCAATCTTAGTGATGGAACAGACGCAGACCGCAGAATGCCATAGCAATGCCGTACTTGTTGCACTGTTCAATGACGATATCGTCGCGGATAGAGCCGCCCGGTTCAACAATATACTTGACACCGCTCTTGTAAGCGCGGTCGATGTTGTCCGGGAACGGGAAGAATGCGTCGGAACCGAGGCAGACATCGGTGTTCTTTGCGATCCATGCCTGACGCTCCTCTTTGGTGAATACAGGGGGCTTTTCGGTGAATACGCGCTCCCACTCGCCGTCTGCGAGGATGTCCATATAGTCCTCACCGATGTAGAGGTCGATGGCGTTGTCGCGGTCGGGACGCTTGATGTCATCGCGGAACGGGAGGTTCAGCACCTGCGGAGCCTGACGGAGCCACCAGTTGTCAGCCTTGGAGCCTGCAAGTCTGGTGCAGTGGATTCTGGACTGCTGACCTGCACCGATACCGATTGCCTGACCGTCCTTGACATAGCAGACGGAGTTGGACTGGGTATATTTCAGGGTGATGAGGGAGATGATGAGGTCGAACTTCTTGTCATCGGGGATGTCCTTATTCTCGGTGACGAGGTTGGAGAGCATGGTTTCCTCGTTGATTGCGAGGTCGTTTCTGCCCTGTTCGAAGGTGATGCCGAACACTTCCTTGTGCTCGATCTTAGCAGGTTCGTAGTTCGGGTCGATCTGTACGATATTGTAGTTGCCCTTGCGCTTGGTCTTGAGAATCTCGAGAGCCTCATCGGTGTAGCCGGGTGCGATGATACCGTCGGATACTTCGCGTGCGATGAGCTTTGCGGTGATGGCATCGCACTCATCGGAGAGGGAGATCCAGTCGCCGAAGGAGGACATTCTGTCCGCACCTCTTGCTCTTGCGTATGCGCAAGCAAGCGGAGAAAGTTCGCCGAGATCGTCTACGAAGTAGATTTTCTTGAGGGTATCGGAAAGCGGTCTGCCGATCGCAGCACCTGCGGGAGAAACGTGCTTGAACGAAGTAGCCGCAGGCATACCGGTCGCAGCTTTCAGCTCACGGACGAGCTGCCAGCCGTTGAAAGCATCGAGCAGGTTGATGTAGCCGGGGTTGCCCGAAAGAACGGTGATCGGGAGTGCGCTGCCGTCGTTCATAAAGACACGGGCAGGCTTCTGGTTGGGGTTACAGCCATATTTCAAAAGGCGTTCTGTTTCCATGTTTGACAGTCCTTTCTGTATTTGACGAAATTAGTCCTTTGCAGCAGCACCGTAGCGGTTTACGATCTTGCTGACTGCTGTGCCGTCTTCCACGTTGATATAGCGGACAAAGAGGGAGATCTTGTTGTCTGCGTTGAGGTTTGTCCAGAGCAGCTGTGTGAAGCCGTCGATATCATCAGGGATGGAGACCAGCTTCGGCTCGCCCTCGAAGCTCGGCAGCGGATTGCCGTCGCCGACATAGGTGTGGATGAAATGGCCCTGACCTGCAACGGGGTTCTGGTAGGTAAAGGTGAAACGCTGGCAGGAGGAGGGGTCACCGTTTGCACTTTTCAGGATAGAGAGTGCATAGTTGAAGCTGCCGTTTTCGGTGCGGATGATACCGGAAATACGAGGGGTATAGTTGGGTGCATCCGGTTCGAACTGACGGGAACGGAGTCCCTGTTCGAATGTGAACTGGTGGTCCATAGCATCGTAAATGGTGTCAGTCTGGTCGCCGTTTGTGACGATGGTCTTGTTTCCGAGAACGCGGACAGGGGAGTAGATGATGAGCGAGGGATCGGTGCATTTACTCTCATCGTAAGCCTGTGTTTTCAGACCTGCGCCATCGGGAACGAAGATGCGGTTACGGGAGTTTTCGCTTCTGCCCATGATGAAATAAGCAGCAACTGCGAACTTACCGTTTGCGCTTCTGCCGAGGATGATACCTCTGCCGGGGTAGCTGTTGCTTTGCAGCTCTTGTGCAAGGGAAATCATTGCCATTTGAATTGACCTCCGTTTATGTGATTTTCTTTTCTGAAAAAATATGTGCTGTTTGATTTTGTGGGTTTTATGAGGAGTTTCGGCATCTGCGGATGCCGACCAAAGAGGTACCACCCCTTGATAGTGTACAAAATGGGATTCCAAAGGGACAATGTTCCTTTGGTGGGGTTTGGGGCAAAGCCCCATTACAGATGCGCCGCAGGCACAACTTTTACTCTGAGATATAAACCTTACCGTCGCAAACCGAGATCTTGTCCTCGCAGAACAGTCTGACTGCTTCGGGGAGGATCTTCCACTCTGCTTCCTCCATGACACGCCGCTGAAGCGTTTCGGGGGTATCGTCCTGTTGGATCTCTACGGCTTTTTGCAGGATAATCGGGCCGCCGTCACAGATCTCATTGACGAAGTGGACGGTTGCGCCTGTGACCTTGACACCCTTTTCGAGTGCCGCCTCGTGAACATGGAGTCCATAGAAGCCCTTGCCGCAGAAGCTCGGAATCAGCGCAGGGTGTACGTTCATCATTTTGTTGGGATATGCACGGCAGATGGACTTGTCGAGAATGGTCATAAATCCTGCCTGCACGATCAGATCGGCATATTCCTCGTAGAATGCTTCGAGCATAGCCGCGCTGTAAGCCTCAACAGAATCGAACGATTTGCGCGGAATGACACGGGTAGGAATGCCGTTTTCCTTGGCACGCACGAGCGCATATGCGTCCGCACGGGAGCTGATGACACAGGTGATGCGGCCGCCGCCCAGTTCGCCGCGGTTCTGCGCGTCGATCAGAGCCTGTAAGTTGGTGCCGCCGCCGGAAACCAGCACGACAATTTTCTTGCGCGGAATGTCCACACCCTCGCGCGGGTCACGCCAGTTTTCCTCTGCGACGCCGAGTGCGTCACCGGTCATCAGGGGATGATCTTCCAGCGTTTTCTTTGCAGATGCTTTTGTTTCCTGCATCAGTTCGTCAGCCATATGCACACCTCTTTTTTGTATTTTGGTAAGGATTATTCGATGATAACGCCGTCGTCGCCGTTGACCAGTTCGCCGAGGACATAAGCCTCCTCGCCGCTTGCTTTCAGGCTTGCGATCGCTGCATCGACATCTTCGGGAGCGACAGAAACGATCATGCCGACGCCCATGTTAAAGGTATTGAACATATCGCGCTCAGGGATATTGCCTGTGCGTGCGATGAGGTCAAAGATCGGGAGAACTTTCACGTTGCTGCGCGGAATTCTCGCGGTAATGCCCTTCGGGAGGGAACGCGGAATATTCTCATAGAAGCCGCCGCCCGTGATATGGGAGATCGACTTGACATTGACCTTTTCGAGCAAAGACAGGATCGACTTGACGTAGATTCTGGTCGGGGTGAGCAGGCATTCGCCGAGGGTAGAACCGAGATCAGCGAAATGTCTTGCAAGATTCTGCTCATTGATGGAGAACACATTGCGGACGAGGGAGAAGCCGTTGGAGTGGACACCTGTGGAGGGCAGTGCGATGAGGACATCGCCTGCTTTCTGGGTATCCGCATTGAGGATCTTCTTCTTGTCCACGATACCGACGGTAAAGCCTGCGAGGTCATATTCCTCATCGGGCATCATGCCGGGATGCTCTGCGGTTTCGCCGCCGATGAGCGCACAGCCGGACTGTACGCAGCCTTCGGAAACGCCCTTGACGATCTCAGCGATCTTTTCGGGATAGTTCTTTCCGCAGGCGATGTAATCGAGGAAAAACAGCGGTTTTGCGCCGCAGCAGATGACATCATTGACACACATGGCAACGCAGTCGATACCGATGGTATCGTGCTTGTCCATGAGAAATGCGATTTTCAGCTTGGTACCGACGCCGTCCGTACCCGAAACGAGGACAGGTTCCTCCATGCCTTTCAAGTCGGGAGCAAACAGACCGCCAAAGCCGCCGATTCCGTCGAGAACGCCGCTGGTCACAGTTCTTGCAACGTGCTGCTTCATCAGCTCGACCGAGCGGTAGCCTGCGGTGACATCAACACCTGCTTTTTTGTAGCTTTCAGAGAAGCTGTTCTTGTTTTCCATGCTGTATAAATCCTTTCGTGATTTGGGATTTTGCGTGGGGAATCCGAAAAATGTATCGGGGTGTTTCGGCATCTGCGGATGCCGACCAAAGGGGCACCGCCCCTTTGGAAACCCGTGGGGAAAACCCCTTCATAGGGTTTTCCCCACACCCCTTTCCTGATGTTTCGGAAGGAGTGGGGAGTTTCGCGCTCTGCGGAGCGCGACTTAGGGCCCTGCCCTAAGAACCCGCAAGCTTTTGAAAAAGCTTGACCAAAACTTTCGATATGGCTCCCATGTCAGCGTACTAAAATGGGATTCCAAAGGGACAATGTCCCCATTCCGAATGCGCCGCAGGCACAATTACTCTTTTCCTGTCCAGCAGTAGGTGCAGAGCATATCGGGATCAATCCCGACCGCTTCCTTGACATCTGCGAGCAGGTGGAATTTCAGCGAGGTGAAATTCAAGCGTCTGCGAATTTCCTCGACCATAGCCTGATACCGTTCGGAGTTGTCCGTGCAGTATTCGTCCAGACGGTCGTCATTGCCGTCGAAATCGCGGACGACCTGTCTTGCGATCAAATCCATATCGGACTTGGAACGCGAGAAATTCAGGTACTTGCAGCCGAACATACTCGGCGGCGATGCGGAACGGATATGCACAGCCTTTGCGCCGTTTTCATAGAGGAACTGTACTGTTTCGCGCATCTGCGTGCCTCTGACGATGGAGTCGTCGAGGAACAGGAGCTTTTTGCCCTGAATGAGCTGTTCGACAGGAATCAGCTTCATGCGTGCGATGAGGTTGCGCATCGACTGGTGTCTGGGCATAAAGCTGCGCGGCCATGTCGGTGTATACTTGATAAACGGTCTTGCGAAGCAGATGCCGCTTTCGTTTGCATAGCCGATGGCATGACCGTTGCCGGAATCGGGGATACCTGCGACATAATCCGCATCAATGCCCTTGTCGCGCTTTGCGAGCAGTGCGCCGCAGCGGTTGCGCATGACTTCGACATTCACGCCCTCATAGCAGGAGGTCGTGTAGCCGTAGTAGATCCACAGGAATGTGCAGATCTTCATTTTCTTGTTCGGCTGCATCACGGTTTCGCAATGTTCCGCGTCAAAGAAAACGATTTCGCCCGGTCCGAGATCGCGGACATAGCGATATTGCAGGTTCATGTAGGAGAAAGACTCAAAGCAGGCGACATAGCCGCTTTCCTTGTGTCCGAGGATCATCGGGGTTCTGCCCATGAGGTCGCGTGCGGCATAGATGCCGTCGGGTGTCATCAGCAGGAGTGTCAGGGAGCCGTCGATCTTGCTTTGCGCATAGCGGATGCCCTCAGGGATGGTGTCGCACTGGTTGATGAGTGCGGCGACCAGCTCGGTGTTGTTGATGACGCTGCCGCTTGCCTCGGTAAAGTGACCTGCACCGGATTTGAAAACTTCCTCGACCAGTTCCTCGGTGTTGTTGATCCTGCCGACGGTGGTGAGGGCATAGCTGCCCAGATGGGAACGAATCATGATCGGCTGGGGGTCGGTATCGCTGATGCAGCCGATGCCCATTCTGCCGTGCATTTCGTTCATATCGGTTTCAAACTTGGTGCGGAAAGGGGTATTTTCGATATTATGGATCGCACGCTGAAAGCCCTCTGTTTTGCTGAATACGGACATACCGCCTCTGCGTGCGCCGAGGTGGGTGTGATAGTCCGTGCCGAAAAAGAGGTCCGGAACGCAGTCCTCGCGGGATGCTACGCCAAATAAACCGCCCATAAATTTCCTCCGTTCTTTCTAAGGGAATATCGTGAACAATCAGAAAATCGGGGTGGAATTATTTGCCCATCAGACGCTTCATAATCTCCTGATATGCTTCTTCTACGCCGCCCATATCTCTGCGGAAACGGTCTTTGTCGAGTTTCTCGTGGGTGGTGCTGTCCCAGAAACGGCAGGTGTCGGGAGAGATTTCGTCTGCGAGCAGGATCTGGTCATGGAATCTGCCGAATTCGATCTTGAAGTCGATGAGGTCGATGTTCAGACCTTTGAAGAACTTCACCATGAAATCATTGATAGCAAACGCATACTTGGAGATGGTGTCGATCTCCTCCTGGGTAGCAAGGCCCAGACCGAGAGCGTAGTAGCTGTTGATGAACGGATCGTGCAGATCGTCGTTCTTGTAGCTGAATTCGAGAGTCGGCTGCTTGAGGGGAGTACCTTCCTCGATGCCGAGCTTCTTGGAGAAGCTGCCTGCTGCAACATTGCGGACGATGACTTCGAGCGGAACGATGGAAACCTTCTTGACGAGGGTCTCGCGCTCGCTGAGTTCCTCGACATAGTGGGTAGGAATACCTTCCTTTTCGAGCATACGGAACATGAAGTTGGTCATCTGGTTATTGATGACGCCCTTGCCCTTGATGGTACCTTTCTTTGCGCCGTCGCCTGCGGTTGCATCGTCTTTATAATCGACGATTACGAGGTCGGGGTCGTTGGTCGCATAGACCTTTTTTGCCTTGCCTTCATAGAGCTGTTCGGCTTTCACAATGTTTTCCATGGGTACATCCTCCATATTAAAAATTTGACGAAAGTGAATGGGTGAGGGGCAGCGCAGAAACGCCGCATCCTCTATTGAAACGCAGCATAGGGGATTTGCTTACAGAGCTGCGAGCTGTTCCTGCAATGCGGCATCTTTTTTGAGAACGCCGTCGATCATGGCAGCCTTTTTGTCGCGGAGCTGCTTTGCGAGGGATTCATCGGAGAGTGCGAGCATCTGCACCGCGAGCAGAGCCGCATTGTTTGCGCCGTTGATGGCGACGGTCGCAACGGGGATACCCGAGGGCATCTGCACGGTTGCGAGGAGCGCATCCAGACCGTCGAGCTGAGATGCGGAGATCGGCAGACCGATGACAGGGAGTGTGGTGTGACCTGCAAGCACGCCTGCGAGATGTGCCGCCTTGCCTGCACAGGCAATGATGACACCGAAGCCGTTTTTCTCCGCATTTTCAGCGAATTCAGCGGCAAGTGCAGGGGTGCGGTGTGCGCTCATAACGTGCGCTTCGAACGGAACACCGAAATTTTTCAGTTCGGTAATGGCGCCCTTGACGACAGGAAAATCGCTGTCGCTGCCCATGATAACTGCTACTTTTTTCATATGTAAACAATCCTTTCTGTGGGATAAAAATGAACGAATTTATGGAAGTCAGTCGTTTTCCCCGTCATCAGACGAAGGAATGAGATCGGCGGTCTGTGGGTCATAAAACGCCGCATATCCGTAAGAACCGTCCGCATTTGCGGCAACGGTCAGCGTCATATCGGTTTCGAGGCGTTCAGCGATCTGACCGTCCTCCATACGGTTGTATGCGACATCCATTTTGATGATGTACTGTGGGAATCCTTCGCTTTCCTGAATACGAATATCGCGGACGGACGCCTTTTTCAGCACACAGTCAGCATAAAGATAGGAAATCGTCAGCGGCGAGGTATCCTCCCCGACCAGCAAAGCGGCATCGGGCGGATTTTTCGGTGTGACAAACAGATAGATCAGGTAGTTTGCAGCGGCATCTCCGAGATGTGTCAGCACATTGGACGCAGGCAGTTGTTTCAGCTGTTCAGCATCCAGATCCATGGTCAGGCGATGCAGTCCGACATGATGGACAGAATGCCAGCTTTCTATGGAAAAATGTGAGTCTGCGAGCGAAACGCTGCACTCTGTTTCGCCGTTTCGAAGGGAAAGCACCTTGTCCTCATAGGAATATTCTTCCCATGCAGTATCCGACCAGAGTGTGCCGTCGCCGCGGTAGAGGTGGTACAGCGCGTCATCTTCTGTGCCGATGCTTCCGATCCAGAGGTTTTCTCCGCTGACAGTCGCAAAACTGTCGTAGATAAACGGTACAATGGTTTCGCCGTTCTGATGAATCAAGCCGTATTTGCCTGCTTCGGAATGCTTGGCGACCAGCACATCATCGCTCATCGCCAGCAGCTGATACCATTCGGGGGCAAGAATTTCTCTGCCGCTTCCTGTGCGGATGCCCCACAGGCCGTTGTTTCCGTAGATATACGGTTCGGTCAGCGGAATGTTCTGTAAAATATCCTCTTTGGTATGTTCCGCGTGCATTCGGACGATCATCGCATTCATTTCCACGGTGAGACAGAGCAATGCCGTCAACAGCAGGAGAATCAGCGGCTTCATGCGGCGGTCCATAGGCAGCGGTATCCTTTCGTGAAAATTAAGCAGTATCGGATTATTTCGTGCTGTCCCGATACGGCATCCCGACCAGACGGCAGAGCAGCCGCGAACCTCTTGCCGCACGGAGCATCGGAAGTCCGACCACAGCAACGGCGATCAGTTCCCCTGCGGCAACGCCCAGAAATCCGAGCAGAAACGGCACATCTGCAAAAATCCAGAGTTCACCGCCAACGAGAAATCCGTTTGCGATCGCAGGAATTATGGACGCAGCGGCAGGTTTTTTGACACAGTACATCAGAATGGCGGCAACAAATGTGGCGATCGTGCCAAAGAGAAAATCCGCCGCCATACCGCTGAACAGATTGGCGATCATGCAGCCGATGGTCAGCGATACACACCACCGCTTGCGGTAGACACAGAGAAGCATCAGAACTTCTGAGAGCCGCACCTGCACCGCACCGTAGGAAAAAGGTGCGAGAAATACGGTGAGTGCTGCATAAATCGCAGCAACAACAGCGATCTCGGCAATGACAGCCGCCGAAACTTTTCGGGACATAGAGAAATCCTCCTTGTTTTATGTGCTGGTTATCAAGGAAACAGCAGCGAGATGATTATTCTTCGGAATCAGATGTATCTTCGTCGTTTTCAGCATCGTCTGCATCATTGATGGCAACATCGATGCTCTCAACGGGTTTTGCAAATTTGTACGCATCCTTTTCGGTTTCGCGCGCGAGGTAGATCGGACGGTGCTTGACTTCCAGATAGGTCTTGGAGAGGTACATACCCAGCACGCCGATGGAAATGAGGATCAGACCGCCGAGGAACAGCAGCAGGAAGATGACGGCAGTAAGCGCACCGCTCATCTTGTCCGCAAATGCCTCAATGAGGAGGAACAACAGGGAGATCAGACAGCTTACCGCACCTGCCATAACGGGAATGGACAGCGGAAATGTCGAAAAGCCGATGATTCCCTCAATCGAATAGCGGAACAGTCCCCAGAAACTCCAGGCAGTCGTGCCTGCTGCACGTTCCACGTTTTCGTATTCGAGGTACTTGACGCGGAAGCCGACCCACGAGAAAATGCCCTTGGAGAAGCGGTTGTATTCGGACATCGACAGGACCGCATCGACCATCTGGCGGCTCATAAAGCGGAAATCCTGTGCGCCGTCCACGATCTCGGTCTGGGAGATCTTGTTCATGATTTTGTAGAAAAGGCGTGCAAAGAACGAGCGGACAGGGGATTCGCCGTCACGGCTGACGCGGCGTGTGGTCGCACAGTCGTATTCGCCGCTTGCAACTGCCTCATACATGATCGGCAGGAACTTCGGCGGATGCTGCAAATCGGCGTCCATGACCACGCAGTAATCGCCCTTTGCATTGGAAAGACCGGCATAGATGCCTGCTTCCTTGCCGAAATTGCGTGAGAAAGAGATGTAGCGGACGCGGCTGTCCTGATTTGCAAGCTCTCTGAGTCCGCTGAGTGTTTTATCTTTCGAGCCGTCGTCGATGAAAACATATTCAAAGGTCAGTTCGGGGTGCTTGTCCGTCATCTGCTTGGAAATCTTCGTAATTTCAGCATAAAACATCGGGAGCACTTCCTGCTCGTTGTAGCAGGGAACAATGACCGAAATCAGCTTTGTGTCTGCCAAGATGATTCCTCCTGTGCAAAAAAAGTCGGTGAGATCGGGAAAAGGGCATACTTCACCCAATCATACACTATATATTATATCGCAACTGTCAGAAAAAAGCAATAGGCGCACAAAATTTTATATGACAGAATTTGCTTGTGCAAATGCTTCGTTTTTTGGTATTACAGACGGAAAGCGGCGGACAGCGGCACTGTTTGGATTTGCAGGACTGCATTTTGAAGCATGGTGCGCCACGCCTGCCTTGTCGGGACTGCCACTCCGAACCGCCGTGCGGATTCCTCCAGAAAACACGGATCTGCGCCGTATTTCAGAACTGTTTCCTCGAAGAACGCCTGCACCGAACGAGCGGCGGCTTCTGCGGCACAGGACTGTTCACTTCGAATGCGGAGCGTTACGGAAATCGTCAGCGTTCCATCTTGTTCTGCGAGCCGAATTTCTGCACGGCATTTCTGAATTTCTATCGTATCTTCGCCGTTTTCCGAAAAAACCAACGGCTTGCTTCTGCCGTCCGACAGAACCGCACCGCGGCAGGCTTCCTCCGAGAGCACACAGAGCAGACGTTCTCCGTCGTGGAGTGCCGCGTGCAGTTCTCCATCCCGACAGTACGGCAAAATGGTCATGCCTGCGCGGCTTTCGAGATTTCCGACGATCTCCCCGACCGAACAGGGCGGAAGTGCTCCGTTCTCCACAGCGGAATGCAGCTTGCCCGAAATGTCTGAATCTCCAAGCGTTTCCATGTTTTCAAACGGCGCACAGAGCAGCACCGGACAGTTCGGCGCAGTCAATCCGTTCGACAGCAGTTTTTCAGCAGGTGCGAACGTTTCCCCTTGCAGCATCAGCAGATCCAGATGCCCGAAACTGAGTTGTTTTCCGCTTTCGGATTCCAACGCATCGGGTAAAAGCAACATGGTTTCGAAATCTGACGAGATCCACGTATCTTCATCGATATTGCGGATACTTGCCGATATTTCTTCTCCCTGCCGAATCGCCAGCAGTTCCGCATAGCTGCGTGTCCGAATATCGGTACATCCGCTTGGAAACAGCATTGGAAATATACATAACAGCGCGAAAAATCGGCTCATTCAGCAGTCCTCCTCGGAATTCGCCATTGCAGCAGCGTCAGCACGGCCGATGCGGCGGCAGGCAGTCTGTCATCACAATCGTGCTTTATAAATAGTATCGTCAGAACAGGGAGCAGTATCACTCCGATTTGCAGAAAAAGCTTTGGCACACGCGGCTGACTTCCGCAGAATGTTTGCAGGAGAAAAGCCGTTCCGAGCAGCGCACAGCCCACCGCGAGCATCAGCCAGAGCCCGTCCGTCCGCAGAGCATCCGAAAACGGCACACGCGCCAGCAGAAGCATAAACGGATTTCCGTGAAAACTTTTGAGCCGTCCGCATTGCATCGCACCAAACAGCACGACCGCAGGCAGTACCGTACACCGCACCGTGATCCAAACAGCAGCGGCTTTTTTTACAGGTTTTGGCTGACGGCAGGCAAAAAACGGGAGCAATGCCAGTTCCGCACTTTCTTTCCATTCAAGCCCAAAGCCATGTTCCTGCGCGGAATTCGACCAGAGCGACAGAAACCGTGCCGAATGCAGACCGCCGATCGGCAGCAGGAGCATTGCGATCGCGGCGGCGCAGAGCAGAAACAGCGAGGCACGAAAGACAGCGGCACGCGGCAGACTGACGGCATAAAACACACATAGGAGCAGCAAAATCATAGTCAGCGGCGGATTGGGTGCATCTGCGGCGGTCAGCAGCCGAAAACAGTCTGCCGCCATGTCAGCCGCGAGCCAGACAGCCAGCCCCTGCACGGCAATGCAAATCGGCCGCGGCGGCGAAAACGGCTTGTCCCAAAGGAACACGGGGAGGAGGAGCAATGCCTGCAAAACCCCCGTGAGGAACATATTTTTCGCATAGCTGATGCTGTACGGAACGCCACAGCAGAAAAATCGGGCAAGGCGGCAGAGAATCAGAAGCGCGGCGAGTTCCACCGCCGATATGTCAGAATTTGTCCGTTCTACGCGCATTTCGCACCTCGCTTACATGAAAATTCCCCTGCGAGAGGGATTTGAACCCGATGCGGACAAACACATCGCGCAGACGGCTGCATCTGAGCGGTGCGAACGGCGCGGTGACGGGGAATCCGCAGACTTCCGCCGCACAGAGATCCAGCAAAATCGCCGCAGATACGACTGCAATGCCCGACAGTCCGCAGACGGATGCCGCGAGGATCAGGAGCGGACGGAGCAAAGACATCACACTGTGCAGTTCGGGAATGACAAAGCCTGCGGTGACGGCAAGCGCGGTGACGGTGAGGACAGGGGTGCTGACCAGTCCCGAATTGACCGCCGCATCCCCGATGATCAGACCGCCGACAATGCTGACTGCGCCGCCGACCGCTTTCGGGAGCCGAATGCCTGCCTCCCGAATCACCTCGAACATGAACAGAACGCCGAGCATTTCGACAGCGAGGGAAAACGGCGCACGCTGTTCTGCTTCGGAGAGAATTTGCAGGAGGGTACGGTTGAGCAGTTCGGGGTGCCAGACCGCAATCGCAAGGTAGAACGCGGGCAGCAGCAGCGCGGCGGCGAGTGCGGCAAGTTTGAGCAGGCGGATCATGGTAGCATAGGCAGGCGGAACATTGTAGTCATCCATTGTCTGAAACAGTTCCCAGAAAAGCTGCGGCAGCACCAGCGCGAACGGCGTCCCGTCTATCAGCACCGCGATCCTTCCTTCCAGCATTTTTGCACAGAGGACATCGGGACGTTCTGTCGTTCCGACGCTGTGAAACAGTCTGCTGCCGTGTTCTTCGAGAAACGGTCGGACATATCCGCTGGACAGTACCGTTTCAAGCGGCAGATTTTCGAGCTTTTTCTGAATTTCCGCAACAAAGTCCATGTCCACGCGGTCTTGCAGGTAACAGATGCAGAGGTCGGTGCGCGATACGCTCCCTGCGGTACACATCTGCATCGTCAGCAGCGGCGATTTCATGCGGCGGCGCAGCAGGGAAAGATTCGTGCGGATATTTTCGGTAAAGCCTTCTTTTGCGCCGTAGATATTCTGTTCGCTTTCGGGTTCGGCAATGCTCCGCGAAGCATAGCCCTGTACGCCGACAGCGAGCGCGGAAGCCGTGCCGTCCGCAAAAAACACCGCAAAGCCTGCGCTGAGCATTCGGGAAATCTCTGCGAAATTGCGGACGGTCTGACAGTCAGTCGAGAGCAGCAGCTTCGTTTTGAGATGGGAAAACAGCGCATCTGCGTCTGAAAACTGTTCCTCTATGCTGTTGATCGGCTGAAAGACCATCTGGGACAGCAGCGATGAGGATACCATGCCCTCACACGACAGCATCGCGCAGCCGATGCTGCCTGCGGAGAATTTCGTGACGATCAGATCGGCGGACGATTTCCAGACGGTCTGTATCATGCGGAGATTATCCGTCAGGGATGCGGAAAGGGCTTGCGCTTCCGGTTGTTTGAGATGGGCAGAAGAATCGGACATTTTCTCCTCCTTTCGGACTGTGTCATTTTCTGTACAATAGTATCGCACAGCATTACCAAAAAATACGCAAAAAACGGCGGTAAATTTTAACGGAAAACAAAGGGCGGAGATGCTGCGGAGGGTTGCAATTTTCAGCCTGAAATGATATAATAAAATAGTATTGTCGGACGGACTCGAAAAAAGTCCTGTTCGGCAGAAGGAAAAAGGAATCTGAACGATCAGCAGAAGGGATAAAGGAATGCAGACTACCAAGAAATGGCTTGCGCTGCTGCTTTCGGCGGCGATGATGACTGCGGTGACAGGCTGCGGTCTGGTTGAAGAAATTGATACCTCAAACGTTCCGGACGGCGGACTCGGCACATTGCCTGTGACATCCGCACCCGTCGAAACCACTACAACGACCGAAACGACTGAGCCGATTCCCGAAAACCCGACCGTACACATGGTCGCAGTCGGCGATAATCTCGTACAGACGGGCGTTTACCGTGCCGCACAGAAATGGTCTGCGGACGGTAATTCTTACGATTTCACCAAGACCTATGAAAATATCGTTCCGCTTGTGCAGGCGGCAGATATCGCCGTAATCAATCAGGAAACGCTGATCTGCGGCGAGGGCTACGAAGTCAGCGGTACGAATTTCAATTTCAATTCGCCTGTTGAACTGGGCGATGCAATGGTGAACGCAGGTTTTGATGTGTTCACACTCGCCAACAACCATGTCCGCGACAAGGGAATCGAGGGCATGAGCGCGACGCTGGATTACTGGGACGGTATGATGGCGAAATATCCGATCCTTGCCTATGGCATCTACCGCGACGAGGCAGACCTCAACAAGATCCGCGTGCAGGAAGTCAACGGCATGAAGATCGCATTTCTCGCCTATACGGAGCATCTCAACGGCTATACAATTCCTGAATCCTCCACGATCTCGGTCGGATTTACCGAGGATGTTGCGCTGATCGAACGGCAGATCAAGGAAGCAAAGGAAATCGCCGATGCAGTTATCGTTTCCGCACACTGGGGCAATGAGGACACGCACGTTGTCGCAGACCGCGTCATGACGCTGGCAGACCAGATGGTACAGTGGGGCGCGGATGTTGTACTCGGCGGCCATTCCCATACCGCGCAGACCATGACCTACATCACCCGTCCGAACGGTTCGAGAGGTTTTGTGTTCTATTCGCTGGGCAACTTTATTTCCGCACAGACCGATAACTTTAATCTCGTCGGAGAAATGGGCGATTTTGACTTGACGCTTGACCTGACAACAGGCGAACTCATCGTCGAAAATGTCAAGTGCATCCCGATCATCACCCACTACGATGACGGTCATCTTTCCAACCTGCGGCTCTATCCGTACAGTATGTACAATGAGGAACTGGCAAGCAGTCACGGCGTCCCGTATGCACCGCTCGGCACCGCAAAAAGTTTCAGTATGGACGTCATCAATAACATCATCAATTCGAACATTCCCGCAGAATTCCAGAAGCTCGACTGAGCGTTTCCGAACTGCGGAAAATGCAAGCTAAAATGTAAATTTTCTGTGAAGAAACTGCATGATTGAAACAAAAATGCAGTTTCTTTTTTTCTGTCCTGAAATATTCCAGAATGGATAATGTGGAGTATTTTCGTCTGAGCGTTGACTTTCAACAGTTTGTCTTTGAGTATATTGAACAATTATCACCATACCATTTTATCAATGTGTACAAAAAGGCTACCAAGGTCTTGACTTTAAAGGCGTTGTTCATTATAATGGTAGTAAGCCGTAGTATGCGGATTAGTGTACCCTTTTGTCCCCAAAAGGCAGGCGGGAACCCGTTTTGACGGACAGTCAATTCGGAACATGAAATCCGTATTCACGCGAAAATTGTAACACATTTTTAAGATTATTTTGGGATAGGGGTGTTACAATGAACTCGGCCGGGGCAGGGGTGCTCCGCGTGACCCAGTATATATGAAGGGCCGTGTATCAGCGCACGGTTCGGAATATATAAATAATCATGAAAAGAAGGAGGAAACGAATGAAGGCGCAGAAGGCAATCGCCTGTATACTGTCAGGAGTGCTTGCAGCAGCGTCGTTGAGAGGAATCGTTCGGTTGACGGCGGATGCCGACGAGGCCGACCTTGCCGCAGTTTCAATCAGTACGGTGACTGCGGGGGAGGACGGAACGTTCACCACCACCGTGAATCTGGATACGCTCCCCAAAACGGGACTGTGTGCTTTGGACTTCGCAGTTGCATACGATTCGGCCGCTCTGAAAATCAGCGGAATCAGATTGCTGTACGATACCGGCGCACAGGCTGCGGAAACAGCCATCAATCCCGATTTCGAGGACACCGTGTTCACGTATGAGGATACGGGAAGTGAGATCAGGCTGCGATGGGCAACTGCACTCAAAAACGCCGATTACTGGCTCAGGGAAACACGACCGCTTGTGGAGATCAGCGGAACGATGCACACGGATACATCGAAAAACTGTACCGCATTGAGGATCGTTCCCGCAACCCGCGAAACCGCAAAAGGTTCGGGCGTTGTGAACAAAACCATTGTGCTGGGCTATGTGGATTCGGAAGGCAAGACATATAACTGCGAATCAAAACTGACGGACGGACTCGTCTGGAGACCGGATGAAAACGGCGTAACAATGTACGGCGATTTGAATCTGGACGGGAAGATCGAAGTTTCGGATGCTGTTTTGCTTCACCGCTTATTGAATGAGGAATCGCTGACCTTAGGCGCCGCAGCATACGCAAACGCAGACTGTGAGCATGACGGACTGCTTACCATTGCTGATGTAACGCTGATTCTTCGAACCCTTGCACAGGATGAAGACGCAGCAAAATAGGCAGACTGAAAACTCACCCACGGTGAATCCGTACACAGCACGGGATTGTGTACAAGTTCCGTGATATGCGGCTCGATGATGGAGCGCGTATCTACTGCAACCATTCAAGGACCGGCAGCCGGCGGCGTCAACCGCTTAGGGTAAATGCCGGCGGAACAGCCGTAACCCAACCCCAACAAAATCTATGTTTCAGAAGATACTGAAACAGAAAGGAACAAGTTGTCATGAAGAAATTCATCTCTGCACTCACTTCTGTCGCTCTTGCAGCGACCGCTATGAGCAGCGTGCTTTCTATGAGCGCAAGTGCAGCAGTCAGCTCTACGATCTTTGATATTCGTACTGGTGACTCCAATGCATACACCGTTTCTGCTTCCGACATCGCTGCCGGCGATGTTACGATCCCTGTTTCTATTTACATTCCGCAGTCTCAGGGTATCAACACCATTACCATGAAGCTCGCAGTCAACGGCGACGAAACCATTCAGGCAAATGGTCTGTTCGATAACTACGGCATCACCCTTCAGAATGCTGCTGAAGGCGGCAACTCCAAGGCTGCCGGCTACGCAGCTACTTCTTGCCTCGATGCTGCAAAGAAGGGTAATGTTGCTTATCAGAAGCCTCTCTTCGTTCCGGAATATTATTCGTTCAGCTACATGAACAACAATAATATCTCCAACAACGTAAACTGCGATAACTGGGCTGCAAAAGAATCCGGCGCAGGCGATTCCGTTACCGAATGGTCTTCTTCCGATGCTTTTGCTTACACCTACGCTTTTGCAAAGTTCGATATGGTTCTGCCGAAGGGTCTTGCTGACGGCACCTACACCCTCGACATCTACACCAAGGACTATGTCAATGCAACTTCTATCGGCGATCCTGAGCCGACCTACTCTGCAACCTACATTGCAGGTGTTGCAGGCGAAGTCAACCTCGTAACCAAGCCTCTGGTTGTTACCGTTGGCACTCCTGGTTCCGGTTCTTCTTCCAGCACCACCAGCACTACCACTACTTCTACTTCTTCTTCCAATGTGAACCCCGGCACCGGCGACGGCATGAAGCTGTACGGTGACACCGTTACTGCGAAGCCCGGCGACAAGGTTAAGTTCGGCTTCAAGGTTTCTGACGACCCCGGCACTGCTGGTATGCAGCTCTTCTTCGACTTTGGCGCTCTGACCAATGTTGATTCTATCGCTATCGACGGCGATGAAGCTTACATCATCGAACCGACCTGGAACGCTGCAGCAGGCAGCTTCGTATGGGGCGGCTCCACTGATGAAGTTGCAGAAGACGGCGGCTACCTCGTAATGTTCGAAGGTACCGTTCCTGCAAACGCTTCCGGCGACATCAAGGTTACCCTGAGCAATGCAGGCAAGAACGCTATCCGTAACCGTAATATGCAGGATGTTGCTTACACCTTTACTCCTGCTGTTATCAAGATCGACGGCGGTTCTTCTTCCTCTTCTTCCAGCACCACTTCTACCACCATTTCTTCTGATACTCCTGATCCCGGCAAGGGCATGGTAATCTACGGCGACACCATTTCTGCAAAGGCTGGCGAAACCGTTAAGGCAGGCTTCAAGGTTAAGAATGACCCCGGTACTGCTGGTATGCAGCTCTTCTTCGACATCACCAAAGCTGAAATCGACATGATCTCTATCGAAGGCGATGAAGCTTACATCATCGAGCCGACTTGGAACGGCAAGGTTGGCAGCTTCGTATGGGGCGGCTCTTCTGAAGAAGTTGCAGAAGATGACGGCTACCTCGTATTCTTCTCCATCAAGGTTCCGGCAGATGCTTCCGGTAAGATCGAAATCGGTCTGAACAAGTCCGAAAAGAACGCTATCCGTAACCTCAATATGCAGGATGTTGCTTACACCGTAACTCCTATCACCATCAATGTTACTTCCGGTGAGACCACCACTTCTTCTACCACCACTTCTACCACCACTTCTTCTACCACCACCTCTACCACCACCTCTACCACTACAACCGAGACCACTCCGAAGGAAGGTACCGTTGTTTGGGGCGATGTCAACTGTGATGGTAAGGTTTCCATCGCTGACGTTGTTCTGCTCAACAAGCACAACGCACAGGGTGCAACCGTTTCTGAACAGGGTCTGAAGAATGCTGACTGCGTCAACGACAACAAGCTTGATTCTGCTGACGCTATCGCAATCAAGGGCCACCTCGCTAAGTTCTACGGCACAGACGCATTCCCGTTTGCAAGCCTGAAGGACTGCCAGGCAAAAATGAAATAATTTTGACCTCGGCAAACTGAAATCCTAGTTGACTTCTGTTCTATACTATTATATAGTATCAGAACGGGATAACAATGCTAACCGTTAATGCGTGCGCGGGCTGATTGTCCGCGCACGCATAAACAGAAAGGGAACAAAATGAAGAGATTCATTTCTGCTTTGTCTTCCTTCTGTCTCGCTGCGACATCTATTTTTTCAGCGTTCCCTGCAATGAGCGCAAGTGCAGCAGGCGGCTCTATCACCATCACAGGTGATAAGGTTACTGCAAATGCAGGCGAAAATGTTGAGTTCGGATTCAAAGTTACAAATGCATCCGAAGTCGCTGGTATGCAGCTCTTCTTTGATTTTGATGGACTTCAGAATGTAAAGATGGTTGATATGCCAGACAACCCTGCTTACATGGTTGAACCGACATTCAATCCTTCTGTCGGCAGCTTTGTCTGGGGCGGCTCAACAAATGAAATTGCTGAAGAAGGCGGCGACCTCGTGGTATTCACCGCGACCGTTCCTTCCTCCGCAAAATCCTCTTATGAGGTCAAGCTGAATTCAAGCGAGAAAAACGCAGTTCGTAACAGAACTATGGAAGACGTGAGCCTGAGTTTTTCACCCGCAGTCATCACTGTTCCGAACGGTTCCGGTTCCGGCTCCGGCGACAAGATCGACGGCGCAATGAACATCACCGGTGATAAGGCTGTCGCAAAATGCGGCGATACCGTTAGAGTCGGCTTCAAGGTTGATACTGACCCCGGTACTGCTGGTATGCAGCTGTTCTTCAATTTCGATGGTCTGTCTGCAAAGATGGTTTCCGATCCCGATCCTGCTGCTTATCTGATTGAACCGACGTTCAATCCTTCTGTTGGCAGCTTCGTCTGGGGCG
This sequence comes from Oscillospiraceae bacterium, assembly GCA_024404815.1. Classification (GTDB taxonomy): domain Bacteria; phylum Bacillota; class Clostridia; order Oscillospirales; family Ruminococcaceae; genus Firm-04. The sequence continues at coordinate 64,579 of JAKSPL010000009.1, forward strand.
GTTCTACCAATGAAGTCGCAGACGACGGCGGCTACCTCGTACAGTTCGATGTAACCATTCCGTCCAATGCAAAGACTTCTTACACCATCGGTTTGAATTCCTCTGAAAAGAACGCAATTCGCAACCGCGAAATGCAGGAAGTCAAGTATAACTTCTTCCCCGCAGTCATCACCGTTTCTGACGGTTCCGGCAGCGGCGACAATCCCCCTGTTATCGACGGTGCAATGAACATCACCGGCGATAAGAAAACAGCAAAATCCGGCGAAACCGTAAGAGTCGGCTTCAAGGTTGACACTGACCCCGGTACTGCTGGTATGCAGCTGTTCTTCAATTTCGATGGACTGTCTGCAAAGATGGTTTCCGATCCCGATCCTGCTGCTTATCTGATTGAACCGACGTTCAATCCTTCTGTTGGCAGCTTCGTCTGGGGCGGTTCTACCAATGAAGTCGCAGACGACGGCGGCTACCTCGTACAGTTCGATGTAACCATTCCGTCCAATGCAAAGACTTCTTACACCATCGGTTTGAATTCCTCTGAAAAGAACGCAATTCGCAACCGCGAAATGCAGGAAGTCAAGTATAACTTCTTCCCCGCAGTCATCACAGTTTCCGACGGTTCCGGTTCTTCCGATCCGGAAGGCATGCGCCTTGTCGGTGAAAATGTGAAGACTCCGGCAGGCACCAGCGTCAACGTCGGCCTGAAGGTTTACGATGACCCCGGTACCGCTGGCATGCAGCTGTTCTTCGATTTCGGTGACCTCCAGAATGTAACGATGGTTTCCGATCCTGATCCTGCTGCATATTTCATTGAGCCGACATTCAACCCTGCAGCTGGCAGCTTCGTCTGGGGCGGCTCCACCGATGAAGTCGCAGAAGACGGCGGTTATCTGGTCGTATTCAACGTCACAGTTCCTGCAAACGGCTCCGGCGATTATGAGATCAAACTGAACTCCAAAGAGAAGAACGCAATTCGCAACCGCGAGATGCAGGCAGTAACTTATAGTTACTCTCCGATGATCGTTTCGGTTGGCGAAGATCTTCCTCCTGTGACCGACACCATCACCCTCACCGGCGATACCAAGACTGCAAAGCCGGGCGAGACTGTTGAAGTCGGCGTAAAGATTTCCGGTGACCCCGGTACCGCAGGTATGCAGATGTTCTTCGACTTCGGTAAGTTCACGGATGTCAAGCTCGTTGACTCCGACAACCCTGCTTACATGATCGACATGACCAATAACATGGCAGAAGGTTTTGTAGGCTTCGGTTCTGCTACTGAAGAAAAGGCAGAAGACGGTTCTTACCTCGTAATGTTCAGCGTTAAGGTTCCTGAGACTGCTGGTACTTATAAGATCGATCTCAGCTCTGCTGCGAACGACAAGACCAAGATCCAGAACCTCAATATGCAGGACATTCCGTACACTTACTCTCCGATCACGGTTACTGTAAGTGACACTCCTGAAACCACTACCACAAGCACAACTAAGGACGATACTCCTGCAGGTAAGTCCGAGTGGAAGATCGACACCGTAAAGACCGGTGCTGGCAATGCTGTTTCTGTTCCTGTAACAGTTTCCGGCGATGAAGGCACTTCCGGTTTCGTTGTCACCTTCGACGCAGACTCTGCACTCAAGTTCGACAGCATCACCTGGGGCAACGGCTATGCAGGTGAAGCTACCATCAACGGCAATAAGATGACCGTTGTCTGGAGCGAAGCAGATGGTAATGACGCAAAGGCTGGTTCCGGCGCAGTCATGAACCTCAACTTCATCGCTCCTGACGCAGTAGGCGTATATCCTGTCAGCTTCGAGTCTCTTGAAGTTGTCAACACCTCCGGCAACGCTCTGAGCGTTAGCAAGACCAATGGTGCAGTCATCGTTGACGCATCCATTCCGTCTGCCGGCAAGTCCAACTGGACCATCGACACCGTCAACGCCGAAAAGGGCGCAAAGGTTGCTGTGCCTGTTACCGTCAGCGATGACGAGGGTACCGCAGGCTTCGTTGTTACCTTCGACTATGACGATGCTCTGAAGTTCGACGGCTTTACCTGGGGCGATGGCTATTCCGGCGAAGCTACCATGAACGACAAAGAGCTGACTGTCGTTTGGGGCGATGACAATGGTAACAATGCCCAGAGCGGCAAGGGTACTGTTGTAACCCTGAACTTCACTGCTCCTGATGCAGTTGGCACATACCCTGTAACATTTGAATCTCTTGAAGTTGTCGATACTAACCAGCAGCCGCTGACAGTCACTAAGACCAATGGTGCTGTTGTTGTTAGCGAAGGCACTCCGGCTGGCAAGTCCAACTGGGTAATCGGCACCGTGGAAGCTGAAAAGTCTGCAAAGGTTGCAGTTCCTGTAACCGTATCTGACGATGAAGGCACTTCCGGTTTCGTCGTAACATTCGATTACGATGACGCTCTGACCTTCGACGGCTTCACATGGGGCGAAGGCTACACCGGCGAGGCTACCCTCAACGGTAAAGAGCTGACAGTCGTTTGGGCAGAGGCTGATGGTAATGATGCAAAGGCAGGCGACGCTCCTGTTCTGTATCTGAACTTCACAGCTCCTGACAAGAACGGCGAATATCCTGTTACATTTGCATCTCTCGAAGTTGTCAACACTTCCGGCAACCCGCTGACTCTGAAGAAGACCAACGGTGCTGTTATCGTTGTTGACGAAACCACTCCGAATGTTCCTGCCGGCAAGGCAACATGGACCATCGGTAAGGAAGAAGTCGCTAAGGGCGCAGAAGTTGCAGTTCCTGTCACCGTTTCGAACGATGATGGTACTTCCGGCTTCGTTGTAACCTTCGACTATGACGATGCACTGACATTTGAAGGCTTCACTTGGGGCGAAGGCTACGAAGGCGAAGCAATCATCAATGGCAATGAGCTGACTGTTGTTTGGGCAGAGGCTGACGGTAACGATGCAAAGGCAGGCGATGAGCCGATCCTGTATCTGAACTTCACCGCTCCTGAAACAGAAGGCGAATATCCTGTAACATTCACCGCTCTGGAAGTTGTCAATACTTCCGGCAACGAAGTGGATGTCACAAAGGTTGACGGTGCAGTTATCGTTCGTGAGGATGTTACCGATTCGACAACAACCACCATCGAAACCACCACAACTGACAGCACTGACAGCAGTACTACTACCACCGAAACCACCACAACTGACAGCACTGATAGCAGCACTACTACCAGCGAAACCACCACAAGTGACAGCACTGATAGCAACTCTACTACCAGCGAAACTACCACAAGTGGCAGCACTGATAGCAACTCTACTACCAGCGAAACCACCACAAGTGATAGTGCCGATAGCAGCACTACTACCAGCGAAACCACCACAAGTGACAGCACTGATAGCAACTCTACTACCAGCGAAACTACCACAAGTGGCAGCACTGAT